>JBAQZP010000066.1:0-7267 GCA_049791095.1 Phormidesmis sp.
GACCGATTAGCGCAGGTTAAGGTGGATAGCAGTTAGGACTGCTATCCAATGTCGCTGTTTTCAGCTCGACCGAGTTAGGTAAACAGGTTGCCTACTGAGCGATCGCCCCCAATCAAATAGTCTGCGCCAATTCAGAAATTCTCGCTATAAGCTCATGGTTCGCGCAAAATAATTTGAGGTTCTGAAATACTACGATATCAATAGGCTTTCAAGCTATTGTCAACTAAACAAAGTTGTGAGTTTTGCTTTCCATACATCTGATCAGGCAGTCATCTAGCAAAAACCAACCGGACATACGCTACATGTAGCGTTTTAGTATTTTACCGAACCACTAAAGTAAATGAGCGAACCGTGAGATAAGGATTGAGTTTGTATGATATCTGTCCCTATTACCTTAGATCAGCTCATTCTAGCTGTACAAAATCTACAGCCGGAGGAGCGTATGCAGGTAGCCAGAGCGCTTGTACAGTCGGAACTAGCTTCAGATCTGTCCGCCTTGATTCAAGAGCTATATGCTAGTGCTTCTGCTGACGACATCAGCGATGATGAAATTATGGCTGAGGTTCAAGCTGTTCGTCAGCAGCCTCGCTGATGGTGTTGCGCGTTGTGATTGACACCAATGTCTGGATTCGGATCTTGCTCAGGGGGCGGATAACGCTACCGATTCTGGAAGCGTTCAACCAACGGCAGTTTCAGTTAGTGATGAGCCAGTTTCTGTTTGATGAACTGCACGAGGTATGGCAGCGGCCTCGCCTGCGCAAGCGCATTGACGACAGCCAGGCAGTTCGATTAAAGCTTCAGTTAAGGGGCTGTGCTGACTGGGTTGAAGTCGCCACGGTGCCGCCTAACTGCCGGAACCCTAAGGACTTACCTGTTCTGGCTACTGCCATTGATGGAAAAGCCGACATCATCGTCTCGGGAGACGATGACCTGCGAGCAGATGACGGATTGAGAGCGGCGATGGCGGCGCGAGGTATTCAGCTCTTAGGTGTCAATTCCTTTTTGAGTCGTTTAGCGGAAGGAGACAATGGTTGATGTACGCCAGCTAGAGCTGAACTTAGAAGTAGCGTTTGAGGAAGCGGCTGAAGTGCCAGAGACCGCCGATGTCTTGAGCCTTTGGAAGCAGTTTGAGGGTGAGTTGGCAGGGTTAGAGCAGCGCGATCACCTTCGAGTCGCGGGCGATATTCTGCTGAAGTTAGCGGGACTATGTGAGACGAAGTCCGACTTACTTTGGGAAGACTGGCAGGACGCGCACAATTCTGACGGGCCGGTGATGGACGGCGATTGGCTGCAAGGGCTGACTCGTCAGACACAGGAGCTGGACTTTTCAGATCTCGTACAGCGTTCGTATGATACGAGCAGCGATCGCCCAAATGAAGATAAGACTGATGAGGATTCCGTCGCAGGCAATGTCGAGAAGCTGTCTGTTTTAGATATGATTGACGCGCTAGAAGATGACGATCTCAAAAGTCAGGCGTTGGCCGTCTCTCATGCTGAGAACGTATCGGGCTGGGTGAAGGCGTTAGCCGGTGGGCAGGTGGACTCGCCGCAGCGACTGGTTGATCTTCAGAAGCAGTTGAGGATGCCGCTGATAGAAGTGTGGATCGCAGCTTTGCTCGGGGGCTTTCCACTGGAGCAGCGGGGCAGCTTTTATCAGACGCAGGAAGTGTGGGTAGGCAGGTGCAAGTGAGGAGTGAGCATGGATTATCAGCTAGACAAGTGGAAGCGCCAGGACTGGCGAAAAGATACTCGCCATTATTGTTGTGGTGCGATTCGTTTAGTCTAAATCGGGCTTGTTCCCGAGGGACGACTAGCTTTTATGAGGTAACCCTATGGGGTAGAGTTCGCACTTTAATCCCTCATAATTGACAACTTCATGACTATGCAGGTGAGAGCAAATTGTTCAAGTCCTGCTCCTCAGACACGGGAGGTAAAAACGTATTCCCTACGGTAGCGACTAGCCATCAATCCGTAAAGCGGGAGTAAAAGCGCCAGATACCCTAGCCTAAGAGAGTATCTTCACCAGTAAGTTCCTATGGATAGCGTTTTGCGAAGTCATCGCCTGAAGCATCAGAGATAGTGAGCCAGCGAAAAATTAGGATGATACGCTGGTCGACCCAAAAAGGGCATAGTCCACAAGAGACGGATAAGGGTCGCAGTGTCTTATCCACCGTGTTGTCTCAAAGGACTCGGTGTATAGATGACATCCTAAAGGAACCAACCAATAGTTATGAGGAACGAAGTAACTTCTTGAATAGCTCTCATATCAGGTCGATGATATGAGCAGTCAGCTAAGACGTAACCTCTGGTAATCCAGGCTATCGAGAAGCAAGATTGAGTCAGAAGCGAAGGCTCTGCTGTAACGGCAGAGATAGGCAGACGGACTCACGGTAGTACGAAAGGTATAGCTATGAGTAGCAATGCAAATGTCATGAACACGGGCAATCGCTCGATGTATGAATGGAGCAGTATCGACTGGCATAAGCTAGAACGTAATGCTTATAAGTTGCAAAAGCGGATATATCGAGCGTCTGAACGTGGTGATGTCAAATTAGTTCGCAGACTCCAAAGACTACTTACCAAGTCTTGGGCAGCCAAGGCAATATCGGTACGTCGCGTATCTCAAGACAATCGAGGGAAAAAGACGGCAGGTGTGGATGGTGTAAAATCGCTAACCCCGAAGCAACGACTATCCCTGGTAGATGAACTCTATCTTGGGACGAAGGCAAGCTCAAATAGAAGGGTATGGATTCCTAAACCTGGAACGGAAGAGAAAAGACCTTTGGTAATACCGACAATGAAAGACCGGGCCTTGCAAGCGCTTGTCAAAATGGCCCTAGAGCCAGAATGGGAAGCGCAATTTGAACCTAACTCATACGGGTTTAGACCAGGACGTTCATGTCATGATGCTATCGCAGCAATACAACAAACCATCCAACGCAAGCCAAAGTTTGTGCTGGATGCGGACATCAGTAAGTGTTTCGATAGAATCAACCATCAGAAGCTCTTAGAAAAACTGAATACCTATCCCACCCTACGGAGACAAATCCGAGCCTGGTTAAAGGCTGGTGTCATGGATGGGAAAACGCTCTTCCCCACTAACGAAGGAACGCCTCAAGGCGGAGTCATCTCTCCGTTACTGGCAAACATCGCCCTTCATGGCATGGAAGAGCATATAAAGAGCTTAGCCAGACAGTTCGATATGCCTAGAGCTAACGGTAATCAACAATCGATCACCGTTAAACGGCAGTCAGTCGCCGTCATACGATACGCCGATGACTTCGTTATCTTTCACAAAGATATAGAGGTCATCAAGCGGTGCAAAGCAGAGATAGAAGAATGGCTGGCGGACATGGACTTAGCGTTGAAACCAAGCAAAACAAGATTGACCCATACTCTGAACGCCTATAACGATGAAGCGCCAGGATTCGATTCTCTGGGATTCCATGTTAGGCAGTTTTCCACTGGAAAACATAGTTCAGGTAGGGGAAGTCATGGACTACTTGGATTTAAGACCAAATTTTCCCCTAGTAAAAAGAGTTTGAAGGCCCACTACAGAAAGATAGCCACTATCTTTGAAGCCTCCTATGGCTCACGCCAAGAAGTGCTAATCAGAAGGCTCAACCCAGTCATACGGGGATGGAGTAACTATTTCTCTGTGTGTACTCGAACCTATTTTCCAAAAATGGATCACCAAATCATTTGGAAAGCAATGCGATGGGGAAAACACCGCCACGTAAGGAAAACGGTCGATTGGATTGTCAACAAGTACTTCCACACCATAAAGAACAGTAAATGGAATTTTTCGGCCTTCAAGGATGGAAAGCCAGTAGCTGTACTCCTAAAACATAGCGCCACAAGATTTAGGCGTTATGTCAAGGTGAAAGGTCGCTCGTCACCTTATGACGGAAACTTGGTCTATTGGAGTACACGTATGGGAAGACATCCCGAGCTGACGAGTAGAATCGCGAGATTCTTAAAGCAGCAGAAAGGGAAGTGTGTCCACTGCGGATTATATTTCAAGAATACAGATGTGTGGGATATCGACCACATCGTTCCGAAGGCGTTAGGCGGAAAGAACGAAGCATCTAACCTACAGCTCATTCACAGACATTGCCACCATCAAAAGACTGTCCTAGACGGTAGTAGACGTGCTGGTGAAAGCAGTCGTACGACTGAGGAGCCGTGTGAGGTGAAAGTCTCAAGCACGGTTTTGTAGAGCAGCAGAGGGGGTGACCTCTCTGCTGACTTTAATAGATGCGGCAAAACCTGTTTGGGCAATGGGTGGTGCTGCGTCGGTGGGGCAGAGTAAGTGCGTTCCAGGGCCAGAGTCGTGAGCAGGTGTGTGATCGCTATGAGCAATGTGCAGAAATATTTGACGCAGTGGCGGAACGACGAGAGAAGCGAGGCTATAGTATTTGGTGAGCTACGGCGTTTGTAACCAGAAATGCGTTGGTTTATTGCTTGCGGTAATGACTAAACCATATTGCCTTATATATGTCGAATTGGTCTCGACTGCTATTTTCCATTTAAAATCCTATGGCAAATCAAAGCCGATACTGGCCTTTCAAAAACGGAGGATCAAAGTTGTCTAACCAGATGCAAGTCTCTGAGAAGAAAGGAGTGAACGCACATGTAGAAAACTACCTAGATTATTACTGCGGTTTAGACAGTGGCCCCGGTTTTGCAGTCTTGCTAAAGGGAGACTGGGGGGTAGGTAAAACTTGGTTCATAAAAGACTACTTTCAACGGTCTAAGGAGCGCTCGGGTGAGCCTATATATATCAGCCTCTACGGGGTATCTACCTTATCTCAGATAGAAGACAAGTTTTTTGAAGCACTACACCCTCTCCTATCATCAAAACCTGCAAAGTTAGCTGGCATTGTACTGAGGGGACTTATAAAAACTACGATACAAGTTGATCTGAATGCGGATAAGAAGAATGATGGCTCCTACAGTTTTCAGATTCCAGACATACCCCTTCCTGAGTATCTGAACAACGTTGAGAAAAGAATCATTGTTTTTGATGATTTAGAAAGATGCAATCTCGATATTGAAGACATATTTGGATGTATAAACTCTTTCGTAGAAGGCCAGAATTCCAAAGTTATTATTCTTTCAAACGAAAACAAGATAGAAGATCTAAAGGGTGAGAAATATAAAACGGTTAAAGAAAAGATAGTAGGCCAGACTCTTAGTATTCAGTTCGACTTGTATAGCGCAATTCAACCTTTTGCGAATGACCTGATATCAGAGACTGCTAAAAGATCAATTCTTAGCAATGCACACATTATTGAAGAAGTATATGCGGTCTCTGGCTATAGAAATCTAAGAAGCTTGAAACAGATCATCTTAAATTTCGAAAGAATATTCGATGTACTTCCCGATGAAGCGAAGGCCATACCAGAACTCGTTGAGGCACTACTTAAAAGCTTAGTGGCTCTAACTATCAATATCAAAGAAGGTATCCTACAACCAAATGATATAGACAGTTTAGTGGAGCAAAACACAAAAAGGGTGATTGCTAGAGCACTGCCTTCACTTCATAAAGCCACGGATCAAAAAAAGCCAGAAGAATCTCAGCCATCGTTCTTCGAGAGATATAGCTTTTTCTTTTCGAGATCGCTCTTTCCTGATGAAAGATGGTGGAAAGTATTTTTTAATGAAGGGATTTTAGACAGAGAAGAACTCAGGGCCAACTTTGAAAACAGCGTACATTTTCAAAGTGCAAATATACCTGAATGGAAGAAACTTTGGCATTTTTCAGATCTTTCAGAAGATGAGTTTAGAGATTTGCTTCCTCGTGTTGCCTCAGACTTCGAGAAGAAGAAGCTTACGAATATTTTTGTAGTCAAACATGTATTTGGAGTTCTTCTAACGCTTGCACACACTAAACTGTACTCCAAGTCACCAGAACAATTTATCAAAGAAGGAAAAGAGTACATAGAGTATCTAATCAATGATGCGTATTTAAATGGATTAGAGGATTTTTTTGCTTCGGCAGACGTGCTAGTAGAATTGCTAGGGTATGCAAGTTCAAATATGGGCGCTTTCAGCTTGTCTTATCAAGGGCGCGATCACAAAGAATTTGAGGAATTTGAGTCCTATGCAACAGAATATGGAGAATTCACTAAAGAGAAGCATTTACCTTTGATAGCTAATAAAGTACTGACACTGATGAGTTCTGATGTTCAAAAGGTCAAGAGAATCTTGTGCCTAAGTAACTACAGTAACGATAAAACGAAGAGCTATTTTAACGTGCCAATATTGCAATATATGGATGTAGACCAATTCATCTCTACTCTTATATCTATACCTGACGAGATTAGGTGGGTAATCTGTTACGCGCTAAAAGAGAGGTACAGGCTAACCAATCATGGATTGAATGATGAATTAGCGTGGATAACTTCGTTTAAAGATAAATTAGCCCAAGAAGCTGATAGTAGAAGAAAAACTATCTTAGGCTATTGTCTAACCCGTATCAACGCTGACTTAGATGAGCTAGTCAAATGTCCTCTCAAAGAGACGGTAGGAGCAGAGACCTAGCTCAGGCGAGGTTTGCATCTTGAGCACAACCAGTACTATTCAGGCTGAGATGAGAATTCTGGCATAGGTCTAGCTTCAGCTTCTTCAGATGTAGTAACAACGCCATTTTCACAAATGTCGGCATGGTTCAACTTCCAAGGTATTAGGAGAGCGGAAAAAACCGTGGGAAAGCCCGAAAACTCGTTCAATCTTTGCTCAAGTGTGCGCCTTCCGAATTCTGAAATTGGCGATCGCAACCCATAGTCAAAGGCGTTATTCGGTATGAACCCCAATAAAATCGTTTGTACTATTCAAGGAGTTTTCAACGTTTCCCACACTTTTTGGTGCTCTCCATTAAGTCCCACGAACAAGGCTCTCTAAATCATATGTGGACAATTTTCCGCCGTTATTGATGGCTCCTCCTTTGTAAGGTTGATTAAGCATTGAGCTTACAAAGGAACCATTGACACTTCTAAACGATAGCAATGGTAAAAATTCCAGAAAACTTTGATAGCGTCCAATACGCCAGCACACTAAGCCCTCAAATCTCAAGCAGCTAGATTTTTGGAGAACTACTCTGGCTGAGATGTAAATTCTGGCATGGGTCTCGCCTCAGCCTCTTCAGAGGTAGTGACAGTTCCGCTCTCGCGAATATCGGCAATCAGCCACTCCATTTCGTTAATCTCTCGTCGCTGCGCTTCTATAATTTCGTCAGCTAGTTCGCGTACGCGAACATCTTCTA
>JBAQZP010000067.1:0-2609 GCA_049791095.1 Phormidesmis sp.
TACTCCAGTTGCGGATGCGGTAGTGGCTTGTCATGGGTTTTGTGGTGTGTTGTTGTTATCCACTACTTTACCGATTTACCACTGTCCTCCGCAGCTTCCTATCGACCCATTCATGCAACAAAGCCCAGCAGGTATATTAGGTTTCCTATCATTCTATCGCTCCGTTAGTTTTAGCAGAAAAATGGTCGCATCCTTTCAGCTCACCATCAATAAACGCCAGGGCCAGAACCAATATTACGAAGAGTTTCTAGCTGAAGGCATTCGGCCCTTAGAAATGATGCGCATCCCTCCCGGTAGCTTCCTCATGGGTTCGTCTGAGGATGAGCTAGAGCGATCGCCCGACGAAGGCCCACAGCACGAGGTGGCGATCGCTCACTTCTTTATGGCTCGCTACCCCGTCACTCAGGCTCAGTGGCGTGTGGTAGCGGCGATGGCCCCGGTAAATATTGAGCTGAAGTTAGAGCCCTCACGTTTTAAGGGTGACCTTTTGCCGGTGGAGCAGGTGTCTTGGTATGAGGCAGTGGAGTTTTGCGATCGCCTCACCCTCCACACCAATCGCCAATACCGCCTACCCACCGAAGCCGAATGGGAATACGCCTGCCGTGCCAGAACCACAACCCCATTTCATTTTGGCGAAACTATCACCACCGACCTGGCAAATTACCAGGGAACGGACTGGGAATATCAGGAAAAGACCTACTCTGGCTCCTACGGTGCTGGCCCCAAGGGTGAGTATCGTCAGCAAACGACCCCGGTGGATCACTTCGATATTGCCAATGCCTTTGGGCTGTGTGACATGCATGGCAATGTTTTGGAATGGTGCCAAGACCACTGGCACGAAAATTACGAAGGTGCTCCAACTGATGGGAGCGCTTGGATTACTGATGATAAAGAGGCGAGTCGTATACTACGTGGCGGTTCCTGGTACTTCAGTCCGAGGTATTGCCGCTCTGCGTATCGCAGCTACTTTACGCCCGACCTCCGCGACGACGTCATCGGTTTTCGAGTCAGTTGTTCCGCCCCCAGGACTAACTAGCGCTTTACCCTTCTTGCGCTTTTGCGCTTTTCCTCTTCTCCCGCGTAGCGTGATATTTTGACTATGCTCGCTTACCTATGGCTATTCTTCCAGCCAGCTTTCTACTTCAGCTAAGCTCTCAAAGTCCAGCAATTCATTGCCCAATGTATCCAGCTCAGGCAGCGATAAGTTAGATATTTTGGCGCGTAGAGTATCGGGAAGTTCTCCCAGTCGCTTTTCCAAAAGCCGGAGAATAATCCTTGCCTCGCCTCTAGCTTCACCTTCGGCTCTGCCCTCGGCTCTGCCTGTAGCCATTGCTTCAGCCCTTATTTCTTTGTAAACTCTGGTTTCTTCAAAGGAGATATCTAGCATTTGTTCTACCTCTTGCCGGTTCATTTGCCCAAATTGGTACGAAATGATGGTGACGATCATATCAATGATGGCACGTCTTTCAGATAACTGAGCGGATTCGTTGGCCCTGGCGAGTAGCTGCCTCGCTTCGGCAGGTGCCCGTTCCTGGTCTATCATCGTCAATACCATCAGCCCCACCTCAAGCGGTAGCTGCTGAATTTCACCGAGTTCGTCCAAAAAGACACGACGGATTTGGCCGCTCTCTAGCAGTCGGCGATGCGGGTACAGGTCGCTTTGCTCAATGCTGCGAGTTGGATAAAGGGTGACGGCTTGCCAGTCGCTAAAGCGTTCTCGGTTGCGATAGAAATACAGTGCAGATTCGGCCAGTACTCTTTCGTAGAGGCGTTCGTCTTTTTGAAACTGCACTTCAATGAAGAAGACAGGGCCTATTTCACCTTCGGGCGGCAAAATAACGCCGTCGATTTCGAACCTGGGTTCTTTGACGGCAACTGAGTCGAAGCGATAACCTTCGGTGTTTTGGGGTGGGTCGGGGATGAGCTGAAACAACACTGAGGGAGAGCGCTGAAACAGCTTGTAAAAGATAGAGTCTCGTCGCATTCAGATCGCCGCAGTGAGTTCCTTTATGATATTTCTAATTGCAGTGCGATGGGTTTGGCCACAAAGTGCCTACGAAGAGTATCTAAAAAGTCAGTGTCTGTGTCTATCCGTTACATTACTCAATAGAGAGTCGAAACCTATCTTCAGTGATTTTGATTTTTAGGCTGAATACCCGAAAATAAAAACGGGCCAGTCAGTTTGGTAGGGAAACCGAAGACTTGGCTGGCCTTTTTAATAAGTTATTTTGAGCAATATGCCAGAGATTTCGCGATTCTAGAGGATTATTATCAAAGTTTTCTTTGGTGACCATCCACCGCCCCATTTTCATGCCGTTTATGGTGAGCACAATGCGCTTATTAGCATTGAGTTGTTGGAAATCATAGAAGGAGATCTGCCAACCCGCGCTGAAAGGCTAGTCATTGAGTGGGCTAGTCTGTATCAGAAAGAACTGCTTTCAATGTGGAAGTCTCAGGAGTTTTGCAAACCGCCGCCATTGAAATAAGGGACTAGCAATAAAATACATTACCAGTCATTATAAGGCGGACTTGAGTCAGTTGGGAGTGGCTGAGGAATGCTAGATGAGCAGATGAAGGAAACCATGAAAGACGCAGCCTGCAAGCTGACA
>JBAQZP010000068.1:0-88966 GCA_049791095.1 Phormidesmis sp.
GCTCAATCCGGGTATAGAGTTCCATAATTGGACTGGTTGAGTGTGATGATTCAACCAGTCTCGAACATTCCTTGCCCTTTGGGTCTGGGAATGTTCGTTAAAGAAAAACTTCGCACTGTCCAGATTCTAAAACAATGAAAAATATTGCAAAAAGTTTAAAGTACTTGTTCTTAGGAGTTGGAGGCACTGTTGCTCTGCTGGCGCTTTGGGGCCTTATTGAGCCTCGATTCTTAAACACAGAAAAAGAAACAGCGACAATTCCCAACCTTCCTAACGCATGGCAAGGTAAGCAAATTGCCCAGATTTCTGACTTCCAAGTCGGCATGTGGCTAGGTAACCCCGGCACCGCCCGCCGCAGCGTCAGCCAAATCATAGAAGCTAACCCTGCCGCTGTCCTCATCAGTGGCGATTTCATCTACCACGCCGATCCCAACCCCGAAGCTGAAATTGAGACCGCCGTCAGCATCGTCAAACCCCTGGTAGAGGCAGGCATTCCCACTTATGCCGTCCTGGGCAATCATGACTATGGCATGAGCAGCAAAACAGCCGACCCCGCAAACCAGCTAGCTAGTAACTTAGAAGTTGCCTTAGAAGCTGCTGGCATAGAAGTACTCGAAAACGAATCTACTACCATGCGCCTCGCGGGCAGCGACGAACCCTTATACCTGGCCGCTGTTGACTCTCGCTGGGCCAACCAAGACGATGTTAGCGCAGCCCTCCAGGGCATTCCTGAGGGCGCTCCCAGGGTTGTCCTCATGCACAACCCTGATACTTACGAGCTATTTCCCCCCAGTTCTGCGCCTTTAGCGGTTGCCGGACATACTCATGGGGGTCAGATGCGTCTCCCTAACTCTCCCCAGTGGTCGTGGCTAAAACTCACTCAAAAGGACAAAGTCTTTGCCGATGGCTGGGCACGGGGTTACGGCGAAGCTGGCAACAACCTCTACATCAACGTCGGTATTGGGATGAGCATTGTCCCGCTGCGCATATTTTGTCCCCCCGAGCTGACTCTTTTCACACTCGAAGGCTAGGGCTATAGCGCTAAGGCAATGATCAATTCACAAATACTTGACCATCTTCCTGAATCCGAACGACACCTTGGGTATCGTCCAGGGCAGGCGCTTGCATCAGCGAAATCTCCAACATCCCGGCTTCGGAGGCGTTAGCCGTCACATCCAGCAGTCCTTCATCTTCGCGAATCGCTGTAATCGTAGCCGGTAGCGGGATGCTCTGTAGCATGGCAGATTCACCGCCCATGAGTTCTCTTCTCGTGGTGTCTCCTACTACTTCATAAGTTACCACCGCGCCTGTATCGTTAACCAACATGATAGATAGCTGGTTGTCAACAGGCACTGCTGTGGCTATCGCCACACTGCGATCCTCTGGCAGTGGATAGCCCGAATCAACAGAATCGACGGGAGCGTTCTGCCCCGACATTGACGAGGGTTGAGATAGGCTATCTGGGCTAGTTTCTCTATTTATCACCGATAACTGTAGTGCCCTTAGGCGAGCAGTGCGATCGCTCTCATTTAAATCATTCGCCGTTTGAGCAGTAGCGCTCGGAGCAAACAAAGCGTTAGCCAGCATTAGCACACCACAAACAGAACCTACAGTACCTAGATTTTTCAAAACAGCTTTAAAGGTATCCATTATTATCTCCTTGCTTAATACAAAGTAAAAGCTCTCAACAAGTTAGCGCTTAGCAGCCAGGCTGCCATCGCTCTCTTGGTCTATAGGTAACCGCTAAATAACGCAAAGCCATATTCAAAAAGAATAAGAGAGAATCCGACTTTATGCATAGTAGCTATGCATAATACGAACTCAAACAAGTGTAAAAAGCGCCCATGTGAGCCGTTCACAGAGCGCTTTATTTTGTAACTTGAGACTAAAAGTTCAGATTAGGAAAAATCTAACCGGACGAAATGTTTTTCCCAAGCAAATAGTTCTACATTGCAGAAGGATACACACTATCTGCTACAAACACAGGTTTTTCAGTGTATTCTGCTTCTACCTGCTCTTGCACTGAAAGATCCCAGTCCAAGTCATAATCTGTGTCAAAGTCTGCTTTTACGTAGGGACGTAAGACGCCTGTAACCGTTACTTTCTCGCCATCTTGAGTTTCGGGCGTTACACCTTGGGTAAGTACCAGTAAATCGTCACCACCGAACAATTCCTCCTCATCTATGGTGAAGGTCGTCGGTGAAAGCTTGTCTTCTACTTCACCTGCAACCGCAATTCTTTGATTGTAATATTGCTCAGGATCACTCGTAATGTCGCCAGGGTCAGGAGAAAGTGCAATTGACTGAGCAACGACAACCGGACGATTCTCGTAGTCGGCATATAGCGTCGGATCGAGAGCAAGGCCGTACTCTGTTTCAAAGTCGGCTAGCACTAGCTGCTGCACTTCACCTGTAACTTGCACAGGCGTGTCATCCCCTTCAGTCAATACAAAAGGCTGACCGGAGGCGTTAATCACCAAAACATTTTCGCCGCCAAAAAGCTGCTCGTCTTCCAGTAAGAAAGAGTCCTCACCCACGGTTTCTTCGACTTCTGCTCGAATTGACACTGTTTCACCAACCAAATCTCCCTCGCTACCCGAGACTTCTTCGGTCGTCACGTTTTCCATTGCATCTTCCTGCGTCGTCGTCTCTTCCGGCGTTGCGCAAGCTGTCAAAACAGTCATAGAAGCTGCCAGCAACACGCCTGCTGTAGTTGCCCGATGGCGAATGACTTTCTGAAGTAAACTGATCATGGTTGTTATATTCCTTTTTCAATGAATCAGCTCATAGCATAGCTATATTTTGCATAATTGATGCTCTATCAACAGATGGAATGTTTTATTGCAATAGTATGATTTTGCAAAAAAGAGAAAGTCATGACCGCGAGTGACAGTGGTACAATATGGGTAAAACTAAAGCTAATCAAAGCTTAAGCTGAGAGCGTCTAGTGACTTATACACCCACTAAAACACTGACAGCGGCAGAGTTTGTAGCACAATATGGAGACGATCCGCGCTACGAGCTAATTGATGGAGTGCTACGCAACTTGGAACCTACTGGCCCACATGAAGCAGTTTCAGGTAAAGTCTCAGGCTACCTATTTTCAGCTATTTTAAATGCTCAGAAAGATTGGATAATTCCCAAAAATTGTTTGATTCGTCCCCCTGCTGCTGGCGCTACGATACTTCGTCCTGATGTTATTGTTTTAGATCGAGAAAAGCTACAACAGGAACCTCTGTGGCAAAGAGAACCCATTGTTTCGTCAGGGCAATCTATTGTCTCGGTGGTGGAAGTTGTCAGTACTAACTGGCAAGATGACTATGCCCGCAAGGTGGAAGAGTACTTATTTTTGGGTATTAGCGAATACTGGATTGTAGACTTTCGAGGATTAGGCGGACTAGATTTTATCGGTAAGCCAAAGCAACCGACTATAACAATCTGCCAGCTACAGGTATCAGCGACAGCAGAAGCACGTTATCAAAAACAACAGTTCCATTTACACGACCCTATTGTCTCTAGCCTTTTCCCTAGCTTAAGGCTGACACTCAACGATCTCATGCCGTAGTTTGCATTCACAAAGCTAAAAAAGCCACGGGGGGTATGCTCTGCGATATCATAGGAAACTAGTTCAAACTCACTAGTGCTCTCTTCGGCGTTGCCCCTGTAGCTGGGTCGATTGCCTTATGCCATGCCTGACCCGTCAACAGAAAATCCTACTCAAGCGTCCGAAGAGACATTACCTGAAGTCTCGACGATTAAAGTTGAACCGCCCAAACTGCGGCCCTATCAGGTTCAGCTCGTCAATGACCTCTACCGCGAGCTAAACGAAGGCCACAAGCGAATTGCCATCATCGCGGGTACAGGCGCAGGCAAAACTATCATTAGCGGGCAAATTTGCGCTCATGCCGAAGACGCAGGCAAGCGGCTGATGTTTTTGGTGCATTTGGACGTGTTAGTAGGCCAAACCTACGAAAAGATGAAGGCGTTTGGCTTGCAGTGTGGCTTCATTAAGGCGGGTTGGGAAGAAAATCGCGATGCGCCGATTCAGATTGCCAGCATTCAAACGATGGCAAAGCGTCGCTGGTGGCACAAGTGGCCCGCTGATGTAGTGTTTTACGATGAAGGGCACATTACCCTGTTTAGCCAGGTGGGCAAGAAGGTAATGTTGCGAACCCACAAAGACGCGGTGCATTTGGTAATGACAGCAACGCCTCTGCGATTAGGGAAAGAACAACTCGGAGACTATTTAGATACTTTGGTGGCCTCGCCTGTGCCCAATGTATTGCAAGACATGGGCTATCTTTCGCGGATGAAGTATTACAGTATGCCGCAAGATAGTATGGCAAAGTTGGAAGAGGTGAAGACGGTACGGGGAGATTATGATGAGAGAGATTTGAAGAATGCTTGCGATCGCACCGAACTTGTCGAAAAAATTGTCGAAGAATGGTCTCGCATTGGCAACGGCAAACGCACCATCGCCTTTTGCGTTGATATTGAACATGCCAATCACGTCGCCGAAGCCTTTCGTAAAGCTGGCGTCAGCGCCGATACCGTCGATGGTGGCACCGCTATTAAAGACCGCAAAAAGCTATATCACGCGCTCAAAACAGGCGAGCTAACCGTCCTTACCTCCTGCAATGTGATCAGCATTGGCTTCGATGAACCCAGCGTAGAAGTGGGGCTGATGCTGCGACCTACCCAGTCTAGCGCCATGCATTTTCAACAACTCGGCAGGGTCATGCGAATCTCTCCCGACACCGGTAAAGAATACGGCATTATTCTCGATCAGGCCGGTAACTTGCAGCGCTTAGGCTTTCCTGAAGATGTCGAAGCTTATAGCCTGCCCACCCAAAAACAATCGACTGGCGGCGGCGGCGTTGCCCCAACCAAGCCCTGCCCGGCCTGCGGTCGCATCGTGCTGTCTTTTATTGTCAAATGCCCCGACTGTGCTCATCAGTGGGTCAGCGACCGACCTGTAAATACCGAGGACATGGTCGAAATTTACTCTAACCAGCAGGCCAAACAGATTCGCGATGTGCCCACGCTGGTAGAGCTATACCACAGTCACCGGCGCAGGGCCTTTAAGCGCGGCTATGCGCCGACCTGGGCCGATAGAGCATTTTATGAACAGTGCGATCGCCTGCCGAATCCCGGCTGGGCCTTTGGCTCACTCTATGGCGCTAGGCCCACCTGGGAGCAGCAGCTAGTGATCGTCGAATACTTGCGCAAAAGCGCCCGCCGCATTGGCAAAGGCGGCGACTGGATCACCCAAGAATTTGAAAAAGAAGTTGGCCCCGGCACTTGGGCCAAAGTTGCCCGGTATGAGGGCATCTAGTTGATTTTTCCAGGCGACTTTCCGAGGCGATCTTTCACAGGTGATTTCCTACAGATAATTGATCGGTTGGCCAGTTGTCAAAGTGTCGCCAAACAGATCCATTCGTCAGCGGCTTTAGGTTAAAATCGGCAAAACGCTATGCCAAAAATTACATAAGTCAATGCCAGTCAATGAACCGCCGGTTGATGAAACGAGTCGCCGTAATCATAACATCGCCTTTATGAACCACAAATTGCTGCACCGCCATCCATTGACTTACCGATCCCTCATTGTCGGTTTCAGTAGCCTGCTATTAGGCAGCCTAGTACCCGCTAGTGCCCTAGCCAAATTGCCGAAAGATCCCTCATTACAGATCCTGCCGCCATCCTCTTTTACAACGGCTGATTCGCCGACCCTCGAAGACCTGTGGCGCACCATTCCAACTCGTCCGACTGCGCCGCCAGTCGCCGCACCGGCTGTATCCGAACCGGATGCGCCTGCCTCTGCTGCCGAAGCAGAATCCGCCGCTGAAGAGCAGGCTATTCGACTGCTGCTTCGTCTGAGTGAGCGCAAGGTGTACGTCTACCGAGGCGAAACGCTAGAGACTAGCTACCCGGTTGCCATTGGCCGAGCCGGTTGGGAAACCCCTGTGGGCGAATATGAGGTGTTCTCACAAATTGTCGATCCGGGCTGGACAAATCCACTAACCGATGAGGTCATGCCGCCCGGCCCCCAAAACCCTTTGGGCGAGCGTTGGATGGGATTTTGGACAGATGGCACTAACGTGATTGGGTTCCACGGCACCCCAAACCGCAAGTCTGTTGGCACTGCGGCCTCTCATGGCTGTGTGCGGATGTACAACGAACATGTGCGCGAACTGTATGAATTAGTCAGCCTGGGTACCCCTGTTGTGGTAGAGCCCTAGTCTAAATTGATTGAATATTTACCAGATATGCCGCGTTTACATTAAGAAAGTAAAGAAAGCCCCGCAAATCGAAAAAACGGCCTGGATGATAGAAGATAGTCAAAGTATTCAAGCTTTTATGGCTACAAGCTTTCTATTATCATCACAGGGCAATGACTTTACCAAAGAATTGGGTTTGGCTGAGGCAACGACGTTTTTTAGCTGCTTGCGCCGCGCTCAGCGTTTTTCCATGGGGATTTGGGCTGGCGGCAGCGTTTTCTACTGATGCTGCCTGGGCTGCAATGTCTATTCGCTCCGACCAGCCTGTTTATAACAACTTGCTGCTCAGCGACGCCGCTCCCAGTGCTGCAAATTCTCGCAATAAGCGAGACCCTAGCTGGCGAGAAGGAGCCGTCCGACTCTTGACCATCACCTCTCAAGCGGGCGGGCACACCGGGCCGGTGCGTGCGGTTGCATTCCATCCCAACAGCCGAATTTTGGCGACGGGCAGCGCCGATCGAAGCATCAAAGTATGGAACTTAGAAACGCAGTCAAGAGTGCTCGCGCTTTCTCAAGATTCAGATGTGACTTGTCTGGCTTTTAGTCCAGATGGCCGTTGGCTCGCCAGTGGAACTTTGAAGGGTGCAGTCAAGATTTGGGACTGGCAGGCGGGGCGGCTGGTGCATACGCTATCGGGCCATGAAGATATGGTGACTTCAATTGCATTCACCCCAGATAGTCAAAAGATTATTAGCGGCAGCGGCGATCGCACCCTCAAAGTATGGCAGGTGAATTCGGGCGTCAGGTATCTCACCGTTAATACCGGGCAGTTTGTGCAGGCGATCGCACTCGATCCTCAAAATCCCCAGCGGGTAGCCAGCGCTGGCCTGGGCCGCAGAATTGAAATTTGGAACTGGCAAAACCAACAGCTAGAAAAAACGTCCGATCGGTTTGCAAGCTCGGTTTATGCTGTGGCCTGGAATCCAAAACAGCAACAGCTTGCCTTCAGCCCCGACTCCAATACTAACGGTCAGCCTAATCGGCAGCGTAACACAGTCGTTTTGTTCGATTTAATTCGCGATCGCCTCAGCAATCCTCTAAGCGGCCATTCAGACTACATTTCTTTTTTAGAGTTTAGCCCTAGCGGCGATACTTTACTCAGCGGTAGCTGGGATCGCACCATCAAACTGTGGAACGCGCAGACCGGTGAGCTAGTCCGCAGCTTTTTAGAAAACGATCAGCGCATTCTATCGGGTGACTTTAGTGCAAACGGTAAGGCGTTTGTGGTCGGTAGCGGCGATGGTACCGTGAAAATTTATACTTCTCAAGAGTAGTCACCGCTGGCCTGCTAAAGGTATGCACAATCTTGTGTATAGCCAAGCCCTCTTGTGATGTAGCCATCTGGCTGTACTCTTGTTAGCTGTACGCCTGTTAGCTGTACCCCGCTTACGCCTAGCGCTGCTCAGATGTCCATCCGCCGCCACCGCCACCACCGCCACCACCGGACGGAGACCTGGCAGGGGCCGAATAACTAGGAACAGGGGCCGAATAACTAGGAGCAGGCGCTGAGTAGGTTGGGGCGGGCGCTGAGTAAGCCGGGGCAGGCGCAGAATAGCTAGCCGGACTGCTGTAAGCGGGAGCAGCGGCTTTTGCTTGAGCCGCCGCTTTTGCTTGAGCCGCCGCAGCCGCCTGGCGTTGCTCGGCCTGCTTGGCCGCGAGTATAGCTTGTTCTGCTTTGGCGACAATAGGCTGAACGGTTTGTTTCCAGTAGGGATGCTCTTTTTTAAGGGGCTCTCCCATCAGCGTTATTTTTTCAGCTTCATCAATCGCTGTTTGCCATTTTTTTGCATCGAGGGCAGTTTTGGCTGCCGACAAGAAACCGGCGTTTTTTTGCCATTCTGTTTCCCAAGTTTTCAGGGTTGCTTGCGCGGCGTCATAAATATCCGCGTTTTCAGGAACCGCTTGAATGATGCCCTTTGCCGATTCAAAATTTCCTTGCTGGTAGCCGTTAGTAGCTGTCTCTACAATTAACTTTGCCCAGGCTTGGGTTTGCGTTTGCCCGGCTGCGTAGCTCTTCGTTTCAGGGGAGATGTTTTGAGCGGCAGCGATCGCATCTTTAAATCGCCGCTCTGCCGACAGCGCCACGGCCTGATTCAGCCAGCACTCTCCAATCAAATTCTGCGCAGTTGCATACAGTAATTCGTATCGCTGCGGTACCGTCTGCGCTGACGTAACGCATTCCGCATACGCCTGCTTGGCCTGAAAAGCCTTGCCCTCAGCGAGGCTCTTTTCTGCCTGCTGCCAAGCCTGTTTTGCCCGCCAGGTATGCCCTGCGCCAGCCAATAGACCTACTGACAAAAGCCCGATCGCACTCAGATGCTTCAGGTTCTTCCAGCGTCGCTTTGATAGTGGCGTTGGCCCTGAAGGCTCTGGTACATTCAACTGTTGTGGTAAATCTAGAATGTCCTGTAGCGCGGGCGTCTCGTCTAGCTCCATCGCTTCCAGAGGCTTTGCCTGTCGGGTTATTTCTGGCACAACCGCTTTGGCGAGGGGAGCAGCCGATATTGATATAGGTAGCGTCATCTGGCTAGTGTGCGTTACTTGCCAGTTGCTTTCGCGGTTTGTTTCTGGATCTGAGGCAATCTCCTTATCGGCTTCTGTAAGTTGTCGGTCGGGTGCTAAGGCAATATCTTCTTTTTCAGCCGCTTCTTTTTCAGCCGCTTCTTTTTCAGCCTTCTTGCTTTCAACTTTTGTCACCAGTGCATCGGGCTTAACTAAGACGCTTGCCCTGGCCTGTATGACCTCGGTTTGCTGAGGTTGCAATTGCCCAGGCTGTGGTTTTACGGCGGGCGGCTGCGCAGATGCTTTGGGTAAAGAGACAGCGGTTGCTTTGGGTAAAACAATCGGCTTTCTTTCAGCCACGACAGTAGGGAGCGGCTCACTGTAGATCGGGGCTGGGGGGGAGGCGATCGCAACCGGTCTTAGCTCGGGGGCCAAATCAGGACGGCTGGCGATGTATTGCGACAGGATCTGCAACACTTCTGAGGCCGATCGGTAGCGATCTCTAAAGTGGTAGCGCACCATTTTAGAGATAATCTGAACCAATCCCTTTTCGCAGGTCGCCCAGGGCTGCCAGACCAGTTCGCCCGAGTCGGGATCTTCTTGAATTTGGGTAGGGTGCAGGCCGGTAAGGGCTTGGATGGCAATCACCCCGAGCGCGTAAATGTCGCTGTTGGGTCGGGGCTTGCCGTGGCTTTGCTCGGTGGGCATATAGCCGGGTGTGCCCACAGAAATGGTAGAAGTGGCTTGATTGGCCAGCGCCACCCGCGTCCGAATTTGTTTGACAGTGCCAAAATCTACCAGCACCAGGCGATCGTCATCTCGCCGTCGAATCAGATTATCCGGCTTAATGTCGCGATGGATAACATTCTCGCTATGGATGAATAGCAAAATTTTCAAAACTTCTTCCATCAGCCGGATAGTCTTTGCCTCTGACCACCGCTGTCCCAGCTTCAGCTCGTTGGTTAACAGCAATCCGTCTATATATTCCTGTACCAGATAGAAATCGGTATCCTCTTCAAAATAGGCTAGCAGTCGCGGAATTTGGCTGTGATTGCCCAGCTTCTCTAACGTCTCAGCCTCAGTTACAAACAGCCTTCTGGCATTCTCTAAAAACTGGGGATCGCTGCTAGCAGGCTGCAACAGCTTTACCACACAGTGCGGATTCCCAGGGCGACGAATATCTTCAGCCAGGTAGGTTTGGCCAAACCCTCCTGTGGCCAGCTTATGCAAGACCTGATAGCGCCTATCTAATCGCCGTCCTAATAAAGAATTTTCCATGACCGTAGGTTCTCGACCTCTCAACGATGCTGATAGGGGGCTTAATAGATAGAAGACAATTAAGTGGTGGCCGCTAGTGGTGACTGCCGTTGCGGCTAGCACCATTCAAGTGGGCTCTATCAAGCTGGCTGCTGCGATGCTGACGCTTGCCCTGCACGGTTTTAGAGTAGGTCATCCTGACTTGTTGTTCGGGCTCTTGGCCAATCACCAGCTCATCTCCATCATTTAGCGGAATGCCTCTGTTCACGGGTACCGGCTCGCCGTTTACAAAGGTTTTGTTGGTGCTGCCGGTTTTACCATCACCGTCGTAGATGGCGTAGTTATCACCCTCTCGTTTCAGGGTGGCATGGTGGCGCGAAATCACCTCCCAGCCTTCTTCTGGAATTTTGAGATCAGACCAATCGGGATCGCGCCCAATATGGTGCTCGTCTTTGACCAGCAAAAACTCTATCGCTTCGTGGGTCGGGTTTTCGAGCGTAATGCAGGGTTGCTTGTTAACTTCTGTGCGAGGTCGAAAATATTGGGTGACGTTGGCCCACATATTGGGCTGAGTGAGTAAAGGCGATCGCACGTCAGCATACTGTCGATTCGAGAAGTCTTCGGATGGCACCAGCCTGGGATCTTCAGGCAGGTCATCAGCCGCTGGCGAAGTGGCATATCTCAGCTTTCTGTTGAGCAGTAAACCGGCCAATATCAGCGCAGCTAGCGATCCCGACAGACCGATGAGCCAGGGCTTAAAGGTGCGGTTCGATTGATTGGTGGCAATGATGCGATCGCTCTCTTCAATTAATCGACTGGCTTCTGAATGCGGCTCGAAGTGCGATCGCACCGCTTCAAACTGAAGCTTCGCATTCGTATAGTCTTCTTTTTGCCGATAGGCCAGACCTTTGGCATACAGTTCATCCGTAATACTGGGGTCATTAAACGTCCCACCAGAGCGCCTGACAAACTCCAAGATAGTTTCTGTCGGAATCGCAAACGGAATACTGCTAGCACTGCCAAAGCCCACGCCTTCAAAAGTAACAATGCCAACTACCTTTCCAGCTTCGTTCAAAACCGGACTACCCGAGCTACCACCCGACACCAGAGCATCTAGCTGAATGACTTCAATACCGCTTTCAAGCGTTTTGAACGGGTTAGAAATCTCACCCCCCGAGACCGTCGCTTGCCCCAAAGAAAGCTGCGTGCTTTTTTTGCTTTGGCCCTCCCCCGAGAAAAACTCTTCAAAAAACTCAGACGAATCTTGGACATCAGCCGCTACCGGATAGCCGATGATGGTCACCGTATCTCTTAGCCCAATCGGAGCTGCTTTGGCATCGTAAAACTGTAGCGTAGGTGCATCCGATATTTCTACTTTAATAACAGCGATATCTTTGACATCTCCGCCTATCGGAGTTCCCATTTCCTTAACTTCAAAATCCCGAGTATCCCCGTTAGGCAATATGACCTTACTGAAAAATTCCAGCTCATCCCCCTGCTCCAACAGGTTCTCTACTTCCAGTATCGTACTATTAACCTGATCGCGCTTATCGAGAGGGATGTTCCTAAGATCTGATTCGCCAGTAATTTTTTCGACCAGGTTTCTGACCAAGCGCTGCTTGCAGTACGCTTCGTTAGTATCCGAGTCCGCTAGCTGAATGACATGTGAGTTAGTGGCAACATACCCATTGTCACTAATAAAAAAGCCTGTTCCGACTTCACCGGTCGAATAGACGTAGCTTTCTCCGTTAGAGTAGGTGACACCGCCTTTGCAAGCAGTCACAATTCTTACCACCGCAGGCTTTGCCGCCAGGCTTCGATCGGCCAGCGACTGAGCTTTGGTAGGTAGTGAAGCTTGTAAAACAAGTACGCTAGGAAGAAGACTTAAAAGGGACTTTAATACTTTAGACTTTAATACTTTAGACTTTGCGGATTTGGACTTTGCGGATTTAGACTTTGCAGGTTTAGAATAGGGCAGACTGTTCATGAGTTTATTCCTTGCTCGGCCGTGACTTGACGCAAGATGTTGTAAAAGCTGAAATATCGTCGAGCCAGATAGCGATCGCTAATACAAATGGCCTTATATGATATTCTCAGACTTCAACGCCTTATATGAGTTATTTAACTAAAATTTTGGTGAAGATACTGACAGGTTTAGGTGAAAGCAATTGCACTTATCTGCAAATCTGCAAGTGTCCTCTACGCTGCCATTTTTCAGATTTTTCTATGAATCTGTTTAAGATGTTATTTTTCTTATTGACATATCCCGATTGGGTTTCTGACAATGGCTAAAAAAACGGCGCTTGTGTTTGCTGCCAATGCGAGAAACACCCAGTACCTGAGCCTGCGACCAGAAATTGACAAAATTAAGGCCATCGTCGGTAGTCGCAACGTACAAGTATACTGGGATACCACGACTGACGACCTCTATGACAATCTGACCGCCGATAGATTGCCTCAAATTGTGCATTTTTGTGGTCATGGGGAACCGGACGGTCTAATTTTCGTCAGTGGTCATGGCAAAGCGCATAAGGTTCATGCCAGCGCATTGAGCAAACTATTTGCCTCGGCCAGAGACAGAGGGGTTCAATGTGTCTTCTTGAATACTTGTTATTCAGAACAGCTTGCCGATGCTATCAGCCAGCATGTTGACTTTGTCATTGGCATGGAGTGCGCTATCCCAGATTCCTTGGCGGTGAAGTTTTCCGGTGCGTTTTATCAAGCTGTCGTCAAAGGCAATTCTTATGCCCAAAGCTATCACGCCGGATGCGACAGAATTGCGTTGGACTCTATGCAGGGATCGACAATTCCAAAGATCAAGTTTAGGCGATCGCACCATGTCGCCGAAGATATCACAGCGATTCAGCTTTTGTGGCTTCAGGCCACCAGCACAGTCGATTTGCAAAGGCTGTTGCAGCGGCTAGCGACTTTGCGGCAGCAGTACCCCAGCTACCCCAAGGCCAAAAAACTGGAAGCGCAGATTCGCCGCACCGCCAGCGTCACCAGAAACCTAAAGGGAATGCTGTTTTCTTTAAGAATGACCGACGCATTTTCTGTGAGCGTTTTATCGCTGTGGATTTTCCTGGGCATCGTGTTTGCAAAATTCTTTTACGCTAGAAGCGGCGAGGTTGAGATTTTAATTTGTCTACAGATGCTAGGTGGCTATGCCAGTCAGATGCTGTATAGCTTAGCCTGGCATTCACTGCGTCCGGTCGGCTATTGGCAACAAGTCCTGCTCAAAAGCTTTCTCCCCAACGCTTTAGAAACCATCGGTCGGATTTCTCTCAGCAGTTCAATCGGGCTATTTTTGGTCAATCTTGTGCTCCCAGCACTGGCCGATAGCTCCTTTGCCGATAGTGATTACCTATCTGGCCTGATTATAGGCAGCGTTACCGGCATGGTGATGGTTGTGCTAATGCTATGGCAACTCAGCCTATCGCCTACCCGCAGGCAATCTTCATAGAAGATGGCTGTACTCTTTGATTTTGTCAAGCTTCAGCGGGCCAGCTCTTTATAATAGAGCCTGATTATACTGTAAGCCAAACCAGAGATCAGAGCTTTAGCCTGTGTGTTTTTTGATTTTAGCTTGGCTGCTTTCGCTATAGGAACTTAAGTACAATGCGCAATCAAGAGATCCCCCAAGAGCGCACAGTCAGCGCTCTACAGGCACCCGTCTCAAGCAGCTCCAGATTCTTGACGGTCGAGAATATTTTAATTGCGGCATTTGTATTGCTGGGCATTATTGGCATAAGTCACCATGAACTTTGGCGAGACGAGGCGCAGGCTTGGTTACTTGCCAGAGATAGCCAGTCGCTGCTCGATTTGTTTTACAACGCTCGCTATGAATTCCACCCGCTGCTGTGGCATCTTTGCCTATATCCCCTGGCGAAAATAATTCCTTACCCTTGGGTCATGCAGGCTTTTCACCTGTTGCTGGCTACTGGGTCAATTGTTCTAATCGTCAAAACTTCTCCTTTTTCCCTACTACAAAAAGGATTGTTAAGTATCAGCTACTTTCTGTTTTATGAGTACAGCTTGATTAGCCGAAATTATGCCATTGGTGTATTTTTAATTTTTCTTTTTTGTGCGCTGTATACCCAAAAAAAGCCAAAGTATTGGTCATTAGCAATCGTGCTAGCGCTTTTGGCCAATGCTAGCGTTTTCGGCCTGACAATCAGCTTTGCCTTAGGAACAACCCTGCTGTACCGGGCTCTGACAGAGCGCCGCGATTCTGGTTCTGGACGATCTCGCCAGGTTAGCGCTGTTCGACAGGTAATGCCGCAAGCAATACTATTACTTGCAAGCTGGATGGTTTCGATTGCCCAAGTTACCTGGGCAGCCATTTTTCTTCTGGGCGGTACGCTTTCGACAAATGCTGACCCGGCTGCTGTAGAGAGTGAGCCTGCCTTAGCGGGCGTTTGGCATCAGATAGATCAGATCTCAAGGCTAGCAGACCTGATCTTAAAGAGCTATTTGCCGCTACCTCAGTTTGGAATTAACTTTTGGAATGAACATTTTTTAGGCACCGAGGGAATTTTTCCGTCAGTCGGGCCGCTGTCGCTAGGGCTGTTTATCGGCATTGCCCTCGCTGTCATCGCGGTCATCACCTCGCTCAAAATCCTGTGGAAGACGCCTTTTGCTCTGTGGATTTATACCTCTACCTGCGTTATTCTAGCTATTTTTCATTCTGTTTTTCTGCGCGGTGCCACCCGACACTATGGCCATTTTTTTATTATCTTTTTGGTTTGCCTTTGGCTAGCCACTTGGTCGCAGCAGCCAAAAAGACCTCATCGGACACCCGCTATTGTGGGGGGTACCTTTTTGACAATATTGCTTGTTTTTCAAGCTGTCTCTGGCGTTCATGCCTATACGACAGATTTAATTTACCCCTTTTCATCTAGCCGCGAAATTGCAAACTACATTCAAACGCACCAGTTAGAAGATATGGTGTTGTTCGCTCAAGATGACCGCAAAGTGACCGGTATCGCCAGCTATCTTAATTGTTCCATCTACTATCCTCAAAGGGGAGTCTTCGGTAGCTTTTGGAATGATGACTATCCAGAATTGGCAACCACCCAGGCGCTCATCGAGAGTATAGAGGCTTTTGGCCAGCAGCAGCCAAATTTCCTGGCCATTTTAGGCGATCCCATCGATCCTGGCGCTGTGGCGAGCGAAGTTATCTTGTTGATGAAGCCTCATCCTACTATTCGAGCTGACGAACGACTTTTTTTATATCTTGTCCAATCAAATCTTTCGCCCTGACCTATGTCTTCTCCTTCTTTCTCGATAGTTATTCCCACTTACAACCGGCCCAACCAGCTAGCGAAATGTTTAAATGCACTGACGCAGCTCAACTATCCATGCGATCACTATCAAATTATCATCGTCGATGACGGTAGCCGTACGACTTTGGATGCCACTGTGGCTCCTTTTCAACAAGACGCTGATGGAGCAGATATTATCCTGCTCAGGCAGACCAACGCCGGGCCAGCAGCGGCTCGCAATGCGGGCGTACAGCAGGCTACCGGAGACTATATCGCTTTTACCGATGATGACTGTATGCCCGCGCCCGACTGGCTGATGCAGTTTGCTGCTGCCTTGCAATCTCATCCCGACGCGATGATTGGCGGTCGTACGCTCAACGCCCTGCCCAACAATGTCTATTCGGCAGCGTCCCAGGCGCTCATAGATTACCTGTACGAGTACTACGACAGTGCCACGGCGGGCAGCTTTTTTGCTTCTAACAATATTGCCATGGCGCGATCGCACTTCCTCTCCATCGGTGGGTTTGACGTCTCCTTTCCCCTGGCCGCCGCCGAAGATCGCAACCTTTGCGACTGCTGGCAGCAGGCAGGCTATCCGACGCACTACGCCCCATCGGTCACAATTCAACATGCTCATGCCCTCTCGCTGCGCTCTTTTTGGCGGCAGCATTTCGGCTATGGTCGCGGCGCATTTTGCTTTCATCAGGTGCGCGCACAGCGAACCGAGCAGCCAGTCAAGGTAGAACCCCTAAAGTTCTATGCCGATTTGCTGACTTATCCGCTACGACAGGCCCAACTGCGCCCTAGCCCATCAGCTTTAACCCTATCGCCACTGCGGCTCTCAACCCTGTTTTTGCTGTCTCAGGTGGCCAACACCACCGGATTTTTCTGGGAACAATGGGCTCATCAGCGTGAGCTGGCTGAAGTTTGACCTGAGCTTTTCACCTAAAATTTTGCGCTTATTGTGCTGATTTAGGCTGCCTTTCCTTGCATTCTTACTTGTGGCAAAAATTGTAGTACCCCCATTCTATAAACGCTAAGTAAACGCTAAGTCCTGTACAAAGCCTGAGTAATGCTCTATTTCATTGTCGTTTGGACGGGCCTGCTGTTTGTTTGTTTAACGGTGGGATGTGGATGGCTGCATGGTTTGCACGCCAATAGCCTACAACGAACCAGCGAGCGGGCCATTCTAGCCGCTTGGCTGGGCCTCGGGACGATGGCCATTTTGATGTTGGCAGTGGCCATTTTTGTGCCGCTTTCGCCGCTGGTTGGGGTGAGTGTAGCACTGCTGGCAATGGTGCCACCGCTGGCTTCTTCAGCCACTCGCGCTGAACTGTTGAGCTGGCAGCGCTGTTGCTCCCAGGGGTCTTTGCTGAGATATGGGCTAGGATATGCGCTGTGTAGCGGGGCGATCGCATCGTTTATCAGCCAAAAAGTCACCTGGTTAGATACGGGGCAATACCACTCTGGCTTTGTGCGATGGCTGGCCGAATACGGCATTACCCCAGGGTTAGCCTTGCTCAATGCGCAGTTTGGCTTTGTTTCTGGTTGGTTTGCGATCGCAGCGCCTTTCAACTTCGCTGGGCAAGACAGTCGAGCCAGCACCGTCATGAACGGGTTTGCGTTATTGCTAGCGGTTCTGCAAATATCTCTCGCTTTGAAATGTATTCTCACAAATTCTGTTGTTTCAAAGCGTGAGCATCTAAACGACTGGTTTTTACTTGTATTCTCGCTAATTGTCTTTTTGCTGCTGACGCAAACGTCGTTTTTGTCGGCGGTGGTGATCTCTGCCTCGCCAGATGCGGCGATCGCACTCTTTACGGTCATCGTGGCCTGGTCAATCCTCACCCTCGAAGCCAGCGATCTCAACCGGCAACAATGCCTGCTCAATGCCGACTTGATCCCGGTAATTCTGGCCGCTGCCGCCTGCTCTATTAAATTAACAGCGCTGCCGTTGCTAGCGATCGCCGCCGGATTCTACCTGTTTAGAGGCCCCAGCGGCTGGCGATTGCTCACGGGCGGTGCCTGCATATCTGGGCTCATGCTGCCGTTTTTAACAGCTCAAGTGCTGGTCTCGGGCTGTCCGCTGTATCCTTCGACCGCAGCTTGTTTCAGCCTGCCCTGGACAAATTCCATCGTCGAAACTCAAACCCTGGCCGAAGCGACTCACGGCTGGGGCAACTGGTTTGGCCAGCCGCCCACAGGTGCCTATCGCTCGCTGTGGCTGATACAGCAGTGGCTCAATAGCAATCAGTCCAGCAAGCTCACTGCGCTTTTAATTGTTTTGTCCATCGGCTCTGGCCTCTATTTGCTGACGCGCTTGCGATCGCCCCAGGGCTATAGCTTCTTTTGGCTACTGTCGCTGTCGGCGGTGGGCATCGCCTTTATGATGCTAAAAGCGCCGCTCTTTCGCTTTGGCATGGGATATGCCCTGCTGCTGCCTATGCTGTCGGTCTCTATGCTGTGCGAGTCAACCAGCCAGCGGCTGCATGCCAAAGCCTCACCCAAAACCCTGGATCTGACCTTATTAGCCGTTGGGGCTTGCTGTGCGATCGCCTTAAACGCTCACTCTTACGATACGGTGCGCGATCGCCTGCTCGTGGCCCCACCGCTGCCGTCTGTAGACTTCCAACTACAAACGGCAAACGGCATTACCTACGCCATCACCCAAGACCAACGAGAGCAGTGCTGGTCTGTGCAGCTTCCCTGCGTTGCCAAAGTCCGCTCAGACGTCCGGCTGCGCAACCCACAGCTAGGCATCAAAGGTGGCTTTGTTCGCGACCCTCAGGTAGAAGCTCCGTAGGCTCAGTCAGGTCTTTCTACAAAGAAAGTGTAAAGACAAGGCTCAACCAGTGCTTTCCAAGATTTCTCGTATAGGATGTACTCAACAGGCCAGTGATTGCCCCACTAAACGGCTTCGTTTGTGTCTACCTATCCCGCTTAATTTGCGCATATCTACCGAACCGTCGCCGATGCTTTGCGTAACTTACGCTAACACGCCCTTGGGTAGACATCCGCTAGGCCACTTTTATATAGACTGCCGGTGGCACTTATAGTTTTTTCCAGCTCATGGCCAGTCTGCTGAAATAGACCATCAATAGTTTGTTCTACCGGGCGGACAACGCTATCAGTTGAAATCATGTGGGGCAGACTATCGCCTTTAATACTTCCTTTTTCCCATCTAGTACTGATATTAATTGAGTTTACCGAGAGGGTAATCGTAGTTTATACATTTTTACAATTTGACCTATGGTGTCATCATTATCTACAAGACCGTCCATTTCCGTTGTTATCCCGATGTACAACGGCGGCGACAGCTTTCGCCGATGCCTATCATGCCTCAGTAAATGGGGAGCCTTTGCAGAGGTAATCGTGGTTGCAGATGGAGAATCTGACGGTAGCTGGAAGCTTGCCGAGGCACAAGGGTTTAAGGTAATTAAGCTGCCCGAGTCTGGGGGGCCAGCCAGGGCTCGCAATCTTGGGGCAAAAGCAGCTTCTGCTGACATTATATTCTTCATAGATGCCGATGTAGAGGTGCATCCAACGACTATTTCCCGAGTCATTTGCGCCTTTCAGCAGTACCCTGACATGGACGCCCTCATCGGCTCTTACGACGATGCCCCAGGGGCTCCTAACTTTCTTTCACAGTACAAGAACCTCTTTCACCACTACACCCATCAAGACGCCAACCCCGAAGCCTCCACCTTTTGGGGAGCCTGCGGTGCCATCCGCAAAGATGTTTTCTTGGCGTTAGGCGGCTTCGACGAAGGCTATCGCACACCTTGCATCGAAGACATTGAACTAGGCTATCGGCTGCGCCAAGCTGGCTACAAAATCCGGCTGTTCAAATACATTCAAGTTAAGCATCTGAAGCATTGGACGCCCTTTTCACTGCTGCGCGCAGAGGTGTTTTACCGGGCGTTACCCTGGATGGCGCTACTGCTAAAGATTCGCCATAGCGATCCGCAACAGTACCAAACGTTTTCTCGCGATTTGAACTTGAAGTGGACTAGCCGCTTGAGCGTTGCTTTGGTCTATGGCATCTGCCTGGTGGTCATCGGCGCTTTGTGGTGGCCGCCTTTACTTGGGTTAGCAGGCGCTCTGAGTCTGACGCTCTTCTTACTCAACTGGCCAGTGTACAAATTCTTTTACCAGAAGCGGGGCGCGTTGTTCACCTGTCAGGTTTTGCCCTGGCACTGGCTTTACTTCTTCTACAGCGGTTTGGCTTTTGTTGTTGGCGTATTGCGCCATCGAATGCAACGCTACGCGCTAGCTGGATAGGTCATCGGCCCCCGTTGGCCGCTATCGGCTTCTTGGAATTATCCAAGCTCAGCTTGGGCCAAGTGGATGACCTAGCATTTTGAATTATTTTTTAGTTAGGAATTAGAGAGATCTCAATGACGAAAACTGTGGTTATGGGGGCAGGCCCAGCAGGTCTGACGGCAGCATACGAGCTAGCCAAGCAAGGTAAACAGTCTGTTGTTCTAGAGCAGGCCGATAAGGTCGGCGGAATTTCGCGCACAGAAACGTACAAAGGCTACCGATTCGACATTGGCGGTCATCGTTTTTTCACCAAGGTGGGTGAAGTTCAACAAATTTGGCAAGAAATTTTGGGCGATGAATTTATTCAAGTTCCTAGACTTTCGCGAATTTACTATCGCGGCAAGTTCTTTGACTACCCTTTGTCGATTGCGAGTACGCTGTCTAATTTAGGGATAGGTGATAGCAGTCTCATTATTTTGAGCTACTTAAAGTCTCGGCTCAAAAACAAGTTTCAACCAGGGCCTGAGGCCGAAAATTTGGAAGACTGGGTAATTGAGCGGTTTGGCGATCGCCTCTATCGCACCTTCTTTAAGTCTTACACCGAAAAGGTTTGGGGCATTCCCTGCAACAAAATTCAGGCAGAATGGGCCGCCCAGCGGATCAAAGGGCTTTCACTCAAAAAAGCGGTCGTCAACGCAGTGTTTGGCAGCAACGACACCAAAACGCTGATCAAAGAATTCGACTATCCTATCTATGGCCCTGGCATGATGTGGGAGCGTTGCCAGCAGATTCTCAACGACAAAGGCTCGCCGGTACATATGGAAACGCGGGTAACTCGCGTAGAACATGACGGCAAGCGAGTACAGCGAGTGATTGCTCAAAAAGGAGATGAAACGCTAGAACTATCAGGAGACGATTTTGTTTCTAGCATCCCGGTGACTGCCTTGGCACGATGCATGGATCCGGCTCCTCCTGCCCATGTGTTGAAAGCTGCTAAAGGTCTTAAGTATCGCGATTTTTTAATTGTGCCACTGGTGATCGATCTCAAAGACATTTTTCCTGACAACTGGATCTACATTCACAGCCCCGAGTTTAAGGTCGGTCGCATCCAGAACTTCAAAAACTGGAGCCAGGCGATGGTGCCAGATCTCAGCAAAACCTGTGTCGGCATGGAGTATTTTTGTAGCGAAGGAGACAATCTCTGGGAGATGTCTGATCAGGATCTCATTGAGCTAGCGGGTAAAGAGATTGTCGGGTTGGGTCTGGTGCCGAATGTGAAGCATGTTAAAGACGGCACGGTGATTCGACAAAAGAAAGCCTATCCTGTTTACGACGGTGAGTATCGCCAGCATTTAGATGTTCTACAAAACTATCTTCAACAGTTTGAGAATTTGCAGACAATAGGCCGCAACGGTATGCACCGTTACAACAACCAAGATCACTCCATGCTAACAGGTCTGCTCGCCGCTAAAAACATTCTAGGCGAAAAGCACGACCTCTGGAATATCAACGTAGAGCGCTCGTACCACGAGGATTTTACAAAAGAGCAGTGGAAAAAGGCGAAAGAGATACTGGACAAACCCGTCGAAGTCTATGCAAGCTGAAGTCTATGCAAGCTGAAAAACACTTGAAGGTAGAAAGCAGCCCATTTGTCTCAGTTATTGTTCCTGTTTTTAATGATGCTAAACGACTACGGCTTTGCCTGGGCGCGTTAATGCAGCAAACTTATGAACGCGATTGCTACGAAATAGTTGTGATTGACAATGGTTCGGATGCCCAGCAAGATATTGCTGCTGTAGTAGCTAACTTTGCCCAGGCAAAGTACGAGTATGAGGCGCAGCCCGGCTCATATGCGGCTCGTAACCGAGGCATTGAACGGGCACAAGGAGACATTTTAGCTTTTACAGATGCTGATTGCATCCCAGCTACCGACTGGCTAGAAAAAGGGGTGGGTCACCTCCTGAGTATTCCTGACTGTGGGCTGGTGGCAGGCTCTATAGAACTGTTTTTTAGGGGCCCTAAACTCAGCCCAGTAGAGCTATACGAGAGCATTACGGCTTTTCCACAACAGCTAAATCTCGCTCGGTATCGAGGGGCGGCAACGGCCAACATTTTCACCTTCAAATCAGTGATAGACAGCGTCGGCACATTCAATGCCAGCTTGCTTTCTAGTGGAGACATTGACTGGGGCGAGCGGGTATTTGCAGCAGGATATCAACAACTTTATGCAGAAGATACCTGTGTTGCACATCCTGCCAGATACAGCTTTGAGCAACTGCATCAGAAAACGCTGCGGGTAACGGGCGGTATTTTCGGTCGGTTTGTTCGACCAGAGCATACTGCGCTACGTCAAAATATGACTTTTGCCAGGCTGCTAGCAGATGATTTCATGCAGTCTGTGAGTTTTATAAATAACGCCTTTAAAGACAAGCGGCTGGTCGGGTTTGAGCAAAAAATAACCGTTTCGCTGGTAGTTATTTGGGTTCGTTGCGTTAACGTAACTGAGAAAGTACGGTTAAAATTTGGGGGAGTTCCACATCGGGAGTAAAAGTATGACAAAGCCTAAGCTGAGAGTTGCTTTTTTAGTCAACCGGTTTCCGGTGTTGTCTCAGACGTTTGTGATCAACCAAATCACAGGTCTGTTGGATCGTGGATATGAGGTCGATATTTTTACAGAGCATCTAGAAGAGACCCGTAAAGTTCATCCAGATGTTGAGCGTTACGACTTGTTGGCGCGTACTCATGTCATGCTACGGGTGCCGCCCAATTATGGCGTGCGACTGATTAAAGGGATGGCTTTGGCGCTTAAGTATGGTAGGCGCTATCCAACTGATATGTTAACGTCTCTCAATGTTGCTAAGTTGGGAATCCGGGCCGCTTCTCTTTGGGGATTGTATACGGCGGTGCCGACGTTCTCGTTGCCTGCTTACGATATTGTTCACTGTCAGTTTGGCAATTTAGGATTTCGAGGGCTGTTGCTACGAGACCTGCTTCGAGCCCGTGGTAAGCCAGCCCAGCTTGTTGTCATGTTTCGTGGGTTCGACATCAGCGCTCAGCTTAAGGCTCAGGGCGACCAGATCTATAACGATCTTTTTCAAAAAGCAGATTTCTTTTTAACAAACTGTGATTTTTTCCGTCGTCGCCTGCTATCGCTTGGGTGCCCTGCCGATAGGGTAAGCGTGCATTACTCTGGCTTGGACTGCAATAAATTTACGCTAAAGGCGCGATCGCTGCCGCCAGCCGCACAGGTTCGGATCGCAGCCACAGGAAGACTAGTAGAAAAAAAAGGGTTAGCTTACAGCATTCGGGCCGTAGCTCAAGTAGCCCGGCACTATCCTCACATTCGTTTCGATATTATGGGCGATGGCCCACTTCGAGCCGAGCTATCCGCTTTGATAGCCTCTTTAGACATGACCGATACCATTCACTTGCTAGGCTGGCAAAATGAATCAGAAATTATTCATACATTGGCACAAGCGCATTTGTTTATTGCGCCTAGTGTAACCGCCGCAGATGGCAATCAAGATGCCCCCATTAATGTTCTCAAAGAAGCGATGGCGCTAGGACTACCGGTGATTAGTACCGATCATGGCGGTATCCCTGAGCTGGTAGAACATGATGTTTCTGGCTTTTTGGTGCCTGAGCGCGATGCAGATGCGATCGCCCAAGCGCTGATCGCGTTGATAGAGCATCCCGAACGCTGGCCCGCTATGGGCAAAGCTGGCAGAGCTTACGTAGAAGCTCACTACGAGCTAGACGCGCTCAACGATCGGCTAGTCGATTTCTATGAGCGGTTAGTAAGCGATCTACCAGACGATAGAGCAGATAATGGCGAGGTAAATCTGCTTTTGAGTGCGATCGCACTCCCATAAAATTAAGCGTCTCACCTAATTTCCCATATTCTTTCAAACACATAGCTCTGACTACCGATGAATACAACTCAAAGCACAACTCAAAGCACTGCAAACCCTGCTGACGCTCACGAAACACCTCAAGTTACCCTGGTCGTTGTCCCGCGTGAACGCTTTAGCTGCACCGCCGAATCTCTAGAAAGCCTTTACGAAAATACGCAGGTTCCCTTCGAATTAATTTATGTCGATGGCAACTCACCACCGCATATTCAGGAATATCTCGAAGCCCAGGCTGAACACCGCAATTTTGAGCTGATTCGGACTGACTACTATCTGTTTCCCAACCAGGCCAGAAATATTGGCATGGCAAAAGTCAAAACACCCTACTTTGTGTTTGTAGATAACGACATTGTCGTCTCCCCTGGCTGGCTAAAGGCACTGTTAAACTGCGCCGAAGAAACCCAGGCCGCCGTCGTTGGCCCGCTGATGTGTCAAGACGAACCCGTCCACCAAGTTATTCACTTTGCCGGTGGTCAGTCGCACATCTGGGTTGACAAACTCGGTCGCCGCCGGGTCAGAGAAAAAATGTTTGCGCAGGGCAAGCGGGTCGAAGAAATGCTACCAAAGCTTGAGCGCAGGCCCACAGAGCTAGCAGAATTTCACTGCACGCTCATTCGCCGATCTATCATCGACAAGCTCGGCCCACTCGATGAGGGCATGCGCAATACCAAAGAGCATTTGGACTTTTGTATGAGCGTGATTGAAGCCGGTGAACAGGTGTACTTCGAGCCAGCCTCCATCGTCACCTACGTTCCTGGCCCACCGCTAGAACGCAGCGATCTCACCTTTTATATGCTGCGCTGGAGCGACGAATGGACACTTAAAAGTCTGCATCACTTCAGAGATAAGTGGAACGTTGCAGAAGATGCGTATTTTACGATTAAATACAAGCGTTTGGGCTGGCGGCGGCATGCCACTATCTTTACGCCTATGGTGAAGGCGCTGACCTTTGGGCGAGGTAGTTACTTCTTGCTAAGAGCCTTTGCCAAGATTGATCACCCATTTAACCGCTACCTGACTCGCCATCATGCTCGGCTGCAAAAAAGATACTCGATGCCTTCATAAAACCGCCTGTAAATGTAAACCTGCTTTGTCAAAAAGGTCACATTTCCCGTCAGAAACCATCAAGCCGACAGAATCTTTCGCTTTTACCCTGATTCACACAAAAGTTGCCCCAGTTTTGTCGTTTTACAATCCAATCTTGTGAGTTAGCGCTTACGAGTCAACTCAGTTTCAGAAAACATGAAAGCATCTTTGAGCAGCACACCGCTGAAGACACCTCTATTAAGCATTATTATTCCTACCTACAATCGCCCGCATCTGCTGCCGCGCTCAGTACAGAGCGCTCTTGGGCAAACCTTTGAAGATTTAGAGGTAATCGTAGTGGATGATGGTTCACCCCAACCGGTCGATTTACCGGACAATCGCCGTTTGAGCGTTGTGAAGTTGCCAAAAAACAGAGGCATCGCCGCCACTCGCAATGCAGGACTCAGGGCAGCCAAAGGACGCTACGTGACTTTTTTGGATGATGACGATCAGCTTTTGCCTACTATGGCAGAGGTCGCGCTAGCGGCATTAAAAGAAGCAGTGCTGCCTCAGCCAGTGGCAGTATTAATGGGCATTGAGGTAATTAGTCCATCAGGGGAGGTGATTCAAACTCGCTTGCCGCCTGTACTGCCAAAAGGCGCACATTTCTTTTTAGAAGAGATTAAGCCGGGAGAATCTTTCCTCTCCAAGCAAACATTAGTTGTCGAAAGAGAACTTTTACTGAGTATTGGTGGGTATGACGAGGCTTTTTCATCCCGAGAACATACAGAGCTATTTTTAAGGCTAAACCCTGTTTGTTCCCTGCTCGGATTACCCGTAATCGCTTATCGTCTAATCAGCCATTCGGGAGCGCGGCTTTCTCGAACGCCTGCATTGCGTCAGGTTGATTTCAATCGACTCATCACCAAGCACCGTGCTCTGTTTGAATCACATCCCAAGCAGTTTGCAGTGTTTGTTTATAAGCATGCGCTGACTTCCATGCGGTTAGGCCAAAAAGAATCTGCGCTAAAGGCTTTGATTCAAGCTTACCGCATACATCCTTTATGGATTTCTCGTCTACTTACTAGAGATTTATATTATCGGCTATCGCAGTATTCAAAAAATCTACTAAAGCAACTTTATCAAATAGCACTATAGAAAGACTGTTGCTATCTCAGCTATCGACAAGTAGGCGCTTTAGTCAGACTGTGAAATCAATTTATGCCGTTTAATCTACCACTATTCGCTATATTCAGAAATTTAGACATGCACAACCCAACTACCGACATGCCGAAAGTTAGTTCTAAAGTTATTACCAGAGTTTGCACAAAACGTCTCTTTAAGCCTGGCATCAGCGACTGAAAGGTTGCGCTCTATCGTTGTTCTCAGTTGTTTTTATTGGTATGTCCATGGGCATTAAGCTCCCGGCAGAAGTTAGAAGATTCTTCAAAGCAACCCAGTTTTGGCAAGATAATCGTCTAATTCTAAGAGAATTTAGAAGCTTTCGTAGAATTGCTATCTTAGCCGTCGTATTTGCACTAATCGCGGCCTTTTTTGAAGGTATTACAGTTGGCTTCATTGCTTCATTCTTGCAGGGGCTTACTAATCCTGAAGAGCCGCCGATTCGGTTAGGTCTGGCCTGGTTTGATACGCTCGTTTTAGCCACAGAAGCCTCTGCAACAGAGAGAATATATCGGCTGTCGGGGCTATTGCTGGTGGGCGTATGGCTAAGGGCAGGATTTGACTATTTAAGCAGCGTATATTCTAAAAAAGCTTCCTTGAGCCTGGTAGATCGGCTGCGTCGCGGCATATTCGATCAGCTAAAAAGCTTTAGATTGAGCTTTTATGCAACCGCAAATCCTGGGTCGCTCATTAACACGATGAGAGGAGAAGTCAAACAGGTACAGCAGGCGTTCGACTTTCTCGCAAATTCTGTGGTCTTTGGCACAAAGCTGCTGGCCTATCTGGCAGCGATGCTCATGCTGTCATGGCAGCTTTTTTTGACTTCGGTGATGGTGTTTGGGCTACTGTCAGTGGCCCTGACTTCGCTAACCTCTCGGGTAAGGGAAGCTAGCTTTGCAGTTCCTAAGGCAAATAAAGTATTTACGGCTAGCGCACTTTCTTTTGTCAGCGGCATCCGAACGGTTCATGCTTCTGGTACGCAAGAGTTAGAAACGCAGCGCTACCACAATGCTACGCACGATATTTATGATGCTCAAGTTGGGGTGATTAAGCTATCGGCACTAGTGCAGCCAATTATTGAAGGTGCGGGCGCAACGCTGCTGGTAGGGATGGTGATCTTCTCTTACGGGCTGCTCATTTCTACTGGCAAACTAACGGCGGCTGAACTATTGACTTTTTTGTTTGTGTTGATTCGAGCAACGCCGCTATTTTCGGCGCTCAATGCAACGCTGGTGGGCTTTATGTCGGCTCAAGGCTCTATGGGGGCGGTTAACGACTTACTACGGCGCGACGATAAGCCTTATTTTCAAAATGGGAATCAGACCTTTACAGGGCTACAGCGTGCGATTGATTTTGAGTCGGTCGATTTTTCTTACAATTTAGGTGAACCTGTTTTGCACGACATCACGCTGTCAATCAAAAAAGGAGAAACGACGGCGTTGGTGGGTGCTTCTGGCGCGGGCAAGACAACGCTAGCAGATTTGCTACCTCGATTTTACGACCCGACGCGAGGCCGCGTTTTAATTGACGGCGTTGACTTGCGATCGCTCAAAATCAATTCACTCCGTCAGCGTATGGCGATCGTCAGCCAGGACACTTTCATCTTTAACGCTACGGTACGAGAGAATATTGTTTATGGCGTTGAGCATAAAAGCGATCGCGACATTTACGAAGCGGCGCAAATGGCAAACGCCCTGGACTTTATTCAAAATTTGCCGCAGGGATTCGATACGGTGTTAGGCGATCGCGGCGTTCGACTCTCGGGCGGACAGCGGCAGCGGATTGCGATCGCTCGCGCTTTACTACGAAACCCAGAGATCCTAATTCTAGATGAAGCTACCAGCGCCCTAGATTCTCTAACCGAGAAGCTAATTCAGGACTCGTTAGAGCACCTTTCAAAGGGGCGGACGGTAATTGCGATCGCACATCGCCTATCGACCATCACCAATGCCGACAAGGTTGTCGTGATGGAAAAGGGCCGAATTGTCGAGCAGGGTCATTATCGGGATCTGTTAGAAACTCGCGGCAAGCTTTGGGAATATCACCAAATGCAGTTTGAAATGAGTAATGCGTAAGGTCAAAATTCAAACTATTATCACCGGTATCAAGGTATAGATGGGGGATTTCAGCTATCCGAAATTAAATAAGGAAGCTCTGTTTTACTGCGAGAAAGCTAGCTCTCAATTCAGGTAGTTAAAGCGCAATGAAAATTCTTTTAGTTAATGACTATGGGGCTGCAACGGGTGGCGCAGAGCTACAAATGCTAATGCTACGCCACCGACTGCGCGAGCGAGGTCACGATGTCCGTTTATTTGCCAGCAATGCTGAACTGATTTCCGGTAGCCCTAACCTAGCCGACTATACCTGCTATGGCACAACTAGCCGGGTGCAGGTGCTTTCGCAATCCCTTAATTTCTCAGCTTACAGGTCACTACAAGCTGCCCTCAACGACTTTCAGCCAGACATTGTCCATGTGCGGATGTTTTTATGGCAGTTGTCGCCGCTGATTTTACCGCTGTTGAAGTCTTATCCTTGCCTTTATCAAACCGCCGTTTACAAGGCTATCTGTCCAATCGGCACTAACATTCTGCCAAATGGACAAGCTTGTCCATTCGAGCCGGGTGTCGTCTGTTTGAAACAGGGCTGCTTGACATTTCAAAGCTGGATTTCATCAATGACTCAGCAATCGCTGTGGCAGCGCTGGCAAGGCAGGTTTGATCGCATTGTGGCATTGAGTCATGGAATGCGGCGAGAACTAGAGCAGGCTGGCGTTAAGTCAGTTCACGTCATTTACAACGGCGTACTAGAGCGCTCTGCTCGTCCGCCGTTACAGTCGCCGCCAACGGTAGGCTATGCGGGCAGGTTCTCATCAGAAAAAGGGATTGAAACGCTACTTAAGGCGTTTTCTTTAGTGGCTCAGCAGATTCCCTGTGCGCGGCTAATCTTAGCTGGAAAAGGTGAAGATGAGGCCGCCCTCAGGACTTTAGCTGAAAATTTAGGCATTGCAGAGCGCATGACTTGGCTAGGTCACCTGTCTCGCACCGAGTTAGAGCAGCAGTTTAACGCGCTCTGGGTGCAAGTAGTGCCTTCGCTATGGGCTGAGCCCTTTGGCAATGTGACGACAGAGGCAATGATGCGAGGGACGGCAGTCGTGGCTAGCGCAGTAGGGGCACAGCCAGAGATTTTGGGAAGCGCTGAAGCCGCTGGGACGTTGGTGCCGCCAGGAGATGTCGAGGCGCTAGCATCTGCTTTACTGCCTATTTTGCGGCAGCGACAGGTGGCTGAGCGCATGGGTGCAATAGGCCATACGCGCGCCCTAGCAGAGTTTAGTGAAGCGGCCTGCGTCGAGAACTTTCTTAGCCTATATGAAGAGATCACAGAAGAAAGGAGGGCTGAGGCGATCGCCGCTCAATATACAGCCAGTTAAAGCTGATATCTACGCCCTAATATTGAACGTGGCGCTCTGCGCTTGTACTTTCGATGTAGCTATCTACAACAAGATGATCGACAACATGATGGACTCAAGTCAAGTACCTAAACATCTGTTTGATAATCCAGCACCAGTTCATCGCCAGGTATGCCGCGAATGCCCCAGTTATGTTTGGGCAACTCAAACATGACAATTTCAATATCTTCTACAGCAATATTTAAATGCGCTGTGACTTGCTCAAAGATTAGTTTCGTTAGCTCCTTTTTAGCCGCTACCGATCGCCCTTCAAACATCACAATCTCGATCATGGTATAGCGCACAGAGCGATCGGCAGGATAGTAAAAGTCTTCTGACGCCAATGGAAAGAATCTTTGAAAGCGCTTATTTTCTGGGGTGCCAATGGCCGCTTGTAAACAACGATGAATAATATTAGAAAGTTCAGCCTTAATAGGATTGAGGCTTTCTGCGCAGCCGGTAATCTTTACTTGAACCATAAATTGCTTTCCGGTTGGATAATAGAGTGTGGTGTATCGTATCAGCTCATTCTGCAAGCGTCTACAAGCGTGCTGGTAAAAGTGATGAACATTCTGTTGATTCACGGGTTAGGACGCACTCCGCTTTCGATGTGGGGCATCGGTGGTGCGTTGCGTAATGCCGGGCACAGTCCCGAGTTTTTTGGCTATACTGCTGTGCTGCAATCGTTTGATGATATTGCCGAGCGGTTGCGCGATCGCCTCCATCACCTCTCAACCCTTGGCCCCTACGGCATAGTCGCTCACTCACTCGGCGGCGTTCTCACCCGCGCCGCCCTAGCCCAAGCCGACTTTCCCCTCCCGGCCCATGTTGTCATGCTCGCACCGCCAAACCAATCACCCCGACTAGCCCGCATAGCCAACAGTTTGCCACCCTATCGCTGGTTTACGGGGCAAAGTGGTCATAATCTAGCTAACCCAGATTTCTACGCTCAACTGCCTTCTCTAAGCTGCCCTTACACCATTATCACGGGCACAGTCGGCCCAACCGGGTTGTTTAGCCTATTTGGCGAAGAGATCAATGATTTGATTGTGGGCGCTGAAGAATCAAAAATGCACTCACACGATCGGCCTTTGCAGGTGTCTGCCCTCCATTCCTGGATTATGAATAGCCATACAGCGCAAGCGATGACGGTGGCAGCGTTTAGAAGGCAGAAGGCAGAAGGCAGAAAGCAGAAGACAGAGAGGCTGTAAGTTCTGACTCCTGACTCCTGACCCCTGACCCCTGACTCCTGACTCTTGCCCCCCTACTCAACCAAGCCTTTCTCTTCAGGCAAGCCCAGCATAATGTTGAGATTTTGCACCGCAGCGCCAGAAGCCCCCTTGCCCAAATTATCCAACCGAGCAACCAGTAGGGCTTCTTGCGTATCATCGTTGGCAAATACAAAGAGCTGCACCTCATTAGTATGGTTTGCCTTCTTAGCCTCTAAAAAATTACCCTCACGAAGCTGCTCTGCCTGCGCGTAGGGCATAACCTGCACAAACGGCTCGCTGGCGTAATGTTCGCTCAGCTTGTCGTGAAGCTGCTTTCCACTAGGCGGCTGCGCCAATGTCCACAGCGGTAACGGCACCTGTACTACCATGCCTTGAGCAAAATCGCCTACGGCAGGGACAAATAACGGTGTATGAGCGAGCCCGGCATATTGCTGCATTTCTTTGACATGCTTATGGCCAAATTTGAGCCCATAGGGACTGTAAGGCTCAATCGATTCTGCCTCAGGATGCTGAGCGCGAAAGCCTTCGTACTGAGCAATCATTTTTTTGCCGCCCCCCGAATAGCCAGAGATTGCATTCACGGTCAGTGCAAAATCAGCGGGTAGGAGACCTGCATTAACAAGGGGGGAAACCGTTGCCAAAAAGCCAGTGGGATAGCAGCCTGGGTTACTAACGCGGGTAGATTGCGCAATCTTTTCTCTTTGCTGGGGGCGCAATTCTGGAAATCCGTAGGCCCAGTCTGCGGCGGTGCGATAGGCCGTGCTCGCATCTAAAACTTTGGTATTGGGATTAGTGAGCCAGCTAACGGCCTCGCGGGCAGCGTCGTCGGGCAAACATAAAATAGAAACGTCAGCGGCGTTAAGGAGCTTGGCCCGTTCGTTGGCGTCTTTGCGTTTATCGGGATCGATGCTGATGACTTCTAAATCTTCGCGCTCAGCCAGGCGCTGATAAATTTGTAGCCCGGTTGTACCCGCTTCGCCGTCGATAAAAACCTTAGGAACGCCCATACGTAAACTGGCCACAGTGCAGCCAACCTTCACTGATAAGAATTTAGCTATCTTATCGGAATCTTGGGGGCCGTACTAGGGCTCATGTGCTTCTAGTTCTCTTTTTTAATTGCAAAATTTCTAGTTGCCAAAGGCCGCCGAAGGAACCAGCACAGGTGTCACCCTGGGTGGATTGCTAGCGGCCTGCTTGGCCGCAGTCCATCGCTTAGCGGGCTTTTTTCGCAGATTAATTTGAGTGTTGTCGCAGGTAGAGTCTTCTAGATCTACGGTGCCGGGCATAGAGATTTGACTGTTGCCCTCCGGGTAAAGGATTTGGCATTCTTGAAAGATGAAGTTGGCAATGGGTGCGTATTTTGCCTTGCGGTTGAGGCGTAGCAGAATGGCGCGTAGCCGGTTTTGCAATCCTTGGATGGTGGAAATTTGCTTGTAGAGTTCTTCGATGAGCGTGATGGTGGGGATTTGGGTAATGCGATCGCTGTCGTTTTCCCAGCGGTCGTAGCATAGGCAGTACAGCATCTTTTTCATCCGTACCCTTTCATAGGTAATGTCGAGCCGGGAGGCAATGTCTTCGTACAGCACTGCCGTCGGATCTTCCATACAGGGCGGGTCTATCAGTGGCCGAGGTTCTATGACAGAACCCGCCGTCACTTCAACATAAAAGGCTGTTAAATTTTCTAAAATAACCTCAGCAACCTGAGTATATTCCTCTTTGCGGTTGAGCGTGCCTACAATTTGATATAGGCTGTTGCGGCATTCGTTAATCGAAGCGTTGCGGTTAGTCAGTGACTCCAACAGCGCTTTAAGCGAAGCCACTTCTAGCACCGCTGTGTCATTTTCCCAACAAGACTGATGAGTGCCATACAGCAGCTTCTTGATGCGAGCGCTGTTAGGATGTTCTGAAAGCGCCTTAAAAGCAGCGTTTAACGGGGTGATGGTTAACGGCGCAACCGCCTCAGTGGTATCCTCTTTAGACTTTTCAGGGCGCATACCCAGGGGCCATACGTGATAGGCGGCGACGGCTTCTTCAATATTTTTTAGCAACAGTTCGCCAATGTAATCGGCATCAAGGTCTAATCGAGATTTGACTACGTCATAAACCACCTTAGACATGCAAATGCCACCCGGATGAGCTTCCGATTCTAGCCGGGCGGCAATGTTCACTCCAGTGCCCATCATGTCTTGTTGATTAAAAAAAATATCGCCCAGGTGTACGCCAACTCGGTGCGTAAAGTGCTCGTTGGTAATTCCACTCTTTTTGTTTTTTTGGGCAAAACTTGCGAATGTTTTTTGCACTTCCAGGGCGCAGGCAGCCGCCTGTACAGCGCTAACAAAGTACATCAGCACGCCATCGCCTACCGTCTTCAAAATTTGCCCTTCAAAAAACTCACATAGCTCTCCAATGAGCTGTAAGTCTCGATTGATTACAGCGAGTGCCCTATCTTCATCTTGCGACATGCGCTTGCTGAAACCAACCGCATCTGTCACCACAATGGCGGCCAAGGTTCTTTGGATTTGGGGATGCACGGGGTGGGTGTTCATGGGTTTGGGCGCTATCTGATACTTTACTTTTCCCGAATCTATAGGGGGACTGTTCACCAAATATATCGCCGATCGCTAATCCTCAAAGAGTTTCACCAACTCTTCTCAAATCTGTCATGGACACTTCATCCCACAGGCTGATTGTATTGTGTAGCTACGTAGTCATATAGGCAAAGTCTCTATTGATGTATAGAGCTTAGAAGCTAGGATCGTGGATAGTATCGACACATTGGTCATTTATCCACTTGCGATCGCTTTCTTCACATTCTTGTCTATTTTTTTTAAGAAGGGACGGTAGTGGGGTAAAAGGCTGCACCCCTCTCAAACACGGGATCGGGCGCAGCCAGAAGCTCAGAGCTTTTGAGATGCACCAAACCCAAAATTGCCATGACACTGATAGCGACACTGATGAAAACAGCAGGCGCAACGAAGGGATTGCCGTTTTGCAGATCTCGGTATTGAGCCCGGCGGTCAGGGCCAGCCGCAAAAACGAGGTATGCGCCTTTTCCTAACAGCGGTAGCGACAGGCGAATATCAACCACATGCGCACGGGGAATCAGGGCTTTTTCAATGGCTTGAATCTGAACAAGGGTGAAGGTGGCACTCGCTTCCTTACTCATCCTATTTAGCAGGTGATAGGCATTGGGATAGCTGCGAATGGATTGGCTCATATTAACGACGCTTGAGAAGACGCCACCCATAGCCGCCGCTGTTTGCTCGGAGGCTGGGCGAGTGTTGGTTCGATGGTTGGGGCCAGCGAGCAAGACTAAATATGCGCCTTGGCCCAAAAAAGGGAGCCACAGACGGATATCGAGTTTGTGCGATCGCGGAATTAACGCGGTTTCTATAGCCTTAATTTGGGTGGCCGTAAAGGTCGCTCTGATCGCGGCAGGCATTCTTTGCAACATGCGACGAGCATTGGGACTTTTACGCAATGATTGACTCATGACTAAAAAAGCTAGGGTTTTATAAGACGGTAGCGAGTAAGGACAGAGGAAGGTGCTACACCTAAAGTGCCCAAATGAGAAGTGCAAGTATAAAAAGAAACATTGATATGAGGCAGCAAAATTGATGATCGATCTGCGAAGTGATACGGTGACGCAGCCCACAGACGATATGCGGCGAGCGATGCTGCAAGCGCCCGTAGGTGATGATGTGCTGGGTGATGACCCGACTGTGGCGGCGTTGGAAGCTTACGTGGCCGAGCTGTTAGGCAAAGAAGCAGCAGTGTATATGCCTTCGGGGACGATGACGAACCAGGTCGCTTTGCGATCGCACACCCAACCCGGTGACGAAGTCTTTTTAGAAGCCGAAGCGCACATTTACTACTACGAGGGGGGCGGGCCTGCTGCGCTGTCGGGCGTGACCTGTCGGCTGCTACCCGGCGAAGGCGGTGTGTTTTCAGCCATGGCGCTGTCACAGGCTTTGCGCCCAGAAGATCCGCATTTTCCGAAGTCTCGACTGGTCTGCATCGAAAATACGCATAATCGCAGCGGGGGCCGAATTTTTCCACTAGAAACCATCCGAGAAATTGCTGAGGTTTGTCAGCAGCGCGAATTGGCATTGCATATGGACGGGGCTCGCTTTTGGAATGCGTGCGCGGCAACGGGCATCAGCGAAGCAGACTATGCCAGGGCGTTTGATACGATGAGCGTTTGCTTCTCGAAAGGATTAGGTGCGCCGGTGGGATCGGCGCTGGTGGGATCGGCTCAGCAAATGCAGCGGGCTCGGCGGTTTCGCAAAATGTTTGGCGGCGGTATGCGGCAGGCGGGGATAATTGCGGCGGGGGCGCTGTATGCGCTGGAGCATCATCGCGATCGCCTAACCGAAGACCATGAAAATGCCCAGCGATTGGCCCAAGGTTTACAGGGCTTATCGGGCGTGACGATCGATGTGATCGCTGTGCAAACGAACATTGTGAACTTTGAAGTGCCAGGGCAAGCCGCTGCTGAGGTAGTGAAAAACCTGGAGCACAGAGGCATTGCGATGTTAGCCACTGGGCCCCACAAAATTAGAGCGGTCACAAATTTAATGGTGAATACAGCCCAGATTGATCGCGCCATTGACGCTGTTTTGCAGGAGACAGCTCGGATCAAAAAGACCCGTCAGACACCCGTAGCGGCTGGCGCGTGATGTTCGTATAGATGCACCACCAGCCTGCTAGCGGTGATTATGCACTTGTTTCATTTGGCTGAGGATGCGATCGCATAGTTGTAACGAATATTTCATTGACCGCTGACGTTTCCGTTTACCATTTTGGGGCCTGCTAGCTGACAAGGTTTAACCTATGGCTCGGACGATCAAGATTAACGGACTACACCTACAAAACTTGCGAGGCGATTTTTTTGGCGGCGTGACGGCGGCCATCGTCGCTTTGCCGCTGGCGCTGGCTTTTGGGGTTTCTTCTGGCGCTGGGGCGGCGGCGGGGCTGTATGGTGCGATCGCGACTGGCTTTTTTGCCGCCCTCTTTGGCGGTACACCCTCACAAATCTCCGGCCCGACCGGGCCAATGACCGTCGTGATGGCAACCGTATTTACAGCGCTGATTGATACTTACGGTCAAGATGGCCTGGCGCTGGCGTTTACGGTGGTAATGCTAGGGGGCCTATTTCAAATCGGCTTTGGACTCTTGCGTCTGGGCCAATACATTACCCTGATGCCCTACACCGTGGTCTCTGGCTTTATGTCGGGGATTGGGGTAATTATTTTTGTGCTTCAGCTCGCGCCTTTGCTGGGTCAAAATGGTTCAGCTAGCGTCGTCGATTCCATTCAGCTTCTACCTACCGTCATTGGCAATACCAACGGCTACGCGCTGGGTCTAGGACTTCTGACCCTGGCGATTGTATTCGGGATGCCCAAGCGGCTTAATAGAATATTGCCTGCGCCCCTGGTGGCTTTGGTTGTGGGTACAGTCGTCTCTTTATTGATTGCGGGTGACGCCGTGCCGCGCATCGGCGAAATTCCCAACGGTATTCCTTCCTTTCACTGGCCGCAGTTTCAACCCAGAGCCATCAAAGATATGCTGGGCTATGGAATAGTGCTAGCGACATTGGGTGCGATCGATTCGCTACTGACATCGCTAGTGGCCGATAACATTACTCGCACGCAGCACAACTCCGACCAAGAGCTAATGGGTCAGGGGATTGGCAATATGGTGTCGGGGCTATTCGGCGGACTGCCAGGGGCAGGGGCCACCATGCGCACCGTCATCAACGTGAAGTCGGGCGGAAAAACGCCTCTGTCGGGAATGATTCATGCGGGGCTGCTCGCGGCGGTCTTGCTGGGCGCGAGCGCACTCACCGAACAGATCCCGGTGGCGGTACTGGCGGGCATTTTGATTAAAGTGGGCATCGATATTATTGACTGGAGCTTTTTGAAGCGGGCGCACCGTGTGTCGTGGAAAGCGGCAGGGCTGATGTATGGCGTGCTCTTTTTGACCGTATTTGTCGATTTGATTACAGCGGTGGCGGCGGGCATATTTGTGTCAAATATGCTGTCTGTGAAAACGATGACCGATGAGCAAAACCGCCATATTCATACGATCGTGAGTCCGACCGATCAGAATTTGACGCTAGAAGAAAAAGCATTATTAGCCGCTGTAGAGGGGCGAGTGTTGCTATTTCGCCTGAGCGGGCCAATGAGCTTTGGGGCGGCTAAAACTATCTCTCAGCGAATGACCATCGTCAATAAGTTTGAAGTGTTAATTTTGGACTTGGCGGACGTGCCTCGATTGGGGGTAACCGCCTCACTCGCGATTGAAAATATAGTGCGTGATGCTTGCGAAAAGCAGCGACCCGTCTTTATCGTAGGTGCCAAAGGCCATGCTCAAAGGCGGCTAGCTGCTCTTAGGCTGTTAGATAGGCTACCGCCAGATAATGTGCTCTCAAGCCGTTTAGAGGCGCTGAAGCGAGCTGAACAACATTTACGACCCTCAATTTACCACCAACCCGCTCTTTCTGCTGATGGATAGAAAATACCATACAGGCTGATAAAACTACTGACACAAGAACAGTCGTTTGGCAGCGCGGGTGAAGGCGACGTAATAGAGCTGATTGCGCTCGGTAACTTTCCGGTTCAGCATCAGATTAGGTACATCGACAAAAACATCTTGAAAGGTGGAGCCCTGGCTTTTGTGTACCGTCAGGCTGTAGGCATAGCTGACCTCATGAAAAAGCTGCTTGTAGTCCCAAAAAGACATCCACTGCTTTTTTTCGGAATAGTCAGACAGGAGGGCTTTGAAGCGCGGCTGCTCATCTTCGTGCAATACCCGGAGCGTTTTCTCTTGATGTTCCTCCGTCATAATCTCTAGTTCCCAAACTTGCCAGCCTTCAAACCTAACCAGGTATGCATCCAAAATGGTGCATTCTTCGGAGGTTTGCAGCAGAATACTGTCTTTACCCAGGCAGACGTTTTTGGCGACCAGCCGTTCTCCGGCGACGAATCGGGCGGCTTTATCGCCATAGATAGCGGCGCGAATTTTATTGTTGAGATAGTTGACTCTGGCGTTGGTGTAGGCCAGCACGCGCACCTGGTCGGGGTCTTTTTCGTAGGCGGCGCTTTTGAAGGCCCGCAGCATGAGTTGCTCCCAGTGGGGCTGTGAGATCGTGAAGATGCCTTCGGTGTTGGTTGAGTTGCGATCGCTCTTCGCCCTCGGCATCGAAGTCCGCTCTAAATTCGTCCGCACATCTTCAGCCAGCAGGCCAATCGCACCGCCGTAACGAATCACCTCGGTCAGGTCACTACGATATAGAATTCTTTCGAAGCAAGGGGCTTCTACCTCACCGACGGGCGGAAGCTGCGCCGAGTCGCCCACGAATAATAGCTGCGTGCCCTGGGTAAACCTGGAAACAGAATTAACCAGCAGCTCCCACATCTCCTGGTTGATCATGGAGCATTCATCCACCACTACCAAATCATATTCAGTCGTCAGGTTTTTCCGCCCCTGATCTGGCTCAAACTTTTGCCCACCCGTTTCTTTATCAATCACGGGCCTTAGCCCTAGCAGCTTACAGCAGGTCATGCAGTCTACTTCGCAGCCCCAGCGGTAAGCCATCGTTTGCAATACTTTGGTGGCCTTGTTGCTAAGCGCAGTCAGGGCAATCGGCCTACCATCATGCTGCTGTTGCAACCGGGTAATTAATGCCTGAAGTAGCGTCGTTTTTCCGGTGCCAGCATAGCCGGTTAACAAGTATATTTTCTCGTCGCTATGCACAAAATCTTCTAGCGCTTGCAAGGCTTGCCACTGCTGCTGGCTAAGCGCAATGCCGGGTAGCACCTCTGGAATTGCCTCGGCGGTATCCAAGGCGGATGTATCGGGATCAGGAGAAAGGGAAGTGGACTGAGCCATGGGCGAACAGGTGATCTACTTATATGCGCTTGAGGCCATTGTAGCCGTCTTTCTAGAGGGCTTTCTAAAGGGCCTTTGGGTGGATTTTCAGGGGCGATCGCCTTCGTTTTTTGCCAGGTTGCCTGACTATCAGCCAGATAAATCGATAGACTTGCTAAGTCGTTTACAAGTATTAACGCAATTCTATGACGTATCTTCCATTGGCAGGGCGTATCTGTCTGGCACTCATTTTCTTAAACTCGGGCGTTAACCACTTAATCGGCTTTCAGTCGTTTGTGCCGACGATTGCGAGTAAGGGGTTACCTGTGCCTGGCCTTTTGGCAGTGGGCGCGATCGCATTTTTACTACTGGGCGCGATATCGCTGATATTGGGCTACAAGTCAAAAATAGGCGCTCTACTCATTATTCTCTTTTTGATCCCCACCACGTTGGTGTTTCATCCGCCCCTGTCCGATTTGCAAGGCTTCCTCAGAAATCTGGCGCTGATTGGCGGATTGCTGATGGTGATGGCCTCTGGGCCGGGTTTAATTAGCATCGATGGGAGCAAATAGTCCCTTGGCCCTACGTCTTTGCCCCTGCGGTAGCCAGAAGGCTTTTGCCAATTGCTGCGAGCCCTATTTGACGGGGCAAGCGTTAGCGCCAACGGCTGAAGCTTTGATGCGATCGCGCTACAGCGCCTTTTACGAAGGCAACCTTGAGTACTTAATCAATAGCCACGCTGGCGACGCTCAAGCTGACGACCGTTCTAGCTTGCGTAAAAGTGTGAACAGCACGCAGTGGACGAACCTGATCATTATCAGCCGACAAAAGGGGCAGGCGAAAGATAAAACAGGTGTCGTAGAATTCGCAGCGGCTTATCGGCCCAAGGCTTTGTTAGCGCTGGGGCAAACAGGCCAAATAGAGCAGCTACATGAGCGATCGCGATTTATCAAACAAGGCGAGCAATGGCTATATACAGACGGCGATAGATTGCCGCTGTATCAACCCAAACAGACGCAACCCTGCTGGTGTGGCAGCGGCAAAAGGTTTAAGCAATGTCACGGCTGAGGGAGGGCTGTTAACCTGCCGTCAGCCTTAAATGCCCATGCCGCTCAGTGTATTTAGCAAGCGACCTAGCGTATTCGTTACTTTAGGATGATCGGCCTCGAACTGCTCAATCAGCGCCGGTAGCTGCTGAGTTGCCACATCTTTGTGCTCTGGTTTGTACGCTGGGCTATCAGGGCTTTGCATTTGCTTTTCGACATCCCCAATCAGCAATAGCAGCTTCTCTTTGATGGTGACATCAGGTGTATCGAGCTGGTTAATTTCTGCATGGAGCGCCTCTATGGCCTGGTTGACCGCTTCTTTACTCATAGGTATTGTCTATCGTTTGGATAAATATCATCGAACCTGAGTTCTGTTGCCTGAGTTCTATTGTAGGACTCGTTTTGATCGCCCTTCAAACAATCAGAACTGGTTAAATCTTATACAAAATCATGTCAGGGTGCCTTGATACGATGGCGTTAGTCAGGGGGTTTCGGTATAAGTTGATTTACATAGATTAATTTAGCTAGCCCGCTACGTGCGTAATGTCTTCAATAAATACCTGGGATAGTTTTATGCTGGAACTGGAATCTCGTTTGGCTCAACGGTTTATGGCAACTGCTACCCAGTACCCGGTAATGATTATTGGCGGGGCTGAAGACAAGGTGAATGGATGTGACATCCTAAAGGCTTTTTTTGAGAGCGCAGGCGGAGAGGCGGCAACGATTGGCATCATTCCGGCGGCCTCGCGCGAACCAGCAATTGTGGGCGATCGCTACTATCAAATTTTCACCGGTATGGGCGCACAGCGGGTACAGGTGCTAGATATTCGCCACCGCGCCGAATGTGATGAAACCCGTTGGGTAGAAATACTAGAAGGCTGTAGCGGCATTTTTGTCACGGGCGGCGACCAGCTACGCCTGCGCGACTTAATCGGCGGGACTCAACTGATTGCGGCGATCAAAGAAAAGGTGAAAAAGGGCGATTTGGTACTGGCCGGAACAAGTGCGGGCGCGGCCATCATGGGCGAAAAAATGATCGCAGGCGGCAGTAGCGGCGAATCACCGAACCCAGCCCTGGTAGACTTAACAGAAGGGTTAGGGATCGTCCCCGAGCTGCTAGTTGATCAGCATTTTCACAACCGAAATCGAATGGCGCGCCTGTTGAGCGCGATCGCAGTCTACCCGGACAGACTAGGCATCGGGATTGACGAGGACACCTGCATTGCCATGACGGGTAACGGCACATTTCAGGTGTTGGGCAAAGGCTCTATTACCATCATCGATCCCGGTAGCTTGACCCATACAAACTATGCTCACACCAGCGAGGAAACCGCCCCCCTGAGTTTGCACAACCTCAAGGTACATGTGCTTAACAAAGGCGATCGCTACGATTACAAAAACCGGATCGTTGTTTAGTTTCTATCTAATTTTTACGCTGTGCCCTAATTGAAAAGACTTAGCCTTTAATAGTTAGCCTTTATATAGATAGATACAAAAAGGGCTCTATAGCTTCAGAAACAGCTTAAAGTTTCGCATTAAAAAATGTTGGCGTTATTGCTTCCGTCATATTTTGTTCACGGTTGTTTTTACTCTACTCCCATCCACTCTCTGAAAATCATTCTCGTTGTATCTAGGACATTGGCGATCGGCTATCTGCCTCAAAATTTATGAAAATCCTCAAGACTTTAACGCTCCGTGGCCCCAACTATTGGAGCATCGGCTACACCAAACTGATTGTTGCTCGCCTTGATTTAGAGGATCTCGCCGAAAGGCCCTCGGATACGATTCCGGGTTTTTATGAAGGACTGGCGGCAGCGCTGCCTAGCTTAGTCGAGCATTTTTGCTCGCCCGGCTGTCGGGGCGGTTTTTTGAGCCGTGTGCAAGAAGGCACCATGATGGGCCACATCATCGAACATATTGCCCTAGAGCTTCAGAGCCTAGCAGGAATGGACGTCGGCTTTGGCCGCACCCGTGAAACGGCTGAAGAGGGGGTCTATCAGGTTGTTTTTGAATACGAGAACGAAAAGGCTGGTCGCTATGCCGCTAGGGCTGCGCTCAGACTTTGCGAAAGCATTATTGAAACCGGCAGCTACCCTCAAGATGAGCTTCAGCGAGATTTAGACGATCTCAAAGAGCTGCGAATAGGGGCTTCGCTAGGCCCCAGCACAGAAGCGCTAGTCCGTGAAGCTCAAGCCCGTAACATTCCCTGGCTAGAGCTGGACGTGCGTAGCCTGATCCAGTTTGGCTATGGCCGTTACCAAAAGCGCATTCAAGCTTCACTGACAGCCCACAGCAATGTTTTGGGTGTGGAATTGGCCTGTGACAAAGAAGGCACTAAGCAAATGCTAGGCAATGCTGGCATTCCCGTACCGCGAGGTAGCGTAGTTTACTCACTGCGAGAGCTAGAAGACGCTTTGGATTACCTGGGCGGCTATCCGATTGTGATTAAGCCGCTAGATGGTAACCACGGTCGCGGCATTACGCTCGATATTCGGTCGTGGGATGACGTTGAAGATGCCTACGACAAAGCCCGCAGCGTTTCTTCTGGGGTGATTGTAGAGCATTACTACAAGGGCCGGGATCACCGCGTTTTGGTGGTGAATCATAAGGTGATAGCCGTGGCTGAGCGAGTGCCTGCTCATGTGGTAGGAAATGGCAAAGATACCATTGAGCTGCTAATTGAGGACGTCAACCGCGATCCGCGTCGGGGTGAGGGGCACGACAACATCTTGACTCAAATCAAGGTAGATCGTACGGCTGAAAGGCTGCTAGCGGCGCAAGGCTATACCCTGGACACGGTGCTCGATGTAGATGAAATCTGCTATTTGCAAGAGACGGCGAATCTAAGTACCGGGGGCATTGCGATTGACCGCACCGATCAAATTCACCCAGAGACGGTTTGGATTGCAGAGCGGGCTTCTCGATTAATTGGATTGGATGTGGCGGGCATTGATATTGTCACAGACGACATTTCTCAACCGATGCGAGAAGTGGAGGGCGTGATTGTAGAAGTGAATGCAGCGCCGGGGTTGCGGATGCATGTGGCCCCCAGCCAAGGCGTACCGCGAAACGTGGCTGGGCCAATTTTGGATATGCTGATGCCGCCAGAAGAGCCAGCGCGAATTCCCATTGTGGCCCTGACAGGAACGAATGGTAAGACAACGACCACTAGGCTAACGGCACATATTTTCCGTCAGGTGTACGACGTGGTGGGCTACACCACGACAGACGGCATTTATTTGGGCGATCACCTGGTCGAAAAAGGCGATACGACTGGGCCGCAGAGCGCCCGGATGATTTTGGAAGATCCCACAGTTGAGATGGCGGTGCTTGAGACCGCACGCGGGGGACTCTTGCGCTCTGGTCTGGCCTTTCGGCATTGTGATGTGGGCGTGGTGCTAAATGTAGCGGCTGACCATCTGGGCATTGGCGATATCAATACGGTTGATGAGCTAGCTAAGCTGAAGGCTGTGGTGGCTGAGTCGGTACATGCCAATGGCTATGTGGTGCTGAATGCGGACGATGAGCGGGTGGTGGAGATGGCCGCGCATGTGAAGGCGAAGGTGGCTTATTTCTCGATGGATGCCCAGAATCCTTTGGTGCGATCGCATGTCAAAAACGGCGGTGTCGCCGCCGTCTATGAAGAAGGCTATCTATCGATTTTGCAGCGCGACTGGCTGCTGCGCATTGAAAAAGCCGAACAGGTGCCGCTGACCATGGGCGGGCTTGCCCCCTTCATGATTGCCAATGCCTTAGCAGCCAGCCTGGTAGGCTTTGTGCAGGGCGTGAAAATAGAAGATATTCGAGCCGCACTGAGAACCTTTAAAGCCTCTTCGCAGCAAATTCCGGGCCGGATGAACCTGTTTAACATGGGACGCTTTCATGCCCTGGTGGACTATGCCCATAATCCTGCTGGCTATGAGGCGGTGGGTAGCTTTGTGAAGAACTGGCCAGGAGAGGCTTGGGGCGTTATTGGGGCACCAGGCGATCGCCGAGACGAAGACTTTGTGGCTCTCGGTGGATTATCCGCACAGATTTTTGATCGGGTGGTCATTAAAGAAGATCGAGATCGGCGCGGTCGAGAAGCGGGTGAAGTCGCCAATATGATTATGCAGGGCATGAGCGAAGCTGAACTTTCGCCTGACAGCAACGGTCAAGCGGGTGGTGCGGTTATGCCAGCGCTGACGTTGACGGCTGATGCGGCTGATACGGCTGATACGGTCGCGGTTGATGCCGCAGCCAGTGCATCCGCACCTGCTGCGGTTCCCATCGCCCATGAGATCATATTGGATGAAACCAAAGCCATTGAGTGGGCGTTAGATAATGCACCAGACAATGGGTTAGTGGTGATTTTGCCAGAGAGCGTCAGCTTGGCCATTGAGCTAATTAAAGCTCGCAACCCAGTTCCCGAAGGTCGAGACAGCAGCGAGGAAGCGATTATGTTCGCGCCAAAGGGCATGGCGTATCCTAGCAATCCGCTGCCAGAGGCCGCTACGGCGGTTTCTCCTGCTGGTGTGTCTACGACTGTTTCTGCGGCGGCTCATGCAATGAATGGCGCTACGGCGGCTAATCCAGTGAAGTAAAATTTAAAGCGCAACAGCTTTCTGTAAGCTGTTGCCAAACTGTCGTTGGACTTTAAAGCTACCTTTAATATCTAGAACTTTTTCTAATCTGGTCGATGTTGGTCAGGGAAATGCAGGAGATTTTTTGAATGGTTATCAGCGCCTCTCGCACCGGTAGTCAAGCCGTTAACGATGATTCGGTTCGCGCAAGCTACGAGGCTCAGACGCAGGCGATCGCCCGACAGCTTTTGGATGATAGCAAAGGCAAACGCTCTCTTTTTTCAAAAGTGCGAGACCAGCTCAAGTGGGACGACAAACTGCTGGGCTGGACAATGGATAACCCTGGCCTGCGGGTGCAGATGTTCCGCCTGATTGACTGCCTACCTGCACTTACGTCTAAACCCGAAATTGCCCGCCACCTGCAAGAGTATTTGGGCGATCCGAGCGTAGAAGTGCCTCAGGCGCTCAAAAGCCTGCTGAACTTTGCCGATCCTAAATCCATGCCCGCAAACGTAGCGGCCACCACACTGTCAGGGGCCGTCGAAACCTTAGCGCGTAAATATGTCGCAGGCGAGAACTTGACTCAGGTGCTCAAAAGCATCGAGCGCATCCGCAAGCAGTCGATGACCTTTACCGTCGATTTACTCGGCGAAGCAGTCGTCACTGAAAAAGAAGCTCAGGCTTATCTTGACCAATATTTAAATCTGATGGAGCAGCTTACCGAGGCTACTAAGCGCTGGTCAGAAGTACCACAGATAGACCTTGCCGATGGCGAAGCCCTGCCTAAGGTTCAAGTTTCGGTGAAGCTGACGGCGTTTTACTCTCAGTTTGATCCGCTAGATGTGGAAGGCTCTCAATCTAAGGTGGGTGAACATGCTCGAACTCTACTGCAGCGGGCCAAGGAACTGGGCGCGGCGGTGCATTTCGATATGGAGCAGTACCGCTACAAGGACGCGACTTTGGCGGCGCTGAAGCAGCTATTGATAGAAGACGAGTTTAGAAATCGCAGCGACATAGGCATCACCCTGCAAGCCTATTTGCGCGATAGCTATCAGGATTTGCAAGATTTAATTGAATGGGCGAAAAAAAGAGGCACGCCGCTGACAATTCGCCTGGTAAAGGGTGCCTATTGGGATCAAGAGACGATTACGGCACGTCAGAACCATTGGCCGACACCGGTTTACAACCACAAGTCTTCAACCGATGCCAACTTTGAGCGGATGACGCAGTTGCTATTAGAGAATCATCAGGTTCTCTATGCGGCGATTGGCAGCCATAATGTCAGGTCTCAGGCTCATGCTTTGGCGATCGCCAAAGCCCTAAACATTCCTGATCGCAATATTGAATTCCAGGTGCTGTACGGTATGGCCGACACCATCGCCACAGCCCTGGTCAAGCAAGGCCACCGCGTTCGCGTCTATTGTCCCTATGGCGAGTTGATTCCGGGGATGGCCTATCTCATTCGCCGCCTGCTAGAAAACACAGCCAACAGCTCATTTTTAAAACAAAGCCTGGAAGATCGTCCGGCAGAAGAACTACTGGCGATTCCGACTTGGGGTGAAGGGGATAGAGACGAAGACGAGGTGTTGCCTACACCGATTGCTTCGCTAGAAGATCCGGTGACGCGGATTGATTTGGCGGCGGATACAGATTATGCGATCGCCTCTTTGCGATCAGATGCCACTGCCAGTCTAAAAACCGTTCAACAACAGCTTGGTCAAACCTATTGGCCCACGATCAATGGAGAGCCCGTTGAGACAGCAGAAACTGTTCCTTCTGTGAACCCATGCAATCCCGATGAGATTGTCGGTACGATTGGTCAAATCAATATTGAACAGGCCGACCAAGCGGTGGAAGCGGCTAAAGCGGCCTTTACAGCTTGGAAAAAGACACCTGCGATTAAGCGAGCGAATATCATCCGTAAAGCAGGCGAGCTATTAGAAGAACGTCGCCATGAGCTGAATGCTTGGATGGTGTTTGAAGGGGGTAAGCCCTTGCATCAGGCGGATGCGGAAGTGTCAGAGGCCATCGATTTCTGTCGGTACTATGCGGCTGAAATGGAGCGGTTGGATGAAGAGATTGTGTATGACGTAGCGGGGGAGCGCGATCGCTACTTCTACCAGGCAAAAGGTCTCGTTCTGGTGATTTCTCCCTGGAACTTCCCGCTGGCCATTCCCACCGGCATGACGGTCGCGGCGCTAGTAACCGGCAACTGTGTGATGCTCAAGCCCGCTGCCGTCACGTCTGTGATCGCGGCCAAACTCTCCGAGATTTTGATAGAAGCAGGCATTCCCAAAGGCGTATTTCAGTATTTGCCGGGCAAAGGATCCACGGTAGGCAACCATTTGGTGAAGCACAAAGACGTGAATATGATTGTGTTCACAGGTTCGCAGGAAGTGGGCACTCAAATATATGCGGACGCGGCTATTTTGCAGCCGGGGCAAAAGCACTTGAAGCGCGTGGTGGCTGAAATGGGCGGCAAAAACGCCATCATTGTCGATGAGAGTGCTGATTTAGATCAGGCGGTGCAGGGCGTGGTTTACTCTGCCTTTGGCTATAGCGGTCAAAAATGTTCTGCTTGCTCTCGGGTAGTGGTAGTAGCTTCTATCTACGAGATTTTTGTGGCGCGATTGATCGAAGCCACAAAGTCTTTGAACGTAGGGGATGCCAAAGATCCTGCCACTAAGGTAGGGCCAGTGATTGACGGTGCTGCGCAGAAGAATATTCGAGCATACATTGCTAAGGGCAAAGAAGAGGCCACCTTAGCGTTGGAAATGGCCGCACCTGAAAAAGGCTATTTTGTGGGGCCGGTGATTTTTACCGAGGTTGATCCAAACGGTGTGATTGCCCAAGAGGAGATCTTTGGGCCGGTGTTGGCGGTGCTGAAGGCTAAGGATTTTGAAGACGGATTGGCGATCGCGAACAACACTAACTTTGCCCTCACGGGTGGCCTCTATTCTCGCACCCCCTCTCACATTGACCGGGCCTACACAGACTTTGAAGTTGGCAACCTGTACATCAACCGTACCTGCACTGGCGCGATCGTTGCCCGCCAGCCCTTTGGCGGCTTCAAACTCTCCGGCGTCGGCTCCAAAGCCGGTGGCCCCGACTACCTCACCCAGTTCATGGATCCGCGCACAGTGACGGAGAATGTTCAGCGTCAGGGCTTTGCACCGATTGAGGGGGTAGATTCGTAGGCAATTCTTGTAGAGTCACGAGAACCAAGGTTACTGAACAACCTTATTGGCGTCAGTGCCAATTTCTTCTGCTAAAACCTTGCCGATATGATCGCGATCGCCACCGATAGAAAACGCTTTGTTCAAAGGCTGTGACTCTAGCGGCAAATCAGAAATATCTTCTTCGCTTTCAAGATGTTTTTTCAAGATAGCGTTTACAAGTGTCTGATACCCTGTTCCAACTTGCTCCGCCTGTTGTCGCAGTCCCTACATTACATCGTCGTCAATATATATGTGGAGCGGTATTTTGCCCTCTGTTGATAAGAGTGCGCCTCTTTTCCCTTTTGAGAAGTCATATCTATCCCTCATAATCTCTTACCTCATAACGTTCAGCCCGACGAGCAGAAATAATTCGAATCGTTAGTAATTGCACGTTTTCACGATCCCTGCCGCAGCTTTTCGAGCACGCTTTGATCTTCCATCGTGGTCGCATCGCCTACGACTTCTTCGCCGCTGGCCAGATTTCGCAAGAAGCGGCGGATGATTTTGCCGGAGCGGGTTTTAGGCAAGGCGTCAGTAAATTGGATTTCGCCGGGGCGGGCGATCGCACCAATCTCCTTCACCACATGCTGCTTCAGCTCAGCCTTTAGCTCATCACTTGCACTATACCTGCCCTCCAACGTCACAAACGCATACACATCCTCACCTTTAAGATCGTCTTTACGCCCGACCACCGCCGCCTCGGCCACCGCCGGATGCGACACCAGCGCCGACTCGATCTCCATGGTGCCTAGCCGATGCCCCGACACATTGAGCACATCGTCTGTACGGCCCATCACCCAAAAATAGCCGTCCTCATCTTTACGAGCCCCGTCACCTGCAAAGTATAAGTACTTCCCATCTTTAGGGGGAATATGCTCCCAGTAAGTGCGGCGAAAGCGGGCATCGTCACCATATACGGTGCGCATCATGCTCGGCCAGGGATGCTTCACGACCAGATAGCCGCCCTCATTCGTGGCGACCGGATTGCCTTCGGCGTCAACAACATCGGCCAGAATGCCAGGGAAGGGCTTTGTCGCCGATCCAGGCTTGGTGGGCGTAGCACCGGGTAACGGGGTCAGCATAAAGCCGCCAGTTTCGGTTTGCCACCAGGTATCAATAATCGGGCAGTTGTCACCACCAATCACCTTGCGGTACCACATCCAGGCTTCTGGATTGATTGGCTCACCCACCGTGCCCAAAATTCTCAAAGAAGATAGATCGCGAGCGTTGGGCTCCTCGTCACCCATTTTCATAAACGCGCGAATCGCAGTAGGAGCAGTGTAAAAGATAGTGACGCCGTACTTTTCTACCACATCCCAAAAGCAGCCGGGGTTGGAAGGTCTGGGCGCACCTTCGTACATAACGCTGGTCGCCCCGTTGGAAAGCGGGCCGTACACGATATAGCTATGACCCGTAATCCAGCCGACATCTGCGGTACACCAGTACACGTCGTCTTCCTTTATGTCGAATGTCCACTGAAAGGTCATGTGGGTATAAAGGTTGTAGCCGCCCGTCGTATGAACGACACCCTTGGGTTTGCCAGTGGTGCCGCTGGTATAAAGGATGAATAGCAGGTCTTCACTGTCCATCGGTTCAGCCGGGCAATTGGTGGCGGCAGTCGGCTGAACGTCATGCCACCATACATCACGGCCTTCTGTCCAATCCACAGCCTGCTGAGTGCGCTGCACAACGAGAACGTTGGTGACAGAAGGGACAGCGTTATCTGCCAGCGCGGCGTCTACGGCAGGCTTCAGGCCCATGGGCTTGTCTTTGCGGAAGCCACCGTCGGCGGTGATGACGACTTTGGCTTCGGCGTCGTTGAGGCGATCGCGCAAAGCCTCCGCACTAAACCCCCCAAACACCACCGTATGCGCCGCGCCAATGCGGGCACAAGCTAGCATGGCCACCGCCGCTTCGGGCACCATTGGCATGTATAGACCGACGCGATCGCCTTTCTTCACACCCATGTCCTTCAGCACATTTGCCATTTGGCAAACTTCTTTGTGCAATTCGGCGTAGGTTAGCGATTGCGAATCACCGGGCTCTCCCTCCCAAATCAAAGCCGCCTTATCACGCCTGTCAGTTTTTAAGTGACGGTCTAAGCAATTGTAAGAAATATTGATTTTGCCGCCGACAAACCACTTCGCAAAGGGCGGCTGCCAGTCCAGTACCGTATCCCACTTCTCAAACCAGTCCAACTCTTGCTCAGCAAGCTTGGCCCAAAACGCTGCCGGATCCGCTGCCGCTTCGTCATACAGCTTTTGGTAAGCCGCCATGCTGGGTATCCGCGCATTTTGTGAAAACGCTGTCGGGGGCACGAACACCCGCTGTTCGTGCAGTATTGATTCGATGGTGGAATCTGACATGAGAAGTAAGCCTTAACGCGCTGTAGAAAGATGATCAAAGGAAACCTTTCAAAACCATACTGCGAATGCTTACCGCTGCGTCATCGGAGCTGCGTTCCTTAATATTTTGGTGCTGCAAAGACAAATAATAGTACATTTGAATTAAAAGTGATATAGTTCATGTGTACCACTTTAAGTTGAGAATGAAAATATGGAAGCTAGGTCGAAAGATAAAATCTACGAAAGACTTGAAAAATTAACGATAGAAAAGCAACAAACAGAGAACCGCATAACGGAGTTAGACGATCAAATTAAAGAACTAAAGAAAGGCCAACAGTCCGAGTAAAGCAGGAGAATGTAGCTCACGTTCAGCATAACCATCAAGACAGCAGTTTTAGGACAACATTTTTCTGGCAAAAGGGCGGTAGAGCTACGTAAGCAACTGATGCACCTTTACTTCAAGACCTTATCTGTTGCATCTGGCTTCACCTAAAAGACATCTACCAACTCCTTTCTGTTAAGAATCGCCGTAAGTTCCGGCTCAGCGTTAGTCAGTTCAGCAAAAGCAATTGAAAACTTAGCTGGAATTTGAAGAACTAACATGGATCTTGCAGATCTTTATAACCAACAACACGACATTAGGAATCAAATTTTTGAGTTGACCCGTGATTCAAAAACAATGGAGATGTTGCTTAATCAACTGTCTAATATAGAAGAACAAATTAGAAAATTGGAAGGTAGATAAATACAACCAAAATAAAAGCTAAGCGGCCCGTAGATTTTTTAAATCAAGGCTCATGGCGAATCTTTGTCAAATAAGAACTGATATCTGTTTCTTAATATGAATAAAGCATTTTCTTAATTCTTTTTTGATAGTTTCGTCCAAATCTTCGGGCAAATCGGCTTCTATGAGGCTGAAAACTTTTTGATATAACTTGGTGGTGATCCTTTCCTGGCAGAACTCGGAGGTCTCGAATTCTGGTTGTGCCAGAAAAAGGTTTATCGCCATCTTTTCTATTTTTGAAGGTTGTTCAGTTTGAAGGGCAAGAGAAGTAAATTTTAGGCAAGTGTATATGTCCGAGCAAAATCGTTGAAGCCCATCATCCCTCTCACGGAGAAGTTTTTCTAGAGTACAGAAGTCCTTTAAAGCTCGTCTTGCGTAACTATTCATAATTTTTTCAGCCCCTCTCGAAGCGAGCCATTCAACCACTCGCTGCCGTTCTTTGCTCAGTGTAGTTTTTAACTGAGCTTCCATTTTATCGATTTCTTGAGAGATTTCTTGCAGCTTTAGTACGGCTAACTCTCTTTCCTTTATAAGCTTCTCTAGTTTTTTTGTCGTCCATTCATTTATGTAGTGCCTGACGCTTTCGGATAGTTTAGTTAGTTCGGCTTTGTCTTCGCTAGAAGAAAAATCATCTGAGGAGAAGGAAATATATAATAATTTCTCAAGATTGCAGTAATCCGGGTCGTCAGGTAGGTCACAGATACCTGGTAACAGGATTGGGATGAGATCTATACGCCCCCTTATCTGTCTATTCGTGATGGTTTCCAACTCATCCTGTTGCCACGTTCCTAACCCGTGCCTTCCAACAAAAACAGCGGCAACTCTAGAATGGTAGATTGCATTTGCAATTTCCTTTGGAAGGCTATTTCCTCCGCGAATATCGTTTTTATCTATCCAAAGCTTCAATCCCTGCGATTCTAGATAGCGAGCAACTATCAGAACCTGATTTTTGTCTTTGGTATTGTGAGATAAAAATACGTCATATGACTGTTCTTGCAGGCTCATGCACAAATGCTCCAGCTATTGTCCGTATTTTAGAGCATTTCCATGCGCTGAAGGAAGATTGCAATGCAACTCACAAGCAACTTAAAAAGAGCTTGCGGATTTGTGCAATTCAAGTTTGTGCTAGTAAGTTCTAAACTTGATAGCTTCTTGGCCTAATATGCATATAGGTGAATATGCTTGGTGTAGAGTATGGCTCTTTCTTATGCAATTTTGGCGGCGTTGGTTAACCAGCCTTGCAGCGGGTATGACTTGGTAAAGCGCTTTAATAAATCGGTGGAATGCTTTTGGAGTGCTAGCCATCAGCAAATTTATAAGGCGTTAGCCCAGCTCGAAGCGGATGAGCATTTGTCATCTGAAAAAATTGAGCAGGAAAACCGGCCCAATAAAAAGCTGTATACCGTTACAGATAGCGGGCGGCAGCATTTACAGCAGTGGATTGGCGATCCAAATGCAATTACGCCCTTAAAGTCCGATCTCCTCATCAAGCTATCGGTCGGCCATACCGTGCCGACCGATACGCTGCTAAAAACCTTGCAAGCTTACTACGACCAGCACAAAGAAAAGCTGAAAAGCTACCAGGCTATTTCTAAACAATATGCGCAACTGCCCGATCTCACCCGCGAAAATCAGTTTCAATACCTGACGCTGCGGGCGGGCATTCGTCAGCAGCTTGCGTGGATTGCCTGGTGCGAAGAAGCTATGGGCTTTTTGGGTCAGCCCGTTGCGCTCAGAGAACCCTCTTCGGTTTCAGTAAGCTGACAGGTTTCGCACAGGCCAAAAAATTCCAGGGTGTGATAAAAAATTTGGAAGCGGTGAGATGCCGTCAAGTGACTTTCTAATCCATGCACGGGGCATTCGTCCATGACGACAGAGTTGCCGCAGCGCACGCAGGTGAGGTGATGAGTGTCTTCTTTGGCAGGGCTGTAGAGCGATTCTCCGCTGGAAAGGGTTCGTACTTGTACCGCACCTTCTAGCTTTAGCGATTCTAAGGCTCGATACACGGTCGCCAGGCCCATGCTGATTTGATGCTGGCGCAGTTGTATGTACAGATCTTGGGCTGAGGTAGCGTCTTTTAACTGCTTTAACAAGTCTAAAATTTGGTTTTGGCTACGGGTACGACGGCTTTTCATCTTGCCTGCTGGAGGGCCTTTATGACTGCAAACTAACATTTACCCTAGCTTAATTACGGACTTAATTGCGGTAGGATCACACCTGTTCATACTTTCTTCTTCACCCAGTGATTACCGTGGCCCAACCCTCCCCAGGCAGTCTGTATCACGCCAAGGTGTATGTCACCCTGCGGCCTTCTGTGCTCGATCCGGCGGGGACGGCAGTGCGCTCTGGCCTCAGCCATATGGGCTACGACAATGTGAGTAAGGTTCGCATTGGTAAGTATATAGAGCTGGAGCTAACGGCTGAGAGTGAAGCCTCGGCTCAGCAGCAGCTAGACAAAATTTGCGACCAGCTCTTGGCTAATCCGGTGATTGAGAACTACCGGATTGAAGTTTTGGCAGCGGCGGTAGCGGCGGTCTAGACAGCAGATCAGATCTAAAAAATTATTGGATGGAGCGCAGGACTGATGAATTTTGGGGTGATTGTTTTTCCGGGGGCTAATTGCGATCGCGATATCGCCTACATCCTCCGCGACATTTTGCAGCAGCCCACCCGCATGATTTGGCACGAAGATCGCGATCTATCGGGCATTGATGTAGTGGTGGTGCCCGGCGGCTTTAGCTATGGCGATTACTTGCGCTGTGGGGCGATCGCACAATTCTCTCCCGCCATGCAAGCCACGGTAAAACACGCCAACCAGGGCAAGCTCGTAATGGGTATCTGCAACGGCTTCCAAATCCTCACAGAAATCGGTCTACTACCGGGGGCGCTGGTTCGCAATCGAGATTTGCACTATATCTGCGATCGCATCCCGATGACCGTAGAGCGCGCTAATTTACCCTGGACACAGGGCTATCAAGCAGGGCAAACCATTACTCTACCAATCGCCCATGGTGAAGGCTGCTACTACGCCGAACCCGACACCATCAAAGCTTTAGAAGACAACAACCAGGTGCTCTTTCGCTACTGTGATGCCAGCGGCAGCTCTACGGAGTCAGCCAACCCCAACGGCTCTATTAACCACATTGCCGGTATCTGCAACCGCGCAGGCAACGTGCTTGGCATGATGCCCCACCCCGAACGCGCTGCCGATGCCGCCCTCGGCAATACCGACGGTCTCACCCTTTTTGAAGGACTCTTACAATCTGCTGGGGTGCCTGCCTGAGTGAAGGTTTGCCGGAATCGCTGCGATCGCCACCCTAATTAACCCGCAAGCGCCGCGTCACTACAGTCACCCCATCCTCTCTCACCAACAGCGCCGACACCCAGCGACTATCAGCGGTCGCTGGGGCTTCGCCTACCTTGAACAAGCCCCCCGCTGCCAGCAGCTCTAGCGTCACCGGACGACCGGTAAAGAAATCATCTGCGCTGACGCCTTCGTCAATTGCCGCGCCTAAAAGATACTGGTTGCCCAAAGGTTCCATCACAATGACGTCAAAGTCATAGCTTTCGCCCGCATCTACCTGTTCTGGCAAAATTACCGATACAGTAGGCGGCATTGCGCCAGAGGTCACCTGGTTGCGCTCAGAAAGTGTTGCTTGCGAAGTAATTTTGCCATCTGCAAATGTTTGCTGTGAGCGAATCACAGACTCTAGCTGTACCGGTTGCCCATTGCTGACTTGGCTGCCGCTAATGTAGGTGACGGTTTCGGCTTCGTAGCCGCCATTGGCACTGTCCCAGGACTGAAGCTCGACGCGGTAGGTAAGATTGTTGTACTGATCCCACAGGGTTTGCAATGCGGCAGGCAATGTTTCGTAGGTAAACCCGTCCTCATTGGTGAAAGATGGGCTGTAGCCCTGCATGACAGCGGTCACATCACCAGCGGTTGCAGCCGCTTCTATTTGCTCAATCGCGCTGATTAAATCGGCGGGTGCGCTCTCTGGAGAAGCGGCCTGTGCTTGACGCCCGCCGCCCCCAACCAGGGCTAGGCCGCAGAGGAAAGCGACGAGATTGGCGGGCCAAGTGGCAAACCGCTGTTGGCGATTGGGCATGGTTTTATCCTTCTTGAGTGAGGCGCTGATTGGGCAGTTAAATTAATTTTCGGCGCAGAATTAGCGCAGATAATACCTTAAACCAAGGTAACCTGAAATCTGTATTATCGCGGCCAAATAATGGTTTGGATGGCGGCAATGCAGCGATCGCGCAGTCGCGGGTGTTTGCGCTTAGAGCTTTACTCTTAGAGCTTTTACTCTTAGAGCTTTATTAGAGTGTTATCAGAGGCTGATGTCATGGGTGAAGAGGTGGGGAAGCTATTGATTGCCGCGAGCGGAACCGGCGGGCATCTGTTTCCTGCGATCGCTACTGCCCAACAATTGCCTCAGATGGCGGTTGAGTGGCTAGGGGTACCCGACCGGCTAGAGACTCAGCTTGTACCCGAGCATTATCGTCTTCATACGGTACGGATGGGCGGCGCTCAGGGTGGTTTTGGGCTCAGTACGCCAAAGCTTTTGGCCCGCTTCGCCACAGCAACCGCTCAGGTTCGCCATTTGTTAAAGCAAGGCAACTTCCAGGGCGTTTTCACCACCGGTGGATACATTGCAGCGCCTGCCATTATTGCCGCTCGCTCTTTGGGCATGCCCGCTATCTTGCATGAATCGAACGCTTTGCCCGGTAAAGTGACTCGCTGGCTCAGCCCCTGGTGTACGACGGTAGCGCTGGGCTTTGCTGAGGCGGCTCAGTACCTGCCAAAGGCCAAGACCTGCGTGGTGGGAACGCCCGTGCGATCGCAATTTCTGACGGCGGCGACGGCTGGCCTCAGCGATATTGACATCCCTACTGACGTACCTTTGATGGTGGTGGTAGGCGGTAGCCAGGGCGCGGTTGCAATCAACCAAATGGTGCGGACAGCAGCCCCCGCCTGGCTAGCCGCCGGAGCTTGGATAGTGCATATCACCGGCACCCAAGATGCCGAGGCCGATAGCTTCTCGCATCCCCACTACATTCACCGACCCTTTTACAACGATATGGCAGCGCTGTTTCAACGGGCTAATCTGGCCATTAGCCGAGCGGGCGCAGGGACGCTCGTTGAGCTAGCCATTACCGGCACCCCAGCGCTACTGATTCCCTATCCTTTTGCTGCCGAAGACCATCAAACCTATAACGCGGTTGCTTTTAGCAAAGCCGGTGCCGCCCAGCTTTATCAGCAGCGCGACTTATCAACCGCCCAGCTCCAGTCATGGGTGCTAGCGCTTCTACAAAACCCCGACCGGCTAGAAAATATGGCCGCAGCGGCCAGAGGCTTGGCAACTACTGACAGCGCTATCAAGATGTCAAAGCTGATCAGTCAGCAAATTAGCCAGCAGCGATAGCCATCGAATGAGCTGATTGACATTGCTGCTGACTTTGTTGGCGCTTGCGCTGCAATAACGCTGTGTTGCCAATATGGGGACGACGGTACAGTCGCTCGAATTCTCGGTTAAAGTGAGCCGCTACGGTCGCGTTGCGAATAACTAATAACGTCTCGTCGTTTTCTGTATTAGCAGCCTCACTCCAATTCTGTGAGCCTACGATGACCGTCGATGCATCGATCACGGCAAATTTATGGTGAAGTTTGTCGCCGGGGGGTAGCTCGGGATGGCCTACCGACGTAATCGGCGGCTGCCAGGGCTGATTGTTGGGCTCTATACGGCAGCGCTGATCGGGGATGACAACGCCTAGCATATCCAGGGCTTCGCTGTAGCTGCGATAGGCAAAGCCAGGATCGATCAGGGCTCGTAGCTCGGTGCCTGCTTTTACTTGAACGGCGAGCTGATCGGCAATGCGTTGCTCTGAAAAGACAAAAAGCGCCAGGTCAATGCTGCGGGTGGACTGACTGAGGGTGCTAGCAATCAGCCCGTTAACGCTTTGGGGCCAGGGCTGGGTGCTAGACAAAGGAGAAAACTGGAAGGTAATGTTGCCTGTCGGCAGGGGAACGGTTTGGGCTTTTCGGGGCGGTTTTTGCAAGCCGAACTGACTATTGGGCAGGCCAGCCGGGCCATCGCCCCACATCAGATTGAATTCTTGGGTGAAGTATGTGGCCAACGCCGGGCTATCAATTTTTAGGAGGGTGTTGGCGTTGCCTCGACTGGCAGGGGCTTCTGCATCGCCGTGAACGCCAGAATAGGTCAGGTTCGTTGAGCCCGTGAGCACCCAGCGATGATCAATGACGATAAATTTGTGGTGCATCAGGCCGCTGCCTTTAGAACCGTCGGCGGTGTCATCTATAAATGGAATCTGGGCGGTTTTCAATGTGCTGAGCATATCCCGATGGTCATCTGCTTGGGCGTATTGGTTCTCTAATACCAGGCGAATGTTGACGCCTTGCTGAGCGCGTTGGGCCAAAGCTTGCGCAATGCCCGGCAGGTTTAGCGCCTGTACGGCAATGTCAATAGAGTCTGTTGCCTGGGCGATCGCACTCACAACAACTTGCTCTAAATCATCTCCATGCCGGTCGATCTGGCGGTAAGGTTCTGTGTAAACGCTAGCTTCTGACTGGTTGAAAAACACCTGAACGTAAGGATCTTGAGGCAGTGGGTCAGCGGTGGGCTGAAGGGATGGCGAGTCGTTTGGTCTGTGCTTTGTGATGTGCCAGAGGCTGCTGGCAACGAGGATAAGGCCAATGGCAATCGGCAAGGCCCAGCGCCGATCGCGTAATCGCTGGGAGATCATGAGGCGATCGCGAGTACTCTCACGAAAGGAATGGTGAAGCTTCGATAGCGGTGACGACTCTAGTTATCCCGATAGGCTGGTAGGAGACCTCCCTGGAGTCATATAATCAATAAAAAGAAGTGTTTTTACCCTTATGCTCACCCCCGAACAGTTTTTGCAGGCCACTGGTTGGTTCGCTATTGGTACGCTAGTTTTCGGCTTGGTGACGGCGCTGGCTTTTATATTCAAGTGGGGCCTGCGGTTTCGGCTAGTGGGCGCGACGGGCTTTATGGGCGTGCTGACCGTCGGGATGTTCGGGCTTAGCTTTCAACCCCTGACGCGAACTGTCATTCCGGGGGCGGTGCCTTTCAAGACCGTGTTTGATTCGGGCGCAGCTCAAGTAGTCATTACAGTGCCCAACACGATTACCCCCACCGAGCTGGAAGCGACGCTTCAGCAGGCGGCTAGTGATTTGCTCAAGCCCAGTCGCATTGGGGGCATGGGCCAGGCAAAACCGGTTATCCGAGCGCGGGCGATTGTCCACGAGCCAGGTATTTCTAAGCTGGTGTATGTCGGGCAGGTAATGCCGGGCGCTACGGCAAACGAGCCCATCGTCGAAGTGTATCCGGGGCAGCTAGCAAAGGCGAATGAAGTCGCCTCATAGGCCCATTGTCATCAGATTTTAGTCGCGAAATTTTTGTCATGAAGTTTTAAGTTTTAGTCATGACACTTCAACCAGTCATCAGCAGGTAGTGAGTATCTCTATGGCCTCATCTATTTTTCCAATTTTGAATATTGCGCCAGCTCAGGTAATTCGAGGAAGCGGCGTGCTGGCCGAGAGCGGCCCCTTGTTTGCCCGGCTGGGCCAGCGGCCTTTGCTGGTGGGCGGCGATCGCGCGCTAAAGGCCGCCTTGCCTTTTTTGAGCACAGCCCTCGACTCGCTGCAAACGGCCACAGCCACCTGTGAGAACTGTAGCGAGTCTGTTCTACTAGCCCTGCATCAAACGGCGGCGGCACACCAAGCCGACTGCATTGTGGGCATTGGGGGCGGCAAGGCGCTAGATACCGCTAAGCTGCTGGCCCATCAGCGGCAGTTGCCGGTTGCCACGGTGCCGACCTCGGCGGCTACCTGCGCGGGCTGGACGGCGCTATCGAATGTGTACTCTGAGCAGAGGGCCTTTTTGTATGACGTGGGGTTGCCTCGCTGCCCGGAGATGATTTTGCTAGACTATGACTTGGTCGCGACGGCCCCAATGCGGACGCTGGTAGCGGGAATTGGCGATGCGATCGCCAAATGGTACGAAGCTTCTGTAAGCAGCGGTCACTCCAGTCATACTTTGGTCATCGGCGCAGTCCAGCAGGCTAGAGTACTGCGCGACATTTTGTTTCAAAAGTCAGCGGCGGCATTAGCAAAGCCAGGGAGTGACGATTGGCGAGAGGTCGTCGATGCGGCGGTGCTCATGGCCGGTGTGATTGGGGGCATGGGCGGCGCTCAGTGCCGCACCGTAGCGGCTCATGCCGTGCATAACGGGCTGACTCATGTGGCGGCTCATGGGACGCTTCATGGTGAGAAAGTGGCCTATGGCATTTTGGTACAGCTACGCCTAGAGGAACTAGGGCCGGGAAATGTGCTAGCGGCGACTGCCCGCCAGCAGCTTTTACAGTTTTACAGCACCTTGGGATTGCCTCAATCTTTGGCCGACTTGGATATGGAGAAACTTACGGTGGCGCAGCTTCGACAGGCCGCAACCGTCGCTTGCCAAGCAGGTTCTGATATTCATCACTTGCCTTTTGTAGTAGAGCCCGAGCAGGTGATGGCCGCGATGGTATCCACCACTGCATCGCCGTCGCCATCTACACCAAAGACACCTTTGCCGGGCAGAGCTGCGCCTGAGCGAATCACAGAAATGGCCTCAGAGGTAGCCTGAATGACGCTAGATTGGTTAAAGCCCGCTGCCCGGTTAGAGTCGTTGCCCCCGTATGTATTTGCCCGGCTAGATGAACTCAAGGCAAATGCGCGATCGCAAGGCGTTGATCTGATTGATTTAGGCATGGGCAATCCGGGTGGGCCAACGCCGCAGCCAGTGGTCGATGCGGCGCTAGCGGCGATCGCCGATCACAGCAACCACGGCTATCCTCCTTTTGAAGGCACGGCTAGCTTTCGCCAAGCCATCACCGACTGGTACTATCGCCGCTATGGCGTAGCGCTCGATCCAGATGGCGAGGCGCTGCCGCTGATGGGCTCTAAAGAAGGGCTGGGCCATTTGGCCATGGCCTATATCAATCCTGGCGATGTAGTGCTGGTGCCAACGCCGTCCTACCCCGCACATTTTCGGGGGCCTGCGATCGCCGGAGCCGACATTCACACCATTCCGCTGCGGGCAGAAAACAACTGGGTGATCGACTTTAACGATATTCCAGAAGCGTTAGCACAGCGGGCCAAGGTGCTGTATTTCAACTATCCTAATAATCCAACGGGGGCCGTTGCGCCCCGCTCGTTTTTTGAAGAAATGGTCGCGTTCGGCCATCGCCACCAAATCCTGCTGATCCACGATCTTTGCTACGCCGAGCTGGCCTTTGATGGCTATCAGCCCACTAGTCTGCTAGAGATTCCGGGCGCAAAGGACATTAGCGTAGAGTTTCACACGCTGAGCAAAACCTACAATATGGCGGGCTGGCGGGTGGGCTTTGTGGTGGGCAATCGCCATGTGATTCAGGGATTGCGGACGCTCAAAACAAACCTGGACTACGGCATATTTTCGGCGCTACAAAAAGCAGCAGAAGCGGCGCTGCAACTGCCTGACTGCTATCTAGAAGAGGTGCAGACTCGCTATCGAACCCGCCGTGACTTTTTGATTGAAGCGCTGGCGACCCTGGGGTGGACGGTGGCCAAACCAACGGCGGCGATGTATTTGTGGGTGCCCTGTCCGCCCGGCATCGGCGCAGCAGACTTTGCCTTTTTGCTATTGCAAAAGACCGGCGTGGTGGTGACGCCAGGGACGGCTTTTGGGGAAGGGGGCGAAGGATACGTGCGGATTAGTTTAATTGCGGATTGCGATCGCCTCGCCGAAGCCGTCGAGCGACTCAGGCAGGCAAACATTCGCTATCGCCCTATTCCCGCTACGGCCCGCTGACAGTTGGCCAAGTCGTGAGCACAAAAACCACAACGGCGGTTAGAGCCAGCAGCCCTTCAAGCAATGTACCGATCAGTGAACTAACTACTACTGCCAGGCTTACTTTGCCAGAAAATTTCAGTCGTTCAGACAGCTTGAGTTCTTTACGGTAGCCAAATTCACCAATAAAAGCGCCGAGCATCGTACCGAATAGAACACCGAGTAATGGCCCGCCGACCGGTAAAGCCGGTAACAACCCAAAGAAACCAACAAATAGGCCCAGCACAGCTCCAACTTGGCCCCATTGACTCGCACCGACTTTTTTGGCCCCTAGATAGGTGGCCAGGTAATTGACACCCAGGCTAAGCACTAGCGCGATGACGGCAGTGGCGAGAGCCCATGTCGTTGATGAAAATCCGGTCGCGATCGCCCACACCAGTACAGCCGCGACAATCAGGCCAATACCCGGCAGGACGGGGACAAAGGCTCCGATTAGGCCAACGATCATGAGGGCGATGAGTGTCCAGTAGAGGATGAGGAGGGGCATTGGGGAAAGGGGAAAGGTCTATTGAGTCAAGGCTTTGATGAATTGCTGTAGTTCTGCAAGAATGCCTTTTTTACGGCCCTTGCCTTTGCTGCTAGCTTGGCCGGATGCCATTGCTTCATCTTTGCCTGCTTCGGCCTTGCCGTAGAGAATGCGGTCAATGTCTTCGCCCGAAGGGCGGTTGGGCAGATCGCTGACGAGTTCGTATTCGCTGTCGGTGGTTTCGCGCCAAATTTGCCAGGGGCCAGGATAGCAGCGGTAAACGGCGGCGTTTTCAATGGGGCGCAGGTAGTAAGTGGTTTCTATTTTGCTGAGGAAGCGATCGCGCAACTGCCGGGCCGCATAGCCAATGCCAACGACGGCAACATCTTCTAGCTGAGGGTTGAGCAATACCACAGGGCGATCGGTGGCTTCGTTACAGAGGGTTTCGACAGTGGCGACTTCAACCGAGGAAGGGTTGACGACTAGATAAATATCATCGTCGGCCTCTACGGTTTGAATCAATTCACCCAGTCCGCGAATGACAAAATCTGGATTTTCCCAGTCGCGGCGCGCCAGAGCAGCGGCCCCGGCGTCAGGGAATAGCACCTTGAGCTGCTGCTGCTGAAAGATTTCTAAAAACTGTCGAGCAATCGGCTGGTGCTTTAGCTCGGGAACGGCCATCTCGACTTGAATGCGGGTATAGCCGTCTTTGATCGCGGCTTGGACGGCGGCTTTGGCCTGCTCTGTCGCATCGGGAATAGTGTTGGGGATGGTGGCCATGATGGTTTCTAAAAACTAGTTTTACGGAGCGTTGGCAGCAAGGTGGCTACAAAATTATAGAACCGGTTCGCAGGTTAGAGTTTATACCGACAGCTTTGAGGGGGCTGGCAGCGATCGCGCCAATACCTGCTTGAGCACCATCGCACTCCAATCCACATCGGCGGCGGTGGTTTGACGGCCCAGCGTCAGGCGAATGCCGCTTTTGGCCACGCGATCGCCATAGCCCATGGCCTGCAAAATTGGGCTCGGAGCGAGCTGTCCGCTATGACAGGCAGAGCCCGCGCTGATGCCAATGCCTGCCGCGTTCATTTGCCGTACCAGCGTCTTGCCAGTGACCTGGGCATAGGGTAAGCAAAAGCTGATGTGGTGAGGCAACCGGTGGCGAGGGTCGCCCGTGGGCGCTAGCTCGGTGACCTCTGCGAGCAAAGCAAAAAGGCGATCGCGCAGATGAATCAGTCTGAGCGTTTCGGTCGGCATTTCAGCCGCCGCCAGTTCAGCGGCAACCCCAAAGCCTGCAATGTTTGGAATAGCCTGCGTCCCTGCCCGCAGCCCGCGCTCTTGGGGGCCACCTGCGATCATCGACGTCAGCCGCTCCTGAGGCAGGCTGGGGCTAATATAAAGTGCGCCCGCGCCTTGAGGGCCATAGATTTTGTGACTGGAGAGCGACACTAAATCGACAGGCAGCGTCTGCACATCTATTGGCAGTCGCCCGGCGACTTGCACAGCATCGGTATGGAATAAAACGCCATGAGCCCGAGCGATGTTACCTAGTTCGACAATCGGCTGTAGCGTACCGACTTCACTTTGGCCGTAGATAATCGAGACCAGGGCAGTGCGCCCTTTATTCGCTTCGAGGGCGACGCTCAAATCTGTGGGGTTGACGGCCCCTCGGCGATCGACCGGCAGGCGAGTAATTTGCCAGCCTTTGGCTTCTAGCTGCCGGGCGGGCTCGGCTACAGCGGAATGTTCGACCGCTGAAATAATCATGTGCTGAGGCCGTGAAAAGCCATTAGCAACGCCGACTATTGCCAGGTTATCGGCTTCGCTGCCGCCCGCCGTAAAAATGATGGCCTCGGGGGTAGATGCGTTGATCAGTTCGGCGACTTGTTGGCGCGATCGCTCTAGCACCGTAGCGGCTCGGTTGCCCCACTGATGCAGGCTTGATGCATTTCCCCACTGGTGCATCATCGCTGATTGCATGGCGGCGATCGCCTCATCTCGGGGCGGAGTCGTTGCACTGTAGTCCAGATATATCTGCATAGTGACGTAAAAAGGGCCAGACCTTTTACAGGATATCGCTCTGGGGTGTGACTGTGCTCAGCGACACTGATATGCGGCGTCCCCTCAGCGGTCGAATGCCCCTTTACAACAGCGGCTGAATGCGCTCAATTGCTTGCGCAATATCCGTTTCACTAATGCCACCAAACCCAAAAATCAGCTCAGTTTTTCTGGGCAGATCTGTCTGCGGGCCGCTTTGTAAATGGTTTGCGGGTTGCCAATAATGGGGGTGGGCACTAAATAAATTAACACCGCGATCGCGCGCCTGCTCAACCAACAGACGATCGCCCTTCGTCGTCGGCAAACGGGCCATCACATGCAGCCCCGCCTGATCGCCTAAAATCTCTACCGTTCCCGTCTGTCCTTCAACAGACTGCAATGCGGCAACCAGCGCTTGACGTCGCTGGTCATAAACCGTACGCATTCGTCTCACATGCTTTGCCAGATAGCCCTCTGCAATAAAGTCAGCCAGGGCAGCTTGGTGAATGAGATTACTTTGGCGATCGCACAGCCACTTTGCCTGCTTAAACACCGCTACCAGAGGCGGCGGCACCACCACATACCCTAACTGCAACCCTGGAAACATAATTTTAGAAAATGTCCCAACATACAGTACGCGCTCGTAGGTATCCAACCCTTGCAGCGCTGGAATAGGCCGACCGCTATAGCGAAATTCGCTGTCGTAATCATCTTCTATCACCAGAGCATTGCTGTGCTGCGCCCATTGCAAAAGCGCAAGTCGCCGCGATAGCGACATCAAAACACCGGTCGGAAATTGATGGGAAGGCGTGACATAGGCCAGGCGAGTGTTGGCGGTGGCCACGGCTGCAAGGCCATCAGAGCCTTCTATTTGCAGCCCTTCGGCATCAACGGGCACGGGCAAAACAGTTGCGCCGTGAGCTTCAAATATGCGCCGACCGCTCAGATAGCCGGGGTTTTCGATAGCGATCGCCTCCCCAGAATTTACAAACACTCGCACAATCAGCGCCAATGCCTGTTGCGCACCATGAGTAATCAAAATTTGCTCGGGCGTACATTGCACGGCTCTTACCTGCGCAATATAGCGAGCTACTTGTTCGCGCAAAGAACCATAACCCATCGGATCTGGGCTGTAGTTCATCCAATATTCGCTGGCTGCATAATGACGGCCAAGCAGTCGTCGCCAGGATTGGATTGGGAATTGGCCAAAATCTGGAATGCCATAAGCAAAGCTCAGAGCACAGTCGTCTTTGTCAGGCCGATGCGAAGTGTTTTGCAGACGATGGCCGTAGGCTGAGAGCGGGTAAGCGGTGGCGGTATGGCTGGGTTCGACTGGCGAAAGTTCGCTATTCTCCTTTAGCTCGGCAGTCAGAAAGTCATCTGGAATGTGAGCACAAACGAAGGTACCTGCACCGGGTTGAGTATGCAAGTAACCTTCGCTGATGAGCTGGTCGTAGCTTTGAGTGACGGTACTGCGGGAAACGCCTAAAGATTTGGCAAGGTGGCGGCTGGCGGGGAGTTGGGTGTGCGATCGCAATCTACCCGACAAAATAGCCACCCGAATCTGGCTGTAGATCTGCCGGTGCAGCGGCATCTTAGCGTTGGGCTGAATATTGAGCGCAAGTTCCATACCAGCAGCCTCAGACTCTCTAAAATTGGACTGGTGCTTTAGAACAAAATTGGCTCTTGGAGATGACCAATTTATTGATTAACGTAGCAGACATTAACCCTTTAGCTGCGTTTGGCAAAAGCCCGCGCGATTTACCATGTTGATTGAAAAAACGGCCAGATCCAAGGTAAAAAGAGTGCCTAAGCGGGGCCAGTATGACTTTGAAACCGTCGCTAGCATTTTGGACGAGGGCCTAGTGTGCCATGTCGGTTTTGTCGTGGATGGTCAGCCTTTTGTCATCCCGACGACATACGGGCGAGTGGGCTCTAGCGTCTACATTCACGGCGCAGGTGCCAGCCGACTGATCCGCTCTTTGCAAACGGGCATTGAGGTTTGCCTGACGGTGACATTGCTCGATGGCTTAGTATTAGCGCGATCTGCCTATCATCATTCAATGAACTATCGATCGGTTGTGTTGTTTGGCACGGCGCAAACAGTAGTCGGTGCCGATGAAAAAATGACGGCGCTTAAAGCGTTTACCGAGCATGTGATGAAAGGGCGATGGGATGCGGTGCGATCGCCCAACGACGCCGAACTAACCTCAACCTGTGTACTCAGCCTGCCGATTACCGAAGCATCCGCCAAAATTCGCACCGGGCCACCGATTGATGACGCGGCTGATTATGATTTGCCCATATGGGCTGGTGTTCTACCTATAGCAAGCGTGCCGGGCGTGCCCATTGCAGATACTAAGCTTCCTGCGGGGATAGCGGTGCCACCCAATGTTGCGCATTACTCGCGTTCTGACTGACAGCCCAAAGGTCTATCCCCTCAAGAGAGCGAATTGCACAAATCAACCATGACCCTTCAACAACGAACCCCCAACCGGCCATAGATGCCGTCGGGGGTTCGCTACTAATATACAAACATATATCTAAAGACTTTTAGATATCGGCAGGTCTGCCTTCAGGTCTAATGTCAGGGCGCTGGCGAGAACGATCGTCTAAGTCAAGCTTGGGGGCTTCGCTGTAAGGCCGGACGTTTAAGGATCTATCACTGTTGCTGGCACTACCATCAGCCGGATTGCTAACGCCATTATTAGGGCGGTTACTTCCCCCTTGAGGCGGAAACTGATCGGACTGTCGTTGCGGCGGTCGATCGTCTTGAGGCGGTCGGCTCTGAGGGGGGCGGCTCTGGGGGGATCGGCTCTGGGGTGGGCGGCTGCCCTCAGGGGGGCGGCTCTCTGGGGGACGAGTCGGGGGGCGTTCGCCGTAACGGCCATTGCCATCGCTATATCGATTGTCGGCGTAGCGGTCGTCTTGAGGGCGATCGGGTCTGAAGTCTGATCTAGATTCTGGCCTAGAGTCTGGCCGGGTGTCGGGTCGAGGGGCGGGCCTTGAGTCGGGGCTAGGCTGAAGCCGACCGACCGGTTCTCTAAATTCTTCGTAGGGCTGACGCGGACGTTGGGCGGACTGATCGCGGTAGTCACCTGGCCAGTATTCATCTTGCGAAGGCCCCATTCGAGCTGTGCGCGGGCGATCGCGCAACGGCAAACCTCGATCGTCTAGCTCAGCTCTGTAAACGCGGCGGCTAGGAGGGCGTTCGTCGTAACGAGGGCGGGGCGGCTGGCGGTTCTCTAGCGATCGCACCGCATCAATAATTCTGGGCTCGCGGTTGCGAACACTCTCCACCAGCAGTGCCGTCACCATTCCGGCCATCAATAGCTGCTGAAAAGCAGGAATCAATTCCAACTGCAAATGACCCAGCAAAAAGATGCCAGAAATCAACAGCAAAACTGCATATACCTTGTCAGAATCACGCTCGTAGCCGGGCCTGTACTTATCTAAAAAGAACAATGCCAACGCCTCAAGAATCAAAATAATTCCGATGAGCAGTGGGACGGGGGTACCGAAATTCACAGCCGAGTCCTCTTACATGACAGCAGTCTACTGTCTTTATACAGATACAATTAGCAGCACAATAGCAGAGTTATTGAACCAACAGCCCGCTTCTTGTTGAATCCTTATTCTAGCGCTGGCAACCCAAGACTGCCGACGCTTACTCGACTTCGAGCATAGTTCTGTAGAAGATCTACACACAAAAGCTGGAAGTGCAAGTGCTTGCGCTCCCAGACCCTTATTCAAGGCACATAGAATGTGCCAAGTCGTTTATTCAGGTGACTAGTTGCGAGTAACTTGGTCGCGCTGACTGATAAAGATGAGCGCGATGGTTGCAGGCACAACGATGATCAAAAGACCTGCCAATAGGCTGAGCATAAAGTTGGTCAAAGAAGGGGTCATAAATTTATGCCTTGGCTTGGGCGCAAGGGAGAGCAAGTAACAAAAAGCTAATTAATTCTCATAATATCGCAATCGCAGCCCTTGAAAAGCCCTAAAAATATGAGGTGGGGTATTAAGCTAGGTTTATAAATGACTTCCAAGGAAGAAACTGATGTCTAGCGCTGCGATCGCAACCATAGTTGGCCTATTGCTCAGCCTCTATACGCTGCTATTTTTATTCCGAATTATTTTGACCTGGTACCCCAATGTCGATCTCAACAAACTTCCGTTTGCTTTAGCGGCCTGGCCTACAGAACCTTTCCTAATCCCGGTGCGCAAAATTGTCCCCCCAATTGGCGGCGTTGATATTTCCCCGGTAATTTGGGTCGGCATCGTCAGCCTGCTGCGAGAGCTGCTAGCGGGTCAGCAAGGGCTGTTGAGAATGATGGGATCGTGAGTGCTTCGTCGGAGTTTGAACAATTGATTGGGTAATTGGCAGCTCAATCGAAAATTCGGTGCCTTGCTTCATCTGCGAGTGACATTGCAGCCTTCCGTAGTGCTGTCTCGTCACGATTTGATAGCTGGTAGCTAGCCCTAACCCAGTACCTTGTCCTACAGGTTTAGTGGTAAAAAACGGGTCATACAGCTTGGCTTTTACCCGGTCTAGCATTCCTGGCCCATTATCCTCAATCTTAATCAGCACCGTATTTGTAGCTGTCAATGCCTGGGTGCTAATCGTAATCAATGGTGACTTAGCGTTCGTTTCCGCAGGCGCTTTGGCCCAGTATTCATCAAGCGCATCTACGGCATTGGTCAAAAGATTCATTAAAACCTGATTGATTTGCCCCGGATAGCACTCCACTTGGGGCAGCGGCTCGTAGCTTTTTTTCACCCTGATCTCAGGCCGCTGCGGTGTCGCTTGAAGGCGGTTATTCAGCATCAAAAGGGTGTTGTCGATGCTGTCAGTGAGCGATACTTGCTTGAGTCCGACTTCATCTAAATGAGAAAAGGTCTGTAGCGCCTTAACAATATCGCTAATCCGAACAGCCCCTACTGACATAGATTTCAACAACTTAGGCAAATCATCGACGATAAAGTCGGTGTCTAGATCTTGAGCAGCTTGCTGAATCTCTGGAATATCGGCTGGGCAGTGTTTTTGGTACAGATTAACCATATCCACCAAATCTGCCGTGTAGCTTTCAACATGCCTTAAGTTGCCTTTGATAAAGTTAACCGGATTGTTGATTTCGTGGGCGACGCCAGCAGCTAGCTGCCCCAAGCTCGCCATTTTCTCGGCCTGAGCAAGTTGAAGGTGAGCTGATTGCAAATCCTGAAGGGCTTGATCTAAGTCTATGGCCTGCTGCCGAGTTTGGGCGAGTAGCTCGGCATGTTGAATGGCTACCCCCAAATGCAGCGCCAGCTTAGAGACAAAAGCAATTTCATCCGGTTGCCATTGGCGCGGCCCCGAGCATTGGTGAATGCACAGCAGCCCCCATAGGTTCTTGCCTTCGAGCAGGGGAGCTAGCAGGTTGGCTCGCACCTGAAACTGACTGAGGATCTCGATATGGCAATCGCTTAAGCCTGCTGTGTAAATATCGTCAACAGCATGGATACGACCTTTTTGATAGTCTGCGGCATACCGTTCACCAAAGCAGTGGTCTTGGACTCGGGCGGCAAGCGCTGAACTAAATCTGGGCAGTACGGTTTCTGCAATAAATTCCCCTTCATCCCATCCTGTTCCCGGATTCAAGCGAACAATACCCACCCGGTCAACGGCTAGCACCTGACGGATTTCTTGAATTGTCGTTTGCAGAATTTCCTCTAGCTCTAAAGATTCGCGGATTCTCGATATGACCTTAAAGTGAGTTCTCTCTTGTTCAAGATTAATAGAACAAGTTTGAATGTTATCTTTCTCTGATTCAGTCATATCTACAACCTTATAAAAGAGCTTCTTAACTATTTTCTAAGATTCCCAAATAAACGTGGTTGAAGACAAAGGGAAGCTCATAAACAGACAGATCAAAATGACTGTTAAAGTTGAGCTTTAACAGTCTAAAAATAGCAGTCTAAAAAATTGGTTTTTGTGCGTTTTTCTGGCGTTTTTCTACAGTTGCGTTCCTGATTCTGCTGGATTGGCGAGGGCAAGGCGAACAAACGATAGCGCTAAAATAATTAGGAATAAGACAAGGCCAATTGTGCAGGCATAGCTCATGTCTAGGTCTTTGAAGGCGGATTCGTAAACGTAGTAGACCACGGTTTTAGAAGCGTTGCGGGGGCCGCCGCTGGTCATGATAAAAACTTCTTCAAAAACTTTGGTGGCAGCGATCGCGCTAATTACCGCCACCAAAAAAATGTACGGCTTCATCAGCGGCAGCGTAATATCCCAATGCTTTCGCCAGCCGTCCGACCCATCAATCGCCGCTGCTTCGTACAGCTCGGCGGGCAGTCCTTGCAACCCGGCCAAGTAAATCACCATGTAGTAGCCCAGACCCTTCCACACTGTCACAGCCATCACGCTAAACAGCACCCAGTTTGGGCTAGTGAGCCAGGGAATGCTGACTTCACTACGACTCAGGCTAGAAAATAGCTGATTGAGCAGGCCGTTTTCGGCATAGAGCCAGCGCCAGGCGATACCAGCGACCACCATAGAGACGACCACAGGGGTGTAGAAGGCGACGCGGAACCAGCGCATTCCGGCCAGCTTTTGATTGACGAGGATAGCCAGGATTAGGGGTGCGATCGCCAGCACAGGCACCACACAAACCAAATACAACACCGTATTCTTCAGCGTCTTCCAAAAGGTTTTATCTTCTATCAGCCGCCGAAAATTCTCTAGCCCCACCCATGTGGGCGGTTGGGTAACATCGTACCCGTACTGCATAAAGCTGAGGCGAAAAGCTTGCAGCGCTGGCCAAAACACAACGAGTACCAGCACAATTAGCGCTGGTGCCAAAAATAGATAAGGCGTCAAAACCGTTTTAGACCGCGATAACACAGGCAACCAAACCTACAAGTACTGGCGAAAATCTTCGCCCAAAAAGAGCGATCGCTCGGCCTTTCGCCGCCGCGTCAATCCGGCCAGTGGTTTGCCCCCGGCCTTATCCCAGCGCAGCAACTGATCGGCAGTACTGCGCAGGTCATGCCCCTCGTTCAATAGCCGCAATAGCGTAGAACTGCGAAACGCACCCGGCCCCACGTTATAGGTAAACGACGACAGCGCCGAAAATTGATTGTCATTAACCGGCACATTAATCACATCGCTAATTGCCTGCTCAAATCGAGCCAAATCCTGCTGCAAAAACTGCTCCGCCTGAGCTTCTGAAATTTGCATACCCGGCTTCACGCCTCGGGTCGTGCCGTAGCCAATTGTCCAAATGCCCACCGCGTCCCGATACGCTTTCAACCTTAATCCTTCAAAAGATTTGATTAGCAACAGTCCATTTGTGTTAGTTCGCTTAGGGCCGGTTGCTACGCTGCTAGACGTTCCTGTAGTGGGTGCTTTGGGTGTCGCAGGCAAAGCGTCCGGTTTGGGTAAGGGCTCAGCGCCCCCTTTAGAAACGGTCATGCCTCGCGGCGCATCAGCGCGGTCGAACCAGGCTTTCATGCCAGCCACATTCACCACTTGCTCGGTAGGGTTATGCTGAGAAGGATACTTTGAAATTTTTGAGATATAGTGCCCGCCTTCCATCAGGTAAAACGCGGTATCCGTTTCTTTAATCCACGTCCCCATTGCACATCCTCATTGCTTTTACGTCCTTAACCCGTCACATCAAGCTATACACATCCCTATATAACCTCATTTTGACAAAGTTTTAACCCGACGTGCTCGATTATACAAAGAGCGTCAACCACGGTGCTGTAAAGGTAGCCCTTCTATGCGTTGCCCCCTTACAATTAAAAGTAATTTGAAGAAAATCGATCGCTTATGACCCCTTCTGCGCCCTTCAAGGCTGTTGATACCCCTAGCGCCTCTAGTTCCGCCAATCAGCTCGCTGGTCAACCCGCCAGTCAGCCCACGTCTCCTACGATTCGTCGCTTGCCCAATGGGCTCACGATCATTGCCGAGCAAATGCCCATTGACGCGGTCAACCTCAGCCTTTGGCTCAATATTGGATCCAAGGTCGAATCTGACGCAATCAACGGCATGGCTCATTTTTTAGAGCACATGATTTTTAAGGGCACCTCACAGATAGCGTGCGGCGAGTTTGAACGTCTGATAGAAGAGCGTGGGGCAGTCACCAATGCTGCCACTAGTCAGGACTACACTCATTACTACATCACCACTGCGCCCAAAGATTTTGAGACCCTCGCGCCGTTGCAAATTGAGCTGGTAATGAACCCCAGTTTGCAAACCGATCACTTTGATCGCGAGCGACCTGTCATCTTAGAAGAGATTCGCCGCGCCGAGGACAATCCTGGGCGGCGGACGTTCTATCGCTCTATGGAGATGAGCTTTAATACGCTCCCCTATCGTCGGCCTGTGCTGGGGCCAACTTCAGTGGTAGAAGGTCTGACGGCTGAGCAAATGCGGATGTTTCACTATACCTGGTACCAACCGCACAATATGACGGCGGTAGCAGTGGGCAACTTGCCGGTAGAAGATTTGCTCAAGGTGGTGGAAGAAGGATTTGAGCAGGCGTTGAATCGTCGCGAGCAGACGGATTCAAACTCAAACAGGGAAGCCGCTGAGGCGATCGCCCAAGTGCCTTCTAGTCAGCCCGAGCAGCCTTTTCCTACGGTTTATCGCACTGAGTATGTCGATGACGCTTTGCAGCAGGCGCGGTTGGTGATGGGCTGGCGGGTGCCGGGTATGTGCGATTTGTCTCAAACCTATCCTTTGGATGTCGTGGCCTCTATTTTGAGTCGGGGTCGGACGGCCCGGCTGGTTGATGATTTATTGGAGCGGCGACAGCTCGTCAACAGCATTTCGGCTAGCAATCTAACGTTCGGCAATCAGGGCGTGTTCTCAATTTCAGCAACGCTGCCTGCGGCTGGTCTAGCAGCGGCAGAGGCGGCAATTTTGGAGCATATCAAGCTATTGCACGATGCGCCTGTGACAGCGGCAGAGCTGCTTCGCGTTCAGACTCAGGTGGCCAATCGCTATGTTTTCAGCAGCGAAACGCCTAGTGATCGCGCTGGCATTTACGGCTACTACCAGGCCATGACGGGCGACATTCGTCATGCGCTGGACTATCCCGATTGGGTACGACGAGTGACCGCTGATGATATTCGCGCGGCGGTGGCTCAATACCTGCCGCTGAATGCCTATGGTGTGGTGACGCTAAAGCCCGCTGCGGATGCTGTGCCTGCTCAGTTGTGATGGAATGAATAGTTGATGAAATGAAACAGCCTTTAACGGATGCGATCGCCGCCCACATCGCCAGTCACATTTCCAAAGCGACTCACCAATCCTTTGAAATTGAAACTCAGCGTTCGATCGGCGGTGGCTGTATTAACCAGGCCGTTGCCGTCGCCGACAGCGTGCGCACCTTCTTTGTGAAGGTCAACCGCGCCAGTCAGATTGCCATGTTCGAGGCAGAATATGAAGGGCTCACGGCTATGTACGAAAGCCGTACGATTCGCGTCCCCTTACCGCTGGGCAGCGGCGTCTTCAATGATGTCGCCTACATCATTATGGAGTGGTTGCCTCTAGGCGGCTCTGCGGGCAGACACAGCTCGGATGATAGCTGGCGGCGTATGGGTGAGCAACTGGCGGCTATGCACCAGGTGACGAGCCCTGAAGGGTTTGGCTGGCATCGAGACAATACAATTGGGGCAACCCCTCAAAAGAATGGCTGGTGGCCAGATTGGAGTGAGTTTTGGCGCGATCGCCGCCTTGGCCCTCAATTTGAACTTGCCCACCAGCGCAATGGCCACTTTCCCCGCCGCGACGAACTGATGAGTGCAATTCCGCGTTTGCTAGCCGGACACAGCCCCCCACCCGCGCTGCTACATGGAGATTTATGGTCTGGCAATGCAGCCATCACCGCCGCTGGAGAGCCTGTCATTCTCGATCCAGCCACCTATTATGGCGATCCTGAAACCGATCTGGCGATGACCGAGCTGTTCGGTCGCTTTCCGGCCTCATTTTATCGGGCCTATCAATCGGCCATGCCCCTGCGCGAAGGCTACGCCCAGCGCAAGGTGCTCTATAACCTTTATCACATCCTTAATCATTTCAATCTCTTCGGGGGCAACTACGAAAGCCAAGCCAACCGCATGATTGCCCAAATTTTGAGTTGATACCGAGATTTTCCCGTAGGTCTCGAAAGTTTGATATATTGAATCTTCAGCGGCGGCATGGCCAAGTGGTAAGGCAGAGGATTGCAAATCCTTTATCCCCAGTTCGAATCTGGGTGCCGCCTTTCGTTGAGTTTTGCTAGGGTAGCTGTAAAAAATGCTATGACAGATGATGAACTCAAGGGCTTAGTCGCTAGTAATGCGCGGGCGATAGAGAGCAACGCACAGGCAATAGAGAACAATGCGCGGGCCATCGACAAACTACACCAAAAGACCACCAGCATTGATAATCAGCTAGTTTTGCTGACGCAGCAAGTTCAAACGATGGCTAGTACTCAGGCGAGTAGCGATATTCGAATGATTCAAGCTGAGCGAAATATTCAAGGCATCTACGATATTCTTCAGGCTTATGCCCGAGAGCAGGATGCGCGATCGCAGCTCATTAACCAGCAAATTCAGGCGCTCATTGATGAAAGGCGGCGGTCGTAAAAAGCTTAAAAATTGCTCATGTAGGTCTTGCTGACGATGTCATCCTTTTGTGGAGTGACTTCAGGTTTATCGGCGCATCAGGCCACTATCGCGTTACCGGGTGTAGTCGTAAGGAGAGGGGGGATAGTCCTGATATGACGGGCGCTGGGGACGTAGCTGGGCGGGCGGCAGAAAGGTTTGGTCGTAGTAGCGGTAGCCCGATGCTGGGGGCATCGGCATGGGTGGCATCGGCACAGAACGAGCAGAGCGCCGCTGAGATTGCAAAATGAGTAGCAGCGCACATAAAATCAGTCCGCCGCCGCCGAGTACAAGCACAATCACGACACCCGAGCCCAGTAAAATCAGCGTGACTGGCGGCCCGCTGATTTGGGGCGAAGCCGTAGCTGGACGGGCAGCAGAAATTTTATCGTCTAACTCAATGTCTTCAACAGAGCGCTGATAATCTTCTATACGGCTCAGCAAATCTTTTGTTTTTTCTTCCTGCTCGCTTAGCTGTTTCTCTAGTGAGCCTGAAAGTGTCTCCTGCTGAACTAGCTGGGTTTCCAATTTTTGGGTGAGGTCACGCTGCTTTTCTAGCTCTTGGCGAATCTCATACTCTAACTGTTGGTTCGGTTGGCCAGTTGTCTGGTCGGGAGTGGTCGCTGCTTCTATCCTGTCGAGTCGGTCGCCCAAGCGATCGGCATTGTTAGGCGCTGTGCTAGATGACACCATTCCCACTCGGGCAACTAGCAGCACTAAAGCCGCAACGCCTGTGGTGGCACAGCCCGCCAGATATGCAGTTGTATCGCTCATTGGCTTCTACAGTACTGGCTCTACAAAAAACAAGCTGCTTACATAATGATTGCCCTGCCAACCCGTCTTGTCGGCACTATAGCTAACATTTCAGTCGGACTGACATTTCATTTGAAGTTTAAGCTGAGCTAAAGTCAGCGACTCTTAACCTACCTCAAATGCTTTAACAGCCCATAGTGCAGTGCAGCAGCTAAAGACTATCACACCGGATTGGGAATGTTCCTCAGTAAGCGAAGATGAACGCGGGCAAAGTATAACACCTGGTATAGCAGCAGATACAGCGCTTACTCAAACCCGCCCGGAATATTGCAAAAAAGTGAGGTAGGCAGAGAACTTTCTACCTACCTCAAAATTGTACTTCTAGACGTTGAATTTCAATCTACTGAATGCAGTTTATTGAACGATGACTTTGCCGACCATTCCAGCGCCACGGTGGGGCGCACAGAAATAGGTGTACTCGCCAGGCTCGACGTCGAAGGTGCTGCTGTAAGACTCACCAGGAGAAAAGGTGAGCTGTGAGTGAGTGAGCTTGTCAGCAGTTGCTTTGCCGCCGGGAATGCTGTTTGCGTCAAAGACGACGTTGTGAGGGGCCATCTTGTTGTTTTGCCAAGTGACGGTGTCGCCCTTTGAAACGGTGACCGTAGCAGGTTCAAAAACAAGCAGGCCACCGTCGGAACCCATCTTGACCGTTTGGTCGGCGGCGAAAGCAGGCGATGCCAATATCGCACAGCTACTGAAAATTAGGGTTGCCATCATGAAGGCAGTTCCCAGGCGGCGGAAAGCTTTTGCAATAAATCTCATAGAAAACCTCTAGCGGCTAAACGTGTGTAGTTTCTTTGCACTTACATGAGAATTATAGATCGCTGCGTAACGGTTTTGGGTCATTCCAAGGTTCGGATTTGACCACCTGTAGAGTCTGTGAAATCCCTTTTGGTAGCGCTATTCGGCATAGGGGTGGCGACCTAAACCTTGGGTGGACTCAATTCATAGAGGCTAAAGCGGAATTCTGGGCGTATGTGAGCCGGGCGACGGCGTACTACTTTACACAAATTTTTGTGGCCAAAGATTAAATAATCAAGTGTGTCAGCTCGCAAAAGCGAAATTTATCCTTAGGATTGAAAAACTTAATAATCTGGACTGAGCCAATGGCTATGGATGTTGTACAAAGGCAAGTGGTTGAGCTTGGCGATAAGGTTGATACGCTTCACGGACTTGTAGAGCAGTTGACTGAGAAGGTATCGGCAATTGCTGCGCGGCAAAGCCTTTCTAAAGAAGGTGGCCTAAGGTCTGAATCTGAGTTTGTGAATGCAGCGCCTGCTAATGTTCGCCGACCGATAGATCCATCAATGACCCACAAGGACATTTTGAGCGATGAACCTCTTTTAGAGGCAGACAAGTCGAACACAGCACATAGCTTATCGCCCGAGATTCAAATTCAACGGCTGACGGCGCAGTTGACGGCGGCTTATAACCGGATGGCGGCTCTGGAAGAGCAGATTTTGGCTTGCCGGTTCCAGTAATTCGGCTGATTTCTCGGGCTAATTTCTCAGCTTAATTTCTCGGGCTGATGCCTGGTTGTACGGGCATGTTAATAGGCTGCTCTGAGCTGGGCTTCGACAGCGTGCCTGAGACGCGATCGCGTCCATCCCTGATATAAATGAGCGGCGATCGCACAGCCGCCTGCCCCCACCCCCTCTTTTACAAACCCTCGTTCGTAGGCCCGCAGCCGAGCGTAGGGAGACTGGCTGAAATCGATTTGGCTAGCAAGGTAGGGGGCACCGATGGCTTGAGCGATCGCCGTCGTATTCGCGCTGATATCTTCAATCACCCACCGAGTTGTGCCAACTACGATTCGGTCGCTTTGCCATGACAGCCCCTTTTCTGTAGCGATCGCCTTCGCTAGCGCATAGACCGCCAGCATTTGGGCACCCCCGGCCAACAGCACGCCGCCATCGCGACTCGCGGCCAATGCTATACCAGCAGCTACCGGCTGCATCGGGTCGCCGAGCGCAGCCACAGCTCCTAACGGCGACGGGTCTCCTCGTAGCTGCCAGCGGGCAATGCCTTGAGAAACCAGCCTTTCTTTTTGGTCGTGATTACCCTTAGGGTGGCTGCTGCTCATCTGGCCAGCCACCCTGTAACCCAGAGCCGTGAGGACTGCTTGCGCGGTCGTGGTGCCGCCCACAACACATTCCCCTAGCACCAGGTAGCTACCGTGCTGGCGAGCTTGTGCTTGGCCCCACTGCTGGCCCCACCGCTGGCCGCTATCAAATAGAGCCTGCGTTTGTACAATCGTCATGGCTTGACCAGTATCGACAGACTTGGCCGTGACCTGCGCTAGCGCCGTATGAGGAACGCTCAGCGCTGCGGGTAGCCCCGTACTCAGAAGCTGGAGCGGCAGGGATTGTCCGACAATCACAGCGCGCGAAATAATGGCGGGAGAAACCCCTGCCGCTAAAGGAGGAAACGGATAGCGAATCGTCCTGCCGCTGTGCAAAAACTCGCCATCGGCTAAAGCTGTATATTGGCGAACCATAGGGGTATTGCCCGCCGCAGAAATGTGGTCAACAAGCCCCGTTTCAGTAAAGCTCAGCAAACAGGCAAACGTAGGCAATTGGCCTCGATGGCGGGCTAACCAACGGTTCAAGTCGGCCTGATGCCCAGCACAGATTTCGATCATGGGCTTGCTTTATTTACCCAGTCTGGTTCTTTTGATCCTATTCTTCTAACCCTATTCTTCTATCAGCGCCTGTACCCAGCCCGGCGGTTCTGGCATGGCCACGCCCAATCGCTCTAACACTAGCCAAGCCGCTAAATGCACCGTAAACAGGTAGACCACGCTGGTAAAAACCACCATCGCAACAGCCATGATGGCGATTAGCTCCATGCTGGGTTGCCCCAGTACGCCTAGTCCCACCCAGCCCCAGTTGGTAATTAGCCGCAACAGCCAGTCAATAAACTGCGTCATTTGAGCAATCAAATATCCCCACAAGTCTTCTCCGGCCAGCAGCGACAGCAGCCAAATCCGAAAGAAAGTGCCTAAGGCAACCAACAGGCCACCCGTAAAAATAGAAACGCCCCAGCTTGCCTGTCTACGCCACAAGAAGCCTAGCTGCACCCCTAAAAGGCCATAGGGCATAACAAAAAATATGCTGCGAGTCGGGCCGAGCAAAATGGTTAGCAATAGCCCCGATACGGTTGCGGCCATCCAGGCTGAGCGCAGATTCCACCGTAGATAGACCAGGGTGATAGGCAAAGGAAACAAAATACGGAGCAGGGGGCCAGGTGGAAAATAGGTATTAATCAGCCACATCAGGCTGGCTGCACTAGCCAAGAATGCGGTTTCTACTAGGGGCAATGGGCCGACTGCCTGGCGATGCAACTGCCGATTTGAGGCGCTAGCGGCATCTACTGGCGCTGGAGGATTGTTCGCAATAGGATGACTGGGCGAGATGGGGAATAGCTCTGCTGAATGCTGTTTTTTGGCTTTATCGCCAGGCATATCGTCAGAAATCCAAGGGGTATTGTCTTCTGGCGGCAGATCTTCTGGCGGCAGGTCTTCTAGCGGCAGGTCTTCTAGCGGCATATCCGAATGGTTAAGCGGGTTTGAGGGTGTGCTCATGAACGGGGAGGCTATGCCAGAAAGTCATTGATTAGAAAGGCTATACCAGCAGGTTTTCCAGGGCTTCGAGATCAATGATTTTGAGGATGTCGCGATCGCGCTCAATCAGCCCTTTCTTTTCTAGCTTACTCAACACGCGGGTTACAGTTTCACGCGCTAGGCCACTCAGACCGCTGAGTTCCCGATGAGGCAAATTAGGAATTTCCATGCCTTGCCCGGCGACCTTGCCCTGTCCATCAGCCAAAAACAGCAAAATATCGGCCACCCGTGACTGACTATCGGACTCGCGCAGGCGTAGCCGTCGATTGACCTGGCGCAGGCGCTTTGCCATGAGCCTGGCCAAATATAATCCCGCTAAAGGCTCTGTATTGAGCAGCTTAACAAAGTGCTGAGCGGGCATGTTGCCAATCACCGTGGGCACCAGCGTAATCACATCTGTAGAGCGAGGAATTTCCTCTAATGGAGCCATTTCACCAAAGACTTCGCCCTTGCCTAAAATATTGAGGGTGACCTCTTTTCCATCCAGGTTGTAGGTGCGGATTTTTACCCAGCCTTCCAAAATAAAATAGACAGAGTTGCCCCAGTCATTTTCTAGCAAAATCACCTGATTGGCAGGGTGACGGCGCGTAACTATTTGAGCAGCCGCAAGTTCTGCGGCTGCTGGCGTCAGTTCCGCAAAAAATGGTGTCGTGCGGATTAGTTCGTTTTTATCGAGAGGACGCGCATCCATGGGCAACGGGTAGGTGCTGTATCGAGAGCTAGGCTGAGGAGGGGCCGGTCATTGCTATGAAGCACGCTAACTCTAGCACCGAAGACGTCGTCAGTACTACCTGCACCAGCGCTTATATCACGAATCTCTGTTGACGCTTTTAAGCGCTTTTGAACGTTTTTAGGCGATGTATTTAGGAAAGGAAGAGCGTTAGTGATAGATTCTCTATGGTTCCTGCTCCGAGCGGCCTCAAATACCTATAGTATCTACCGATTCCAGGCTGTGCTTTTTCACGTTGCTAGCTTAAACTTTTTGCACTTGCCAGGCGCGATCGCCTTCTTAGCAGTTGCCTAGACTAGGCAATTATACGCTTGCCGTTTGGGCAGTTGCCCTGTAGAAACTGTCTATTTATTATTAATATCTTACCTAATATCTAAAGCTCTCTCAAAGACCCTCTAAAGACAAGACCCCCTAAAGACAGATCAAAAACAGACCATCATTACATCGCTGACTACTCACAGGCATCCATAGTGACTTCTCAGAAGGATCAGATTCAATCTCTTATTACCGACATAGAGCGAGTTTTAAGCTCGCAGGGATCTCGTAAGCCCTGGATCAGATCGAGCGAGATTGAACCCCAGCGCCAGGCTTTGCTGAAGGCGCAGGACTATTTACGCTCACTTCAGGAGACATTTGACGCGCCGGGGGGGTGGGGCCCGGTCGATCCCAATACGGGGCAGATTGCCACTCAGGGGCATTCTCAGGGTCAACGTGCAGGTCAGAAAGCAGGCAATCAGCCCTCTTCATCTATTTTTGCGCCGTCCGATCAACCGTCTGGACTATCGGCAGGTGAGGCGGAGACAGTGTTGCAGGCGTTGCTGACAGAGATGAGGTTTTTGAAGTCTAGTGCGCTAGAGCCGTTACGGCTAGATATGGATCGTCTGCGAGAGGAGCGTGACCAACTGGCGCAGGAAGTCGAGGCGCTAGCGGCACAGCGTGGTGGGATAGCCAACAAGACAACAGGTGCGGAGCAGGATTCTGAAGGTATCAGCGATCGGCAGATGAATCAATTTTTGCAGGCGCTGATGGCGCGCTTGCAGGAAAGCTTGTCGGTGCAGGTGGGTCAAACGCTCAGTCAGCTAGAGCGCGATCATTCCAATGCGATCGCACAACTATCCGCCAATCAAAGCGCCGAGGCATTACAGCTACGCTCTAGCGGCGAGCTAGACGAGCTACGGCAGTTGCAATCTCGCTCTGATCAGCTATTGGTCAATATTGATGCGACGCTGCAACGGATGTTTGAGACGCTGCAACGAAATATTGATAGCTATCAGCTTTCTTTGAATGAGGGCATTGAAAATATGCACAGCCTGGGCCGTCAGGGCGAAGTGATTGTGCGATCGCTCGTCGATCACCTCACCCAACAGCTCGGCCAAACGCCGCCGCCAGAGCCTGCCTTTTTCCCGCCGCGCCCAACCTCGCTAGCAGGATCGGAAGCTGCCATCAACGAAGCCGATGAAGCCGATGCTACAGCCAATGCTACAGAGTCACCGATCGAGACAGTGTCTTCTCTTGATGAGATTTTGTCAGACGTTTCTGACCGTGCCGCCGCTGACGTTTTGGACTCTGATGACGCTAATTTGACCAATGCGGATGCGGCAGCGGTGAATGCAGATACGGCAGATAACGCGCTTCAGCCAGAGGATTGCATTCGAGAAGACGGCACGATTGACCTGGATTTGCTAAAACTGGACATTGACCGCGATGAAGATGATGCCAACTTGACGCTAGACGATCTGACGGTTGATGCGGCTACCGCCGATGCAAAAGTTGCCGCCGATGAAGCCGAAGATACCGAGATAGAAGCTAAGGTAACGCCGACAGCGGATGCCGTTTATCTGGCGGATCTAACGCTAGATGATTTGACGATAGATCCGGCTACCGATCCGGCCTTTGCGCCAGATTCGCCTGAGGACATCCCAAGTCAGATCGTTGGACAGATTACTCAGAGTGATGAGCAGGCCGTTGAACCGGCAACCGCAGATGATGGCCTGGCAGAGACGTTGCCAATTAGCGAGACTTTTGAGTTGCGATCGCCAGACTCGCAACTGCCGGGCTTTCAATCGGGAGAAGACGCTGATTTAGCTGCAATTTTGCCAGACTTGGGCGGGCCAATTGACCCGACGGCAGACGCCAGCGTGGCAGAATGGGCCAGCGATGACCCAGATGAGATGCCGACAGAGGGCATGTTTACCATTGAAACGCCCACAGAAGAGACATCTGCCGAAACATTGATAGAGGAGCCACTAGCTGAATCATTTGAGCCGTTTGCTGGCCCTTTGGGGGCTCAGCCTGTCGCTGAGGAGACGTTTATCGAGCGAGGCTTGGCTGAAGCACCCGGTAAGAGTTCCGTTGAAACTGTTGAAACTATAGAGTCGTCACTGGTACCGGATATTCCAGATGCCGATGACGAGCTGACGCCTGATTTACCGCCGTTAAATGAAGTTGATGATAGGGTTTCGGATGCTTTACTCACGGCTCTAGACACCGCCAACCGAGAGGCCGAGCAAATTGCGATTGAAACCAACGATAGTGAACTAGACACTCTCGCCTCCGATTTGGAGGAGGCCACTGTGTTCGAGGCGGATGCACCTGTCCCAGAGACCCTATCCGCCTCAGCGCCCACTCTAGAATCGGCGCTAATTCCCGATCAGCCAGCGGATGAGCCTAGTGATATGGCAACGGTTGAAGCAGAGCTTGTTGTCGAGCAAGAATTTACCGAGCGAGGTCTCGATAGCGATGGAGCTACCGAACCACCGTCAGAAGAGCAAGTAGACGGGCAACAGGTAGACGGGCAACAGGTAGACGGGCAACAGGTAGAGCAGTCAAATGAGCCTCAACCGCTAGCCGCTAGCTTTTCGACAGCAGATCCCTTCGAGGAATCTTTGCTAGAGCTGGAAAGTGAGATAGGGGCCTCAATTGATAGTGAGTTAGAGAATGACCCAGCTAACCTACCTGTACAGTCAGAGGAGCCAACGCTTTCCGCCGCTAGCTTCGATGACGATTTAGACTTTTACACAGACACCGTATTTGACGACTCAGTCGAAATGATGGCGGCTGAGGAGACTACAGGTACGTTTGCGGAAAGTGACGCCGCCGTCGAAGCGGTGCCTATTATTGCGCCGCCTGTGGTTGCGCCGCCGCTACCGGATGCGGCTGCTTCGTCAGCGTCTTTGGTGCCAGAACCTTTAGTATCAGATCCTCTAGTATCAGATCCTTTAGTACCAGAATCTCCCAGGCTGGAAGCGGACGAACCTGACAGGCTGTCGCGACAGCCTGAGCTTGAAGACGGTGAAGACGATCCGACGGATGGTGAGCCCGCTGAGTGGTTTTTAGGTATTGATATTGGCACCACGGGGCTGTCGGCAGTTCTGATAAATCAACTGGGCGAGCAGGTATATCCGCTGTGCTGGGATGTCGCGGGTGACGACCAGGCCAACCGGTTTCGGCTGCCTGCGGTGGCCAGGGTGCTGGAACAGGGCGAGCGGCTGGGTACGGTTGGCCCTGTTGCGCTACAGCAGGGCGATAAGCTGTTGCGAACTATTAAACCGCTGATGAAAATAGGAATTCCCCATGGGACGTCAGGGGATCCTTTGATTCAATGGTCAGATCAGGTGACGATGCCGCTACTAACTGTGCAGCGGGCGCTGAGTGAACTGCTCCAAACGCTGAGCGCAGATCGGACAAGCTGCCGGGCGGTTGGGCTGACGAGCTATGGCCTACGGCAGATCCTGTCTGACTTGAAGGGAGTGGTGGTGGGCTATCCTAACAATTGGCCAGATACCTATAGCTTTAACGTGCGTGAGGCACTGCTGTCGTCAGAGATTGTGTCGCGGCCCGAGCAGGTATTTTTTGTAGAGGAGGCGATCGCAGCCCTACTGTCGGCCTTACCCGACCCTCAAAAAGCTGACGAATCGGCTGAAGAACAATCGGAACAGCAGCCAGGGCTTTATAACTGTCATTGGTCTGGCCCGGCTGTTGTCTTGAGCGCGGGTGCAACTTTGACCGAGTCGGCGATTGTCAATTTACCAACCGAGCTAGATCAGATCACCCACAGCGATTTTGCCTTGCGCAGCTTCACCTATGCCGGAGATGCGATCGACCAGGACATTATTTGTCAGCTATTGCACCTGCCGTTAAAAGAAAAGCTAGCGGCTGATGGAAAAGCTATCACCGATGCGATTGGCGGTTGGCAAAGCTTGGGGTTAGATAATGTTGCTCTGCCGCGAGTCGGAGAAGCCGAGCGGATCAAGCGCCATCGGTTGCGTCAGCTTTTGAATGCCTCAGCGTTGGGTCGAGAGGTCGTAGCAGCAGCCCGTCAAGTCAAGGCCATTTTGCAAGAAGATGCCCAGATGAAGATTGTGCTGGGCGATCAAGAATGGGTACTCAAACGCAAAGATTTAGAAACTAAGATCTTTGTACCTTACATTCAACGAATTAACCGACAGATAAACCTGCTGTTAAACCATCAGGGACTTTCGACTCAGGCGGTCAAGCAGGTAGTTTGCACGGGTGGGTCGGCTTCTCTGAGCGTGATTGCTCGCTGGCTACGCCAAAAGTTTCCTAACGCCACAATTATTCAAGATACCTACAGCGGTGAATATTCTAATAGCTGTAGCCGCGTGGCTTATGGCTTGGCAAATCTGTGCCACTATCCCCGTGTGCTAGATGCTAATCGTCATCAGTACAACGATTACTTTTTACTGCTAGAGCTGCTGCGTGTGCTACCCGATCAGCCTTTGCCTGCGGGGGGCATTATGCATCTGCTAGAGCAGCGCGGGATTGATACCCAAGCCTGTCGGTCGCACATATTGGCTTTGATTGAAGGGCATTTGCCACCGGGTTTGGTGCCGACGGAGGGCGATCGCCCGATGATTAGCGCCCAGTCGCCCGATACGCACAAGTATACACAGCTAGCGGAGCTGCCTTTGTTCAAGAAGCAGGGCGGACAGATTTATATTGCCGATGCCGAGCAAGGCGATCGCCTTCGTACTCACCTAGACTCTCTATTGGCCACCAAAGCCCAAGCGCTGAAAGATCCGCTGACCGTTCAGCTCGATGTGGAGGCTATCTAGGCTGGCCCAAAGTAGTGGGGCGTGAAGCTGCCATGCAACCCGTAAGGAACGCGGTGCTTGAGGTTTAGCTTGGCGATTGGGCCAGTGGTGATGTCTTGAGCATCAAAGATGGCGAGTTCGGTGCGATCGCCCGCCGCATTATAAAGCCACAACAATATCCATCCATCATCCTCATTCTTTCCATCAGGCCGCGTCACAAACAACGGCTCGCCCGTAAACCCACGCGGCGCAGCGCTCCAAAACTGCGTTTCCCCATTCGTCATATCCCGCTTCAATAGCCCTTGAAGCGGTGCGTTCCCTTCAGCGCTATGAGCAACGCCGATATATAGATACTGGTAATCGCGTCCGACATTTCGCGGATGAATGGTTGGAAATTCGCAATAGCGCTCTATGGGTACTTCTACGTTAACTTTCTCTGTTGCCAAATCGACGGTAAACCGCCAGAGCTGGCTAGCCGGAACATGGTCAAAATCTACTTCGCTGTAGTCTTCTGCATCTCCCAGGCTAGGAAATTCGTCATAACAAACAGAGTCAAGCATTAGCTTGCCATCCTTTTCAAAGGCGTTGGCATGATGAAATACAAAACAAGGGTCGGTATCAAAAAAGCGCACCTCGTCAGTGCCATTACGAGGAATCACGACGATCTTTGTGGGCTCCTTCGGATTAAACTGGATACATTCAGCAGCCCCCTTAAATCCCATTACAAAGGGAATCGGGTTGAAGCTAACCGGATTCTGCACAAAAACGCAATAGTTGGGCGTGATTGCAAAGTCGTGTAGGAAGGCAAAGCCAGGAATTGCATGGCAATGCTGCTTGGCAACGTCACCGTCAGGGCTAAACTCAAAAATTCTGATCGTGCTCGAAAGGCCCGCCTTGACACCAAAGGTGACCATGCGCGCTTCGCCTTCATGGTCGGGGTCAAACTTAGGATGTGCGGCAAAGGCATCTCCCTCTTTTAGCAGACCGTCTAGATAGTCTAGGCCCATCGTTTCTAACGTCTGAGGATTTAGCCGGTGAGGTTCTGCCGCTTCCCACAGGGCGAGCAGTCTGTCACCCCAGTAAACGATATGGGTGTTGGCAATGTTTTTAAGCTTGATATCGAACGCATTAGCTAGCCAGCCGCCAGGCTTTTGGGTGCCAAAAACGCCGCGATATTCAGGTTTGCCGCTCTTTTGTTCGGCGATATAGCCCTCTGTACGGACAAATCGGCTGCGGTAGAAGGCTTTGCCATGTTTGATGGCGATCGCACTAATCATCCCATCGCCATCAAACGGGTGACGTAGCTTATAGCCATTAATGTCAGTCAATCCTGGGCCGTTACGAAATACCGTACCTGACAGCGAAGCCGGGATTTCGCCCTCAATATCTTCTATCCAATAGGCAAATTCTTCAGGCTGAGATTCGTAGCCCCTTTGCCAATCTTCTCGGCTATAAGCTGGCGTAGTTGTCGGTGAGAGGGTTTGCATAGGTCAAAAGTGAGGAGTTTTGGACGTAAGAAAATAGGGTCTGCGATTAAAGGGTGACGTCTAACCTGACGGTCGCGTCATCTGTGACTTCAGGCGTTGCCAGGGCGTAGGCAGGTTCTTTCTGAGGCAGGGCATTACCCATTTCTTCAGCTTTTTCTTTGGCTTCTACTGTATCGTCATGGCCGACTGCCGACGTTTCGGGCAGCATTCCCAACAGCGGTAACGGCAACAAAGTGGTGGTATTGGTGATGAGTACCAGCAGCCAAAGATTGCCAAATTCGGTTTCAGTGACTTGCAGCCAATGTGTCAGCAGTGCGCCCAGCTCATGAGACAGCAGCCCCGACAAATTGACCACTGACATCAGCAGCGCAAACAAGGTCGCTTCTACACCCGGTGGGCAAAGCCTTGCCGATAGCACGAGCACAGGCATAAAGGCAATCTGCCCCGCCACGGTCAGCACTAAGCTATCGCCTAAACTAAACCATTGATCGTCTATGCCAATGGCGCGGTTGGCGTGGGTCACCAGCAGTAAAGTAGTCATGCCCAATGCAGCGGAAATGACCGTAGACCAGCCGAATATTTTGCGAAAGGAAACCTCTTTGAGAAAGCGCTGAAATATCCAGATGCCAATCAGTGAGGCCAGACTTGTGACGAGTCGGACTCGACCGAGAAATTCGGGCTGAAATCCTAGCTCATTAGTCGAGAAGAAAAAGAAAGCTGAGTCTGCGGTAGGGGTTGCCTGCCATAAAAATAGAAATAAAGCAGGTAGCCAAATCTCTTTTTGTGAAACTGCGCCTTTTAGCAAACGAACTTGCTCGACGACGACTTTCAGGTTCGATTTTTCGCTAACGGGGTCTTCAGCGATTAGCCAAGCAACCCCACAGACGACGAGCGGAAAGGTGGCTGTAATGCCAAAAATTACCTGCGTGCTGGTGTGCTCTAATAGCAAACCGCCCAGATAGGCTGTAATCAAACCACCGACTGCCGATGCGCCCCACGCTAACGATTGCAGCGTACCAGCGTCCCCCTGGTCTTCTTCGCGAGCCCTTTCTACCACCAGAGAATCGACGATCACGTCAGAAATGGCGACTGAAGCAGAGGAAAGCAGAATGGCAGCGGTGGCTTTGAGGGGCGTATCGACAAGGGTGGCCATGGCGAGCCAGGCGATCGCACCCAATATCCCAGACAAAATTAAATAAGGCCGCCGCCGATAGCGAAAAATCGGCAGGCCATCCGACAAAAAGCCAAACACGGGCTTAATCGTCCAAGGCAGCGCCGCAATTCCCATCAGCGCCGAAACTTCAGCAGGAGACAGCGCAATGCTATCTTTCAAGAAAAAGCTCACAGCCAAGCGAGCCAGACCAAGAATGCCCTGAACGAAGTACACCATCAAAATTGCACTTAGCTCCAGGGTCAGCGATTGCCCCAACAAAATTCGCCGCTCTATCAGCCCTCTTACCTTTTGCGCCGCAGTTTGCTCAATCTGCTCAGCTTGTGCGGTTTGCTTGGAGGTTTTAGGAGCCGTCATATTAAGAATTGTAATTCCACCCCTATGATAGCCGCCTTCATCCAATTGTTAAGAAAAGTCCTTCTAACGGCTTATACCCGGCTTATGATACAACCGTTGCCATCTCGCACATGCCATCTCGCACAAAGGTACTCCCATGCCGCTCATCAAAGTTCAAACCTCTGTCGATACGCCTGCCAAAACCACCGTCGAAGATTTGCTTAAGCAGCTATCAGCCAGCCTGTCTAAGCATTTAGGCAAACCCGAGTCCTATGTAATGACCGCATTCGAAGCCAGCACGCCCATGACATTTGGCGGCACTACCGACCCCACCTGCTACATCCAAATCAAAAGCGTCGGCACCATGGGCGACAAAACACAGGCCATGAGCCAGGACTTTTGCACGAAGGTTCAAGCTGCATTGGGCGTCCCTCCAAACCGCACCTATATCGAATTCGCCGATTCTGCCGGAGCCATGTGGGGCTGGAATGGAACGACCTTTGAATAAATTTAGCTTGGGTAAACTTACGTTTTGATTTCGCTCGACCAGCGGGTTGAGTTCAGACTTACTGGGCAGGTTTCTCTTTTACCCCAAAGTACTGATCCAACACCTTCTTTACCATTGGTGCAGCAAAAGATCCGCCACCGCCGCCAGAGTGCTCACCAAAGGCCACCACGACAATTTCAGGATTATCGGCAGGGCCATAAGCGCCGAACCAGGTGTGATTTTCGCCAGGAGGCGCTTCGGCGGTACCGCTTTTGCCCGCAATGGGAGGCAGGGCAGGATCGTTCACTGCACCGCCGGTTCCTGCCGCCACAACCTGCCGTAAGCCATCTTGCAAAACTTGTACGGTACTGGGCTTCATGCCAAGAGAGGTGCGCCAGCTTTTAGTTTCTTCCTCGTCCATCACAAAGTGAGGCGTCACCCTGTCTCCTCCATTGGCCACAACTGCAAACATCACGGCAATTTGCAGCGGAGTCGCTAGCACGTTGCCCTGACCAATCGAGGCATTGATGGTATCACCCAGGTACCAGGTCTCATCCATGACTCTCATTTTCCATTCCTCGTTGGGCACGAGTCCTTCGTCTTCTTCAAAACCTAATTCAATGCCCGTTTTAGCTCCCAGCCCGTACTTGTGCATCCACTCTTCCAAAGTCTTTTCACCCACAGCGCGGCCCACTTGATAAAAGAAGGTATCGCTACTCCAGGCCAAAGCACCTCGAAATCCTAGCGGGCCAAAGCCTGCGTTGTTCCAGTCCCAAAACTGGATGCCGCCAAAGGTTAAAAAGGCGTAGGTCGGCAGGACGGCTTCGGGCGAAAATTTGCCCGACTCCATGCCAGCGGTGGCAGTAATTACCTTGAAAGTACTGGCAGGAGGATAAGCCTGCATGGCCCGGTTCACCAAAGGATAGCCGCGCTTTTGGATTTGCTCCCACTGAGACTGGGTAATGCGGGTCGAAAAAATGTTGGGATCGAAGGTGGGGCGGCTAACCATGGCCCTGACTGCGCCGTTGCGCGGATCAATTGCGACGATGGCTCCTAAATGATCGCCTAGCGCTTCTTCAGCAACTCTTTGTAGGTTCAGATCTAGGGTTATTTGAACGTTTTGCCCCGAGACAGAAGGCTTTTCGCCAATCACCCGCAGCACTTGTCCGCTGCTGTCAACTTCTACCTGCTGACCACCCCACTGCCCTCTCAAGGTAGGTTCTAGGGCCATTTCTAAGCCCATTTTGCCGATCACGTCGCCTAATCGATAGTCCTGATCTTTGAGGTCTTCGAGTTCGGTGTCGTTAAGTTCGCCGGTATAGCCCAAGACATGGGCAGCCAGGTCGCCGCGTGGATAGTTGCGAACGGCTTCGGCTTCTATGCGAACGCCGGGCATTTCATGGGCGTATTCGGCTAGGGCTGTGGTTTGAGCTGAGCTGACGCCACGGGAGATTGGGACTGATTTGTTGAGGTCGTTGCTGCTAAGTTCCAGGCGATCGTTAATCTCGCCAATGGGGACATCGAGAATTTGAGCCAGGCGTTGAATGACGCGATCGCGCGCCTCCTCTTCTTTTGGTAAGGCAATCGGCCAAATCGAGACCGAGTGGGACAGCCGAGAGCCCACCAAAATCTCACCATTGCGATCAAAAATAGTCCCTCTGGCCGGGCGTCTAGGCAGCAGCAAAATCCGATTGTCTTCAGCTAGCTCACGGTTACGCTCGCCCTGAACTAGCTGTAAATAGGCCAGCCGAGAGCCAATGCCGCCAACCATCACCAGGCTCAGCAGCAGCATAATCACGACCGATTGATACTGACGACCGACGGTGCGGCCCCCTTTCTTTTCGCTGAAGCTAATGCTGCTATTGCGCTGAGAAAAAGCCATGGTAATTTACGGCAGAATAATGACTAATCATCCAATAGTCTAGCTATTCAGCAGGCCAATTATCTAATCTCGTCACCGCTCAAGTCGCGATGGATCCAGTTTTTGCTAGTTGTCTAGCACGCTGGGCCTGGGTGGCTCGGGGG
>JBAQZP010000069.1:0-6597 GCA_049791095.1 Phormidesmis sp.
GAGCAGCAGCGGGATATCATCGACTCGTTCGTTGCCTATTAGATGCGCCACAATCCCCTCTCCTCACGCTATCCTGTCAATATTATCCCTATTTCTCATTCTCACTATTTTTTCAGCGAACCGTGAGCACTATACAAAAAATCAGCCCTTAGAGAGTCGATTCGTAACAATGAAAGAACAATGCTGAGAGTACTTCTTGCGGTGGCTAACCATGGTTCAATCAAAACCCTTCACGCTCGGTGTTGAAGAGGAATATCAGGTGATTGACCCGGTGACTCGTGAACTGTCTAACGCGGCCAGCAAAATCATCCAGGCCAGAGCCACTCCTGGCGATGAAGAAAACCCGATTCAGCCGGAGATGCATAAGTGCCAGGTGGAAATTGCCACTGACGTTTGCCAGACCCTTGCCGACGTTAGAAAGGCCCTGATCCAAGCGCGCAAAATGGTGATCCGAGCCGCCCAAGAGAACGACAGCGCGATTATCGCTGCGGGAACGCATCCTTTTTCGAGCTGGCGCGATCAGCAGGTAAGCGATAAGCAGCGCTATTACGATTTGGATGAGACCTTGCAGCAGTTGATTCGTGAGCTAATTATCTATGGCTGTCATGTGCATGTTGGCATAGCAGATCGTGAGGCCGCTGTGCAGGTCGTCAACCGCAGCCGGTTGTATTTGCCCCTATTGCTGGCGCTCTCGGCCAATTCGCCCTACTGGATGAGATCCGACACCGGCTATGCCAGCTACCGCATGGAGCAGTGGTGTCGCCTGCCCGCCGCTGGCCCACCGCCTTTGTTTAAAGACTATGCCGAGCATCAGGAAACCATTGCCCAGCTCATGGATTACGGCATTATCGACGATCCAACTAAAATTTATTGGGATATTCGCCTGTCTGAGCGCTTCCCGACCATTGAGTTTCGGGTGGCGGATGTGTGTGCAACGGTAGATGAGGCGGTTTTGCAGGCGGGGTTGTGTCGGGCGATCGCGCAGACAGCCTACCAGCAAGCGCAAGCCGATAAACCCTACCCCAACGTTCGCACCTCCACACTGCGAGCCGCCATGTGGCAAGCCGCTCGCTATGGCCTTGGTGGCCAACTAATCGACTTTGAGGCCCAGCAGCCTCGGGCGGCGACAGACATGATCGACGATCTGCTAGCATCGCTTCGCCCAGCGCTAGAAGAAGCTGGCGACTGGGATGAAGTCTCGGTGCTGGTAGGCCAAACGCTGGCGGGCGGCAACGCTGCCCAGCGGCAGCAGCAGGCCCATAAAAAAGGCGGCAGCTACGAAGCGGTAGTTGACTTTTTGATTAAAGAAACCCAAAAAGGAGTGATGTAAACAAAAGTGTTCATCATCCTGTGTGTGGTGTGGCGTCCAGCCCGTGAAAGATCGAACACCCTCAATTACATCCTTGTGAGCAGTTTAATTTTGGCCCGTTTGCCAGCCTCTAGCTCGGACAGCTCAGAAAGATCTAACAGATCGCTTTTAACAAGCTGCGACAGCGTAAACATGAGAAACTCATCTCTGTCATCGTATTTCCCATCAATGTCATGTCGCTTAGCGCTCAAATAGTCATGTAGCTGCCAGACATCTTCAAGACGTGAGATTAAACTAGCATTCTCTCTAATATTTTTTATGAGTGCTTCAATTTCCCGATCGTAAGCCTTTTTGAGAGCTGCTTTTGCAATCTTTCTTTCTGTATGACTCCATTGAACTTCGGCCTGTTGCATTGTGATCTTAACTGAGAATTTTTCTTACTTTTAAGGGTGGCGATCGCACCCGCTGAAAACAGTGATTGTCTTTAGCAGGTGCGTTGATAGATTGACAGTCAATGTCCGCTATTAACGAACTAAATTTAAAAGCTCTTTAGGTGAAGCCAGTAAATCAATGGCAACAAAAAAGATTTTATCATCGGGATTTAGCAAAAATCGCCAGGCGATGTTCATGCCAACCGCAGCACCAAACCAGGGTGTCTGGCATTTACCAGTGACTTTGATGGGCGTATAGCCGTCTTCAACGTCATCGACAAAACCACGCTGGGGAATAAGCTTGAGGTTTTGGCACTCTTCTTTAAAGAATCGCAGAATCGCTTCTCGTCCCACAATAGGCTTGCGGAAAGGAGGCTGTAAGGCACCATCGGCAGTAAACAGCTCAATCAACGCCTCAAAGTCATTGGCGTTCAGGTTGTTCATATAGCTCAATACAGTGGCATTACTAACACCTTCAATGGAAACATCAGTGCGCTGCGCTAGCGACTGAGGGGCCATCACCGGCTCCGAAATCCTTTTAAAGCCATCCATTTTACCCGTGTCGAAGCCCATATCGACAACGGCGTTTCGCAGTACAGTAATCTGCTGCCCTGACTCCAAATTTCTAATGGCCTGCAAGACAGCCGAAGCATTCGCAGAGAGCTTGTAACCTTCTGGAATGGGGGCTACAAAACCCTGCTCCATCAATTCTCCCAGCTTGTACCAAAATCCTAGCTTGATATTGGGCGTCCAAGTGGCGTAGGTTCGAGACACTTCAGTGTCGGCCCGATTGGCCAAATCACACATGGTTTGAGACTGTTCAATCGGCGTCATCTTTTTGATGTCCTCTAGCGTGAGTTCGGCGAACTGCATATTAGCTGCACCGGGCGCGGCGATCGTGATGGACTGGCCCATTTCCAGGTATGCGAACCAGATGAGTGCAAGCTGATCTTCGGCGCTGAGCTGGGTGAACCGGGCGGTGGTTGCCGGAATGGCATCGGCAGCCAGGGTGCTGGGGAAGATATTACGAGCAGCGTCAATGGTGTATGGCATAGGTCGGTTTCCTTACGTTCTTTGTAGTTACAACAAGTAGCCTGTTGAGCAGCCAACTCAACAACCAAACCCTATTTGGCTAGGCATTTTCAGCAATTGGCTATGATAAGTTGCTGGTTGTCATCTAGCTTTGGCATTTGGTTACTTAACTTAATTTAACGTAACATAAGTTGACATACTTTAATAATTAAGTCGTTATAAACCTTCCTTTGGTGCTAGTTAACGGGTTTCTACTTCTACTTCTGCGGCGTTCATTTTTTTGCCCTGTAGCCATCCGGTTAAAAGCGCTAAGGCAAAAACCCCCAGCAGGGCAAACACCAACAGCAGCTTGCCCTGAGCGAGAATACCTGCGCCCAAAGCGACAACGGGTGGATTAGAGATGGCAATGCTGAGGGCTAAGGCGGGCAAAAATTTTCGCGCCGGGGCGCGGGCGAGGCCAATACCGTAGGCAACAAAGTCGAAAAAGCCGGTCATTAAAAACGCGGTCATCAAAAAGAAGTTGCGCTCTAAGTGACGTTGGGTAAAGCGATCGACGCGGTGCATGAAGCGATCGCCTACCAGTTTGCTCACTAGCGATCGCCCATAGCGTGACGCCAGCCAAAAGCTCAGCGTGCAAGATAAAAAGTCCGACAGACACACCACCGCAAGCCCTTTGCCAAATCCGAGTAGCCCGCCTGCCAGTACCGAATAGGCGGTTCCTGGCAAAGCGGGAATTAGCACGCTGGTAAAGCGCAGCCCAAACAGACCAATCGGAGCCCAAACGCCAAGCTGCTCTACATATGCCTGAATTTCTGCTTTGCCAATGCCTGCCTGTCTGAGCAAGATAATCGGCACTGCGACCAGCGCTATCAAGACGATAAAGCCAACCACTCTGCGAGTTTGTTTAGTCATGGGTGGGGGTGCGATCGCGCTGCATGATAAGGCACAACATCAGGCACAACCGTTGTGCGCCTGTAGTTATAGAATAAGTCGGCGATAGAATAAGTCAGCCATGTTTAAGCTAATGCGGACTAAAATTAATCTAAAGTGAGCCAGGGCAGTTGTATAGTTCCAAGGTTTTATGAAATATCTGTCAGCCGTTTTATTTGCCACGCTTGTGCTAGGCGGTTGTTCTGGCAGTGACTCACCCATTGCCGAAACGCCCTCAACCGTCGAAACCACCGACGCAGAAACTTCAGCAGCGTCCGCAGACGAGCTAGCGGTAACAGACGAAACCAAAGACGACGCCTCTGGTGATGAGGCAGCGGCAGCGGACGAGGCCGAGAGTGATACCGAAGGGGTCGAGCAAAAGAACGTAAAGCTTAAGATTAACAATCAGGAAACAGCGGGTCAGATAGTCGTTAAGACGGTATCGACCGCTCGTGATGGCTGGGTTTCTATTCATCAAAGTAAGGAGGACGGCAGCATTTTGCTGCCTGACAGCATTGGCGAAGCGCGCGTAGATTCGGGCGACAGCGAAGGTATTGTCGTTGACCTGTGGGAAGCACCGTATGTTGGTGAAAAACTATGGGTGCTGTTGCATGTGGACAGTGGCGATCGCGGCATTTACGAATTTCCAGAGAAAGACGCGCCCGTACGCAAAAGTGGCGAAATGATGGCCCGTTCTTTTGTGATTAAGGGTGAAGCGCCCGAAGAGGATGAAGAAAAGGCAGAGTAGGGTTTCTGAAGTGATACTATAGCTATCTATGCAACTGCGGGTATAGCTCAGTGGTAGAGCGTTTGCTTCCCAAGCAAAATGTCGCGCGTTCGAATCGCGTTACCCGCTTTCTTCTAAAAGCCTTGAAACTAAGCGGTTTCAAGGCTTTTGATCTTTTGTGACAAAATTTTTAAACGTTACGGCATTCTAACCTATGAACATTGGTTGGACGTATTTAGGTGGTTTTAGCCAGTTTATTGGGGTCGCTAATCAAATTTCTATTTTTTACGGGATGTCGGTCTTCTGAAGCGAGTGCTCTTCAATGGAAAAACATCTCTCAGGGCTGTGCGCAAATTACATTCGACCAAGCAATCATTTTGACAGATAACGGTATGCGCATTCGTAAAGGATTGAAAACACAGGCAAGCAGAAATTTTCCTTGTAATAAGTCTTTGAGAACCTTGCTGCGCTCCATTCGTCCTAAGTCTCCCAGGTTAGAAGATATGGTGTTTCCATCGCCAAGTGGAAAGCCTGTGAATCTCAGTAATTTTAGAACTCGAACTTAGAAAACTGTTTTGACAGGATTGGGTATTCCTTACCGAAAGCTTTATCAGACGCGCCACACATTTATTACCCATGCACTAGAAACTGGAAAGTTAGATGCAAAAGATGTTGCCCGATTAGTAGGAAATTTGCCAGAAGTCATTTACCAACACTATGCAGGAAATAAGCGTGAGTTAGTGGTTCCAGAATTCTAGAAGTAGGGTGCTTGTGGTTGAAAATCAAATAAGGTCTCTTCGTTAACGGCATTTAGCGATCGCATGTGAAACATAGTATGCAGAAATAGAGGGCTTGGCGCTGGGCAAATTTGGACAGTTGTTGTCAGTTTTTGGGATGGTCTGGGTCAGAGTTTTTGGTTTACTAGGCATCTACTTCGGTTAGTTTACCGATGAGCCCCTGAAATAGGCCATAGCAGTCGGACATTCGTAATGGAATCGATGGATTGTGGGCCGCTTCGGACTCGATCTTCAACTAGGTGCTGTCTTGGGAGCGACCGCCTGCATTGAGACTAGGCAAGACCAGTTTGTTCAGATCGTTTGCAACCTGAGTACATCTAAACTGGCACAGCCCGTCCGGGTCGGGTGCGATGGAGGCGCTTGGAGGTGGATGCGCCAACGTCTCCTGCGACATGAATTGTAGGCGAAGCCACAGTGGATTGGATCATGGCGAGTATTAAAAACGCTACATCGCCGTAGTAATCCCGCTTTCCTATCCCGGCCACGAAGTTACGCCCTTTTGGGGGCTCCGCCGGAAATGCCACACAGAACGCCAGGTTGCTGGCAAAAAATCTCGTAAACCCCGCAGCGCAATCGGTTTAAGGATTTTCTGTGTTTTACCCGTATGTTAGCCCCGTTTCAGACGCGAATTGTCCTGCTGTCTACAAGCAACCTTTCGGCTGCACAGGCCGAGAACTATTTTGTCAAAGATGACTAATACACCGAAGAGGAGGCGCTATCTGTGTTGGAGGAGCGGTATGCGCAGACTAAGATTTCGACTGAGATGGGTCGGCAAAGAATAACGACAGGGAATGTGATTGCAGCGGTTTTCCCTCACGCGACGAATCGGGAGGCGGAGCCGCAGTTGCATAGTCACTGTGTGGTGATGAATGCGACGCAGTTGCCGGATGGTCGGTGGTTTAGTTTTGCGAATGAGGGGGCGATCGCCAACAAGAAACTCTTAGGGCAAATTTATCAGAATGAGCTGGCGATCGCCCTTCAGCAACACGGTTACATCATCGAACCAAAAGCCCACGGCCAATTTGAGCTAGTCGGCTACTCACCGGAACTGCTGAAGCTGTTCTCAACCCGCAGGCAGCAGATTGAGTCATTGGTAGCGCTATGGGAAACGGAGGGAAAAACGCTTTTTAGTGCGGATGGGCGAGTGCTGCGATCGCATACATTCGCGCGAAGTGGCTCGCATTGCGCAAATTCAGCGGCTGCGTCGAGACCTGGGCTTGAACCTGGTAGGCGCTGCGATGGTGCTAGTACATCAGAGCGAAAGTTAGGATACCATTGAATAACACCAGTTTAGTGAGGGAAAGAACCTTGCCCCGACTCGCACCAAAATCACTATGTTTAGAGCCAGAGGAACGAGAACACCTGCAACAA
>JBAQZP010000070.1:0-2228 GCA_049791095.1 Phormidesmis sp.
CTTTGCCACCGTTTTGCCAGCCTGGGTGAGTCGTTTATCTAAGCGAGCAAAGATAGCGACTTTGACCTCTTTCCAAACGACGGGGCCTTTGGGCGTTTTGGGCTGTGAGCGCATCGGCACCATTACCCCATCAGCCGATATCACCAGCGGCAGCAGCGCGAGTTCATCGGCTAAGGGTTCTGGTATGACGGCTTGTCCAGCCGCTTGCTGGGCCAGTTGTTCAGATAACTCAGCGAGTGCCTCGGTGCCCGCTCGTTCGACCCAGTTCCACAGACTGCTCGCGCTCACCGGCAGACCGCTGAACTGGCCGAGCAACCAGGCCGCTAGCTCGTAGGGCACAAACAGGCTAAACAGCGTGCCCAAACGGACTAATTCATCGCTGCTCTTTTGGTGGGGCGCAATCCCCAGGGCAATGTCAAGCGGTACCGAAAGCGGCCCTTTACAGCCTTTCGGACAGCGACCCACCCGACGCTTTCAGCCCACCACACCGATCAACGTAGTGAGCTGTCGAGGCCGAAAGCCTTTCGAGCGCAAACGCTCACCACACTCTTCACAAGCTGGCCAAACCTGAGGCGCTTGGGCACGTTCATCTAGCGCGGTCTCTAACACCCACCGGGCAAATAACAAACCTAGCTGAAGGGCGCTGCACACCAAAGCTGGAAAGCGTTCTGCGCCGCAGAATATCTCCCATTGATGCGTCCATTCGCGACTTGTTGGACAAAACTCTTCGATAGACGATAAAATCATGGCAACTTTTTGATTGGGATGAGATCATAGAGCTCGTCCCTTTTTTCTGATTGGCAAGCCCTCCCACATCTCCTGGATGCGCCCGTTTTTGACCACGCCATGACACGCCCTAGCGCTGATGATGGTCTACTTTGTGCTGCGAGTGTGACCTAAAAGCAACCGGTTTGAACCACGTTAATTCTGTTTGTCTACGCTCAGCCTTGGCTCTCTATATCTTCTCGATTGCGCTCTACCATGACGATTAACTGCATTTAAAGCATCTCTCATGAACCACTATTTGATAAAACTGTACCAACTGACCCTACTGGTGACGTTTCTTACGGTCAGAAGCACAGTCTCATGGATGGCATCGTTACCGACTGCTGAAGGTGACAACAATTCTGTGTTAGCAACCTCTTTATCTGATGACTTTTTGGCAGAAGAGGCGATCACACTCACCCAAAACGAAACGGTCGAAAGCAATTCATCCGAGCGCCTCAGCACCCTTAACGAGGCTAGTTCGCCTGAGTAGCTTTGCTGCATTCCCAACCAATTTTAAAACTAGGAGACGTCTCATGACTAACGACCTCCCTCAGCTCAATCATTCTCTTTTTGTTACCGACGCCGGTTTAGAAACCGTCATGGTCTTCGAGAAAGGACTTAACCTACCCGAGTTTGCTTCGTTTGTGATGCTGGAAGATGTGCTGCAAACAGAACTGCTGCGGCAGTACTACGAACAGTATGTTGTGATCGCCCACGCATACAATGCCGGTCTCATTCTAGAAGCTCCGACCTGGCGAGCAAACCGCGATTGGGGCCAGAAGATTGGCTACTCCGAAACGGCATTAGCCGAGATTAATAAGCGGGCGATCGCCTTCCTTCAAGACATCCGCACCGAGTTCGAAACCGCTCAGTCTCCTATGGTGGTCAGCGGCTGCGTTGGGCCTAGAGGCGACGGCTACAATCCTACTAGCCAAATGGACGCAGACACTGCCGAGCAATACCACACGCCTCAAATCGCCGCCTTCAAAGCAGCCGGAGCTGACATGGTCAACGCGATGACAATCACCTACCCGGAGGAAGCTATTGGCATTGCTCGCGTGGCAACAACACTTGGCATTCCCGCTGCGATTTCTTTTACGGTAGAAACAGATGGCAACTTACCCTGTGGAACCTCGCTTCAGGCCGCTATAGAAAAAGTTGATCGTAAAACAAACCGAACGCCGGTTTACTACATGATTAACTGCGCTCATCCTACGCACTTTCGGTCTGTGCTGACTGCGGATGCAGCCTGGACGAATCGGATCTACGGTCTTCGGGCCAATGCCTCGCGCAAAAGCCACGCTGAGCTAGACGAGTCGGAAACGCTGGACAGCGGCAATCCACGGGCGCTAGGCAGCGAATACGCGGAGCTAAAGAAACAGTTGCGCAATCTCACTATTTTGGGTGGCTGCTGTGGCACTGACAACCGACATGTGGAGGCAATATGCAAAGCCTATATC
>JBAQZP010000071.1:0-17618 GCA_049791095.1 Phormidesmis sp.
ATTGAGTGCAAGGCACTCAACAAGATGACCAAGTTGGGAATGCCTGACAGCTACCCGGTTGAAGCTTAGAAAATGACTGCTACAGGGTAACCCTGTCTATTTCTCGATTCATGCAACAAAGCCGTTCCGAAGTCCCGATTCCGCTAGACCACTGTCCCTGGTGTGGGAGTCAGTTTGAGAAAGAGTCGTTTGATCTGCTACCTACATCTGAAAATCCAACAGATCTACGGATCAGGTGTCTCAATCGTAAGTGCGTTTTCCGCCGTGATCGTTATCTTCCCATCGTCACCGTTGACGAACCAATTTATCGCCGCCTGCCCTGCTTCCTAATTGCCACCGTCGATAAGTTCGCAAACCTTCCCTGGGTCGGCGAAACCGCCGGACTCTTTGGCAAAATAGAGCGCTACGACAGCGAAGGCTTCTACAGCGCCGCCCAGCCCCATCGCGGCGGCCATCTCAACCAGCCATTGCTGCCACCCGATCTGATCATTCAAGACGAACTACATCTAATCTCTGGCCCGCTTGGCACCATGGTCGGCCTGTACGAAACCGCCATCGACCATCTCTCTAGCTACGAGCAAAACGGCAAAACTATCCATCCAAAGATCATCGCCTCCACCGCTACCGTCCGCCGTGCCACCAGCCAAATCCGCGCCCTCTTTGGTCGCGAAACTGTCGAAGTCTTCCCCTCTCCCGGCCCCGACCGCCGGGACTCATTCTTCGCCAAAACGGTGCCCATAGAAGAGAAAAATGGCCGCACCTATCTAGGGGTAGCCGCCCAAGGCCGTAGCCTCAAAGTTGTTCTACTGCGCACCTATCTGGCCCTGCTCGGCGCTAGTCGCAAAGCCTGGGAAGAAGCGGGCGGCGCTCGCAATAAAAACAACCCCGCCGACCCCTACATGACCTTGATGGGCTATTTCAACTCCCTGCGAGAGCTAGGCGGCAGTCGTCGGATTGTCGAAGACGAAGTGCAGTCGCGGCTAGAAGTGTATGGCGATCGCACACGCGAAGGCGAAACCACCAGCCTATTTGCCAATCGCAAAATCAAGGAACCGCTAGAACTCACTTCACGGGTGAACACCAGCGAAATTGCGATCGCCAAAGGACGCCTGGACACCACCTTCCACCACGAAGACGCTAAGAAAGCAATTGACGTTGTGCTAGCCACCAACATGATTTCCGTAGGTCTGGACATCACCCGCTTGGGCACGATGGTTGTGCTAGGCCAGCCCAAAACCGCCTCCGAGTACATTCAGGCTACCAGCCGGGTCGGTCGAGACGACAAGCGGCCTGGACTGGTTGTAACCCTACTAAACCTGCACCGGCCCCGCGACCGATCCCACTACGAACGCTTTCAGGCATGGCACAACACCTTTTACCGGGCAGTAGAAGCCACCAGCGTCACCCCCTTCTCACCCCGCGCCCTGGATCGCGGTCTCCCCGGTGTTACCGTGGCCCTTGCTCGCTTAGGCCATGCTAAACTCACTCGTCCCGAAGGCGCAGGCCAGATCACCCACCACCGCCAAGAGCTTGAATTTGTTGTTGAAACACTCTCAAAACGAGCCGAAGAACACAGCGTTATGAGCGCACAACAGTCCGAAGAACTCCGGCTCAAAGTACGCGGCTACGTCAAAGCTCTGTTAGATAGCTGGACAAATGTGGCAACCGATCAGGCAGAGCGATTGCAATATCAAAAAGAAGTCGGCAACGCACCGCCCCTGCTATTTGCGCCCCTCGACCCAACCCTGAAAAAACAAAACAAAGACGCCCGCAAATTCAAAGCCCAGCGTAGCCTCAGGGACGTAGAACCAACCGTTAACCTTTGGCTGCACGACCCGAATGGAGAGGAAATAGAGGACGAATCATGAGCAAACCCAACAGACAAGTCCCGCCAGCCGGTGAAATCCGTCAGAGTCAAATTCTCTCCAGCTATGGCCCCGGCTCGATGGTCGATCTGCCCAACCATTCCATCATCATGGGGGGTCTCAACCATTGGAAATTTGGCACAGAGCGCACCCCCATTGTCGAACCTCGTCTGGAGCAGTTTCTTCAGCAGAAGCTAGGCATGTCAAAAATTGCCCTATTCGAGCCACCGGCTAGCGATCCAGACCCCACCGGCCCCAGAACCGGCATCCAGAGCTTTATGTTTCCCGGCTGGTTTCTCGCCCAGGTAGACAGAAGCTTTGCAGGCCCTAGCGGTAAAAACTATCGCACTCGCCCGCTGGTGCCCTGGAGTAGAATATCCCCGCTGGGCGGCAAGTATCTCGGCGACGACCGCAAGAAAAAGCCCGTTGTTCCCGTTCGGTTTGTTCAAGCCTGCGTCTACGGCCATATCAGTGATATTGACTGGCGCAAATACGTTCACAAAGGCAGTCAATGCAACGGCTACCTGTGGCTAGACGAAGGTGGCACCGGCAGCGATTTTGCCGATATCTTCGTCCGCTGCGAAGCCTGCGGGGAGCGCCGCGCCCTATCTGATGCAACTTTGCCTAAGTCGAATGCGCTGGGGGTTTGTCGGGGCGATCGCCCCTGGCTAGGCCAAAACGCTCGTCAAGAATGCGTCACAGAAGACAACGTCCGTGGCAAAAACCGGCTGCTCGTGCGCTCAGCCAGCAACGCCTACTTCGCCCAGACCCAAAGCGTTATCTCGCTGCCCAGCGCTGACGACAACATTAAAAAAGCCGTGGGCTTGTTCTACGAAGACTATCTGCAATATGCCGAAGACATCAGCGACGTTAAGCGCGAACGCAAAAAACCTCAAATAGACCAAGCGCTAGAAGGCTTTTCAAACGAGGCCGTGTGGAAAGAAATCCAACAGCGCAAAAGCGGCAAACCTACAGAACAGAAAAAGATTAAACAGGTCGAAATAGAAACCCTCCTATCCCAACCAGAGGAAATTGGAGAAGATCTGCCCGATCAAGACTTTTACGCTCGCAACCTACCATTAGACGCACTCTCAAAGCCTTTAACTCCCTACATAGATCGCATTGTGCTCGTCCACAGACTGCGAGAAGTCCGCGCTCAGGTCAGCTTTACCCGCTTTGAGCCACCTTTCTCTGATATTGATGGAGAGCTTCAGCTAGATGTCGCTCCCGCCGTTTTGGGTCTCGATACAGATTGGTTTCCCGCGATTGAGGTCAAAGGAGAAGGCGTTTTTGTTTCATTCAAACCAGAAGCAATTCATACTTGGCTTCAGCGAGCAGCCGTTGAAGAACGAGAGGAAGCGTTGCTCAAGGGCTTCAAGCAATGGCTGGGTCGCAAAGAAATCAAGCTAGACGGCACCGACGAAAAGCCCCAATTTACTTTTCCTGGGATGCCATACATCATGCTACACACTCTATCTCACCTGTTAATCACCTCGATTTCCTTAGAATGCGGCTATTCGGCCAGCGCTATCCGAGAGCGCGTCTATGCAGGCGGCGAGTCGGGCTATGGAATCTTGCTATACACCGGCTCATCCGGCTCAGAAGGAACACTGGGCGGACTCATTCAAATCGGGCGCAAACTAGAACACCATCTGACAACAGCCCTAGAATCGGGACGCCTCTGTTCCAATGATCCCGTATGTGCCCAACACACCCCTGCCGAACTCTACGAAGAACGCTTCCGTCATGGCGCGGCCTGTCACGGCTGCGTCCTCATTTCAGAAACGTCTTGTGAACAGGGGAATGAGTTTCTAGACCGCGCCTTAGTGGTCGACACGGTAGAGACCAGCGGCGCTGCCTTCTTCCTCGCGACCATAGGTTAAGCAAATGGCGTCGGTATTTCAGCAGCTCAGTCGGCCTGCTATGGAAGGGTTGGTGGATGCGATCGCCAATCGCCGCCTGCAATATCCTTTTCATCCATCCGCCCTGGCCAATACCGTCCCAGGCCCGCTGATGGCCGCAGTCGCTACCGAGCTAAACCGGCTGAGCGAGCAGGGAATGCGATCGCAGCACATCGCTTATATGCTTCAGATGCTGGCACAGGAACGGGGGCGATCGCAGCAAAAGCGCGACGCGATTGATCTCGTCTGGACAGGCGAAGAAATCCTCGGCACCGAGAGCCGTGACACTCGCGTAGTTGTCAAGGAACTGTTCAGCCATGCCAGCAAAAGCGTCTTAATCTCTAGCTACGCCTTAGACACTGGCCATAAAGCAAAAGCGCTATTCCAACCACTCGCCCTGCGCATGGCAGACAACCCTCACCTGCAAGTACGTCTATTCGTCAATATCAAACGTCCCTTTGGCAAAAATTACGAGTCCAACACCACCTTAACTAGACGATTCGCCGAAACCTTTCGACAAGACATCTGGCCCAGCCAGCCATTTCCCGAAGTCTTCTACGACCCCAGATCTTTATCCACAGAAAAATTTCCTCGCGCCTGCCTCCACGCCAAGTGCGTCGTCATAGACGATGAGCAATTGTTAATCACCTCAGCCAACTTTACCGAAGCCGCCCACCAGCGCAATATCGAAGCCGGTATCTTGCTATCGGATGCGATCGCGGCAAAAGCCATCCGCACCCAGTTTGAAAGCCTGGTCAAGCGTGGGTTTCTCCACCGCTTACCGGGGCTATCAACAGCATGAACGATTTGACTACCCGCGCTTGCTCTTAGCTCTCGCTTAGCGCTTCTATTTCAGCAATGCTGAGGCCAGTAACCTGGCTGATGGTTTCTATTGGCAATTGGTTCAAAAGGGACAGCGCAATCTGAACCGCAGTCTCTGCTCGGCCCTGCTCCAAGCCCTGCTCCAAGCCCTGCTCCAAGCCCTGCTGTAACCCTTGTTGTAATCCTCGCTGTAACCCTCGCTGCAATCCTTCCTGCTCAGCAGTATCAACAACATTGTTAAGATCGCGGTAATACTTCAGGCTGTTTTGATAGACAGTCTGCTCTTTACGCGAGAAATTAGCAAGTTCAGCCACTTCAAACAGTTCCAGGAAAACAGAGTCTTGAAAGGGTTGTGGCCTGTCGTCTAAATCTGGCATATGCCTGAGCAGATACAGCCACTTGTCTAGATGGCTTTCTAGCTGCTCCAGGGTCTTGTTGAACTTTGGCAGTTCAATGTAGATGAACTTTAGCTTGTCGAAAAAAACGTCGCAGTTCTGATCTTTGAGTTCAACCGTATGGACAATGGTGTCATCATTTTTATGGTCGTCAAATACAAAGTCTAGAACGCCGACCGAGTAAACGGGTGAAAGCTCGAAAGCCCACTCACCCCTGCGGGCTTGTTCTTGGATTGGAAAACTGGCGTAGTAGACGCTTCTGTCTTTGAAAAAGTTTTGTTTAGCTTTTTGAATTTCGACGATAAAGCGCTCGCCGGTCTTCCCTTGACAATAGATATCAAAGACAGCTTTGCGGTCAATCTGCGTACTGCCTAAGTTTTCGGTGTTTTTATAAGAGAGGGTTTCAATTTGGTGACGCTGGGGCAACAGGGTGTTCAAAAAGTCAATCAGCAACTGCTTGTTGGGCTCGGAGCCAAAGACCCGCTTGAAGCCGAAATCTGTGAGTAAGTTGACATATCGCTCTTGCAGGGGGTAGATCATGGGCTGGCGAGCAGACTGGTGAGCAAAATCAAGCCTTAATCCCTATTATAAAGACCTCTTGGGTGGGCGATCGCTTGCACTCAAAAGGTCTTTATAAATCACAAAACTAGCGCAAAGCGCCATCCTAAAACCAACACTTAATCCGACGCTTAATGGTGGTGTCCCTGCTCTGCTCCCGCATGAGCATGACGCTTCTCGGTCGTCTGGTCGTGAGCGTCATGCTCACTATTGGCATGAGCCTGTTCTGGGTGGTGGTGAGTATGCTCACTGTGCGAATGTCCGGTATGACTGTGATTTTCGTGGCTGTGCCCATGGTCGTGACGATGGCTGTGGTCTTGCACTTCCATCACGCGCAGAGCAGGATTGACTGCAACAGGTTCAGATTCCAACAAAGCCTGAATGTGAGTATCGGCCCAGTCTGCCACCATTTGCATAAACTCAGGATGGTCGTTGACGCAGTCCATTTGGACGTAGGTGACTTGAGGATTCTTGCGGCGAAGCTGATGGATAATGTGGTCTACATCTAGCAAAGTCTCATGGTTTTCAGTCGCAAACCCAATGGGCATCATCACCAAAGCAGTTGCGCCCAGATCGATGATATTTTGACCGGCGATCGCCATATTAGGCTGTGTCCAATCAATCAACGGCGTATCATGATTCATCCAACCGATAGAAATCAGCGGATACTTGTAAATCAGCTTTTCGCGGACGACTTCATATAGCTTTTGGCTTTCGTCAATGCCAGAGGTGAAGCCTTTAGCCTTGTGAGGGCAGCCGTGATTTAGCAAAATGATGCCAGTTTGAGAAGGCAGGTGCGCAACGGCAAGCTGCTTTTCAATTTTCTCTTCTACCAGGTTGGCCAGCAGATTGATGTAGCGTTCTTCGTTATAAAAAGACGGAATGTAGCGAGTGCCTTTCAGCCAGTGCTCACCCGCACCTGCAAGCTTAGTCAACCCTTCGTTCACTTGCTCTACGGCAATGCCACTGGTAAAGATAGAATCGACCACTAGCAAAGGATAGATTAGCAGCTTGCTAAAGCCTTCTGCTTTGATGGTTTCTAGCACTTGCTCGGGTAGGTGAGGCGCACAAAAGTTAAACGCTTTGAACACTTTTACTCGATCGCCCCAGCGCTGCTGCAAGCAAGTTTCCACCCCTTCGCGCTGCTTTTCAAAAATGGCATTGTGGGGCGATATAAAGTCGCCGTGCTGGTGGCTCCACTCGTGCAAATCGAACATCGCTAGCAGCTTAGCCAGCGGTGGATATATCCAGGTGGGAACCGGGGCAAATTTTGCCGTGAGCAGGTTCAACGCCTGCTCGTTATAGTTGGCAAAGTCTTCGTAGCTTTCGACTTCGCCATAGCCCATCAGCAAAACGGCAACGCGATCGTCACTAGCGATGGAATCAGCCGGAAGCTGGGTTTGAATAGCAGTCATACAGTTATCTCTGTTCGGGGTGGCTAATGTTGGTCTAGCCAAAATAGGCAGCGGCTAGATAATTGTTTAAGTCAATTGTTATGAGTTGTTTTCTAATGGCGATTATTTAACAGATTTTGGTCTTAAGACTTGCTTTAAAGGGGAAGCTATAGCTGTGTATTAAGTAGGACAGCCTAATTAAGCAGCCTAATTAAATATAAAGTGCGCCAAAGTTCCTGCATTTGCCCCCCGACCCCCAAGTTTGGGGCTCTGAGTCCGGCCTCCCCCAAATTTGGGGGGCTAAGTTTGGGGGAGTGAGGGAGCACTCGATATCTGCACTTTAATTCGACCTACCTACTTAAAGACATTATTTAGCAAAGGTTTAGCCTAACACTGAAAAATGAAAGGATCGCCGCTGATTAGAAAGGTTAATGATAATTTTTGTCAGCGAAAGAAAATCTGTAGTTTCTAGCTAAAAGGACTATGCCATCAGGGATAGAAGCTGCTCGTAACCGCTTTATTCCTCCCACAGTCGCCTTCTGTTTTTACCTCTTAAGCGCTGATGGGTATCTCTGAGTAATTCTGGAATGTTCAATTGCTGCGGGCAGCGAGGCAAACAGTCGCCGCAGTCTGTACAGCTAGAGCCGCGTCGCCCCGGAAACCAGTGCCCTGCATTCTCGAACATGCCATATCGGTACTTTCCAAATGCCTGCATGTCGTAGGCAACGGCCAGGTTGCGCAGCCGCAGCACCTCTGGAATGTTAATGACTTCTGGGCAGGGCAGACAGTCATGACATTGAGCGCAGCGATCGCGCCCCAACTCATCTATTTGAGCTTGATCCAAACGGGCGATCGCTTGCTGTTCACTTTCCCTCAGCGGCCCATCAGCGTCCGCCACTTGCAAAGGCCAGTCCAATTCGTCAGGCACAGCAGGCCCTACGCTCAGCGTCGTAATTCGCGGGTCACTCAGCAACCAGCGATAGTTCAATAGCAGCGGATCGTATGGAGCGCAGAGTGCCTTAAGTTTTTCCGGTGGCTGATACAACAGCCCCGCTTTGTCGGCAGGCGAGATGATAAACACGCCCATATCTTGAGCATGGGCCTGGGCGATCGCCGCCTGATTGCGCTGAAAAAAATAGTTGTAATGCAGGTTTACAAAAGAGAACGCGCCGGTATCCAGCGTCTTTTGAATCACCGCTAGCGGCCCGTGGGTTGAGAAACCCAGGTGACGAACCCGGCCATCGGCCTGCACGCGGGCGATCGCACCCAACAGGCGATCGCTCACCCCTGCCAAATGCGCCGCCGTATTAATCCCATGAATCGCCAGACAGTCCAGGTAATCGACTCCCAACCGAGCCAGCGAAGCGTCTATCGCCCGGTCAATATCGTCGGCCTCAACCGCTGGCGTCAGCTTACTTGTTAGCGTCAGGTCAGCGCGATTCAAGCCCTGAGCGAAAAGCTCGGCCAGGGCCTTGCCAAGGTAATGTTCACTTTGGCCATAGGCAGGTGCAGTTTCGAGATGGTTAATGCCACGGGCGATCGCGCTGGCAATCACATCATTCGCGTCCTGCTGACAGGCAAACCGCATCGTCCCTAAAGAGAAGATAGACAGCCGCAGGTTAGTTTTGCCAAACCGACGATTGCGCACTTATCTTCCTCTTGTAGGTCTTTCTCTTGTAGAGCGGCCTTCCTTACGTAGAACGGCCCCGCTTCACAAAGTCAGCAGGGCTAATATCAGAAACAAAATCGCGAAAGGCTTCTTTTTCGGCGGCGTCGGCGTCCAGGTCAACCGGCATTGCCGCATCTAGCATGACCTCTTCCATCACCCATATCGGGGCGTTCACCCTGAGTGCCACCGAAATTGCATCGCTTGGTCGAGCGTCCAGCTCCTTTTTTTTATCGCCTTTGCCGATAGTCATCACCGCATAAAAGGTATTGTCGCGCAGCGCATGAATCACCACCCGCTGTAGCGTTAGCTCCCAGGCCCCCAAAATATTCGCCATCAAATCGTGGGTCATGGGCCGCGCTGCGCGTTCGCCCTCTAGCACCATCTGAATCGCCCGCGCCTGCTCGGGCGAAATAAAAATCGGTAGCTGCCGCCGCTGTGAACTATCGCGCAGTAGCACTATTGGATTTCGGCTGCCCGCATCGACCGCAATTCCTGCCACGTTCATCTCAATCATCGTTTAGCCCTTGCACTCCCCAAGTAAACCTTTACCAAACACGCGCGTAGCCAAACAGCTACCAGCATCCAACACAGCAGATTCAACCAAAACACAATTGCTTAAGGCTAGATTTGAACCTAGATTGGGATCTAGATTTGAACATTGAACTAAGTAGACCCGCAGAGTCGATTCGTATCGTCGAATTGAGGAAACGCCCAGACCTTACTTATCTATAATATGATTTTTATTCTTCTAGGCTAAAGCGATTTTTGTCAGAAACTAACCTAAGATCAAAAATCTTTATCGAAACCATGAATTGGGCCATGCGATATCGTAGAAAGGATCTTGTTCTTTAGCTGCTTTGGAGCGATCGCCCTACTCAGTGTTTACCGGACTTATTCAAAGCGTCGGCCAGCTTCAACATTTGGGCCAATATCGACTAAAAATCACCTGCTCTACGGCTAGCGATCGCGTCCTAAAAGGAATTGAGCCAGGCGACAGCATCGCCGTTGATGGCGTCTGCCTTACTGTCGAAAAAATATTAACCCAGGGATTCATCGCCTCAGCCTCACCCGAAACGTTAGATAAAACGACGCTGGGCAAAGTTCTTGACAATGGCAAAGTCAACCTGGAGCCCTCTTTGCGCATGGGCAGCAAAATCGGCGGGCATTTTGTCACCGGCCATGTAGACGGCATCGGCCAGCTCGACAAGTCCGAGCGGATTGCCAATGCCTGGGAAATTTCCTTTCGCAATGTTAGCGATCGCGTCAGTCGCTACATCGTCACCAAAGGCAGCATTACCGTCAACGGCATCAGCCTCACTGTCGCCGACTGTACGCTCTCAGGCGATTGGTTTATGGCCGCCGTCATTCCGGTCACCTACACAGAAACCAATTTGCAGCACCTGCGCCCTGGCGACTGGGTGAATTTAGAAGGGGATGTGTTGGGTAAATACGTAGAGAAGTTTGCCCGCATAGGTTCAAACGCTCAGAATTTGGCAGATTCGGCCCTGGAAATCGATCTGGAAGACACACCTGACGCTGCCTCAGATCTATCTATGTCATTTCTAGCAGAGCATGGCTATTTGTAGAGCTATTCAAGTCAACTAGGGACAGTAGAGTGTCTCGCGGGTTTCTCGGCCTGTGACCGGATTAGTGCCGCTAGCGATGTCGCATAGTTTGGCATTGTCTTTTGGATCTAACAGCACGTCAGTAAAGTCAGCGCCTTCTATATTGGCCCCTTCAAAGTCAATATTAATCGCGTAGGCCCCTTCTAAATTCGCGTTCTTTAAATTTGCGCCTCTGAGGGTAGCCCCATCTAGCGTGGCCCCCTTCAGATTAGCGCCTTCTAAATTCGCACGGTTTAGCCGGGTCGTAAACAGGCGCACCAGCTCTAAGTTGGTATTGCTTAAGTCAGCTTCAGTCAGGTCAGCGCGAGTGTAGTCATTGTCACTTAAATCCTGCCCCGAAAAGTCTTGCTGGCGAAGATTTTTGCGGTCAAAGTTGGTGGCGATTGCCGGGGCGGGGGCGATCGCAAAAGCCCCCAGACTCAGGCCAAAGGTCAGGGCAACCGTCAGCGCGATCGCCCCCGCCATTCGCCAAAAATTAAACCGCAGCCCCCGAAGCATTGAGCCTACTGCTAAAACAACCTGTTGAACTGTGATCATTATTTACCGCGCCTTCTGCAACACTGCTTTGACAGGCGGAAGCTCCAAACCTTTAGAACTCACCTTATAGTCAATACTACAGAAGAACGGGATCGCCAATCTCTAGATAACGGTCAAACGCCTGTCCTCATGTGGACGACCAAAATGGCCATCCATAAGCGCTGAACATGCCCCATCTTGAGCCTTGCTTTTATCTAGTTGAGATCTTCATCTATGGGTGTGCCCTGTGGGATCGCGCCATTTATAAGACCTTGGGAATTCCCTTGGTAGGCGCTGAGCCCATTGTGTCTGGACATTGGCCTGGGTTTGCTAATCGGATAAATTACGTCAAATTGATTGAAGTCAATTACCCGCCTGCCATGACGGCCTGTGAGTAAAATATCGGCGAAGCGATGCTCCCAATGAATATCGTCAGCGATAAACGTGTGCCGGGCGTGAATGGTTTGCGCGAGGGTTTCGTCTAAGCCAGTCAAGGTGACGATAATTTCAGCGCGATCGCGTCTCAAGCTCTCTGCGGTATCGCCATCTAGCAAGCCACCCGGCAATATCTGATGCATAGCTGTCCAAGAAAGGCTGAAGACGGGGGTGTGCGATCGCACCAGTTGAATATCGTGAAAGCGCCGCATAAAATCGCCCTCACTGCTGTACTCATCGCGCACCAGCGTCACCCATAGCTGCGCCTCTAAGATGTAGTTTTTGCGCTTGTTTGCCGCGCGAAACATCAGCGTCGGCACCCCATTAAAAGGCGCAATCACCGCCACATTGCTAAACAAAATTCGTGCCGTTGGCAGCGAAAAGCGAGCAAATACCAGCCCTGTTGTCGTCGCAATAAAAAACAACCCCACCAGTGATTCAATCACCACCAGCCAATGCGCATACAAGCTATCGGGATACATTGCCCCATAGCCAATAGAGGCCATGGTTTGCACGCTAAAGAAAAACAGCTCTAAAAAGTATTGAGGCTCATTTTCACCCACTGTCGCGATGCCGCCACCCAGGCTGTAGGCAAAGGCAAACAGCGCATTTACCAGTAGATACAGTAGGCTAGTGAGCCCAATGAACGTCGGCCAGGGCATCGTCAGCAGCAGATGGTAAATATCACCCCAATAAGAGTGCGGATCGCCAATTCGTTCGATCTCTGGATAGGCGTCATTGCCAATAAAAAAACGCTTTGAGGCGCGCCGAAGCTGAGGCCGAAACATGGTCTCTCCCAAAATACATACAGAGCATATGCAAACAAATAAACGTAAAAACTCAGACAGAAGATCGCTGCTCTGCCAAGCCCTCTACATAGCGGCTGGTAATCTGGCCAAGCGCCAGTTAAACCCAGCAAAGCTAAGTCAGGACTAACCTACAAGATAACAATTTCGCTCGATTTGTCACGACAATAGCCCACAGCGCCCCTGGCTGCTAGACCTGTGATCACTGCAAAACATCCAACTTTTACACATGGATGGGTGATAATAGCTCAAATGTATTTGGAGACGCCTGATAGCCATGAATCAGCTCGCTGTTCGCAGTTTAGGATGGGGAATGGGCGCGTTAGCGTCAGTACTGACCGGTCAGATCACGAGTCAGTTGATGATGCAAACACCTGCTTTTGCGAGTCAATCTATCTTCGGTGAGGTGGGTGATGTCGTGGCTGATACGATGACTCACCAGACCCAACTGCTCGCAGTGACGCTGAGCAGTCGCAGCCTAAGGCTGGGCGATTCTGGTACAGATGTGCGATCGCTCCAGCGATACCTCAGCCGCAATGGTCTCTATACCGCCCCGATTGATGGCGTTTACGGTGAATCAACCGCCGACGCCGTTGCCACCTATCAGCGCATTCGCGATCTGCCCGCCACAGGCATCGCCAACGAAGAAACTCTGGCCGATATGGATTTTGAGTTCGTCAGTGCCGCTGCCCAGCCCATTCCTGTGAGACCTGCGGCTGATCAACCGTCCGTGCAATCGGGTGGCCTGGCACTCGGTAGCACAGGCAGCGACGTCATTGCTTTGCAGCAACGGCTGAATGATTTTGGTATTCCTGTCTTTGTCGATGGCGATTACGGGTTTGAAACTCAGCAGGGCGTCCGTACCTATCAGCGGGTTCAAGGTCTGAGCGTGACCGGCAACGCCGATCGTGAAACGCTCAGAGCCATGGGCTTCGATGACATTGTCTCTAGCAACCGTTATGTTGCCGCCGTCATTGCTGACGAATCGCAGCTCCGCGAAATCCAGCAGTATTTTCCGGATGCCTTTATCGATAGCATTCGGCGAGGCCAATTTATTAACATTGGCAGCTTCGATACGCGCTTCCCCGCTGAAGCTCGGGTCAATGCCGCGATCGCGCGAGGCTTTTCAACCCGCGTTATTTACCGCTAATACTCTCTAGATTCGCTAATTAAACAGCGGGCAATGCGAGCTGCCGCCTCGCTAGTGGGATGAAACTCGCCATCGTCGAGTACCGTAAAGTCGGGCGTAAATACCCAGCAGCGATAGCCTCGTTCAGTACGTCCGATAGCAATCACCCAGTCTGGGTAGGTCAAAATGTCAACGAGTTCACAGTCTTGCATTTTTTGATAACTTTGCTAGATCTAATCTGGTTGGGCTGATATATTTTAGAGGTGTCGATTTAGTTCAACTGTACTAAAATTAGTATAGCGGATTCAGCCGAATAACTTCGCACCCAAATGCCGCCCCAGCGTCTAAGACGTACAACGCTCGAAAAATCTCCTCGGAACTAACCTTATGGCTGCCAACGCCTCCTCTGACAAGCAAAAAGCCCTCACCTCAGTGCTGACTCAAATTGAACGCAACTTTGGCAAGGGATCCATTATGCGGTTAGGTGAAGCCAACCGTATGCAGGTAGAAACCATTGCTACCGGGGCGCTTACCCTCGATATGGCGCTGGGTGGCGGCTTGCCAAAGGGCCGCGTGATCGAAATTTATGGCCCGGAAAGTTCGGGTAAAACGACGCTGGCATTGCATGCGATCGCCGAAATTCAGCGTCAAGGTGGCGTCGCTGCCTTCATTGACGCCGAGCACGCCCTCGACCCCTATTACGCCGAGCATCTGGGTGTAAACATCGAAGATTTGCTAATCTCCCAGCCCGACACTGGCGAAATGGGCCTGGAAATCTGCGATCAGCTCGTGCGCTCTTCCGCCGTAGATCTGATTGTGATTGACTCTGTGGCCGCCCTTACCCCCCGCGCCGAAATTGAAGGCGAAATGGGTGACTCTCACATGGGCCTGCAAGCCCGCCTGATGAGTCAGGCCCTGCGGAAAATCACTGGCAACATTGGCAAGTCCAAATGCACAGTCATCTTCCTCAACCAGCTTCGCCTCAAAATTGGCGTCACCTACGGCAACCCCGAAACCACCACTGGCGGTAACGCCCTCAAATTCTACGCCTCCGTCCGCCTGGACATTCGCCGCATCCAAACCCTAAAGAAGGGCAACGACCAGTTCGGCATTCGGGTAAAAGTAAAGGTCGCCAAAAACAAAGTTGCGCCGCCGTTCCGCATTGCTGAATTCGACATTATTTTTGGGGAGGGCATTTCTACCCTGGGCTGTTTGCTAGACATTGCCGAAGAGTACGACATTGTGGTGCGCAAAGGGGCCTGGTACAGCTACGAAGGCAAAAATGTCGCCCAGGGTCGAGACAACACCATTATCCGCATGAAGGAAGATCCTGAGTTTGCGGCAAAGGTAAAAGCAGAGGTGATGGAGAAACTTAAGCCAGAAGCGATTCCGGTCGAGCCCATCACTGAAAGTGAGGTTGTCGAGCCTGAAGAAGTTGACGTGGATGTGCAGGAAGAGGTGATGGAAGTCGTGGCTGAAGCTGAGGAGAAAGCCACGAAGACCAGAGGGCGCAGTAAGGCAAAGAAGTAACAGCAACGCTTACTCAAACTTTTCCATGCCCCAGGGCTTGAAGTCTTCATGATCTGGGAATGGATACACCCGCACCCGCTTTTCGTACTGCACGTTTAGCTTCTGGTAAAACATGGGATGAATCGCACAGATATTGTCAGACAATAGCGGCAACCGACTCTCATAGCTATATTCAAAATCCGCCTCCGCGTAGCCTGCCTCTGCATTTAGATGGCGCACGCGGCCAATAATGCCTAGCTCTGACACGAGCTGACGAAAACGGTGAGAGGAATAGTCGCTGAGCGTCCATTCGGAGGCTGTCATTGGTGCCCGCTTGTCGAGCTGATTACCTTTGAAAATCATGGGCAGACCCGAGAGTGCCTCTACAATCCGCCCGACCTTGGGATATACCGAACTGTAGGAGTTAATCACCTCGTCGGCCAGCGAGTTTTGGCGGTGCTGGAGAGCGCCGACAATGGTGTCGGGGTGAAAGCGAGGGAAGGTGCCTTTGCTAGTGGCTCGGCGGGCGATCGCATTACACAGCACAATCAATTGACGGGGCCGCATCTGCGTATGCCGCAGCACGTAGGGAAACGTACGCTCTGGCAAATTATGCTCATTGCGCAAGCTTTCGCCAAAGTAGGGGTACCACATTTTTTCTAGCACATCGGTCGAGCTGTCCCAATTGACATGTCTAGACTCTGGCAATAGCAGATCCATTGCCTGCAAATAGTTGTAAAAGCGCCAGCTAATCAGCCGCATCAGATCTTTAGGTCGCCAGTGCATATACACTTCATTGCGAATTGACTTTAGCGGGTTGAGAATCACCTCTTCTTTGAGATAGGGAAACACCTCAGCCATCGCAAAAATTTTGATATGCACGCCCTGATGGGCAAAGTCACGATTAAATTCTGAGCCGCATTTAATCAGCGCCGCCGTTGCCCGCATCATGGTGGGGTCATGAACGGCGTAATTTTCGAGGGTGTCAAAGGCAATAATAATCTGCCGCTTTCGGGCGATTTCTAGCACAGCGGCCATGCCCGTGCGAATGCGCTGATCGGCCAGGATGTCTTCGAGTTCGTCAATCAAATCGTCATCGCTTTGAATCAACCGATCTAGCAATGCCTTGAGAAAGTGACGGATAAAGGTAGAGAGCTTGCCTTCGCGGCTGCCAAAAATGCAGGCGGCACGAATGCGAGGGTCAAGGTCTTGTAGCTCGCGAAAGATTACTGACCACACAACCAAATGCCAAATGGTGGCAATTCGAGGAATGGCGACTTCTCGGGCGTGGGGCGCTTTGAGGGTGATATCTTCGAGGACTTTTTCAAAGGCGGCAGGTTCATCGACGTCGATGGCGATCGCGTCATTCATCACCTTTTGAAACGAAAAAAACTGACCCAGCGCCGTCTTGCCTGACCCGCGCCGCCCCACAATCAAAAACACCTTCGGATCGAGCGACAGGCGATTAAACCGCGTGTGATAGAAAAAGTAATTGCTGTAGTCGCGCTGAAGTAGCTTGACTTCCGATTCGCAGTCAGCCTCGCCAAATGGACTAAATCGCTCTGCCGTCAGTCGATCAATCACCCTCATTTATCCTCTATATGCAATAAATCACGCTGGCCCCAACCCTAGCTTTTACAGTTGCCAGTTTGGCAAGGCTTGATTAAACATTTCAACCCTGATTGATATGTTCTCGTAAAGCTCTCTAGCTGAACCTTTCAACGGCTGCATAATGCAGCCGGATGCAACCTGTGGGTATTGTTTTGTGAACGCTAAAGCCTATTTATTCTTTGATGGAAAAAATAGCGGTACTGTGAGGTTACCTATAAAGAACCCAAGAGACGAATGCAGCGCTACAAAACCCAGTCTTTATCGAAGGAACCAGACACCCAAGCGCGAATTTTAAAAGCAGCCGAAAAGCTGTTTGCCAAGCAGGGCTATGGCGGCACCACGACCAAGGATTTGGCCGCCGCCGCCGGGGTGGCCGAAGGAACGCTGTTTCGTCACTTTGAAAATAAAAAAGCAATCCTAGTCGAAGTGGCTACCCGTGGGTGGATGGAAATTTTGACCGATCTGCTGACTGAGCTGAGTGAAATGGCCAACTACAAGGCCGTTGCTAAGGTCATGCGCAAGCGGATGCTGAGTCTGAATGCCAATACCGACATGCTGCGGGTGTGCTTTATGGAAGCGCAGTTTCATCCGGAGTTGCGCGATCGCATTCAAGCCGAAGTTATCGACAAAATGACCGACGTCGCCGAAGCCTTTTTTCAAACCGCCATGGACAGAGGCGTATACCGGCAAATGAACCCCAGGACGGTAGCGCGAATCTTCCTCGGCATGTTCACCGTCTCCGGCTTCAGCCAGTCCACCATGACCGACAACGGCAGCACACCCGGCGACATGAAAGAAATGGCCGAAACCCTGGCGGACATATTTTTGAACGGTGTTTTGAGCGATCGCGGGTAGACTAATCTGAGCCTACCGGAGACAAAATGTATACTACAGCACAAGCGATGGCCTGTGTCCAGCTCTGCTATGATTTAACTAATAAGTTTTTCTCTGTCGATTTAGTGGCACTAGATCCACGAAACGGCAAGCTGATCGTGCTTTCAAGAGAAGCGATAAATATTGAGATTGATCCTGACGGAGAGTGGAGATTTTCGCCCTTATGAAACCAGACTTCTCAACGATGACTGCGGCTGAGACAAGAGCTTATCTATTAGAGCATAGAGACGACGTAGAAGCACTGCAAGCCTTTTTGGATAAGCTTCATGCTCTAAATCCAAACCCGCGAACTTATGGGCCTGATGACAACATATCTGACGCGATTGACGAATTTTTGAAGAAGCACGAAAGAAAAGAAGCCTCGTGACATTCTCCCGACGCTGACTCTACGAGTACAGCACGGGCTTCCCAGCTCATGTACCACAATTGAATGGGCACCGCTTATCGGGAAGTTCCTGCTTCATTCGGTCTTGTCTAGGTCGCACCGTT
>JBAQZP010000072.1:0-41041 GCA_049791095.1 Phormidesmis sp.
GGTCAACTGGTTAAACGGCACACCGACAGCGAAGACACGAGTCTCTCGATTCAAAGCGTTAGAAACCGCTTAGTGACAGGGGTTTGAGCGAGCGGCAAAGTCAAAGGCGGAGTTTGCCAACAGTATCAGGGCCTTTGATACGCATACAAGCTCTATCGGCCAGATTTTGTATGATCAAACGCCATTACCGTTACTGGCTGATTTTGTCGCTAATAGCTGAGCTTGTGCTTTTCACTAACCGTTTGTATGACAGTTTCCATGGCAGATGTCAAGAAAGTAAGCACTTATGTCTCAAAGTTTCTCTGTGCGGCCTCGGTCTTCGAGGCGATCGCTAAGCTGGCTAGAAGGGTTGCGAACATTAGCCGCCGTTGGTATTTTGCTATACCACGCTCAGCTACTGTTTACAAACTATGCCTATACCCCTCAACCCGATGGGCTGCAACGTAATCTAACAGCGGTGATAGCAGCAGGCAAGGGGCTAGGCCAAAACCTGCTGGCCTCAGCGGCCTCTATTCCAGTTTGGTTCGGGTTTCAAGCGGTTGACGTCTTTATTCTGATGGCGGGCTTTGTGTTAGTCCTATCGCTTCGTAGCCGCTCGCAGGCGGTGGGGGCAGGTGAATTTATCTGGCAGCGTTTGCTGCGAATTCTCTGGCCGTTTTGGACGGTGGCCTGGCTCAGCTATCCTGTTTTGTGGATTATTGGTGTGGCGACTGGCAGCTATCGGCCTGCCCCCTGGGACATATTTGCAGGCGCTACGTTTCCGCTATTGTTTGACGTTGAGGGCAAAACGCTCTTGAACACGAGTGGCCCCTGGTGGTTTATTCCGCTGGTGATGAGCTTTACGGTGATCTCTCCTCTGCTTTGGTATTTGCTAGGGCGCTGGGGGGCTCGGAATCTGTGGCTGGTTAGTCTGTTGATAACGGTGGTCTACCGCTATGAGGCGGTCTATCAGTTTGGCGGGCATTTGACTTATACCATTCTCGATACGCCTAATGGCTGGCTGCCGTTTGTGTCTTTTTTGGCAAAGCTGAGTACTTTTGTGACGGGGATGGCTTTGGCAGATGCCTATTGCCATCATCGGGGGCCTTTGTTTTGGCGGCCTTGGCGGCTGGTTGGTGGTGGGCTGCTGGTGTATGCCGCTGGTTTTGTCGCTCAGTTTTACCGGGCGGGATGGGTGGTGTGCGATTTGCTATTGCCGGTTGGGCTGATGATGTGCGCGGCGGTTTTGCTGCGATCGCTGGCCCGCTCATCGGCGCTGTCAGCGCTCATGCGACAACTCGGCCAGTACAGCTACAGCTATTTTTTAATCCATGGCTTTGTAATCGATCGAACCATCAACTTATGGGTCAAAGACAGTCTGGTTCGCTACTGGATTGCGTTACCGCTGATGATAGTCGGCACCCTGGCCCTGGCGGTGATGGCGGATGCTGCTCGGCCTTTTATTCAGCGGGTTGTTTTGCATCTGTGGCGCGATATTGATCACTTGCTGGCGCTCAACCCTGCGACTGAAGGGACTAGCTGGATACCGGCGGTGGGCGATCTCGTCAGCTACCAGCGCCGAGACTGGCGGGTGATCAAGGTTGAAACCCTGCTCGACGAGGGCAAAACCTATCTATGTCAAATTTTTGACGGTCAGCAGACGGTGTGGGTCAGCCCTGACCACATCCGACGGGTTGAACCCGCCAAGGTGGCTTTATCAAGCGCCTATTCAGACACAAAGACCGTCGTTTTTAAGTGAGGAAATATGTCTAAGGGTGTGATGGCGGCAGGTTTTGTCACGGCAAATTTAATTAGCGCAAAGAAAAAATTGACCGAAATTCAAAAGATTCTTTTTACCCACGGCCTGCTGATTGGGCTACCGGCCATTTTTTATAGCTGCTTGATTGCCCAGGGATGGGCGCTGGCCATCCCCCAGGCGATTGTGCTGACCTTTTTTTTGTTCAACGCGGTAGTCATTATCCTTGAGGCTAGCAACGCCCTGTTTCGCCGGTTTGCCGCTGGCCATCACGCCGTCAAGCGGCCCTCAGAGCAGGCCCGTAAGCGAGTTAAATCATGGATGGGCGTTCGCGGTTCTGAATGTCCGTATCCCAGCGATCCAGTCCCGGCCTGCTCGTTTTTGGTAGCGGCCTATCTGCCCAATGAGCAAAACATTGTAGTTGAGACGATTCAACATTTGTTATTTCGCATTGAGCGACCAGCCGGTGGGCTGGAAGTTATTTTGGCTTACAACACGCCGATCGAGCTGCCGGTTGAAGCCGAGCTGAGCAAGCTAGCTGAACAGTACGCTGAGCTAACGGTTTTGCGGGTTGAAGGCAGCCGGTCAAAGGCTGAAAATATCAACGCGGCCCTGGATATTGCGACTGGGGAAATTGCTTGCGTGCTAGATGCAGATCATCATCCTGCCCCGGACTGTTTTATTCGCGCCTGGCATTGGATTGCCCAAGGTTACGCGGTGGTTCAGGGGCGCAACGTCATTCGCAATCATCACGAAAATTTTTTGGCTCTCAATGTCGCGATTGAATTTGAGCAAATCTATGGCATTTGTCATGCGGCTAAGTCATTTCTGACCGATTCCAGCATATTTTGCGGCTCGAATGGCTACTGGCAAATGTCTGTGCTCAAAAGTATTCGGTTTAATCCCAACCGATTGACCGAAGATATTGATGCTTCTTTAAGAACATTGCTCAACGGCTATCGTATTTTGCACGATCGCAGCATCGTCACGACCGAACTGGCCCCGGTCTCGCTTCAGTCTTTTTGGTTTCAGCGCAAACGATGGGCGCATGGGTGGCTAGAGGTTTCTTTGATTTACCAGCGTCGCCTGTGGCGATCGCCTTACTTCAGCCGTTGGCAAAAAGTTTACTGGACTTATTTGCTGTACTACTGCGAGTCATTCGCCCTGATCTCTTTTCAGCTTTTGCCTGTGGTGCTCAGCTTTTGGCTGCTACCCCATGTGGACACAGAAATGCCCTATTTTTGGATAGTTGGTCTCTTATCATTTTTGAGCGGTATTTATCAGGTTTTAGCTGCCGCCAAAATCGCGGCGAGGTCTTATCCCTGGTCTTATTACCTGCGACATATTCTGTTCTTGCCCTTTTACGTCATTTTGAAAAACTCAATTTCCGTCGTGGCGATGTACGACTATTTCAGTGGTAATCATGCTTGGGTGGTCACGCCTAGAGACAGTAAAGCCGAGAAGACCAGCTTGGCCAGAAAGCAGAAGACAGGGGTCAGAATTTAGAGCCCAACTGCCTTCTGCCTCCTGCCTTCTGAATTCCGACTAATTTTTTTTGCTTTAAGTTAATAGCCTCTTAATCATCACCAATTCGACCATCATGTGCTAACTGTCAGCAACTGCCGCTGCCGGATGTCGTCGAGCTTGGCGTCAGGAATGGCGGCAATGAGCTGCTGGGTGTAGGGCTTTTGCGGTGAATTGTAAATGACGTCAGCGGGGCCAATTTCTTCGATTTGGCCTTTGTTCATTACCATGATGCGATCGCTCACAAACTTGACCACGCTCAGATCATGAGAAATAAAAATATAGGTAAGGTTAAACTCTTTTTGCAGATCTCTCAGCAAGTTCAATACCTGCGCCTGTACGGATACATCCAGCGCCGAGACCGACTCATCGCAGATAATAAACTTGGGCTCGCAGGCTAGCGTGCGGGCGATGCAAATGCGCTGCCGCTGCCCGCCCGAAAACTCATGGGGCATCCGCTTTAGCGCACTGGCATCAAGCCCGACCCGTTCCAATAAATCTGCTGCCCGAGTCTGGCGTTGTTTTTCGTCGCCGCCCAGGCTGTGAATTTTCATCGGTTCGATAATCGCCGAACCCACAGTTTGCCTCGCATCTAGCGAGCCATAAGGATTTTGGAAAACAATCTGCATCTCTCGGCGCAGACGGCGCATGTCTCCATCGCTAAGATCTAAAACAGATTGGCCGTCAAACTCGACGCTGCCGCGAGTAGGTTCTATCAAGCGGAGCAAACAGCGGCTGAGGGTAGATTTACCACAGCCCGACTCGCCCACTAGCCCCAGCGTTTCGCCTGGATACACATCAAAGCTGACGCTATCGACGGCGCGAAATTCTGTTTTTTTGCCCAAAAATCCATGCCGTATCGGAAAAGCTTTGGTTAAGTTTTGCACCCGCAGCAGCGGCGGATTTTGTAATATCATCTCGCGATGTTGTTCAACTTCTGCGGCACTCACCTCTGCCAGCAGCTCGGCTTTCTCCGCAGGCGTTCTCACTTTAGAAACAATCTGCGCGGATTGAGTGCCCTCATCCTGGCGAACTTCCATAAAGTCGCTGACGGTGGGCAGCCGTCGCAATTGCTTATTTGGCCTGGGGCGACAGTTTAGCAGCCCCTGAGTATAAGGGTGCTGAGGGTCGGCGAACAGATCGTAAACCGGGGCAATTTCGACCAGGTCGCCTTTGTACATCACGGCCACGCGATCGGCCACTTCGGAGACGACGCCCATGTCGTGGGTGATGAACACAATCGCGGTACCTCGCCGAGATTGTAAGTCGCGCAGCAAATTTAGAGTGGTGGCCTGAATGGTGACATCTAGGGCGGTGGTGGGTTCGTCAGCAATCAAAATGGCAGGGTCGCCAGCGAGGGCTATGGCGATCATTACCCGTTGCTGCTGCCCGCCCGAAAGCTGATGCGGATAGCGACCCAGTATTTGTTTGGGCTCGGGCAGTTGCACCTCTGAAAACAACTCTATTGCTCTGTTGGTTGCTGCTTTGCCGTCTAAGTCCTGGTGCAGTTTAAGCGCTTCTACTAACTGGTTGCCGCAGGTGTAAACCGGATTAAGAGAGGTCAAGGGCTCCTGAAAAATCATCGAGATCAGCTTGCCCCTGTACTGCCTGCGCTGCTCTCGTGAGAGCTTGAGCAAATCTACCGGCTCGGCGCTGGCCGAGGTGGGGCGAAACAACACTTGGCCTGATATTTCAGTTTCTGGCCCTAGCAGTCCAATTAGGGCCAAAGAAGTGACCGACTTGCCCGAGCCTGATTCGCCGACTAGCCCTAGCGTCTCGCCCGGTGCCAGCGAAAACGACACAGACTTAACGGCTTCAACCGCGCCTGACTTAGTTGGAAAAGTCACCGTCAAATCTCGAACATCAAGGATAGGGAGCGTCATAGTTTTGCGGGGTAGAACGGTCAAATCGTGACTCTTAATACAAAATATCAGCGAAGCTGCGAGATAACGGTAGTCATAGAAACTAAACTTCTAACTGCCGGACAATAGAGACAACGGTTAAGGCTCAGTGGCACTCATGACATGGCGTTCATAACATGGCATTCGTGAAAAAGTTTCTACAACCCATGGAGATATGTCTAAAGGCATATTTGAGCAGGTCGAGCCCGGATCATCGGCCTGTATGTATCTATTTACTCACTTTAACGTCAGAAGATTTATGTAGATTTTAATCGCAGGCACAAAGCATTTGATACAGTTCGCTTTAACTTGTTGTTAATGATTATTTTGAAAAGCTTATGATAATGCGTAAATTAAGGTCTAACGGGTGGCCCCGCAGATGGCCCATTAGACGGCACCTTAGGCGAGTTGTTTTGGCCTTATTTGCGCTGACTTTGTCGGTTGTTTTAGTCAACTGTGGCGGCTCGCCCGACGAAGCGCCTACCGCTGAAGAGGCTGCGGCTCCGGCGGCGACGGGGGCGCTGGTGTATGGGGCGGGCGGACAGCCGGTGAACCTGACGCCTGGCAACATCACAGATGGCAACTCTATTATTGTTCAAAAGCAAATTTACAACTATCTAACCGGCACCGAGCCCGGTACGACTGACCCAGCGCCAGAGCTGGCAACAGAATGGAATGCTTCTGAAGATGGCACCACCTGGACGTTCACTTTGCGTGAAGCTGTGAAATTTCACGATGGTACTGATTTTGATGCCGAAGCGGTTGTGTTTAATGTCAACCGCTGGTGGGATCCAGAGTTTGAGTATGGCTTTCGAGATGAGGGCAATCTCTTTGAAATTTGGACAGATTTGTTCGGTGGGTTCAAAGGTAGCGAAGACTCTACTTTGACCGATGTGCAGGCGGTAGATCCTTTGACGGTGGAGTTTCAGCTAAAAGAACCGTTTGCCGCCTTTCCAGCCGCGATTGGATCTGGCTATTTTGGCATGGCTAGCCCAACGGCAATGCAAGAAGCGGGTGCGAGCTACGGCTCACCATCTGGCGCGGCTGTTGGAACAGGGCCGTTTGTGTTTGAAGAATGGTTGAGTGGCGATCGCGTCACCCTCTCTAAATTTGCCGACTATTGGGAAGAGGGCCTGCCAATGGTGGATGAATTGGTGCTGAGCTTTGTTGAAGATCCGGCGGCTCGGTTGGCTCAATTGCGGGCGGGCACGCTAGATTTTACCGTTGATTTGACGCCCGATCAGCTTCCAGAAATTGAGTCGGATCCTAACCTGGAACCTGTTTTTCGCCCTTCATTGAACGTGGGCTATTTGGCGCTAAATCCCTCTTATGAGCCGCTGGCAAGTAAAGAGGTGCGGCAGGCGATCGCCCAAGCAATTAACAAACCTGCCATTGTCGATGCCTTCTGGGGCGATTTGGGCGAAACGGACGGACATTTTACGCCGCCTTCGCTAGAAGAATATGCTAGCAATGAAGTAGACGACTACGAATATGACGTTGAAGCGGCAAAGAGTGCGCTTGCCGAAGCGGGTTATCCCGACGGCTTTAATCTGGACTTGTGGTACATGCCTGTTAGCCGTCCCTATTTCCCTAATCCCAAGCCAATTGCCGAAGCCTTTGCCGCCGAACTCAGTCAAATTGGCATTAATGTGAATTTGCAAACCAAAGACTGGGGCGCTTATCTGGACGATCGCAATACCGCACCCGGCTTCCAGTCTTTCATGCTGGGTTGGACAGGGGACTATGGCGATCCAGACAACTTCTTGTATGCTCACTTTGGCCCTGGCGCGACTCAAGATTTGGGCAATTATCAAAATCCTGAAATGTTTGAGTTGTTGAATAAGGCGCGGGTGGCGAGTGAAAAACCGGAGCGAGAAGAGCTTTATAAAGAGGTAGATGCGCTGGTTTTTGATGAGGCGTTGCGGATTCCGATTGTGCATTCTCAGCCGCTTTTGGCCAAGCGTACGAGTGTTAAGGGCTGGGATCCGAGTCCGTTGGGGTCGGAGGCGTTTACGACAATCGAAAAGAGCTAGATAACAAGGCGAGATGGCGGGCGCACGGCTGTGTGCTCGCTACAGAGAATCTCTATGGTAAATTGCTGCGGTGAATACTGATGGGCAGATACATTCTGGGACGATTGCTTCAGTTGGTGCCGGTTTTGCTAGGGATTTCGCTGCTGGTGTTTGCCTTTTTGCATTTGATTCCGGGTGATCCAGCGGTGACGATGCTGGGCGATCGCGCCACCCCCGAAGCTTTGGAAGTTTTGCGAGAACGCATGGGTTTGAACGAACCTTTACCTTTGCAATACCTTACCTTTTTGCGCAACTTGCTACAGTTTGACCTGGGCACCAGCATCTTTACCGGCGTGCCGATTTTAGAAGAAATTAGAACAAAATGGCCTGCTACCTTTGAGCTTTCACTGGTAGCAATGCTGATTGCTTTACTGATTGGCATTCCAGCCGGGGTGATTGCCGCTGTTCGCAAAAACAGCATTATCGACAATCTGATGATGAGCGGCTCGCTGCTGGGCGTATCGATGCCGGTTTACTGGCTAGGGCTGCTGTTGGTGTACTTGTTCGCTGTCAATCTGCAATGGCTACCGCCTAGCGGTCGGGTAGGCATTAACGTGGGCTACGACTTTGAACCAATCACCGGATTTTTCATCCTCGATGCGCTGATTCAGGGCAACTTTAGGGCATTAGGCGATGTGATTGCTCACTTGATTTTACCGGCGATTACGCTGAGCACTATTCCGCTGGCGATTATTGCCAGAATTACCCGCAGTGCCATGCTGGAGGTGCTGTCGCAAGACTATATTCGTACGGCCAGATCGAAAGGATTAAAAGAGTTTTTGGTGATTGGCAAGCACGCCCTCAAGAATGCGATGCTGCCGGTTGTTACAATTATCGGCTTGGAATTTGGTACGCTGCTGGGCGGGGCAATTTTGACCGAGACCATTTTCTCTTGGCCGGGGATTGGGAGCTGGATTTATGGCGGCATTTTGCAGAGAGACTATCCAATCGTGCAGGGCGGCGTGGTGTTTGTGGCATTTGTGTTTGTGTTGATTAATCTGCTGGTCGATATCTCTTATGCCTTTTTAGATCCTCGAATTCAGTATAAATAGAACACTTTTGTGAACCTATGGCCATTACCACTGCCCCTCGCCGCACTTCTCGTTTTCTCAAGAATCGGGCTGTTCAGAGATTTCTAGAATCTACTTCTGGGTTAATTGGTTTGGGGCTGACGCTATTTATTGTCTTAGCTGCTCTTTTAGCGCCGATTCTCAACCCTTACGATCCGTCTACTGATCGCGACTATGCGGCGCGATTGCAAGGCCCGAGCTTAGCGCATTGGTTTGGGGCCGATGGGCTAGGCCGCGATATTTTGACGCAGGTATGGTACGGCCTGCGCACCTCGCTGGTGATTGGCCTGGTGTCGGTGCTGATTGGCTTGATGATTGGGGTGGCGCTGGGGCTGGCGGCGGGTTACTTTCGCGGCTGGATAGAGGTGGTAATTGGCTGGTTGACGGATGTGATGCTGGCGTTTCCGTCGATTTTGCTGGCGATCGCAGTCGTCACTATTACCGGCCCTAGTGTCCTCAGCGTCATGGTCGCTGTCGGCATTGTGCAAATTCCCAAGTTCATTCGCCTCACCCGCAGCATGGTGCTTTCCCTACGCGAACAAGAGTTTATTCAAACCGTCCGCGCCTTTGGAGCCAAAGCCCCTCGCATTGTCTTCCTCCATATTTTGCCTGCTAGCCTTGCGCCCTTAGTGGTTCAATCTACCCTAGCCATCGGCACGTCTACGCTAGAAGCCGCCGGTCTGGGCTTTTTGGGCCTTGGCGCACAGCCCCCCACGCCCGAACTGGGCACCATGCTCTCCGATGCTTTTAAGGGCGGCTATTCTCTCTCTGCCCCTTGGACAATTGTCTTCCCCGGCTTGTTTATTACGCTGACGGTGCTTGCGTTCAACTTGTTGGGAGACGGACTGCGAGATGCCCTCGATCCGAAGGGTAGCCGGTAGCTACTCATTCGACGATATATCTTGTTCCATTAGAATATGTTTCAGCTCGATAGGTTCTATCACTGAAATTGGTGAGCCTTTAAATCCAATCGCGTCACGGGTCGTAATTAAATCTAATCCTGAAGCGATCGCACAAGCTACCTGCACTGCATCCTCAAAGTCTGATAATTTCAGGGCCACTGCCTGCTCTAGCACCTCACGATTTACTGGACAAACTTCCATTAGTGCTAGCAAACGGGTCACAGCGCTAACAGCCGCGTCAGCACTTTTGGTTTGTCGCCCAACTAAATAATGCACATCTGTCACTGTCGTTGCTGACATAAATCCTTTAATTTGGCCTAATTCAACAGCTTCTAATAAAAAAGTAGCATCTGATACAAACGATTCTCTTGCTAACAAGGCATCGAGCAGTACATTAGTATCGAATAAAACGCGCACAATTATAAATACTTTTTCATCCGTCGTTCGCCTAAGATTGCTTTCACTTCGCTATCTGTCGGCGTAGGTGTATCTGTTTTCGCGATTCCGATCAAACTCGCAGCTAATCCTTTAGCTCTAACCTTTGACGCTGGTTCTGATTGCACAGAGCGTATTAAGCTATCGATTAATTGCAACCGTTCCTCGACCGAAAGCTTGAGGGCGCTATCTTGAATTTCATTGAGAGTCATACTGCTTCCCTTCAACTCACCCTAATTACAACTATCATAACAGCAATACTCAAGCGGTATTTACTTTGGAAAACAACCGTACCTCTCGCCCGCCAATAGATGACTCTCTAAATATGCAAAAGCCGGTAAACGCACATCAAGGTCAAGACATCGGCGGTGGCCTGCCCGTTATTGAGTACTGGGCAAAGCATACGCTAGCGCCGGAAGGGCCAAAGGTTTGGCAGACGCTGTTGCACAAGAGTGCCTGTCTGTCTTGCGCCTGGGGTACGGGCGGGCAAAAAGGGGGCTTTACGAATGAGGCAGGCGAGAAGTTGCAGCGCTGCGCAAAAAGCGTAGAATCGATTGTGGCGGAGTTGCAGCCGCCGGTTCAGCCGCACTTTTTTGAACAACATAGTATTGAAGAATTGCAACAGCTTAGCTCAATGGAGGCCGATCGGCTGGGGCGGCTGAGCTTTCCGGCGATTTTGCGGGCGGGCTCGTCGCACTATGAGCGCCTGAGTTGGGACGAAGTCTATGATTTGGTAGAAGCGGCTTTTCGCAAACCGCCCGAGCGAGTGGCTTCGTATAGTTCTGGCAGATCTTCTAACGAGGCGGCCTATCTGTTGCAACTGATGATGCGGGTGCTGGGGTCAAACAATTTGGCGGACTGTTCGGATTTATGCCATCGGCCTTCTACACAGGGGCTAGCGGCAACGTTTGGCTCGGGCACCTCGACGGTAAGTTTGGAGAGTTTGAAGCAGGCCGACTGTGTGGTGCTAACCGGGTCGAATGCGCCTGCAAACCATCCGAGGCTGATGAATGAGTTGATTAAGTTGCGCGATCGCAACGGCACCATCATTGTCATCAACCCCGTGAGAGAAGTGGGCCTGGTAAAATTTGGCTCCCCTTCTTTCCCGGTTAAATCGCTGATTCCTGGTTCTGATATTGCCAACCTTTTTCTGCAACCGATTCCGGGCAGTGACCTGGCTCTTTTCATCGGCATTCAAAAGTCTTTAATTGATCGCGAGTTAATTGATCGCGCATTTTTGAGCGCTCACACAGAAGGGTGGGAAGCGGTGATTGAACAGGCGCAAAAGGCTGACTGGCAGACAATTACTGAAACCTGTGGCATTTCTCAAAGCGAGATTGAAACGGCAGCGACGTTAATTAGTCAAGCCGACAAAACGGTTTTTGCTTGGGCGATGGGCATTACGCATCAGGCCAATGGTACCGATAATGTTTGCGGAATTGCCAACACCGCCTTGCTGACGGGCAATGTTGGCAAACTGGGGGCAGGCGTCATGCCCATTCGCGGCCATTCCAACGTGCAGGGCTTTGGGTCTATGGGGGTAAAAAATGACATCAAACCCGCCCTTAGAGAAGCGCTAGAGCAGCTAGTAGGCCATTCTCTCAAGCGTGAGGCTGGCTACCATTCGCGGGCACTCATCGAAGCGGCTGAGGCTGGCAAAGTCGATACGCTGCTGTGCTTGGGCGGCAACTTATACGCCGCAAGTCCTGACTCGACTCAAGCGAAACAAGCGTTTAACCAAATAGAAACGGTTGTTTATCTCGCAACCAAGCCTAATCTTGGCCATTTTCACGGTTTGGCAAAGCAGAACACTATTCTGTTACCCGTGTTCAACCGCTTCGAGAATCCGCACAAAACGACCGTCGAATCTGGCAACAACTTTGTGCGGCTCAATGATGAAGGTAAAACACATTTGCCAGGGGCCGATCTGGTTTCTGAGGTTCACTTTCTCACAGAGCTAGCCCACCGGCTGCATGGCGCTTCTCCAATTGACTGGCGCAAACTGCAAGATACCCGCTATGTACGCGAGCTGATTGGCAAAACCATCTCCGGATATGGAAAGATCGGCCAAATAGACGAAACCGCAGAAGAGTTCACGATTGACGGTCGCATTTTTACGACGCCAAAATTTGGCACGGACTCTGGCAGGGCCAAAATGCAGCTCACCCTTTTGCCTAGCTTGAGCCTACCTACGCCTGACTCATTCGGCACATCAACCGGTCAGTCAGCCGGAACGGTGATCACTTTAATCACAGCGCGTAGCTACACTCAGCACAATACGGTGGTCTACCGCAGCGGCGATAAGTATCGCGGTATGCCCCACCGCCACTGCATTCTGATGCATCCTGACGACATCGGCGCTGGCGGCTTTAGCGATCATCAGCGCGTCACCGTTCAGGGCGAGGCAGGCAAGCTGGAGAATATCGAAATTATCAGTGGCGCAGTCCGACAAGGCGCAGCATTGATGTTCTTTCCCGAAGCCAATGTGCTGATGAAAGGGCTGACCGATCCAAAGTCGCACACGCCTGTTTACAAGCGGGTTCCTGTACTAATCTTTGCGTTACCACCCGCCTGATTTTGAAAGTTTAGCTACGAGAGGCAGAAAACGATCGCGATTGAGCGCATAGCTCTGGTGTCGAAGCCGCTTCGGCTGTTTTAGACTGTGAGCTGGCGGACTGTGAGCTGGCGGATTTGGGAGAGCACTGATAGGTTTGCAAAAATGTCTCGATGGTGCGGAGGGCGCGATCGCACCCTCGCTGTGCAGTAGAAGAAAGCCGTCTGCCAAACTTAGATCGCTCAGTCGGGACTTGCATTAGCCAGGCTTGAGGAACACAGTCATAAAGCCTTTGGGTAAGGCTGAGCAACGTGACCGGATCAAAACCGTGACCATTATCAGAAAGGCTGCTCAAGATATCCGAATGACCTTCAATGGGATCTAGCTGAAAAGTTTGCGCCCGGCTTTGACAACTGCAGCCACTGACGAAAATCACATAGTCGGCATTAGCCACATCGCTAACGAGTTTTGGCATCAGCCGAGGCACCGCTAATGCCTTAACATCGCTTAGCTGCCAGCCTTCTACCGTCATCGCCACACGCAGCCCGGCTGAGCTGTCACCATGCAATTCATCGCCATAGCCCACAATCAAAAACGGGCATTGAACAGATTCTTGATCCTTTACAAAAGCAGGTGCCAAAATTCAACCTCCATGACTACAACATTCACCTACTCACGGTAGATAACAGATATGAGGATTTTATGAAGCCGGGGCGATCGGATAAAAAATTCCGGTTAGCAGACTCGTCTTCATCGTCTTTCTTCCTTAGAACTCTTTCTTTGGGCAGAAGCCATTTCTTTGAAATTCATACTTTTTGGATAATTCTTTACGGCATAGAACGCTTGCTAGCGAAGGATTTTATCATTGCTGGTAAGCGAAGATGCTTAACTTTATAGCTTGCTGTAGCGTTTAGACTGTAGCGTTTAGACTATAGAAAGTTGTGAGCGATGAGAGAGAATGGCTGTGACAACGCGCTTGAAAATTGGCGAAGTTTCTAAGCAAACAGGGATTGCGGTGGGTGCCTTGCGCTACTACGAAGCGCGATCGCTATTAACCGCAGAGCGAGGCCAAAACGGCTATCGCTATTATCCGCCATCGGCAGTGCATCAGGTACAGTTCATCAAAAAGGCTCAGTCCCTCGGCTTTTCGCTAGAAGACATTAGCCAGATCCTGAACATTCACCGTCAGGGCGATGTGCCTTGCGATCTAGTACAGTCGCTTTTACAAGAAAAAATTGAGCAGATTGATGCCCAAATTCGAGACATGCAGACCTTCAAGCGCAGCCTGGTAAACTATCAAGACAGTTGGGCCGCTGCTCATCCTCGGCCTGAACCAGGAGATATTTGCCCCCTCATCGAGACGGTTCATCTAAAAGATTAGAACACTCGAACTTAAGCAAAAGCACTTCAAATAGGTCAGGGCTACGGCGAGACCCGCCTCGCTACGCTTGATGGCGATCAGGCCCCATTCACGCCTCACTGCGCCAAATCGACACAACTATCTCAATAAAACTACCCATAGACGGTTGCGCTAGCATGACGCTTTCGCCTAAGAAGAAAACGAACGTTTAACCTCTACAGCATCCTACGCTTATGAAATTCGAGCGCGCCAGCGGCATTCTTCTCCACCCCACTAGCCTGCCAAGCCCCCACGGCATCGGCGATTTGGGCCAATCTGCCTACAAGTTTATTGACTTTATGGAGCGCAGCGGCCAAACCCTCTGGCAGATTTTGCCGCTTGGCCCTACTGGCTACGACCATTCGCCCTATACCATGAACTTCAGCGCTTTTGCGGGTAATCCACTGATGGTGAGCCTGGAAAAGCTGGTAGAAGAAGGCTTGCTAATGGCTGACGAAGTTTCGCCGCTAGAAAATGCTAAACCTGACCGGGTGGAGTTTAGCCGGGTGATTCCTCACAAAATGCAGATGCTGCGGCAAGCTTTTGCCCGGTTTAGTGAGCAGGGCCAAAACGCCGCGTTAGATAAGTTTTCGCAAGAGCAGGGCTGGTGGCTAGAGGACTTTGTGCTATTCATGGCGCTGCTAGAAGCAAATGACGGCAAGCCCTGGAGCCAGTGGGAGCCCAGCATTGCTCGCCGCGAGCCAGAGGCGATGAAGGCTAAAGCCGAAGCGCTGAAAGAGAGTATTGCTTTTCAGCGGTTTGTGCAGTTCAAGTTTTTTGAGCAGTGGATGGCGCTGCGTGAGTATGTCAATGGCAAAAACATTCAAATTATTGGCGATGTTTCTATTTATGTGTGTCACAACAGTTCGGATGTGTGGGCGCATCCGCAGCTCTTTAAGCTGAATCCAGAGACGCTAGAGTCGGCCTATATTGCTGGCGTGCCGCCCGATTATTTTAGTGAGACCGGTCAGCTATGGGGCAATCCGGTTTATGACTGGGATAAGTGTCAAGAATCGGACTTTGACTGGTGGGTGTCGCGCTTTAAGGCCACCTTGCAATATGTGGACTGGGTGAGGGTTGACCACTTTCGGGGCTTTGAGGCTTACTGGGAGGTGCCTGCTAGCGAGGAAACCGCGATGAATGGCCAGTGGGTGAAGGCTCCGGGGGATGCTTTCTTTGAGACGTTAGCAGAGAAGCTAGGTAGCTTACCGGTGCTGGCAGAGGATTTGGGGGTGATTACGCCAGAAGTGGAGGCTTTGCGCGATCGCTTTGAATTCCCCGGTATGAAAATCCTCATGTTTGCCTTTGACGGCGACCCCAACAACACCCACCTGCCCCACAACTACCCCACCAACTGCATCGTGTATTCTGGCACCCACGACAACGACACCGCCATCGGCTGGTGGGAGACTTTGCGCTGGGAAGAAAAACAGTTTTTAGCGCAATATCTCGGCTACGGTAGCCCCGATGACATTCAAGAGATTAACTGGCTGTTGATTGAAACAGCGCTGAAGTCTAGAGCAGATTTAGCGATTGTGCCTTTGCAAGACTTGTTTAGTTTGGGCCACAGTGCGCGGATGAATGACCCTAGCGTAATTCCCAACAACTGGCGCTGGAAGTACGAGAGTTCGGATAGGTTGAGTGAGGGGGTGTGCGATCGCCTGCGCGAGCTGACCAACACTTACAACAGAACATAGTAGAGGGCTTTCCTATAGAATGGTAACTAGCTCATCAACTACGGTTTTGCTATGAAAGTCAAAGCAGTCATTTGGCAAGAGGATGGGGTGTGGTGCGGCTCTATCCCTGCCCTGCCAGGATGTCATACTTGGGGCAACAGTTACGATCATTTGCTAACAATGCTCGAAGAGGCCATTCAAGGCTGGCTAGAAGTGGCCAGTAAAGAGGAAGAAATAGAACCAGAAAAGCAGCTAATCGAGCTATCTGTGTGAAGTCTACCTCAGGTAAAAAGCTCTGCAAGGTTTTAGAGTGTGCTGGCTGGAAGCTGAAACGGGTGACGGGTAGCCACCATATCTACTAAAAGAAGGGCGTCAGTGCTATTCTTTCAGTCCCGGTTCATGGGAACAGAGATCTGCCGCCCGGTACTTTGAAAAGCATCATGAAGGACGCAGGACTAACGGAACGAGATCTGTAGCTAACTTAAAATTAAAGCTGTCCGCAACTGTATCAAATTTTGCTTGATTCTGCGTAGGAATACGCCTATTATCTTTTTTAAGGTTGCGATGCCTATCGCAGCTTTGCTCAGAACTCAACATGACTTAGCGCTATCGGCAGGTGCTACCAACACCCACCGACAGCTAACTCCCAGGATTCCGAAGCAATCCCGGTCGCTAAGGGTAAATGTACCCTTTAGCTGCCTCTTTTGCATTTGTTTTTGGGGCGGCTAAGGATTGGCGGGTTCTGGGTTTCCTGACCCAATTACGTACGGAACCCAGAGACTCACTATGTTTACCCTTCTTCCGCAAGGCGCTTTTGTGCCCACAAATCCCCCTTCCAATCGGCCTGTCACGCATACAGAACCCGTACGGCTGATGATGTTCGGCAGCCTTGGCGCAGTACAAGCCGCCATCAAAGACATCCACAAACACGGCTACGCCGAGCCGAATGATTGGAGCCAGCCTATGTCTACCGGTCGCCCCAATGAGGTGATGGCAATCTTGACGAAGCGGGTGAGCGTGGAATAGAAACTAATGCCCTCATCACCTTTACCTGTCAATTTTGGGGTTGGGGTTGGGGGCGTTAATGATTGTCAGAGCTTGGGTAAAACTAGTGGGAACGGGGGTTGCGATCGCCATGATGATCGCCGGTATCGCCGCCGCCTGGATTTGGAAAACCCTCGGCCTCTCTGGTGCCCTATACGAAGTGCTGCTCGGCATAGCCGCAAGCGCTGATTTACTGGGCTAGCTCACTTATGACGAGCACACAGCATAGCGCAACCTAGTCTCTGGATGGATAGGTATTTCAAATACGACTACTTTAATAAGCGGTCATATTCATTGTGAGGCCCGATCCAAATCCAATAATAGTCGTCGCCTTTTTTAACAGCTAGCGCTCGGTAGTTTAGGGTAACGCGCACAGACCATAAGTTGCTCTTGACTTTCTTAAACCGTAGCGATGGATATTGAGGATTTTTTCGCCACAGAAGATACGCTTTATTCGCCTCTTTTTTTATCTGCAGTGGTAGATTGGCGTAAGCGTTCCAGAATTCAGGCGTTGCTAATGACTTCATCTAGGCTTTTTACCCGACCTGCATTGATATCGGCTTCAGCTCTTTCTATTAGTGCATCTAACTTGCCTGATGCCGCATCCACGGCTATTTGCTTATCCCACTCATCTTCTAAATACTCTTGTAATCTATCTACCAGTTGCCGAATTTCTCCCTGAGAAAGCTTATGAATCGCTGATTCAATCTCTGTAAGATTAGTCATGCTGTCACACAATCTTTTGTCCGATTAATTATAGAACGTTTGTAATCACAACAGCGATTGTCACTTGCTCTTATGACGTCTAGAGTACGCGGAGGCGATCAACTCGCTCTAATCCAATTAGACAGGTGCTGTCGCTGACAATACATCCGTCAGCTTTTGATGTCGTCAAAGAGCCATCTCCCTTTCCAAATCTTCGGGCGGATAGTCAAATACAGCAATACCATTCTTGCCTAGCAGTTCCATAAATGTGGGTTTGGAATATTCTGCTAGCTTGGCAGCTTGGCCTATTGATAGGCGACCCGTCTCGTAAAGCTTGGCAGCTAGTAAGAAACGTGCTTCCTGAGCGGGAACGTTGGACGGAAGCTGAATGGTCAGTTGATTGCTCATAATTACCACACGGCAACGGCTTGGTATGACTCTATAACGCCGTTAATCCAGTGTAATGCATGAGGCTGTTGACCCGAAGATAAGACATAGGAAAAACAAAGTTTTAGTGAATTAATGAAATGACGAGGATTGGTATGTAGGGGCGTTGTTAAAGAAAGTTTAAAGAGGGCTGAAGCTACCGTGTGCTACAGTTCACAAGTCTGGATGCGAGAGAAGAGATAAACACGAACCCGAACTCTAATTTTGCGGAAATCCGAACCCTGACAAAACCCGACTGCTACTGGGAGGTGACCATCAGCTTCGTGTGAAAAAATAAAGTTTTTATAGTCACGAAAACCAAGCTTGCTCTTCACATCTCTAAAGGTATCGTACTGCTTTTCGCTCTCTTTTTCACACCAACCCACCGCTTGCAGAAAGTGCATGAAGGCTCTCTCGTGATATTGCCCGTCTAGCACACCCCCACACCGCACATAAATTTCCTTTTGCACGCTAAAGCCAAACCGTCCTTGGCTATGTGTTACCCACAGCCTATCTATCCGCAGCAGATCAGGGCAGGGAAAGGTGATTAGCTCTTCAGCCGTAAAGCCATCTCCATAGCGTTTACCCAACACCTGTATCATCAGCCGATAGTTATATATATCAGCTTCTTGCCAGTCTTTGTTTTCCATGTATTGTTCTAGCTGGCTATAACAAAGGTTTTGCAACCGTTCAAAGGTTCCTGACGGCACCAAGCGCTGATTTTCTAGCCAGCAGTCGTAAGCTAGTTCTAGCACTTGAGCCCTTTCTGCCAGAGACAATCCCACGGTAGCTGCCTCCTCGCATAGCTGCTCTATCAAGCGGGTCGGGTTCACCTGCGCGGCGTATAGCACCGCTGTATCTTGCCATTCTTTGCCTAACGACAACAACAAATCCTCTCGCTGTTGTTGTTTAATCTCCACCGATGCCAAATACTCTTGAAAGCTGCGATGGGCAAACTCATATTCGTCTGCTGCCTGCTTGCGGACAAACAACTCACTCACTTCCTCAATCTCTTTGACAAAATCACTCCCCGAAACGCTTGTTTCTGTTGTCTCCAAGCAGCGGCTCAGGTTCTGCTCTACTAGCTGGGTCATATCAGCTAGCGACAGCGCAATACAGTCTTGCTGCACCATCTGCAAAGCCACCCCTTGCAATACTTTCTGACTGTCTTCGACTGGCATCACCGTCATCTCTTTAGACAGTGGCCTGTCTTCCAACAGCATTTGGCAAAATTGCTGATACAGTTTAGGGCGGGCATTCGGTAGGCGACGCGCTGGATTCACCCGGTGATAGGTCGCCATCATGCACAGCAGCAGCGGATTATCTGCCATTTTTGTGAGTTCAGTCCGCTGCTCTATTTGCTCGATCAAATCGGCGGCTTCTCTGGCAGCTTCTTCTCGGATGCCATCCGTATCGTTGGTCAGGCGATCGTTCTTGACCTGGCAAAGGTACCACTGGTTTAGAAAGCGATCGCGCTGCTTAGCACTAAATTCCCTAACCGTAACCGCTGTAAAAGGCTGCTGACCCTCATACCGCTCATACCCCGCCGGGCGCGTTGTCAAAATAAACGTTGCCGTATGGCCATAGTCCCGCACGGCGCGATCAATCCAGTCGCTAACGGCCTTACACTGCGTCGCCGCCACCTCATCAAACCCATCGAGCATGACCAACGCCTTACCGCTATTGAGTAGCTTTTTGGCCCAGTCCACATCCAACCCCGCCAGCCTACTCGATAGCCGCTTCAGGTGATGTTCTACAATCAGCGTTGGCAAATCAGGCGCATCTGGCTGCGCAATCCTATCTCGACATTCTCGCAAATACAGCAAGATCGGAATCAGCCTTGGCACCCGCTTCTCCCGACATACCCGATGGGGTTCATAGCTATAGCGATAGGTGATGTGGCGTAACAGCGTTGTTTTCCCAAACCCGCCCCGCGCAATAATTGCAATCTGTCGGTAGCGCGGCTCTTGTTCTATCTGCTGCAACAAATCCCAAATGTAAGGCGGCTCTTCCGCTTCATCTGAGAGGCTTTCACCCACCGCACGTGGATCTTCCACAAAGCCTAGCTGATGAAAACGTCCGCTCAGTGCCAAGGGCACATACACCTCTTCCAAAGTCGTCTTCGCATTCCATCGCGCCTTATTAACGCCTTCCACCAAATAATATCGACAGGCATTGCCCTGCGCCTGCCGATACTGATCGTTTGCCTTAGCAAATCGCCATTGCAGGTCTTTATTGACTTTTCCGAGCCGCCTTGACAGCGCCCTGGCATCACTTTTGCCCCGCTCGCCCGCACTCAAATTAAACGTTTCAATAAAATTCTCGGTATAGGCGGCCCATGCCCCCGTCACCAGCATCACCGGAGCCATCAGCGCAGATTGCAGCCACGCCTGCTCTAGCACAAAGTGAAACAGCAGCCAGCCGCTACCGCCTACGGGCGTCCAGCGGATAATGGCATTTGCAACTTTGGCAACAATGCGAGATTCGGGGCCGGGTGTGGGGTGGTTGGGCGTCATGGGGCGGATTGAAGCGCTGCCCTATGAATATCGCACCCATTGTGAAAAGTTGAAGGAAACTCGCTGTCAGTTTGTCTATTTTTTATAGGATTGATACCGCTATCAACCCTGCATTCAGCTTTCTTCAACTGGGCGACTACTTCTATGCCACTTCCATCCAGTCAAAAATTCGCTCTAGCTGCTGTAGGGTGACCACGCCCTGCTGCCATAGCACCATCGGCAAAGGGCCGACATCTTCTCGACACTGCTTTAGCGCCAAGTTAATCGCCGCAGACGGAACCGATAGGTCATCTTGCAGAAATCGGATGAGTTTGGAATAGTCGCTTGGCATAGTCGAGGATAAAAATGATTTTGAGTAGATGTCAATAGGGCGTGAACGGCTACAAGCGCGAACTTCTGGCCGTTTCTTCTGGTCGTTTTTTATTGTGTAGGCAGTGTCACGCAAACCAATAAAATAGAACTCCGTCTGCGGTCATACCTTTAAACAGTAGTGGTTCACTCTGTAGAAAGAATGAGTATGCCTAAACGTAGTGGTTAGTAAACCCAGCCGCTATTTTGAATGAATAGGGGAGAATACGAGCTTTTATTGAGTTACGTAATACTACGGTAAGTTGGTAAAAGTGTGATATTTCCTATAGGTTTGCTTAATATTTCTTCCTAAAGGGAGTGTTTGGAAACCTCTTTTATAGTTCCGAAAATGTAATGACATCACCGGGTCGAAGGCCCAGTTCGGCGGCGCGATCGCCCCGCAGCTCTAACACCGCATCGACAATCTGATTGCCAGGGCCATAGGAAGGACAGGGCTCGGTGGGGCAAGGGGGGACTTGGGATGCGATCGCAACCACTTCCCCATTTCGGATAAACACCATATCCAAAGGCACCGGCACATCCTTCATCCAAAAGCTCGTGCGCCGAGGCGGATCAAACGGAAACAGCATTCCTCTGTTGCCGGGCAGCTCAGAACGAAACATCAGCCCCAGCGCTTGCTCAGCGGGCGTACTCGCCACTTCTAGCTCAAACGCCTCGCCCTTGACTTCTGCCATCGCCGTCACCGGCAATAGCTGCCCTGGGCCGTTAAGCGTAATCAACTCGGCAGCGGCTTCAACCGCTTCTGGCTCGCCAGAGGACACGGTGGCTTCTGGATCTGGCCCATCCGGAACAGAGCAACTTGCCATCACAACGCACAGTAAAAGGGGCAGGGCAGTATAGCGAGTCCGTTGGAGTGACGTCATAAAGTTTTGTAGAGAGCTGGTATAGGCCAAGGGGTTAGCTGTCGCGTAGGACATACCCTACACTGCGCACGGTTTGAATCAGGCGTTTTTCATTTTCGCCGTCTATCTTAAGCCGTAAATAGCGAATATACACCTCAATCACATTCGACTCGCCAATAAAGTCATAGCCCCATACGCTCTCTAATATCTGCTTGCGAGTGAGCACCTCACGCGGATGCTCCATCAGATACTTCAGCAGCTCAAATTCTTTCATCGTCAGCTCAATCACCCGGCCATTACGAACCACATGACGCTGCGACAAATCCAGCACCATATCGGCAAATCTGAGCTGCTCACCGCTAGCGGCGCTCGGCTTCAAATAGGTATTCACCAGCTTGATAAACTCATCGCTGCGATACGGGGCCAAAAAATAGTCGTCTGCGCCCGATTCCAAGCAGGCGACGCGATCGCTCAGTTCATCCTGGCCCATCATCAGTAAAATCGGCACCCGGTTTTGCTCGCTGCGCAACTGACGGCACAAATCCAGGCCAGAGCCTTCTGACAGCCGCCTAGCTACAACAATCAGCGCCGGATCCTGCGCGTGAGCAGCCTTTAGCCCTGTCGTCAAACCATCCGCAAGAGAAGAACCATAGCCCGCCTCGTGAAGGTCTACGCCAATTTCGTCAGCCAGGCGCTCGTTGCTGTCAACAATCAGGATTTGCGGCAGTCCTGTGGAAGCAGAAGGCACACTACTCATAGCTTACTTATAGCTTAAGAGCCAAAGGTGAAGGACATCGCCTGTGGGCGTCCCGCTCAGGGTAGCTCTACTGAAGTCGGCTTGGCAATATGGGGTAACCCCCACCCCAGTTTTTCACGCAATACTCGGAAAAATTCGGGCGGTTTGAGTCGGACAAATCGGGCAGAATAGGGCGAGCGGGCCAAACAGACCTGGTCAGTGGGCACCACATAGCAGCCCGCATTGCCATCGACCACCATCACCAAAGATTCTGGATTGGCCGAGGTAATTTTAATCGGCTCCGAGTCAGGAAAAACCAGCCCCCTAGAGGCCAGCGAATGCGGACAAATAGGCATGAGCTGTAGGACTGATACACCAGGGGCGATCACTGGCCCCCCGGCTGATAGAGAATAGGCGGTTGAGCCCGTCGGGGTCGAGACAATCACGCCATCAGCGGCAATATCTACCGGGGCATGATTGCCCACCTGCACTTCAAAATGGCACATGCTGGTTAAAGGCTGGCGGTGCAGTACTAGCTCATTGAGAAACAGGGCTTCCCAGCTCAGGGCATCGCGGCTGTATAGCTGCACCCGCACCATGGCCCGCTCTTCTATTTGGTAGTCACCCACAATCAACTGATCGATGGCCTGGTTGAGTTGATTCAGGTAAATTTCGGTCAAAAAGCCCATATGGCCAGTGTTGACCGCTAGTAATGGAATTCCTTTGGGCGCAACCTGGCGAAAGGCTGACAGGACAGTGCCATCGCCGCCAAATACCACGGCAAAGTCCATATCCTCTTCAAAGCCGGGCGGGACTAAGCTTTCGACAGGCGTATGGCAAACCGGTTTGCCCGGCTGAGAGTAGCCCAAAATTCCGGCAGCGCCTGTGGTCAGGCAAACCTTGTGATTTTTTGCTTGGAGGCGATCGCACAGCGCTTCAGCCGCAGCTTTGGCAACCGGCTTAACATCGTTGTAAATAATGCCAACCTTAGGCACGGCGATTTCTAAATCTGGTGAGGGGTAATACCTTATAGGCTACCGTTAATCGACTGGAGTTTAGACAAAGAATATTGAAAGCGCGATTCCCCCCAAGCGCGGCAGCGCCAACGCGGCTTAAGGCACCGGACTAAACGATAGCTGATACCGATACAGTGCCACCGGTTGATCAATGGCCTTAAAGTAGTCCGGATCCTGCGGGGACAAGTAAATCGCCGTAATTTGGTCAGCCGCAATCGGAAAATTGGGGTCAGAGCGCTTGCGATACACTGTCGTATTCTCTACTTCATTGAGATACACAACGGGATCATTCTCTGCATTCTTAGCATTGCGAAAATATTGCTGAAACACCTCCGTAGTGGCAAACATACCCGGATTTGGTACCTCTACCGTTCGCCCCGTCACCGTCGAAATCAGTTGCTGATTACCTTTCAAAAACGTAATCTGACGATTTGGATCCGCTGGATCTGCCTTCACCGCCTTTACCGCGTCGTTGCCCAAATAGGCTCGCGCCAAATTCAGCCCGTTAAACGCTCGATCTGAGACAATATTTATCTCATCCTCGTCATCATTTGGCAGCACCCGATTTAAAAAGCTACCCTGAGAAACCTGCACAGGAATAAAGCGAATAATCGCCGGAATTGGCTTGTCTAAAAACTGTCGATTGCCCTCAAACCCAGGCGTCACAATATCCGGTGCAAGCGGAGCGACCATGTCAATCAAGGTAGAATTCATCCGCCAAGTGCCCGCCATCCATTTGGGATATACCAGATCACCATCAGAAACCTGCACAGGTGGCTTGCTTTGCCAGTTAGGAAACGACTGCTGCCGTTCTCGCAAGGTCTCTGCATTTGCCCCAGCGCTACACATTAGCCACACAAACGCCAACAGCCCAATCCACGCCAAATTGCGCCCTACCCGCTGCCACGGTGCCCGCCTTCTGTTTCCAGCCATATAGCCTACGTAGCTCAAATGCCTTCGATGTCCTCCTAGCTTAGCAGGGGCCTTGCCTACTCAGCCGGAGCCAAATTTACCAGATAGTCTAGCTGCCAATACTCGTTTGTGCTGGAGGTCGTGCCGCCGAGGCCGTAAATGGTGCCCAGATAGCTTTTGACCGTCACAAAAAACGGATCGTCAGGCGGGATTGCAAAATATTTGCCAACCAACCCATAGGCCAGCGAAAGCGTCGCCCCGGCATTGACGTACGAGTAGCCGTTATTGGGATGAGCCAGGCTTTGGGTGGCGTTGATAAAGGTGGGATGCTCGTCCAGCGGTTCAAAGGCGGGTGCATTTAACAGGCGATTCATCGCGCCGACACCCGTGGTAAGAACAACGGTATCTTCTGCTATCCAGCTATGGCTGAGGATGCTGACGGTTTCACTGCCTGTAAAGAGCTGCCAGCTAACAGCCGGGACGTTGTTGACGGTGGTGTTGGTGGCGATATTTTCACCTGCAAAGGTTTGAGTAAGGGTGCCAAAGGCGTTTAGGGCGGCTTGAGCGGTGGGGCGATCGCTCGTCTGAATCGCAACGCCCACTTCAATGCCAGCCCCCGGCAAAAAGCTGTTGATCGCGCCCTGATTACTGGGGAAAAAGAACAGCACGAACTCCCGATCCATCCAGCCGATTAGCTCCTTGTCTAAGTCCAAGCCGGTGAAGGCGCTCACGGCAGTGCGGGCTCGCTCTAAAAAGCCGCTTGTGACCTCATTGGTTTCTAATAGATCAGCAACGCGGTTCCAAAAGCCCGCCACATTACGACCGCTGCTCAGCGAAAAGGTAGGGGCAGGCACAAAGCTTAGAACGGAGTCAGCATAGGGCAGATCGGGGGTGGCAGTGGCGCGAATCAAATCGTTGCCGTACAGTCGGCCCTGAAATCGTAGTCCTTCTGATTGAGGATAAATCAGGCTGTCGAAAGTAACGCCTGCCAAAACTTCAGTGGCCATCGCCCTTGCTTCTGGCAGTAGGCCAAGGGCAGAAAAGCTAGGAAGGTTGGGTAGTCCGGGCGGCAGCGGCACGTTAGCAGCCCCAAGGAACCCACCCTCGAAGTTAAATTTGATAGCCTCTGCCAGGTTGCCATATATTCTGCCAATGGCACCTTCGGTTTGGCCGTATTGCGATCGCAAAAACAGCTTACTATCACCTAGCGTCGTCTGGCCTATCTGCTGGTAGTCAATTAAAGTCTTCAGCGCTTCCAGGTCTTGGGCCAGCAAGACATAGCCGTCGATTTGGGCAATGGCTAATCCTGGTACCTCGTAGGTGTAGACATCCTCAGCGCCAAAATCTTCGGGCAAAAGCGGCCCATCTTCACCGTCAGCAGCGGCTTTAGCACCCGCAAAATCTTCTAGTTCTTTTAGCTCTTCAGGAACAGTTTCTTCAATCGTTTGAGTGCGCGTAGGCCATACCCATAGCGCGACCCCTTCGTAAACGCTTTTCTCAGCGGCTTCACCTCTGGCCGATTCGAGCACTTCTATAAAAGACGCAAAGGCTTCTGGGTTTTTGAGGGTGGCGATCGCCACAAAGCGGTCATTCAAATCGGTCACTGAGATGCGGCGGGGGGCATTTTCTGGCAGCACGGCCAGCACAGAGCGATCGCCCATCCAGCCCTGAACAGCCTGCCGATCCAGGCCCGGCGGCAAAAATGTCAGGTTCAGTGACTGAGGTAAAGCGCCGGTAAGATCGGCGATTTTATCAAAGAGTTCAAACTGCTCTAGCGCGGCCCAATCCGCTTCTGCGGCAGACAAAAAAATGGCAACGGGTGTACTTTCTGGCAGTAGCTGCGCAAGTTGGCGATCGCTGGGCGAGGCTTCGGCGGCCCCCCAAGCAGGCCCAATTGCAGGCCCAATTGTGAGACTGCCCAAAGCTAAAAGCGACGCTGTAAAAAATCCTTTAAGCCAAACTTTACGCCCAAAAGAAACTGCCCTATTACTACAAATCATTCTTAAGATCCTGTTCGCTGTCGATGAATGTACTGGTTAGTTTAGACGTCCCTTTAGCGCGTAATCGCACCGCTCATTCTAGAATGGGTCAATGCCCATAACCAGGGGCGCTTTCCTCGCGATGCAATACCTGCCTGTTCTATGGATGAAGTCCTCGGCGCTCTCCTGATTTTTACCCTGGTGCCGCTGCTGGGCGCTCTGCCGCTAACGGGGTGGATAGTCCGCCTGCTGACGGGCAAACAGCTTTCTCAGTTGGGTACGGGCAACGTTGGGGTCTCTGCGGCTTTCTACCACGGCGGTACGGTTGCCGGTATCTGTTCAGTAGTGGCCGAAGCCTTTAAGGGCATCGCCGCTATTTTGATTGCGCGCGCTTTTTTTGGTAACGATGCCATCTGGCCCATGCTGTCACTTATCTTTTTAGTGATGGGCCGCTATTGGGGATCTCAAGGGGCCGGTACGACTAATGTGGCTTGGGGCTTTTTGGTCTATGACCCACTTGTTGCTGGGTTAACCTTTCTGTTGAGCTTCCTGAGTTTTACAATTTTGCGAATGCGTCAGCAGGGTCGGTTGTTCGTGCTGGTGTTGATGCCTGTGCTGACGGCGTTGGCGCACCCTACCGATGGCGGGCGCGTGGTAATGGTGGCCTGTCTGTCGGGTTTGGTGGCCTGGATTTATCACAAAATACCGGACGATTTGAATTTGCCAACGACCCAAAGTGCCGGAGATTCTAGGCGGATGTTTCGATTTTTTCAAGGCGATCGCGCCCTCAAATCCCTTTCCACCATCCTCAACCCAGCCCAAGTTGGCCCCAAAGCCGCCACCCTTTCCCAGCTTTACGCCTGGGGCTATCCCGTCGCCCCCGGCTATGTTTTGCCCGCTGGCGACGATCCGGCTGCCCTGATTCAGGCCGTCTCCCCCGGCCCCAGCGATCCAGTTGTCGTCCGCTCATCCGCCGTTGGCGAAGACACCCTCACCTCATCCGCCGCAGGCCAATATGTCTCGGTCACTCAGGTAGAAAGCCCTGCCGCGCTCGACCAGGCCATCACCGTTTGCCTGAATGCCTACAACGCCCCTAGCGCCGTCCGCTACCGCGAAAGCCGAAAATTGACGGCAGGCGCAATGAGCGTACTAGTGCAGCCCCATATCTTCGGCGTTTTTTCGGGCGTGGCCTTCAGCCGCGATCCGCTGACCCATACGGGCGATGTCGTGATTGTCGAAGCGCTGCCGGGTGAGGCTAGCAAAGTGGTCTCGGGGAAAATTACGCCCGAGCGATATCAGGTCACCGTCACGGAGGCTCCGTCTGAAGACTGGCAACTGCCTTCAGACCTGGCGCTGCCCGTAAGCGGTCAGGGAAAGACCCCTACCGACCTGATTCAACAGGTGGCCTATCTCGCCCGCCATTTAGAAAATAGCTTCCACGGCATTCCTCAAGATGTGGAATGGACATTTGATGGGCAGCAGCTTTGGGTGCTGCAAAGCCGTCCGGTGACCACCCTGATGCCAATTTGGACGCGCAAAATTGCGGCGGAAGTGATTCCGGGTGTGATTCGACCGCTGACCTGGTCGATCAATCGGCCCCTGACCTGTGGGGTGTGGGGGCAGCTATTCACCACGGTGCTGGCCGAGCGGGCCGATGGCTTAGATTTTGAGCAAACGGCAACGCTGCATTACGCTAGGGCCTATTTTAACGCCACTTTGCTAGGCGATCTGTTTACCCGCATGGGCCTGCCGCCCGAAAGTTTGGAGTTTTTGACCCGAGGGGCGAAGTTCAACCGGCCCCCGTTGATCACAACGCTGCGGAACTTGCCAGGGCTGTGGCGTTTGCTGCGGCAGGAGATGGCCTTGCCGCAAAGGTTTGCTCAGATGCAGGCAGATGTGTTTGGCCCGGCGCAGGTGCGATCGCAACAAACCCTTCTCACCGATCTTTCCGAACCAGAAATCATCGAACGCATTAAAGAGATCCTATCGCTGCTAGAAAAAGCAACCTATTTCACCATCCTCGCGCCCTTGAGTTTGGCCCTTCGTCAGGCGCTGTTCAAAGTAGATTTGGCCACGCTCGACAATCGCCATAGCGCCGAGGTGATGGCCCTGCAAGATCTAAAGGTGATGGCGGTGCAGTTGCGATCGCTCCTTCCCGATCTGGGGCTGCACTCCAGTCTAGACTCGCCCCAAACCACGCCGCCCACCACCAGCGCCTCCCTATTTGCCGCGCTTTCCGAACATCCCGAAGGCGACCAGGTATTCGATCAGCTCGATCGCTTTCTCGACCAGTATGGCTACCTCAGCGAAGTCGCCACCGATATTGCCGTCCCAACCTGGCGCGAATCCCCGCAGCCCGTCCGCGAGCTGCTCGCCCAATACCTGCTCGACCCCGACCCAGTTAATTTGACCAAAACGGATCCGCCCGCTGCCCCCGACAAAGGTTGGAAGGTTCGCCAGGTACAGGCCCGCTTAGATTTAAAAGGGCAGGTGGCAGACACCTACAACCGCTTGCTCGCTGGCCTCAGACTGTGCTTTGTAGAACTGGAGCGGCGCTGGCTGAGCGCTGGCTTGCTAGCACTGCCAGGCGACATTTTTTTCCTAACCTGGGATGAGGTTCGCGCCCAGATCACCACCCCTTTATCAGCGAATGATTTACGGCTAAAAATTAATCTAGAAAAAGCGCGTTGGCAGCGCCAGGGTAAACACCGCGTTCCGGCTCTCGTCTATGGCCAAATCCCGCCGACCGCATCGCCTGTAATGGCAGAGCTTGCCCCTGCGCTTACCGGGATATTACGCGGTATTGGCGCTAGCGCTGGCCAGGTCGAGGGTACTATCCGGGTACTCAAAGAAATGCCCAAAACTACCACCAACATCAATGCGCAAACCATCCTGGTCGTGCCTTATACCGATGCTGGCTGGTCACCTTTGCTGGCCCAGATTGGGGGGCTGATTGCCGAAGTGGGCGGGCAACTTTCCCATGGGGCGATCGTCGCCCGCGAGTACGGCATTCCTGCCGTTATGGACGTTACCGACGCCACCCACCGCCTCACCACCGGCCAGCGCGTTCGGATCGATGGTCAGCATGGAACGGTCGAAATCTTGTAAATTAGTAACACAGCTTAAAGCTTTTTTGCCCGCAGTCTGCCCCATGGCGTGTTGGATAACGCGCTTTATTTAGCCGTAATGAACTCGACCAAAACTCACGCTACAGAGACCGTCACCTATACCGAAGGTACCTTTAACGGTTCAAATGCGCTCAAGCTTTTTTATCGAAGCTGGTATCCTGTCTCGGTTGATGTGGCTATTAACAATACTGATGCCGCTTTGGCAAGTTATACAGACGCTGAAGTGGGCATAGGTAAGGTAAAAGGTGTGTTGGCCTTAATCCATGGCCTGGGTGAGCATTCTGGGCGCTATTGTGCGGTTGTGCGGGCACTGACGGCAGCGGGCTATGCTATTTACGCTTTTGACAATCAGGGCCATGGCAGGTCTGAAGGCCAGCGCGGCCATATTAATCGCTGGCAAGACTACCGCGACAATACCAACGCTTTTTTACAGCTTGTGCGCCAGCAAGAACCTACCGCACCCCTGTTTTTGATGGGCCATAGCCTGGGGGGGCTGATCGTACTCGACTATGTTTTGCGCAGCGCTCAGTCGCCGCAGTTTCAGTCTTTTGAGATCAAAGGTATTTTGGTGAGCGCGCCGCCCATGCAGCCGGTGGGAAATGCGACTCATTCTGTGCGGGCTGTGGTGGCCCGACTGCTGTCTGGCTTGTTTCCCCGCTTTACCCTGAATATGGGCCTCGATCAGGGCTGTCTGTCGCGTGACGATACCGTGATCGAACAAGCCGAAGAAGATCCGCTGGTGCATCCCTATGTGACGCTGCGCTGGGGCAGCGAAACAATCGCGACGATCGACTGGGTCAAAGCCCATATGAGTCAGCTATCGCTGCCAATTTTGCTCATCCATGGCGGCGCTGACCCGATCATCGATCCGGCGGGTAGCCAGGCAGTGTTTCAGCAGATCAAGCTGCCCGAAAAGACGCTCTGTATCTACCCCGACAGCTATCACGAACCGCACAATGACTTAGATGCCGACAGGGTGACGGCTGATATGGTTAGCTGGTTGGACGATCGGTTGTCTGATTTGTAAAGTCTGCTAGTATGGTGCCTTGGCCTCGCTTATGTGCGATCGCCAGAAGTGCTATCGCCTTGAGGGGCAATCGCTTCAAACCTCATTGCTGATATGTGATATTTATTTATGTCTTTCGATACCCTGGGTCTGCGGGCCGAGATTTTGCGCGCCATTGCCGAACAGGGATATACAGATCCTACGCCGATTCAAAGTAAGTCTATTCCGATAGTGATGGCGGGCCGTGACGTCATGGCTAGCGCCCAAACGGGGACGGGTAAGACGGCGGGCTTTACGCTACCGCTGCTGCAACGGCTCTGCGAAGATTTGCCGACTCAAGAGTTGCCCACCACCGCCGTCACCGTTGATAAAGGGAAGCACGCGCCAATACCTGGTAGCGCCAAACCTGTTCTTCGCAAAAGCAAAGGCAGTAGCGTCAGTTCTGCCGCAGGCCGTCGGCCCCTGCGAGCGCTGATCGTGACGCCCACTCGCGAACTGGCGGCTCAGGTTGGCGAAAGTGTAAATACTTATAGTAAATATCTGCCGATTCGCTCGACCGTCGTGTTTGGTGGGGTCAAAATTAATCCCCAAATTTCTAAGCTGCGTCAGGGTGTGGATATTTTGGTCGCGACACCGGGCCGTCTGCTGGATCATGTGGGTCAGCAAACGGTTGATCTTTCTCAGGTTGAAGTTTTAGTGCTAGATGAAGCCGATCGCATGTTGGATATGGGCTTTATCCACGACATTCGCAAGATTTTGGCGCTGGTGGCTGAAGATCGCCAAACGCTGCTGTATTCGGCGACGTTCTCTAGGCCGATCAAGAAGCTGGCGGATAGTTTTTTGCGATCGCCCGAACTCATTGAAGTCGCCCGCAGCAATGCAGCGGCGGAAACGGTCGATCAGGTGGTGTATCCTTGCGATCGCGTCCAAAAAAGCGAACTGCTCTCCTTCATTATCGGCTCGCGCAACTGGCAGCAGGTTCTGGTCTTCACCCGCACCAAGCATGGTGCCAACCGCCTCACCAAGCATCTCCAGAAAGACGGTCTCACCGCCGCCGCCATCCACGGCAACAAAAGCCAGGGAGCCCGCACCCGCGCGCTTGCCGCCTTCAAAGCAGGCGAGGTGCGGATTCTAGTAGCGACCGATATTGCCGCCCGTGGCCTGGATATTGACATGCTGCCCCATGTGGTCAACTTTGAGCTGCCCAACGTCGCCGAAGACTATGTGCATCGTATCGGTCGCACGGGCCGCGCGGGGAACGAAGGCCAGGCCGTCTCACTCGTCTGCGTAGACGAAAAAGCACTGCTCAGAGACATTGAGCGCCTGTTAAAAAGGGAAATTCCGAAAGAAATTATTCCGGGCTATGAGCCCGATCCGTCGATTCCGCCCGAGCCCATCCCTAACGGTCGCAATAATACACGCGATGGTGGGCGAGGACGCGCTGGCGGAGGCGGGCGGGGACGATCTGCCTCTCGGCCTGGTGGTGGGGTGCGATCGCCCAAACCCGTCCTCAACAAGGGCCGCTCATCTAACGCCAAACCCCGCCGCTCGTCTAGCTGACGTCAGTTATCTATTTCCAGAGATATTTGATAGACATCACGTTTGGATAGATGAGTGCGCCGGGCGAGCTGTCGGCTGGCTTCAGAGCGCGAGAGCCCTTGGGCGAGCAGGTCTTTGAGAGCGGTGATGATTTCGGATTTTGAGAAGGCGGTAACGGCTTGAGGGGTGGGGGCGATCGCCACCGTAAATTCTCCCTTCGGTGCTGTGGTTTCATAATGCTTTAGCGCTTCGCCAATCGTGCCGCGCCAGAATTCCTCGTACCGTTTGGTGAGTTCTCTGGCCAGCGTCACGGCGCGATCTAAAGAGAGCACTTCGCCAAGTTCTGTCAGCGTTTTGACTAACCGATGAGGACTTTCGTACAGAACCACCGTGCGAAATTCTGTTTTTAAGGCATTGAGTCGTTCTTTTCGCGCTTTGCCTTTGACCGGCAAAAAGCCCTCGAAAACGAAGCGATCGCAAGGCAATCCCGCCGCCGCAATCGCCGTCACTACCGCCGAAGGCCCAGGAATAGGAATCACTGTAATATCGGCGGCTACGCAGGCACAGACAAGTTCATAGCCAGGATCAGAAATGCCAGGCATCCCAGCATCGGTGACTAGGGCGATCGCTTCGCCCCGTTCGAGCCGGGCAATCAACTGAGGAATCCGCTGCTGTGTATTGTGATCGTGGTAGCTCACCTGCGGCGTCGTAATTTGAAAGTGATGCAGCAGCTTGCCCGTATGCCGGGTGTCTTCAGCCGCGATCGCATCTGCACTTTTCAACACGCGCAAGGCCCGAAAGGTAATATCTTCTAAATTGCCAATGGGCGTACCCACTAAATACAACGCACCCGGTTGCAGACTGCTCGTGGCTTGCGGCGAATCTGTCACAGGTTCGGTGCCTCAGGAAAGTTAGACAGTAAGCTTTACTATGAAATCCTACCGCAGTGGGCAGCGCCTCCAATGCTATGACCAAAAAGCACGGACTATTCATAGGACTCACAACCCTCGACTGTATCTATCAGGCCGATCATCCGCCTGCCACCAACGAGAAAGTAGTCGCCGACAAAAGCCTGCTAGTAGCGGGCGGGCCAGCGACAAATGCGGCAGTTGCCTTCTCTCAGCTCGGCGGCTCGGAGGGGAATCAGGCAACGCTGGTGTCTGTATTGGGCGAGCATCCGCTGACGACGCTGCTAAGGGAAGACGTGCAGGGTCAGGGCGTCGCGCTGGTTGATTTAGCCCCCAACAGGCTCGAACCGCCACCGGTGTCTTCGATTGTGGTAACGGCAGGGACGGGGAACCGGGCGGTGGTTGCCCGCAATGCTGAGAATATGCAAATGGCCGCGACGCAGGTATCGGCGGCGCTATTAGAAGGCGTAGATGTGGTGCTGATTGACGGGCATCAAATGGCGGTGGGCGCTCAGGTGGCGCATTGGGCTAAAGCCAAGAGCATTCCAGTCGTAGTCGATGCCGGGAGCTGGAAGCCAAATTTTGAAACGGTGCTAGCGTTGGCCGATGCCGTCGTCGCGTCTGCTAACTTTTTTCCGCCTGATTGCCATTCGGCTGATCAGGTGTTTGCCTACCTGAAAACGCTCGGGGTAGCTCAAGCCGCGATTACGCAAGGGGCCGAACCGATTCTGTATGCTGAGGGGGGCGATCGCGCCGAAGTCGAAGTCCCCCAGGTGCGAGCGGTAGATACGTTAGGCGCGGGGGACATTTTTCACGGCGCATTTTGTCACTTTTACACCACCCATACTTTTACAGAGGCGCTGCTAAAGGCCAGTCGGAGCGCTTCGTTTGCCTGTCAATATTGGGGAACCAGGGCTTGGACGAAAATTTATCGAATGGCAGATGAGGATGAAGATCCGGCGAGCTAACGCTTTTGTCGCGGAGGGCGCAAAATTTTCCCGTAGATTAATAAGGTTTGATATTAAGTGCCGTTGAGCTAGGATTTAGCGGGCAAGATAGCACCGTTTGCAAACAGAGTGAGGATTGAGGAAATATGGCGTTTGAGAAAGAGAAGGCAGTTGCGATCGCTGCCGCCACCGCCGCCGCCAAAGTATGCGAACAGGTGCGCCAAACCATGGTGCCAGAAGCGATTGAAAAAAAGGACAAAAGCCCGGTAACAGTGGCTGACTTTGGCGCTCAAGCAGTGGTATGCAAGGCACTTGCCGAAGCCTTTCCAAACGATCCGGTGGTCGGCGAAGAAGACGCAGGCGAGCTAAAAACGCCCGAAATGGCCGCGCGTTTGCAGCAGGTCACTGACTATGTAAAGCAGGTGGCCCCGGAGGCCACGCCGGAGCTGATTACCCAATGGATTGACCAAGGCAATGGCAAGGTGGCTAAGCGCTATTGGACGCTCGATCCAATTGACGGCACCAAAGGCTTTCTGCGAAAAGATCAGTATGCGGTGGCGCTGGCACTAGTGGCCGACGGCGACATAAAAGTCGGCGTGCTGGCCTGTCCTGCGTTAACGCTGGAGCTGAAAGGGGGCTCTGTCACTGGCGTTTTGTTTGTGGCGGTGCGCGGGGAAGGAGCGACGATGCAGGCGATCGCCCACGGCACCCCAGAGCCAATTAAAGTTACGAGTTCCAGCGATACGGCGCATTTTCGCTTTGTCGAAAGTGTGGAATCGGGGCATGGTGATCAGGGTTTGCAGGGTGCGATCGCCCAGGCCGCAGGCATCACCACCGACTCAATGCGGATGGACTCGCAAGCCAAATACGGCGCAGTCGCCTCAGGCAACGCCGTTCTATACTTACGCTTGCCTTCTCCCAAGTATCCAGGCTACCAAGAGAAAATTTGGGATCATGCAGCGGGCGTGATTGTCGTCGAAGAAGCGGGCGGGCGAGTAACCGATATGTATGGCAAACCCTTGGACTTTTCCAAAGCAGACCGACTAGAAACAACCGGCGTAGTTGTCAGCAACGGCGAAATTCATGACCAGGTTTTAGCCGCGTTGAGTCGAGCAGAGGATGCTCAATCAAACTAATGCTGTGCGAAAGGTGTTGTCCGAAAGGGTAATAGATATACTGCTTCTAGTCGGCTACATCAGAAGTAATCAAACTTTAGAAAACGTAGCCATCTAATACTCTATATAGAGGTATGAGCATGTCATTTGAAACGACAATCGAACAGCGCTTAGCTACGCTTGAGCGAATCGTTTCTGATCTTCAAGAAAAGCTATCAAGCGAAACTGCCCCTGAGAACTGGTTAGAAAACCTGGTAGGTTCAATTTCCGATGAGTCGGCTTTCCTCGAAGCTCTAGAATACGGGCGTGCTTTCCGGCAGGCAGATAGACCAGAGGATGAAGCATCCGAGTGATTGTGAAATATCTGTTGGACACCGACCACATCAGTTTTTTGCAACGTCGTTGCGGCTCCGAGTTTCAGTACCTAGCCGCTCGAATAGCGCGGCATCCAACTACAGATTTTGCGCTTTCGATTGTTAGTTTTCATGAGCAAACACTGGGCGCGCATAGTTTGATTAATCGCGCGCAGAAAAATTCTGATACAGTTCGTGGATACTCGCTATTGTCCGAAATTCAGCAGGGCTTTTCAATAGCGCCTGTCTTACCGTTCGGAGCTGGCGAAATTGCGGTTTTTGATGATTTGCGACGGCAGCGAGTACGTGTGTCTACAATGGACTTGAGGATTGCAGCGATCGCCTTATCCCGCGCTCTAATATTGCTAACTCGCAATGTGAGAGACTTCAGCAAAGTGCCAGGGCTGACTACAGAAGATTGGACAGTGTAACGAACCTATGCCAAGTGACCAACGCTATAGCTCCACATACCACTTTAAATATCTGTATCGCATCTAACAAATTACGTTGGGCTGAGTGAAAGCGTCTTCATTTGCTCTTTAATAAGAGGGCAATTTGAGTTAGGTGCTGCTTTGGCAAATAAAAGGTCTGTGGTGCAGGTCGCACCCAATAGTTTTGAGGCACCCGAGCACTTTTATCCACGGGTGCTGAATGCCAGGCCGCACCCGATGGTGAAGTACTTTTTTGGCCTGGGGAATGACCGCATCGCCGATCGCTACTTGCACCTGCACCCCGAGGTAGATGCTCAGGCCGTTCATACCGTACTCAGCCACAGAACTAAATACTTTCAGTGGGGCGGAGCCGATTTATTCCCGGTGACGACGGACAAGGGTATTCGCCGCATTATCGTGATCGAAACCAATTCTTGCCCCTCGGGCCAAAAGTCGATGCCCTACGGCGAAGACGCGCATGAGGACAGCGGCTATCGCACGCTGCTAGAACGCACCTTTATGCCCCTACTGAACCGGAGAGGACTGCCCAAAGGCGGACTGGCCGTACTGTACGACAAAAACGAAATGGAGACGTCTGGATACGCCGCCATGCTGGCCGACATTGCCCAAGAGCCCGTTTGGTTTGTGCCCTGCTTTCAAGAAGACGAGAATCTGCCGGTGCGCTTTGTCGATGGCGTCTTAGAAATTCGTACTCCGACAGATGAATGGGTGCCTATTCGCGCCGCCTTTCGCTACGTCACGCAACGGCCCTGGAGCCGGATGCCGCTGCTCACCCGCACGGCCATTCTCAACCCGGTACTGTCGTGCGTTAGTGGCGGACGCAACAAGCTGATGGCGGCTAAAGCCTACGACTTTTACAACGCGGAGCTTCAATCCACTGGGTTGATGATTCGCACACCCGAGACGATTTGGGATGTGGCTAAAAACGAGGTGCCGTTGTGGGTAGAGCGGATGGGCGGCATTGCGGTGGTAAAAGATCCGTATAGCAATGCCGGGCAAGGCGTCTACACCTTAACCAGTGCAAAAGAGCTAGAAGACTTTATGAAAATAGACTTTCGTTTTGAGCGCTTTATTGTCCAGAGTCTGGTGGGTAATTCGGGCTGGAGTTCAAATACGAAGCAGGGCCGGTTTTACCATTTGGGGACGCTGCCGAATAAGCGCAAGGCCATCTACATTGCTGACTTGCGGATGATGATTGGGATTGGCGAGAATGGCGCTTATCCGGTGGCGAGCTATGCCCGCCGGGCGAGAAAGCCGCTAACGGCCACGCTGGATGGCGTGACGAATTCTTGGGATATGCTGGGGACTAATTTGTCGGTCAAGCAGGCGGATGGGTCTTGGCTGAGTCAGTCGGAGCGGTTGATGCTGATGGATAGTCGCGATTTTAATCAGTTGGGAATGGGCCTAGATGATTTGATTGAGGGCTATCTGCAAACGCTGCTATCGGTGATTGCGATCGACAATATGGCGCAGAAGCTGACGACCCAAAAGGGACAGTTTCGTCGTAAGCTTTTTGCTTCGCTGAATCCCGATCCGGCGTTTGTCCATGATATTTGCGCTTGATCTAGGCGCTTGACCTGCTTGACCTGCTTGACTTAGGAGTTTAATGAATAGCCGACCTTCTTTGGATTTTCCGGGGGCCTATGTTGTCGATGAGCTGGATCTAGAGCAAATCCCTCGGGGCACCTGTACTCGGGTGATGGTGGATTTGATTCATGATGGGTTGGGGCGATCGCTTCGCCTCCCGGTAATGATTGGTCGCGGCAAGCATCCCGGCCCCGTGTTAGGTCTCACCGCTGCCCTACATGGCAACGAACTCAACGGCATTCCTATCATCCACCGTCTGTTTGATGCGATCGATCTCAATACGCTGCGGGGCACGGTGATTGGCGTCATGGTCGTCAACGTACCGGCCTACCTCAACAATCAGCGCACCTTTGACGATCGCACCGACATGAATCACGTCATGCCCGGCAAACCCAACGGCAGCATTGCCGAAATCTATGCCTATCGCTTTATCCACCGTATCGTCCGCCGCTTTGAATATTTAATCGATCTGCACACTGCTAGCTTTGGCAATATCAATTCGCTTTACGTGCGCGCGGATATGACCAACGAGGTTACTGCCAAAATGGCGTACCTGCAAAGGCCGCAGATTATTTTGCACAACTCCCCTTCCGATCGCACGCTCCGGGGCACCACCAGCGAGCTAGGCATTCCCTCCATTACCGTCGAAATTGGCGACCCCCAGGTTTTTCAGTCCAAAGTGATTGCGGCTTCTTTGACAGGGGTTCGTAGAGTCATGGCCGAAATTGGGATGCTGACCAAGCGCTCGACGGCCAAGGCAGGGCCACAGCCTGTCCTATGTTCAAAGTCAGACTGGATCTACGCAGATCGCGGTGGGCTATTGGAGGTTTTACCAAAGCCGACAGCGCTGGTGATAAAAGGTGAGGTGATTGCTTTACAGCGCAATATTTTTGGTGAAGTAATTTGCCAGTACCGAGCCCCCCATGACGGCATTGTAATTGGAAAAAGCATGAACCCGGTGGCTCAAACAGGGGCCAGGATTTTGAACCTGGGCCTGATCACATCTCCCGACAAGTATGCTTTCTATACCCAACACGAACAGCCTGCGCCGGAAGCTCCTACCCTAGAAAATCTAGCTATTCATTAAATGCAAATCACCTTTCTAGTCAACGATGCCACCGATATTCAGCCCTCTCAAACGACCGCCATGCTAATTAGCACAGCGATTAATCAAGGGCATCGCGTCGGTATTACTGGCGTTGGTGACTTGTCTTATCAATCAGAAGAAAAGCCATGTGCCCGAACCCGATGGATCGCTGAGCAAGGTTTGAGCCTAAGTACGCTAGTGATAACGATCGCTAAAACAATCGCGGTTGAAGCGCCGCTCACCGAAAGTAATCTGCTGTTTATTCGGACAAATCCGGCTCGCGACGGAGCCCGTGGAGCGATGCATGGATTTGCGCTTAACCTGGCCCAATGCTGTGAGGACAGTGGGGTTCGCGTGGTTAACCGGCCTCAGGGGCTGCTTCAGGCTGCCAGTAAGTCGTATTTACTAGATCTGCCCGGCTTTACCTATCCTCAATCGCTAGTGAGCCAGCATCCTGAACAGATTCGCGAGTTTATCCGCAAGCTAGGTGGGCCTGCGGTGCTAAAGCCGATTCAAGGTACTAGAGGCAGCGACGTTTTTTTGATTAGCCACAGCCAAGACAGCAATCTTAACTCCATCATTGATGTAATCTTGCGCCAGGGGCCAGCCATGGTACAACGCTGCATTCCGGGGGCCGAAGCGGGTGATACTCGCGTAGTAGTGCTCAATGGTGATGTGCTCACGCTTAAAGGCAAACCAGCAGCTATTCAGCGCGTTCCTAAAGCCGGCGACTTTCGCAGCAACATTCATGCGGGGGGCATGGCGCAGCCCGGAAAGGTGACCGATGCCATGCACAAAGTCGTTGCGGCGATTGGCCCAAAGCTGGTGCGCGATGGTCTATTTCTAGTAGGTCTTGACTTTATCGATGCCCAGCTTGTTGAAATCAATGTTTTTAGCACGGGTGGTCTGCGCGATGCCGAGAAATTTACCCACGAACCTTTTGCGGCGGCGGTCATGTCTATACTGAGCCAGTCGGTTTGAGAGGAATGCCCAGTTAAGCCGCCAGTTAAGCTGCCGGTTAAGCCGTATGATCGAAGGGTTAAATAACGAAGGGTTCTTGGGGTTAGGCAGAGATGAGATTATGGCGTCGGTTGAGAGCAAGGGTTCAGATCGCTCAAAAGAGGCTGCTATGTGGTGTAGCAGTGCTGCTGCTGACCATAGGGCTAGCTGCACCGGCGGCGGCGCAAAGCAATGCGGTGGACTATACGCTCACTAACCAGGCGGGCGCTGATTTTTCGGGCCAAAATCTTTCGGGTACTTCGTTTGCGGCGGCAGATGCGCGCGATGCCAACTTTGCCGGAGCCGATATGAGCGGCACGATTTTAACCAAGGCCACGTTTTTACGGACTAATTTAAAGGGTGCAGACTTTACTAAGACCTTTGCCGATCGCGTGCTGTTTGACGGTGCGGATATGACAAATGTAATTTTTGTTGAGGCGATCGCAATCAGCAGCTCGTTTGGCGACACTATCATCACCGGAGCCGACTTTTCCGACTCTATTCTTGACCGCTTTCAAGTGAAGAAGATGTGCGATCGCGCCTCGGGAACCAATCCTGTCACAGGCGTGAATACCCGCGACAGTCTGGGCTGTCGGGACTAGAAGCTAAAAGCTAAGGGCCTTTAAAGCTTTCGCTCTATCGTCTCATTCAGCCGCTGCATGGTGAGATCTAGCTTCTCGGTTGGCGTCGGTTCAGCAACGACTTCCTCAGTGCGCTTGAACCGCTCGAAGACGCGAACCAGTAGAAATAGGATGAAGCCAATCACGACAAAATTAATCACCGCCGCGAGAAAAGAGCCGTACTTAATGCCGTTGGCCGACAGATTGGCAATATCCTCTACACCTGCCGCGTCTAAGGCAGGGGCAAGTAATAGGGGCGTGATAATATCTTCAATTAAAGACGTGACGATGGCACCAAATGCGGCACCGATGACGACTGCGATCGCCAAATCTACAACATTGCCTCGCAGCAGAAATTCTTTAAAGTCGTGAGCAAAACTACTCACAGAGCTAGTCGCTCTAGCTCGGGTTTGTCGGTTAGCCATTGGTGAATGTCCTCAATGTAAACGAATTATGCTCCGCTCTTTTATTATGTTGACCGCCTGGCTGCTTGCATCAGTAGGCACCAATGATTAAAGCCACACGGGTAGCATTTCTAACAGAGTCGGCTGAATGGATTTTAGGATATCAGTGTTTTCTCTGAGTTCCAATAGGCTTTGTCACAAAACTGTTCGTAAATTGAAATTTTACGTCTCAAGCTATTGGTTTCATCAGCACAACTCTGGTCATCGACTCATTTAATATGGACTCACGAGCACTTAAATTTAAGTACCTATCTTATGGCTATTGTCGTTGTGGCTACGGGCAATCCGGGCAAGCTGGCTGAACTTAAAGCTTATCTTCAGGCGCTGAACTGGACGCTGGCACTGAAGCCCGCCGATATTGAGGTAGAGGAAACCGGGCAGACGTTTATCGAAAATGCGCGGCTGAAAGCATCGACGGTGGCGACCCTGACTAAACGCTGGGCGATCGCAGATGATTCGGGTCTATCGGTGATGGCGTTGGGTGGGGCGCCGGGCGTATATTCGGCCCGCTATGGTCGCAGCGATGCGGATCGAATTAACCGGGTGCTGCGAGAGCTAGGCGATGAAACCGATCGGCGAGCGGAATTTGTTTGTGCGATCGCCCTCGCCCGCCCCGATGGCAGCATTGCACTCGAAACGGAAGGCCGCTGTCCAGGGTCAATTTTGAGCGCAGGGCAAGGAGCCGGTGGGTTTGGCTACGATCCGATCTTTTATGTAAAAACGCAAGGCAAAACGTTTGCCGAAATGACAAACGCTGAAAAAGAACGCTATAGCCACCGAGGCATTGCCTTTGAGCAGCTCATGCCGAAGCTAAAGCAGTTAGAGCTGACGACGTAATTTTCAGGTCGATCAAGCTGGCTGACACCAAAGGTCACTCCACGAATGAAGTGACCTCTATAAGGGACTAGCAATAAAATACATTACCAGTCATTATAAGGCGGACTTGAGTCAGTTGGGAGTGGCTGAGGAATGCTAGATGAGCAGATGAAGGAAACCATGAAAGACGCAGCCTGCAAGCTGACA
>JBAQZP010000073.1:0-20726 GCA_049791095.1 Phormidesmis sp.
ATTGAGTGCAAGGCACTCAACAAGATGACCAAGTTGGGAATGCCTGACAGCTACCCGGTTGAAGCTTAGAAAATGACTGCTACAGGGTAACCCTGTCTATTTCTCGATTCATGCAACAAAGCCGTCAGTCAGTATAGACTTTTGAGCAAACAGGGCGGCTTGGGTGCGATCGCGCAGTCCCAACCGACTCAAAATGCTGGTCACGTAGTTTTTGACCGTCCCTTCCGACAAATAAAGCTGCTGGGCAATTTCTTTATTACTAGCCCCTTGACCAATCCAGGCCAGCACCTCCCGCTCCCTTGGTGTCAGGGCCTCAAGGTCAGCTAAAACCGCTTCTTTGGCAACCTCGCCCGCTGCCGGTGTCGCTGCTGGTACCAGCGGCACTGGTGGCAAACCACTGATCATTTTATCGACAATGCCCGGCCCGAAATGGCTGTAACCTTTAGCCACCGACCGCACCGCCATCGCCAACTCTTCCGAAGGTGTGTCTTTCAGCAGATAGCCCCTTGCGCCTACTGCCATTGCCTGAGCCACCAGGGCATCTTCATCAAACGTTGTCAGCACCAATATTTTTATCTGAGGATAGCGATCGCCCAGCACCTTTGCCGTACTCACCCCATCCATCACCGGCATTCGCATATCTAACAGGGTGACTTCTGGCAGGCGATCGCTTGGCAAGGTCGCAAGCAAATCCAAAGCCGCCTGTCCATTTTCAGCCTCGCCCACCACCGTCAGGTCATCTTCGAGCGACAGCAAAGCCACCAATCCTTCTCGAATCAGCCGCTGATCTTCAACAATCAAAAGTTTAAGCATTACCGCTCACCTCTATCTGCCTTTACCGGCTCGCCAGAGCCCTGAGGCAAAGGCAAGCTGACATAAATTTGAGTGCCCCCTGTACCCTTAGTACCCTCTCGATTGATTGAGCTAGTCACCCTGAATGTGCCCCCGACTGCTTCGGCGCGATCGCGCATACTCTGCAAGCCAAACCCTGTACTCGCCTGCTGGGGGTTAAACCCAAACCCATTATCTTCTAGCGTTAGCATGACGGTTTGGGCCGAGCTGATTAAATGCAGCTCAATTTTACTAGCGCTGGCATGTTTGACACTGTTGGTGAGTCCGGCCTGCGTAATCCGGTAAATAATGGCTTGAAAATTGGCAGGCAAAGGGCGGCTGAGCCGAATATCTGAGGTGACACTGAGCCCAATGTCGGGCGGCAGGCTGTTTTTAACATCTTGGAGCAGGGCGGCGATCGCGGCTGCCAACGTTCTGCCTGCCAGCGGATCTTGCCTGAGCGCCGCCACCGAATGCCGCACCTCCTGCAATGACTGGGTGCCCAACTGCTTGGCCTGGGCCAGAAACTGCCTGGCTTGATTGGGATCTTTTGTCCATAGCTTAAGCGCACTTTCTAGCTGAATATTGAGCGCCGTTAGCGAATGGCCCAGCGCATCGTGAATATCGCGGGCAATTCGGCTGCGCTCTTGATCCATCGCCAGCTTTTCTATAGCCTCAGCCGAGCGCCTCAGCTTTTGATTGGCCTGCTGCAATCGCTGCTGGCTTTGCCGTTCAGTTAATAGCGCATTAATCAGCAGCACCACAAGTAATAAAGCCAGGCCAAACAGCACAATCAAATTTAGCTGAAAGCCCATCACCAGGTCTTGCAGGCGATGACGGACGGGGGGCGGCAAACGGCGACCGATCCCAGAGAATGATCGCAGCCGTAACAGCAGTCCGCTCAAAAATAGCGAAAACGCCACCCCCGTGACCGCAATCCGCCCCGCCAGCCCAAACATCAAGCAGCCGCGAATCACCAGCACTAAATAAATAAACGGCGAGGTGCGCCCGTCGTTAAACACATTTGCCGAGGCCAGCAAAATTAGTAAAATTTGGCCCAGCGTATGGCCTAGCCGTTGCCACCGGCCCAGCGGTAGGTACAGGCCCATGACGCCAAAAAGGGCGATCGCGCCCACCGCCAGCAGCGGACTGACCTGCCATCGGCCCGTCGCTAAATGCTGAGCCCCTTGGTGGGCACCCTCTTTGAGCGCTCGGCCCATCGGTCGAGCGGGCGGCGTTTCGAGGGCGCTCACGATGGCCACCGCCAGCAGTCCCCACTCTAAATAGAGCAAAAACCGAAAAGGATGATTTTTGAGCTGAATTGACTGACCCATAAAAGTAATAGGCAATACCCTTTCCTATGTTTAGCTTAGAAGGGTTTAGCCTGAGGATGCACTCGCAATGGACATTGCTCCTTTTGAGTTTGAAAAGATATCGCTAGATGATGCTCGGCTGCGGGTGTGCTGGCGGCGATTCGATCAGCGAGACTCGCAGGGAGGTAGCTGGCGGCCCCCCGCAGCGGGCGGTCATTTGCCGGGCTATTTGATGGTGAGTACTGCGCCAGAAAATATTGAGGAGGCCCAGCTACCGACGGCTGAGGCTTTGGCCGGAGCCATGCGGGGAATTGATGCGATCGCCCAAGACCTCCACCGCATTCAAAAAGATCCCACCATTTCAGAACCTGCCGAAATCGTGCTTGCCGTCCATGGCTACAATACGGCGATCGGTGGCGTCCGCGCCTGGTATGGCGACATATATCGATACGTTGCCGAAGACGATCCGCGCATTCGTCAGCGGCGAAACCTGGTATTTGTTGGCTATCGCTGGTCGTCAGAGCGGATGTCGCTGCGGCCCGGTGCGCTATGGAAAAACGTCAGAGCCCTGCCAGTGGTGCCGCAAGCTGTGCTGGGAATCGGGCTGGCGATTATTCTGCTCTACTGGTCTTGGACGTTGCTGCACGGGCCGTTGGGCTGGCTGGGCATTTGGCAAAATTTGCTGGTGCAAGGGGTGTTTAGTCTGGCGATCGCGAGCACCATGGTCATGCTCACCCTGCTGATCTTGCGTTTGACCGTCTACTTTCAAGATGTATACCGGGCGATTAACTTTGGCGTTCCTGACCTGACTGAACTGATTCGGCAAATTGACAAAGCCGTGATCGATTTACGGGTAGACGAATTGCAAGCCACCTACGGCCCCAGCGAAGCGCTTCGCAAAGCCCGTCACTCGCCCCAGAAAGCCCCTCAAAAAATTCAGCTCAACTTCATTGGCCACAGTATGGGCGGGCTGGTGATTACCCACGTCGTCAGAATTCTCTCCGATGTGTTCGATACACGCTCAATCGGCAAAGCGCCCACCCCAGAAATTGGTCATACCCTCAGCCTGGGCCGATTGATTTTGGCTGCACCCGATATTCCTATTCTCTCTATCATCTCCAGTCGGGCTAACGGCCTAGCGTCTTCGCTGCGCCGCTTTAAAGAAGCCTATTTGTTCAGCAACGAAGGCGATCTGGCGCTGCGGCTGGCCTCTACAACTGCCAACTATATCTCCTTTCCCAGTGGTAAGCAGCCCCATGGTCATCGTTTGGGCAGCATTGCACTGACCCACCGCATCTATGACAAAAGCACCCCCAAAACAGGTTTTTTCCGACGTAGCAAACTACACAAAGGCATCATTAACTTGAGCGCTTTGCGAGCGTACTACGCCCCCGCCATCAATTTGGGTAAAGCGGTTGCTTCAGACCCCAACAGTATTTTGAGATGTTTGTTTATCACCCATAGCTCGGGCAAAGGGGACGGCTATCTCTCATTGGCAAAGCTGTTTGAAATTAAGCAAAAAGAAACGCCTGCAACGCTTGCCGATTTATTTACCTTTTTTGACTGTACAGACTATAAAGACTTTTGCATCAGCTTTGAATCTGACAGAGGCAAACGCAGCCGTTCTAAAACGGAAATAGGTCTGCTCACTCGCGCCAAAGAAAAGCGCAACATTACCCTTTGGGATTATATCGAGCTGGCCTTTGACTCGATGGTAGGACGGCGAGATGTTCACGGCGGCTATTTTCACGGCGAGTACAGTCGGCAGATAATTTACCAGCTCGCTTTTTTGGGCTTTGAAGCGGTTTTACAAGGCATTGCCGAAGACATGCAGACTGAAAACGAGCAGAGTGGGAAAAAGGCTCAAGCTGACGTCACGGAAAGCTCTCTCTCAAATCTCACAAATCTCACAAAGGAACAAGCTTTGACCTTGCTAGATCAGCGCTGCCGGGACAAAGGAATCCAGGTTTATCTGTCGCCGCTGCGCTACCGGGTAGATGTGCAGGGTGAAGACTTTGTAAAAGCCAGGGGTGATTTGATTCAGGCGATGCGCTCGTCTCAATTATTGGCTGATGGGAGAGTGGTTAATCCAGAGGTTATTGACGCTCAATCAAAGTTTCCAGCAGATCAGAGACGGCGGCAGCGCGGCTCATGACCAGCAAATGGCCGCTGTCTTCAATGGTGTAGTTGGGCGCGACAAAACGATAGGGAAAGATGCGATCGCGCTTCCCATGAATCTGCACCAAATTATCTGGAATTTCAGCATTTTTCCAGATCACCACTTTATGCAGCGCCCACTTCAGAAATTTAGGATCTGTTTCTTTTAGAACAGTTTTCAGTAAAGCCTTTTCATCACTGCTTTCGGGCAAGAACAGCCAGTCGGCTAGCCAGTACACAGCCCACAGAATACTCTTAAAGGGAAAAATTCGATGAATGGGAAAACCGCGAAATGCCTTAAAGTAAAAAGGCACTTCCGCGCGTTCTCTGACGCTAGAGAGCAAGATTATTTTCTCTGTTGTAATCTGCTTAGCAATTTCAATCGCAATCAACCCACCAAACGAAAGCCCCACCACAATAGGATTCTCGTCCTTAATCTGTGCTGTTAGCCGTTTAGCATAATGCTCAATTGTTTCTGCACGCTGGGGCGGTAACCAATGGATATGCACAGGCCGAAAGCCGTCATAGCGCAGCCACTGAAAAATCCGCTCGTCTGCCCCTAACCCGCTGACAAAATAAACCGGCTTCAGCGGCGCGTTAGGAATACCAGCTTCTACGGCTTCTTCTTTAGAAATGGGTTGCTCGTGACCATTTAGCTCAAAAGATTTGTTTGTTGGGAGAATGCTCATTCTTGTATCGCTACTGTTTGCCAGGAGATCAGCAGAGACCTCTGCGCCTATCTGTCCTCTCGAAACAAAACGATGAACCCTTCTTGAGAAAAATGTTTATCGCGTGTCAATACTTCAGTGATACTAAACTGTTTCATCGTATTCATAGAAACGCAATCAGCAATGCTATAGCCTTTATCCAATCGCTGTGCATAAAGTGACAGGCCCGATATGAAAGACTGACGGGTTTGTGGCCTGACATCAACACTAGAATCAGATAAGACTGCTCTGATCAAGCTAGCAGCTTCCTGTCGAACGTACTTACCTGACGTTGAGTAAAAGGTTAAAACTTCCCCAAGGACTTCGTCGGTTGTAACCAATTTACAAGGCTGGGCCTCGATATAAGTTTGCTCGACTCTATCATGCCAATCGTCTGTTAGATCGGCGTAGGCTATCCAGAAGAATGTGTCTGCAAAGAGCGTTCTCATTCCTGAATCTTGGGAGTGCCGTAAATGTAGTGATCGTGCTGCTCTGCACCATCGCGAGGTAACTGGGCAAGCACATCTTCAGGTAGGTGAGCGGCAAATCTCGCCATAATCTGCCGAATAGATTTACCCGAGTCAGGCAGAGCACTACTTTCTGTTTCGTCGTTTTCTGGTTGAGGTAGAAGCGCTATTTGCTCATCAGTTACTTTTATAGTTTGGGCTAAGTGTGCGATCAGAGCAAGCTGATCTTTTGGGGATAGAGTTTCCGCTTGTTCAATTAGCGAAGTTAGTTTCTGAGTCATGGCAGGATGCCTTCAAAGGTCACATCTTCAGCCTAATTATATGTGTATGTTGGCAATCTTGCTGTCTTTAGCCTTTTGATCATTCAAGTAGCAAAGGGTGCTGTAGAGGTGGAAGGCTTGATCCCAATGACTGGGGGCGCGGCGGTCGAGGTCGAGGTTGGAAGAGAAGGGCGGTAGGAGGGGAATGAATTCTAAGGCTGCTTTGCCGAAGCGGGTGAAGTCGTTGTGATGAGGCGCGCTGATGGATTGGGCGAGCTGAGCGAGAAGCTGGTTCCACTGGATGCGGCTGTTGATTTGGGGTAAGTCGGCGGTGTGTTCTGTAAGCGCGGTGCCTTTTTGGTATTGGTAAAGGCTTGAGCACAGTCTTAATACAATCTCTCTACCCTTTAAATGTAGATCAACAACTTGGACATAGTCTTGCACTTTCTCTTTGTGAACCGTTTTGCCCCAGTTGCCAATGTCCACAACTTGCTCAAAAATCGGTAGCTGACCGCTTACGAGCTGGCTGACTTCTGCCCAGTCAAAGCTAATTTTGCCGAGCTGGCTTGCTGAATTTTTGCACAGTACGCTTGGCTGACGCTTGAGCGTTTCAAAGTGAGAGATCTGGAAGGTTTGGAGTGCTTTAATGTCTTTTACTTTGGCTGAGAGTGTAGGGGTATGGGCTTGGTTGAGTGCTTGATTGTAGTAGTTTATTTCACCCCAGGGGCCGATGCGGTGAATGCGAAAACCGCTGGGTGGGAGCTTGAGGCGGGCGGTATAGGGATCGAGGTTGAAGACTTGGGCGATGCCTGCGATCGCCTTCTGTCGATCTAAATCTGGGCCTGAGGTTGAACCTGAGGTTGAACCTGAGGCTGAACCTGAGGTTGGGGGGGCTGCGATCGCCAAAATCGCCACCTCATCACCCCCCGCAATTTGCCTGGATTGCGCCAGCGCTTCAGCCTTTTGCACCTTTTGCCTGTGCTGAATGCGTTGAATCCCAGCACGGGCCTGAGCCATAATTTTGCCGCCCGGCATTTGCTTCAGCAGCTTTAAATAGGTTTTCTCAGCCGCTTCCAGCCGGTTTGTCTGCTCTTGTAGCCGAGCAGCATAGAGCCTGAGCAGCGGATTTTTAGAGTCGCTTGCTTGCCACTGCTTTAGTAGCTGACTTACCTGCTGATAATCGCCGCTTGCTAGTGCGGCTTTGACTTGAGCTTCCATGGCTTTTGGGGTCGCTTTTCTGGCAAATATTGAACCATCGCTAGTTTGCCCGCTGACACTTTAGGGTTTAGCTTTGCGGGCTTTATTGCCTTATGTTAAGGCGCTAGAACATCAATACTTTCTATAGAGGCTAATCCACCGGGCTAACGATAAAGTTTCCTACTGCGACTCTATTTTTAGTCGCAAGCTACTCACACACCTCTTGAATATTAGAAAAAGGTATTCTATGCCCGACAACAATACCCTCACCAACGCCGCTGGCATTCCAATTGCCAACAACGAAGTCTCAAAGTCAGCAGGCAAGTACGGCCCGCTGCTGCTCGAAGACTACGATTTGCTCGAAAAAATGGCTCACTTTAACCGAGAGCGCATTCCCGAGCGAGTCGTTCATGCTTTAGGGGCGGGCGCTTTTGGCACCTTTACCGTCACTGACGACATCACTCATCTAACGAAGGCAAAGCTGTTTTCTGAAGTGGGTAAAGAGACTGAAGTTTTCGTTCGGTTTTCGACCGTTGCTAAGTCCAAGGGCGGTTCCGATATCTACCGTGATCTGCGCGGTTTTTCGGTAAAGCACTACACCGAAGAGGGTAACTGGGATATGGTGGGCAACGGCACGCCGATCTTCTTTATGCGCGACCCGATGAAGTTTATGGACTTTATTCGTTCGCAAAAAGAGCATCCTGAGCAGCATTGGCGGCAGGATGAAATGTGGTGGGATTTTTGGTCGCAGGTGCCCGAGAGTCTGCATCAGGTAATGTGGCTGATGGGCGATCGCGGTGCCCCCATGGGCTGGCGTCATATGAATGGCTACGGTAGCCACACCTTTAGCTTTATCAACGAAGCCGACGAGCGCATTTGGGTAAAGTTTCACTACCTGAGCGATCAGGGCATTAAAAATTTTACTGAAGAACAGTGGATGCACATGCAAGGCATAGAGCCGCGCTGGGCAACTAAAGACTTGTTCAACGCGATTGACCAGGGCAACTATCCGTCTTGGACAATGCACATTCAAACCATGACCGACGAGCAGGCGGCGAACTTTGAGTGGAACCCATTTGATTTGACCAAGGTGTGGCCTCATGGCGACTATCCCTTGCAAAAAGTTGGCAAGCTAGCGCTAAACCGCAATCCCGAAAACTACTTTGCCGATGTAGAGCAGGCTGCATTCTCGCCGGGGAATGTGGTTCCTGGCATCTCTTGGTCACCCGACCGGATGCTACAGGCCCGGATTATGTCGTATGCCGATACGCACCGCTATCGTTTGGGTGTGAACTACGAGACCATTCCAGTAAACTCGCCCCATGCGACTGAAGCAAATACGCCCTATCGCGATGGCTTTATGCGAGTAGATGGCAATAACGGCAGCCGCCAAAACTACCATCCCACTAAATACGACTATCCACAGGCTGACAAGCGGGCGGCTGTGCCCCCTTACAAAGTCGAGGGGATGGCCGATCGAATTGAACTCGATGCCCCAGACTACGCCGATCAAGCTCGGATGTTCTACAACATTTTGAACGACGATGAGAAGGATCGGTTGGTACACAACATTGCTGGCAGCCTGGGCAAGTGCGGCGCTGATATAAAAGATCGCCAGGTGGCGCTGTTCCGCGAGGTAGACGAGCACTTTGCCGATCGCGTGACGACAGCAATGAAAGAAGTCAAACCACCTAAGCCTGAGCCCAAACCTGCTTCTGTTTAATGGCTGACTTTTTGTGATATTAGCGCAAAGCGGGAAATTTCTTCTGAGCTAGAAGTCAGAAGTCAGAGGTCAGGAGCCAGCCAGCGACTGACGGGCGAGACACCCATACCACTAGAGCTGAGCACAGGTGTTAACAAAAAGACTTTTAGATCATCTTTTGAGTAAGGTCTGGTTAACCGCGTGCCGCCAACCTGTGCGCAAAGTCTCTCGCTCGTCGTCGCTAATAGTCGGCTCAAAGCGCTTCTCCATTTGCCATAGCTGCACCAGTTCCTGTTGATTTTGCCAATAGCCAATTGCTAGCCCTGCCAGATAAGCCGCCCCTAGTGCCGTCGTCTCAGTGATTTTTGGCCTGACCACCGGAATGCCCAGCACATCGGCTTGAAACTGCATGAGCAAATCATTGCGAGACGCGCCGCCATCTACCCTTAATTCGACAATATCTATAGTTGAGTCCTGACGCATGGCATCCAGCACATCGGCGGTTTGGTACGCAATGCTTTCGAGCGCAGCGCGGGCAATGTGGGCCGAGGTAGTGCCGCGAGAGAGCCCGGTAATGGTACCGCGCGCGTAACTATCCCAATAAGGTGCGCCTAGTCCCACAAAGGCAGGGACAAGATATACGCCATCGGTACCCGTGACGCTGCCAGCGAGGGCTTCTATTTCTTCACTGCTTTTGATAATGCCGAGGCCGTCCCGCAGCCATTGCACCACCGCGCCTGCGATAAAGATGCCGCCTTCAATGGCGTAGGTGGTGCGATCGCCTATCTGCCAGGCAACCGTGGTCAGCAGCTTGTTGTTTGAAGTCACCGGCACTTCCCCCGTATTCAACAACATAAAGCAACCCGTGCCATAGGTATTTTTTACCATGCCCGGCTCTAGCGCTACCTGGCCAAAAGTAGCCGCTTGCTGATCGCCCCCAATGCCTGCAATCGGCACCCGTGCGCCTAATAGTCCGGCGGTGGTTTTGCCATATACTTCAGAAGATCCGCGAACTTCGGGCAGCAGGCTACGCGGAATGTCGAGTAGGGTTAACAGCTCGTCGTCCCACTCGCCCGTGTGAATGTTGTAAATCATTGTGCGGCAGGCGTTGGTAGCGTCCGTGATATGCAGTGCTCCATTCGTCAGCTTCCAAATTAGCCAGCTATCGACCGTCCCAAAGGCCAACTCGCCGCGATTGGCTTTTTCGCTTGCGCCTGCAACGTTATCCAATAGCCATTTGACTTTGGTACCGCTGAAGTAAGCATCAACCACTAAACCCGTTTTGCTTTGAAAGCGCTTTTCATGCCCGGCTTGTTTTAGCTCGTCGCAAATGCCAGCGGTGCGGCGATCTTGCCAGACGATGGCGTTATGAATGGGTTTGCTGGTTTTTCTGTCCCAGAGGATGGTAGTTTCCCGTTGATTGGTAATGCCAATGGCGGCAATGTCACTGGCGGCAATGTCCATTTGTGCCAGGGCTTCGTTAGCAACACCAATTTGAGACGACCAAATTTCGCTGGCATCTTGTTCTACCCAGCCCGATTTAGGAAAAATTTGCCTGAATTCCTTTTGGGCGATCGCACAAATCGTACCTTGACGATCAAACACAATAGCCCGCGAGCTAGTCGTACCTTGATCCAAAGAGAGAATATACTTTGTCATTGTTTTGTCCTCACACAAGTCGCTTGAAAGAAAGCCTTTACAGCAGTCTGAGCTGACGAATATCCTCTTCGCTAGCGTCACCCAGATCTAATTCATCAATATCGGGGGCGACAATTTTTTTGTCGCCATGGGGATCCTGGTTGAGTAAGCCTTGCGCTGCTTCCAAAATGTCGGAGGCCAAGGCGCTGAGATCTTCACGGTTGTCTAGATACGACTCTAGGGCGCTGATCGGCGATAGTGAACTATCGACGCCGAGTTCTGGCAGTCTGGGCCGAGAGAGCTGGCTGACGAGCTGGGGCTGAATGCTGTAGCTGTGCGCGGCGGCAAGGGCTTCACTGATGATGCCGCTGTCAATGTCGTCTACCTGATCGGCTTTTAGCTTATAGATCACCCTGATGACTTTGTCGGTGATGTTTGCTTGGGCGATCGCAGCCAACACCCCCGCTTGCGCATCTTCCTGTTTGGTCAAATCAATCTCCAGCGTCTTAAACACCCGCGCTGGCAAAGTACAAAACTTTGCTGTCGCCTTACCCTTTTCTAGCGCCAACAAAACATAGCCCTTATCCTCTTTTTCTTCACTAAAATCCACCCGCTCAATGCTGCCCGGATAGATCGCTAAAGGAGACTGACAAACTTCCTGATATTTATGCACATGACCCAGCGCAATATAGTCAAAACAATCTCTTGCCAAAATCGCCATTGGCACCGTAAACCCTTTTCCTACCGCTAAAAAACGCTCTGCGCCATAGCGAGCAGTATCCGTCATCAAATGGGCCAACAACACTGTCGGCGTCTCTTTATCCAGCTTGCGAATCTCTCCTTCTAGCGCCACGCGCAGCCGGTCTAACAACAGTTCACCGACTTCCCCCATCGAGAGCCCTTGGGTTTCTGGTCGAGTCAGCAGCGTTGACCGCGTTAGCCAGGGTAGCGTGACAACCTGCACAGGGCCACCTCTAGTTTCTATGCGGTGGGTGGTAAGGGTGTCGCCAACAATAAAGCCGGGGACGCCAAGGGTGCGGTAGATGCAAAGGCTAGCGCCGCCAGCGCCCTGTGAATGCTGATCGTGATTGCCGACCAAGAGCACGGTAGGAATATTTGCGGCGACCAGGCGACAGAATTCGTTGGCAAAGGCTTGTTGAATGTAAGGCGGTGGAGTAGCGGTAGGGAAGGCATCGCCACCAAAGAGGACAAGATCGACGTTTTGGGCGATCGCATCATCCACACACCGCCTCAACGCCAGCGTAAAATCCTCCAGCCTGGTATTCAGCCCCGTTTCTGGGTTAATTCGCCCATGGCTAAAGCCACCGCCCATGTGAATATCTGACAAATGTAGAATTTTAATCATGAAACTAGGGCTAGAACCTTTTGCAACAGATAGCTTTCAGTATATTTGTTCTGCTGCAAAAGTCTACTCTTGGCGCAATTCCTTTCGCTGCAAAAGCAGGCCAATCTAATCCATATCTGACTTGGATAAGGGCAGCGGGATGTCTTGCTGATAGTCAATAAAGTAGTCGTAGCCCGAGCGGTCATAAACTTCGTTTAGAAGCGTTTGTAAATCAATAATCGGTTCTGAATCTTCGGGTGTAAGCGGCATAGGATATCAATTTGAGTTGGGAAATATGGCGGAAAACAAAAGGCGGAAAACAGGAGGTAGAAAACAAAAGACGGAGTTCAACTGACCCCTGACTCCTGACCCCTGACTCCTGACCCCTGAAATCATTCGGAAGGCAGAGGGAGTCTCTATCTTCTGACATATAGGCTTTATGAGCTGAGCACAGCAGATTACCCAGGTAGAAAGCCATCAGTAGAATGACGCCTGAAAATATGTTTGCAGGGGGCGGTGAAATGGGGGCGTTGATGCGATCGCACCCCTGGCCCCAGACCCCGCTAGGCCCAGTTGCCGACTGGTCAGTTAGCCTGAAAACCGCTGTCGATATTTGCCTGAGCGCTTACTTCCCCATGGTGATTTGGTGGGGTGAGGATTTTCGGCTGCTGTATAACGATGCGTTCAGGCCGATTTTGGGCGATCGCCATCCGCAGGCATTGGGACAACCCGCAATGGCTGTTTTTCCCGAAAGCTGGCATATTATTGGGCCACAACTGAGCAGCGTTTTTGCTACAAAAACAGCCAATCAAGCAGAAAACTTACTCATTCCAGTATTGCGCACCGGATATCTAGAAGAATCTTACTACACCTATTCCTATAGCCCAATCACGGCAAAAACGGGCGAGGTGGGCGGCGTTTTTACGGTGATTAACGAGACGACAAAACAGATTTTGAGCGATCGCAGGCTAGTGACGCTCACCCAGCTAGCGGCGCAGTCGGGCACAGAGCAAACCCTTGAGGAGGCACATGCCTCGGTTTTGCGCATACTGTCCAATAATGCTGAAGATATTCCGTTTGCGGCGCTATACCAGCTCAACATCGCTAAGACGCGAGCGGTGCTGTGCGGGCGAACCCCGGCGGATGTGAAGGCGTTGCCCATACCGCCAGTGTTGGATTTAGCGCAAGCGGATCCCTGGCATTTTGAATCGGCGCTGTATTTTCAAGATGCGGTGACCGTAGAGGATTTGCCCGAGCAGTTTGGGTTAGGGCCGCAGGGCGTATTTGATTTGCCGGTGCGGGCAGCGCGGGTGTTGCCGGTGCGCTCGTTGGGCTCGGGGACGGGTCTGAAGGGTATTACGGGGCTGTTAGTACTAGGGGTGAATCCAGCCCGGCAAATAGACAAGGAGTATAGCGCCTTTTTCAATTTGATTGTGGAGCATGTCGCCAGTGCGATCGCCAGTGCAAATAACCAGCGCACGCAAAGAGCCTTACGACTGAGTGAAGAGCGGCTCAGAAGCTTTGTAGAATCGGATGTGGTCGGCATCATGTTTGGGAATACAGATGGCAGGATTGACGATGCCAATGACGAGTTTTTGAGGATTTTAGGCTATTCGCGTGAAGATTTGCAGGCGGGTCGGCTGCGCTGGGCAGATATGACACCACCCGAATATTTTCCAGCGGATGAGGCTGGCATTGTAGAAGCCAGAGCAACTGGATCTTGTGCGCCCTATGAGAAGGAATATGTTCGTAAAGACGGTAGCCGGGTGCCGGTGATTGTGGGCTATACCCTGCTGGGCGAGGGCCAAGATGAGTCGGTGGCGTTTGTGTTGGATGTGAGCGATCGCAAGCAAATAGAAGAGGCGTTGCAGCAGCGAGAAAACGAATTGCAACTGGTCACCGATACAGTGCCTGCGCTAATTTCGTTTGTCGATGCCGATCAGCGCTACCGGTTTAACAATCGCGGGTACGAACAGCAGCTTGGGCTCTCAGCCTCAGAGCTGTACGGCAGGCACCTGCGAGAGGTGTTGGGGGAGACAGCCTATGCAAGGGTATTGCCCTATGTAGAACGGGTGCTAGCGGGGGAAACCGTCACCTATGAAGATCGGCTGGCCTTGAAGGATGCAGACGGCACGCAGTACTTTAGCGCTACCTATGTGCCTAGACGGGGTGCGAATGGTACAGTCGAAGGCTTTGTGGCGCTGATTAGTGATGTGAGCGATCGCAAGCGCATTGAAATTGAAAAGGAACAGCTTTTGCAGCGAGAACAAACAGCTCGTGAAGCGGCTGAACGGGCCAACCGCATCAAAGACGAGTTTTTGGCGGTGATTTCTCACGAATTGCGAACGCCATTGAATCCGATTTTGGGCTGGTCGCAGTTGCTGAGGCGCAAACAGCTCAGCCCAGAAAAAACAGAAATTGCCCTGGAGACAATCGAGCGCAATGCCCAATTGCAGGTGCAGCTCATTGGTGATTTGCTCGATATCTCTCGGATTCTGCGTGGCAAAATGAGTTTGGATGTACAGCCGGTGGAACTGAGCCAGGTGGCATTGGCCGCACTAGAAACGGTGCGACTGGCCGCAGAAGCCAAGTCTATTCAGCTCAAAACGGCACTGTCTGCTTGTATTGTGGCGGGCGATGCGGGCAGACTACAACAGATTATTTGGAATTTGCTCTCTAATGCGGTTAAATTTACGCCCGAGGCCGGAACGGTAACGATGACGCTATCAGCGCAAGATAGTCATGCCATTATCGAGGTGACAGATACCGGAAAGGGCATTGCGCCCGACTTTTTGCCCTATGTGTTCGAGCATTTTCGCCAGGAAGATTATTCGACCACGCGCAAGTTTGGTGGGCTGGGGCTAGGGCTTGCGATCGCCCGACAACTGGTAGACTTGCACGGCGGCAGCATGAGCGCTCAAAGCCCAGGAGAAGACAAAGGAGCCACGTTTACAGTGAACATTCCACTAGCGCCCAAAGCTGATGACCTACCGGTAGCTGAACCGGCAACTTTGAACAGAGATTTGAAAGGCTTGCGAGTTTTGGTAGTTGATGATGAAGCGGATTCGCGAGAGATTACGGCCTTTGCGTTAGAACAAGTCGATTTTGCGGTGATAGAGGTTGATTCTGGCGAAGCAGCCCTGCAAGAGCTTGAAAAATCGGTTCCTGATGTGTTGATTAGCGATATTGGGATGCCAGATATGGATGGTTATACGCTGATGGCAGAAATTCGTCAGCGGCTGCCTAAGGAAGGCGGGCAGATTTTGGCGATCGCCCTCACGGCCTATGCGGGCGAACTCGACTTTAAGCGAGCCATGCAGGCAGGCTTTCAGCGCCATGTGGCCAAGCCAATCGATCCTGATAAACTGGTGACCATTGTCAAGGAAATGTTGAGCCAGCGCTAGGCTTCGCTGACTTAGAAATTACATTCTATCGGCGCGTCCTGGGCGGTTTTCAATAGAAGGCATAAAGTTCATTGATTTCAAGTAGTATCGAATATACGCACCTTGCTGACTGCTTTTCATCGCTGCTGCGAGAGTGCCATTCGAGTAGCGGCTACAGCCTAGAAAGACAGGCAAAGGAGAAAGTTTTGTGGTTAGCGTTACAAAAGGTATGACGCCCGACAGTGTTTTTATCGGCGGCGGCGAAATGGGTTCGCTGATGCGGGCGTATGATTGGACGGCTTCGCCGCTTGGCCCGGTCGATACCTGGCCGCAGAGCCTGCGAACGATGGTGGGCGTAATGTTGGCCTCTCATCACCATATGTTTGTGATGTGGGGGCCGCAGCTAACCTTTTTGTACAACGACGGCTACCGCTCTACTTTGGGCATCAAGCATCCTCAGGCGTTAGGGCAGTCGGGCCGAGAGGTGTGGGTTGAAGCGTGGGACACTCTTGGCCCGATGGTGCAGCAGGTGATGAGTCAGGGCGAAGCGGCGGGCACTGACAACTTACAGCTATTTATACAGCGCGAAGACGGGCCGCAGGAATGCTACTTTGGCTTTTGCTATAGCCCAATTCGAGATGAAACAGGTCAGGTGGCCGGTTTGTTTTGTACCTGCAACGAAACGACCCGGCAAGTGGTGGGCGATCGCCGACTGCACACCTTGCGATCGCTTGATGGCATTATGACCCCAATCAAAACAATGTCCGAAGCGGGTCGCATTGCCCTAGATGTGCTGGTAGGCAACCCTCACGATGTTCCTTTTGCGCTGCTGTATTTGCTAGACGGTGACCTGGCTCGGCTCGTCAGCGCGGCAGGGATCTCGCCCGATACGGCGGCGAGCCCGATTATTGTAGATTTGACTGAAGCGGAAATCGGTTGGAAGTTTGCCGAGGTGCGAGGGCGTCAGCAAAAAATTGTGGTCAACGACTTGGCCGAACGGTTCCGCGATTTGCCGCTAAATGTATGGGATTTTGAACTGACCACGGCTGTCGTTAGGCCGCTAAAGCAGCCCGAATCTGATCAGGTGATGGGCTTTTTGGTGATGGGGGTGAGCCCTGTCCAGCAGTTTGATGATGAATATCAGGGCTTTTTTGATTTGGTGGTGGCCCATGTCGAAAAAACAATTATTGATGCCAAGGCCCATTCGAGTGAGCGCGATCGCCTCGCCGAGTTGATAAAACGCGATCGCGTCCTGCAAGAAAGCAGACAGCAGCTAGAACTTGCCCTCAAAGCCGGTGGCATTGGCACCTGGGAATTAGCGCTGGCAACGCCAAAACTGACCACCTCTGATCAGTGCAAACTTAACTATGGCCTGCCGATTGACGCCGATTTTACGCATTCGGTGTTGATTGCTCGCATTCACCCCGACGACCGCGACTGGGTACAGGCAGAAATTCAGCAGACGATTGCTACCGGGAATCCATACGATGTAGAGTATCGCACCGTTTGGGATGATGGCAGCACACATTGGGCGATCGCCCGCGCTTATTTAGTCAGCACCGAGGCTGGTGAGCCCGAGCGTCTGGTAGGCATCTCGATCGATATCACTAGCCGCAAACGGTCGGAAGAGGCCATTAGAGCCAGTGAATCGCGGTTCCGACGAATGGTAGAATCCGGCATTTTTGGGGTTGTCTTGGGCAATACAGACGGCAGGCTACACTACGGCAACGGCTATTTTTGCAGCCTGGTCGGCTACAGCAGTGATGAGATCGCCGCCGGGCAGTTGCGATGGGATCAGCTTACCCCACCAGAATTTTCGTTGTTGGATACCAAAGCAATTGAACAATTAAATGCGGAAGGTATCTGTACCCCCTACGAGAAGGTCTTTCTGCATAAAAACGGGCGACGGATTCCGGTTTTGATTACGGCGGCGATGCTGCAAGGGTCATACGATGGGCCGCAAGAGACTATCGGCATTCTTTTAGATTTGACCGATATCAACCGGGTGATGGTAGAGCGCGATCGCTTTTTCGACCTATCGCCAGATATTTTTAGCATTGCTAACTTGCAGGGCTATTTCACTTACGCCAGCGTCGCTTGGGAAAAAATCACTGGCTTTACCGCCGCAGAGATCACATCACGGCCCTACCTTGAGCTGGTTCATCCCGACGATCGCGAAGCGACGGTTGAAGTAGCTCAAAATCTATCCGCAGGCATAGCGCTGATTTATTTTGAAAATCGCTACCGCTGCAAAGATGGTTCCTATCGATGGATCTCATGGAATGTGACCACCATGCCGGATGAAAATCGATTGTATTGCATTGGCCGGGATGTGAGCGATCGCAAGCGCATAGAGCTAGAAAAAGAAGAACTTCTGCAAAGAGAACAATCTGCCCGTGAAGCCGCCGAACGCGCCAACCGAATTAAAGATGAGTTCTTGGCAGTTGTTTCCCACGAACTCCGCTCCCCGCTTAACCCTATCCTGGGCTGGTCACAGCTTTTAAAGCGCGGCAAACTCACTGCCGAGAAAACAGCTCACGCCCTAGAAATCATTGAACGTAACGCCCAGCTACAAGTTCAGCTCATTGGCGATCTGCTCGATATCTCTCGGATTTTACGCAACAAACTCGAAATAGAGAAAGTCCCCGTAAATTTAAACGCTGTTGTATCAGCCGCGATTGAAACGGTTCGCTTAGCGGCTGAAGCGAAGTCGATTCAGGTAAAAACGGTGATGTCATCCTGTTCTGTGATCGGTGATGCGGGCCGACTACAACAAGTTATTTGGAATTTGTTATCTAACGCAGTCAAGTTCACGCCAGAAGGTGGAGATGTCACCATTGCTTGTGCTGTCATCAGCGCCAAAAATTCTGTTCAAATTAAAATTACGGATACGGGTAAAGGCATCAGCGCCGAATTTTTGCCCTATGTATTCGAGCACTTCCGCCAGGAAGACTATTCTACGACTCGCAAATTTGGCGGATTGGGATTGGGCCTAGCGATTGTGCGGCAGTTGGTAGATCTGCACGATGGCTCGGTTAGCGTCGATAGTCCGGGTGAGAACTTGGGCGCTACCTTTACCGTACAGTTGCCAATGGCTAATAGGCCGGAAAATGCTGTTTTGCTCTCCTCTACCGCCTCAGCCCTCGATCTCAGCGGCCTGCGCATTTTGACGGTAGATGACGAAGTTGACTCGCAAGAGATTACCGTCTTTGCGCTAGAACAAGCAGGGGCTAGCGTCATCAGCGTGAGATCCGGCACTGAAGCGCTTGAGGCCATCGGGCAGGCAGTGCCTGATGTGTTGATTAGCGATGTGGGAATGCCCGATATGGATGGCTACATGCTGATGCGCCAAATTCGTCAAATGGCACCAGATCAAGGGGGCGCGGTTTTAGCGATCGCCCTCACCGCCTACGCAGGCGAAAGCGATCAGCAGCAGTCCTTAGCATCTGGCTTTCAGCGCCACCTCACTAAGCCCATCGACCCCGATAGTCTAGTTATGGCGATCTGTGACCTGCTGCGAGACGGCCAAAACTCTAGCGCAGGGTAGAGAATTTCTTTTATATAGCTCCCTACACTACAGTTACCATCGTGTTCGTTCTAAAATTCTCAGATCCCGAAGGCTGTCTTTAGCAGGTCTCACCCAGACTAATGCCTAAAAAAACGCCCAGCGCTTTAGAGATAATCAAAGACACCAGGCGCTTGGCTGCTTTGCGGCAGTACAATATTCTCGATACGCCAGCCGAACCCGAGTTCGATGACATCACGCAGTTGGCGGCTGATATTTACAAAACGCCGCTTGCCTTTATTACGTTTATTGACAGCGACCGGCAGTTCTTTAAATCGTCCGTTGGCTCGCAGTTGAGCGAAGCGCCTTTAGAGGGCGGGCTGTGTCCGTTTGTAGCCACCCTTCATGAGCGGCTCATCGTACCTGATGCCTCAGCAGATCCTAGATTTGCGGCTCATTCTGCGGTTGCTGAGCTAGGCATTCGCTTTTATGCGGGTGTCCCGCTGGTCACCGCAGAAGGGCAGGCGATCGGCACGCTTTGCGTCATGGATACAGTCCTTCGTGAGCTACAGCCGTCACAGCTCGACAGCCTCACCGCCCTGGCTCGTCAGGTCATCAGTCAGCTCAGCCTGCGGCTATCTGCCCGTCAGATGGCCCAAACCAACAGTGCCCTGACTCTGGTCTCTCGGGGCGTTGCTGCTGAAGTTGGCGATACGTTTTTTGCCTCTCTGGTACAGCATTTTACTCAGGCGCTAGGAGTTGACTATGCCTATATTTCACTACTCAAGGGCGATGAGTCAGACCAGTTAGAAACAATTGCAGTATGCCATCAAGGTAAAATTGTTGATAACTTTGAGTATGAGAGAGAAAATACGCCCTGCGCGGAGATTTTGCAGACGCGATCGCTCCGCTGGTTCGACCATGCCCTGGCCGAGCGCTTCCCCAAAGTTCCGATGATCGCGTCACTCCACATCGAAAGCTACGCAGCTACGCCTATCTACAACAGTTACGGTGCTCCTCTGGGCGTGCTCGCCATCATGGACACAAAACCCCTCACCGCGCCCGACCTGGTAGAGCCCTTACTGACCATTTTTGGTATTCGCATCGCCGCAGAACTAGAGCGTCAGCATAACGAAACCAAACAGCAAGCCCTGCTAGAACGTACCGAATCTGCGCTTCGACAGGCGGAAGATTCAAACCGCCTCAAAGACGAATTCCTTGCCGTGGTCTCTCACGAACTGCGCTCTCCTTTGAACCCGATTGTAGGCTGGTCACAGCTCCTTCAACGCGGTGTCTCTATCCCCAAAAAAGAAAAAAAAGCGATCGCCATCATCGAGCGCAATGCCAAACTCCAGCTTCAACTTGTTGAAAACCTGCTTGACATCTCTCGTATTCAACGCGGTCAAATGAGTTTGCAAGCTGTTCCGGTTCTTCTCGCACCCGTGATTGCAGCCGCCCTCCGAAACTTTGAACTTGCCGCCGAAGCTAAACCTATTCGGTTGGAGTTTGTTTTGGCTGATGATGCGATCGCCGTTATGGGCGACGCCGACAGGCTTCAACAAGTCATGTGGAACTTGCTCTCTAACGCTATCAAATTCACTCCCAAAAATGGCCGAGTCACGGTTACCCTCAGCGCTACCGCCACCCACGCCCAAATTCAAGTATCCGATACTGGCAAAGGCATCTGCCCCAGCTTCTTACCTCACCTATTCGATCATTTCCGTCAGCAAGACTACTCCACCACTCGCAAGTTTGGGGGTCTTGGCATCGGCACCGCCATCGTCCGCCATCTGGTCGAAATGCACGGCGGCACCATCAGCGCCCATAGCCCCGGCGAAGACCAGGGCACCACCTTCACCCTCAACCTTCCTCTTGCTTCTCAACAGCCAACAGAAAACTCCAGTGAACTCTGTACAGGACAAAAGCTTTCACAATAGACGAGGAGGGAGTTTCATAAGTTAACCACAACCAACGAAACTCCCATGTTTGAGCTTAATACGTTACGCGCACAACTACAGCCTCATCTTGGCTGGCACGGTGCTCGTTTACTATTCGTCTGTGCCTTTATCATCGCCCTGTTTCGAGTCAGAACAGTGAAGTGAACCCCTAAACTTGGACAGTAAAATCAGATGATAGAAAGTCTGGACTTACCCGTATCATCTTTAGACGATTACTGCGCCTTCCTCCACTTTTCTTCAAACTCACTGGGTGTCAGATAGCT
>JBAQZP010000074.1:0-1640 GCA_049791095.1 Phormidesmis sp.
CGGCCTGACCGACATGAACCCAGAGTGGTGAAACGCAGACCAAAACCTTTTCCCCGAATGCGTCAACCTCGTGATGTACTCAAAGCCAAGCTGGCTGCTTAATTCAGCTTAAGTCAGTGCCATTGAACTATAAACAGCTAGTAAATCTTGCTTAGAAGCTGTCATATTATTTCTCGCCCATCAAATTATTTCAATAACTGCATACTCTTTCATCGGTAGTTTCACCAGTATTTAACGTATAGGTAAGCTACTTGACTACCGGCATTAGTTTACATACGTCTATGTTCAGTAACAATACGTCAGTAAAATCCCGTGAAAGGTTGAATTCATCAAGTTTAGGTATTCTACCGGCTACAGGAAGCTTGTTGGATAATGTATAAGTAGAGCTTGATGAGTTGAAGTCGTCGTCGGTGTATGGATGAACAAACTGACCTTAATGCAGTGTAAGTTTTGGAGCTTTTGGAATTTAGAGCTATCTTCGCGCAGGTTATTGGGGCGATCGCTCGCCCTATTTCCATTAGTAGCCCTGTCGTTAAAGTGTTTGGGCCTAAAGCGAACTCAAACTGCTTTGCTGGGGTTCGTGCCTGCACCTATGCAATCAGAGCACTCAGAAACAGGCGAGGCGGCAGTGGTTGCAATGCGAGTTGCCGCCACTGTCCGCATGGTAAGAATTGCAGCGACGTACTATCAGCCTTGGGCCAACTGCCTAAAAAAATCTTTGGTGCTGTGGAGCTTACTGCGCCAGCAAGGAATCTATAGCGAGGTGAAGGTTGGCGTGCGGCGCAGTGAGGGACATTTTGAGGCGCACGCTTGAGTGGAATGTGAGGGCAGGGTGCTGAATGATGTGGGGGATGTGGGCGATCGCTTTGCGGCGTTTGGGCGATCACTAGAAAATTTCTATCTTTTTACAAAGTGATGGTCATAGAAGCCGCGTTGATTAGCCGTTACTCAAAGTCTTCCTCCGCAGCAGCTATGACTTCTCTGTATAGCTGGTTGCTGATTCGGAATCCTGCTTCATCGATAAGCTGATCTATAATCGGACGAATTGCACTGAATATGTTCTGTTTTTTGGCAACTAGCAAGATGCCTAACGTTCCAGTGATAGAAAGATTTAAACGACTGGCTTCTCGTCGGCCTAGTCGTTCATCTATCAATAGCGTATCTGCCTTCAGTTCGGCAGCTACCGCAGGCGGAATTATCAACTGTGTATATAGGGCGCGTAGGACAGGCAATTAACCAACAATTGCTAGGCTGCTTAATGATGATGTATCGCTAACGACAACCACAGCAAGCCTTGAATTTTTAAATGCTCGATATCTTCTTGCAGCTCAGCAACGTCATAGTGAATGAAGATGCCACGCTCTGAGATCAGTCGCTGAAAGCGAATTTGTGGCATGTCCAAGCTGACAAATCGCAAAAAAGTTTAGATGCTTTTCAGTATATTTTTGGATGAAATAATCAAGTAGACTTTATCGGTAATAGTGTGAATAACAGAAATAGGCATCCCTTATCCTGAGCTTTTCCTTTTAAGCGATCGCTTCCAGCTTATTGACTTGTCCTCGACGATGACTCATCCGAAAGTTATGCAATCCGCAGGCCGTTTCCATCACCTCGTCCACAAAATTCTCCACCCGATTGCG
>JBAQZP010000075.1:0-15425 GCA_049791095.1 Phormidesmis sp.
GTGGCAATCCCGTACCAGATCCGACGAGTCGTTGGATCTTGCGCCAGACTTTGGCTAAATTTTGGGAATTTAGTTGCCATACGTTTTAGAAGTCCTCCGTGCTCCTTAACCTACTGATATCATTCGAGCCAGGAAGAACGCCCATGTAGTGGCGATACCTCCCAAGAGGTAGTGAGCTACGCCTACAGCACGGCCCTGAGTGATGCTCAGTGCGCGAGGCTGAATAGCCGGCGCTACTTTCAACTTGTTATGAGCCCACACAATAGACTCAATTAGTTCTTGCCAATAGCCACGGCCACTAAACAAGAACATGAGGCTGAAGGCCCAGATGAAGTGAGCACCCAAGAACATCAAACCGTAAGCCGACAGAGCCGAGCCATAGGTATTGATGACCTGAGAAGCTTGTGCCCACAGGAAGTCGCGCAGCCAACCATTAATGGTGATTGCACTGGCAGCAAAGTTGCCGCCGGTGATATGCGAAACGGTGCCGTTGTCCGACACGCTGCCCCACACATCTGACTGCATCTTCCAACTAAAGTGGAAAATCACAATCGAGATTGAGTTGTACATCCAGAACAGACCCAAGAACACGTGATCCCAAGCTGATACCTGACATGTGCCGCCACGACCAGGGCCGTCGCAAGGGAACCGGAAACCCAGCTCACTCTTATCAGGAACAAGGCGAGAGTTGCGAGCGTACAGTACACCCTTAAGCAGGATGAGCACGGTCACGTGAATGGTGAACGCATGAATGTGATGAACCATGAAGTCAGCCGTACCCAAGGTGATAGGCATCATCGCAACTTTGCCTCCGACAGCGACCACGTCGCCGCCAAAGACGTAGCTAGCCGGAGCTAGTGCGTTGGGTGCAGTGCCCGCAGCGGCGGTTGCAGCGGTGTGCAAGCCTTGAATCCACTGAGCAAACACAGGCTGAAGCTGAATCGCCGTATCCGAGAACATGTCTTGAGGGCGACCCAATGCTTGCATGGTGTCGTTGTGAATGTAGAGACCAAAGCTATGGAAGCCGAGGAAAATACAAACCCAGTTGAGGTGAGAGATGATGGCGTCGCGAACGCGCAGTACACGGTCGAGCACGTTGTTGACATGCTTGGCCGGGTCGTAGTCGCGAATGAGTGCTATTGCACCGTGTGCCCCAGCACCCACAACCAAGAATCCACCAATCCACATGTGATGAGTGAACAGCGACAGTTGAGTCGCATAGTCGGTCGCAAGGTAAGGGTAAGGCGGCATCGCATACATATGCTGAGCCACGATAATGGTGAGCGAACCCAACAGCGCCAGGTTAATGGCGAGCTGAGCGTGCCAGGAAGTTGTCAAGAAGTCGTACAGGCCGACGTGACCTTCGCCACCAAACAAAAGCGGGTCGCCTTTGTGGTTGTCCAAAATCTGCTTGATGTTGTGACCAATGCCCCAGTTGGTGCGGTACATGTGACCAGCTACCAAAAACAGAACGGCGATCGCCACGTGATGGTGGGCCGAATCTGTAAGCCAAAGGCCACCTGTTACAGGATTCAATCCCCCTTTAAAGGTAAGAAAATCCGAGTAAACTGCCCAGTTGAGCGTAAAGAAGGGTTTTAGACCCTGCGCAAAACCAGGATATAGCTCCGCCATGAACGCCTTGTCGAACAAGAACTCATGAGGCAGCGGAATATCTTTAGGCGATACGCCCGCATCCAACAGCTTGTTGATAGGCGCAGCGACGTGAATCTGGTGCCCAGCCCAACCCAGAGAACCGAGCCCTAGCAAACCTGCCAGGTGGTGATTCAGCATGGACTCCACATTCTGGAACCACTCCAACTTAGGAGCGGCCTTGTGGTAATGGAACCAGCCTGCAAACAGCATCAAAGCTGCCATGACCAAGCCACCAATGGCAGTGGCATACAACTGAGTGGTGTTTGTGATACCGGAGGCGCGCCACAGTTGAAACAGACCAGATGTGATCTGAATGCCGTGGAAGCCACCGCCGACATCGGCGTTCAAGATTTCTTGACCGACGATGGGCCAAACAACCTGGGCACTGGGCTTAACAGCCAACGGGTTGGCCATCCAACCTTCGAAGTTTGAAAAGCGAGCGCCGTGGAAGTACATGCCGCTCAGCCAGATGAACACAACGGCCAAGTGGCCGAAGTGAGCGCTAAAGATTTTGCGAGAAATGTCTTCTAGGTCACTGGTGTGACTGTCGAAGTCGTGAGCGTCGGCGTGAAGGTTCCAAATCCAAGTGGTAGTTTTGGGTCCCCGAGCCAGTGTCCGGTCAAAATGACCTGGCTTGGCCCACTTCTCAAACGAAGTGGGGGTCGGGTTCTTATCAACCACTACCTTGGCTTTTGTTGCCTCCCGCTCGCGCGGGGTAGTTGTCATGGAGACTCTCCTCTCTAGACAGAGATAGAACGGCCTTGTCCCTTAGCCTTAGGTGACCCAGCCCGGAGGCGAGCGATAGATCGATAAAGCCCTAAAACCTTTTGGTTAAAAGCGATAGAAGGGCATTACTCGCTAGAGCCTCTAGCAAGTGAAATACTTGCCGAACCGGATCCGTTTTTATAAGACCCCGGTCACACAGAATGAAAGCTATGTAGAGAAACTACACAGAAGCTATTCTGCTGGCCCAAACCTAAAGCAAGGTAAAGGAATGTTCTCACGTATTATAGTCATGCTTTTGATCTTGAAACGCGCCAAGTTAACAAACCTTCAACGAGCAGAAATCCCGCTGGTCAAAGGTTTCACGTTCGGGGTATATATCCGGCCGGGAGAACTCGACAAGTGTTTTGACAAAACGAAACACTTTGAGCGGCTGAGACCTTGCTGGATGCTTTAAATCTCTATCTTCGGGCTAGTTTTTGCCTGGTGATCGGCAAAAACCGAGAATACCTATAGAAAAGATCGAGGTAAGAGTAAACTTTTGTATATTTCCAATATGTTTGCTAAACAACCGTTACAGCTTTTGGATCGCTGCTGATCTGCTAACGCGGTTGACTGACTGGTGATAGGGATCGCTTCTTATGCAGCCGTCCCATATGATCAAAGGGTGTAAATCATCCAGATTTGGGTTGAGGGCGTGATGTTAGGAATAAAGCGTGAGAAGCGTTGGCTAGGGCTAGCTAGGTGGCGGCTGTTTCATTCTTTGGGGCACTTTTTGGGGATCGCTCTTTTGAGTGGGCTGTTGAGTTTGGGGTTGCTTGGCTGTGTCAGCCGTTCTCAGAATGTGCAACTTCTAGAGCTGCCCGATATTCCAACTGGCAATGAAGTCAGACGATTAAGCGGCGCAGTCAGTGAAGTTGCACCCCCTGCTATCTTTTTAGACCTAGCCGATTTGATGGATAGAACCTATGCAGAAAGGCCGCAGGTTGCGATCGCATCTCCAAAATCCAACCAAATCCTCACTGCTACTACCCTCACTGCAAAAATCAACCTCAAAGGGCTCTCCATATATAAGGATGAAAAATTAGGACTTGGCCCTCATCTGCAAGTCATCCTCGACAACCAGAGCGCCCGGTCAGTTTATAGCCTAGATGAGCCGGTAGAATTTTCAGAATTAGCCCCCGGTAGTCATACCCTGCGCGTATTTGCTGTAAAACCTTGGGGTGAAAGCTTCAAAAGCGAAACGGCCTACGCCCAAACCACCTTCCACGTCTTTGCAGAAACCGACGAAAATACCCCTGCTCTCGACCAGCCGCTACTGACCTTTAACGAACCTCAAGGTACCTATGGCGCTGAGCCTATCTTGCTTGACTTCTATTTGAATAACGCACCGCTACATGCGATCGCCCAAGCCGACCCTAACCTCACCGACTGGCGCATCCGCTGCGATCTAAACGGTCAGAGCTTTACTTTCGATCAGTGGCAACCGATTTATCTAAAAGGATTCAAGCCTGGGCAAAACTGGGTGCAGCTCACCCTGATCGATGAGCAAGGTGAGCCGATTAAAAATGCCTTTAACAGTACAGTTCGCCTAATTAACTACGATCCAGATCAAAAAGATACCCTGGCGAAAATCGTGCGGGGTGAGCTATCGCTAGCCCAGCTCGGCCAGATCGTGACCCCTGCTTACGAAGCGCCTGTTGAACCTGTCACTGATCCTGTCACTGCGCAGCCAGCACCTGAGCTTGGTGCCCCTGTTATTGATGAAGTGACAAAGCCAGCCGACAATGAGCCTGCTGTGGTGGAACCTTTGAAAAATCAGGAAACAATTGACGATTTAGAGATTGATGCAGGTGATTCAAAGGAAATAGAGGAGACTATTGAAGCAGCGCCAGAAGCAGAGCGAGTAACAGATGAGCAAATGCCTGAAGAAAACAAGCCCGATCGGCTAGAGCCTACTTCAGGCGAAGAAAACAAGTCGCTTAATGCCTTCGACGAATTTGAGGAAGACTCGATTGATGACACTATCGAAGCGCCAGCGACAATGGATGAGCGTGAGGCAAACAACGGGCAGGTAGACCCTACCCTCACCGAACCCGTGCTCACCGAGCCAAGGCTTGCTGTACCGACAGAATCATCTGAACCCCAGCAGGTAGAGGCTCCTGCTGCCGCAGAGGTTGTCCCCAAGGCTGACACCGCTGCACAGCCTAATTTCTTTAAGCGCATTCAAAACTTCTGGCAAAAAGACAGCGGCAATGAAGCTGCCGGCCTCTCCGAACCTAGCTCTATTGTCCCGCAGCCTGACCAGCAATCTGTAGAAGAACCGGCTGCTGTTGTCCCAAATCTAGAAGAACCTATCGGAGAGTTCACGCCTTACGAAGATACCTTTGAGCCGGTGGAGCCCGAAATCATATCACCTGAAATTACATCACCTGAAACGGCTCCTCTTGAAGTGCCCGTTGAAACAGAGCAGCCCGTTGCAGACCAAGAGAGTGAAATTGGTAACCCACGCCTTGATGACCGGGACGACATTGAGATACCCAACGCCTTATCTGCGCCGGATGGAGCTTTGCGTACCGAACCCGCCTCCATCTCTGAAGAAAAACCATTCTCATCCTAAATAGCCTGACCAAAATCACAAAAAGCAGGGCCTGAAACGATATAAATCGGCAATTTGGGCAAAATGTGGCTGACATAGACTATCTGTTTTTTTGGCAAATGCAATGTCAAAAGGTCAGTGAAATCGGTTACGGAGGAATTTTTGTGTTCAAAGCGGCAGTCGGTCACGGCATCGATCCAGATACCCTTGGGGCCATAGAAGAAGCCCTAATGCAGTGCGAAGAAACATTAGCGGGCGAAATTCCTCAGGCAGGCATTCTGATTGCGGCCATAGACTTTGAACATGAAAAAATTCTTCAGCGTATTCGAGAACGCTATCCAAATATCATTTTGGTAGGCGGTACTAGCATTGGCGAAATGTCCTCTGTGATGGCCTTTCAACAGGATTCTTTGGCCTTAATGCTGTTTTGCTCAGATGAGGTCAATTTTAGTGTGGGCGTGGGGTATGAGGCGAACGAAGATGTGGTCGCAGCGGCCAAAGCTGCCATCACCGAAGCCACGACAACTGGCCACAGCCCAGGCAGCAGATTAAAGGATCGGCTAGACCTAAAACTCTGCTACGCCTTAGGTGATGGCCTGGGTATTGACGGCGTCGCGATGGTGAAGGGGCTGAGGGAAGCAACCGGCCACACGGTTCCCATTTTGGGCGGTCTCACCGCTGATGACTGGCAGTTTAAAAGAACTTACCAGTTTGTTAGCACCGCTGCTCAAAGCCAGGTTTTACAAAATTCTATTGTCGCTCTGACCTTCTCAGGCAATCTCAAGGTCTCTTACGGCACGGCCTCAGGGCAGAGCCCTATCGGCCCAAGAGCCAGGGTCACAAAATCTGAAAGTAACACCCTCTATGAAATCGATCATCAGCCAGCTAGAAATTTTTATGTCCATACCGTCGGCCAAGGTCATATACCTGTCGCCGGGGGTGGTTCGTGGGGTGGCGCGATCGCAGTCTATGAGCCTAACGAAACAGACTTTTATCTGTGATCGCCCAATGGTAACGGCAACGACAATGGCAGCATCGATTACTTTGGTCACGTGGTCGAACAATCTACCATCCAGCTCACCACTGCCGACAACGACAGTTTGCTAGCCGCCGCCCAAACAGCCTGTGAAAAAGCGCAGGCCAGCTACCCCGGAATTCGGCCCACCACCGCCCTGATGATATCTTGCTCGTCACGCCTAAAGTCTCTAGGTACCCGTGTCTCGGAAGAGTACGCCATCGCCGAGAAAATTTTGGGAACTGAAACACCGAGCATCGGCTTTTATGCTTACGGCGAAATTAGTCCCTTTAGCGGCCAAACCACCACTCATTTTCACAATGAAACCTTTACTGCCCTACTGCTAGGTACAGAATAAGTGACCTCTTCGAGCCCAACTGACAGCCTTACTACCAGTACAACTCATAATCAGATTGACGAAAAAAAGGCGCTATCGCGGTCTAATCGCATCCTGCAAAAACGAATAGATCGTTCGGAGCGTGCTCGCGCTGAAATGGAGGTCATTGCCCAACAGCGAGAGCAAATGTTGAAAGCGGCCTTGCAAAAAGCCGAAGCCGACCGCGCTCAGCTAGCAGAGGCCAAAGCACAGTTAACCCAGCTCAACCTGGAGCTAGAAACTCGCATTCAAGCTGGGGTCGCCGCGCTGCACGAAGCAACCGACAATTTGCAGCAGGCTAAAGTGCAGGTTGTCAAAAGCGAAAAGTTTTCGACCCTGGGTGAACTCGTTGCCGGGGTTGCTCACGAAATTAATAATCCTATTGGCTGCATCACTAGCAACGTAAAGTTCGTCGCTGACTATGGCCAACAGCTCCTTGAGCATATCGCCCTGCAACAAGCCGCCTTGGCCGCTCACCAACCGCATACTTCCCCGGCCCTTGAAAAAATTGAGAATCATGCTGAAGATATTGATTTGGCATACATCACAGAAGACTTTCCAAAACTAGTGGCGTCGATGGCGACTAGTGGCGATCGCATCAAAGCCATCAGTCAATCACTCCGTACCTTTGCCCGCGCCGACACCAGTGCCAAACAATCCTATAACCTTCACCAGGGCATTGATGGCACCCTGCTAATTCTGCGCCATCGGCTCAAGGCAGTTGGCAGCCGCCCGGCCATCACCGTCCGTACACAATACGGGCAAATCCCTCAGATCGACTGCTATCCTGGCCAGATCAACCAGGTTTTTATGAACATTATCGCCAACGCCATCGATGCGATGGAAGAGGGGGCTTCCCCTTCAGGATTACCCGAGATCTCCATCACAACCGCCTTAGAAAACCGGCAGGTGATTGTCATCGTCCAAGACAACGCTGGCGGTATGTCCGAGAGCGTCAGAACACAGATATTTGACAGCCAGTTCACCACCAAAACCGCTGACAAAGGCACCGGCCTCGGGCTCTCGATCGCTCACCAAATTGTCACCGACACTCACCAGGGCCAAATTGAATGCCTTTCAACCCTAGGTATCGGAACCACCTTTCGGATTGCGCTGCCTGCTGGCTAGACTGGTTGGATAGGTATAGCGGCTAGATCTACAGGTCGTAAGTTTCAGGTTTTAGCTTGCGTTCCATTAGGGCTTCTACCGCTTGTTTTGGAGTAATGTGGCCCTGAAGTAGCCGGTCTACTTCACGGGATATTGGGACAGCAATGTGCTCGCGATGGGCGATCGCCATCAAAACATGCGCCGTATTCACTCCTTCTGCCGTACCGCTCAACGTTTCTAATATTTCGGCCAAAGGCCGTCCCTGCGACAGCCCGTACCCTACTCGATAGTTCCGACTGAGGCGACTGCTACAGGTCGCCAGCATGTCGCCTAAGCCGCTGAGGCCATAGAAAGTCTCGACTTCTGCTGCGCCTAAATGCATACCGATGCGGATGACTTCTGGTAAAGCGCGAGTGATCAAGGCCGATTTTGCGTTTGTCCCCAAATTTAGGCCATCACAGACGCCGACTGCGATCGCAATCACATTCTTCAGCGTCCCGCCCAGCTCAGCTCCCATCGGATCAGCGCTGGTATATACCCGAAACTGCTCAGAAGAAAACACCCGTTGCACTGTTTCAGCCGCCGATTGGTCAGCGCTAGCCAACACCGTTGCCGCTGGCAAGCCCTGGTTGATTTCTGCCGAAAGATTTGGCCCCGACAGCACGGCCACTGCATGGTCAGGAAAAGCAGACTTGAAAATTTGTGAAGGCGTCTGTGTCGTCGCCGGATCCAACCCCTTTGTAGCCGTTACCAAGATGCTGCGTTCGGGCATGGCCAAAGGCTGAAGCTGCTGGGCAACACTGGCTACCCCCTTCATAGAAATTGCCGACAAAATTACGTCAGCCTGGGCAACCGCCTCAGCCATCGTCAGCTCGCCTTGGCGCGACCAAACCTGCACATGATGGCCATTACGCCGAGCGAGCTTGGCCAGTGCCGACCCCCAAGCGCCAGCACCCAATACAGTCAGATTTAATGCACGATCGGCAGGCATAGGCGTCAGATCTAAAGGCGTTTAGTAAGTATAAATACATCAATAGAGAACGCGAGCTGTAAATATAGCCCTTAATCAGTCATTGTCCAGCTTTGCTATCAGTCTCTTTTCTCTCTTAAGTTGAAACTCAAACCCCTTTGGGAATAATGGGTCAATCGGGAACAACGTCGCTTTTCTTTAACTTTATTAAAGAGATATGTGACTTATCTCGATACAAAACTTCGTATAGTGCTAAGATTCTTAAATAATTTAAGATAGATGGCAGAAAAATACGTCGGTAGACAGATGTAGGGTTTCTGGTTTAGTAACTTTTAAATTTCGTAGTTTCTAGTTGGGACTTAGACTAAATGGAAGGGAAGCTGAGGGAATTGATCGGGAAGCCTGGTATTTGGCTTTACATTCAAAGTAGCAGCGGCTGGTTTAAGAATGTCGAAATTTTGGAGGTGGGTCACAATGTAGTGACCTTCCAATACGAGTCTGAGTCTGACACTGAGCGTAAGGTTTGGGAGAAAACGACGCGCATTGATAATGTTTCAGAAATTGAAGTGCGTTTGGTTGTGATTCCAAAAACAAACAATCCGCAGCTCGCTGACATTCGCGGGCAGCTCTCTAAGCTTCTGCAAAAGGACAGCAGCCCAGAACTAGACGAGCGCACCTTCTAAAGCCTTTTCTCAATCTGAGCGCACTTTAAGACACGTTTCAAAACGCTACTTTAAAATTTACAAACTCTTTAGCAGACTGTCTTACGAGATAGCCTGCTTTTTTATTTGCCATGATCTGAACGTCAGCAGCTAAGTCATTGGATGAGTATCATGGCTAAATAACCCTCACCGAACAGGTATTAATAGAGCAGTTTTATGGGCAAAAGTGGCGGCGTTTTCATTGTGCTAGCAGCCCTAGTGATGTCAGTCATCATTTGGGGCAATCCCCTTCCTAAACTGATCGCCGCTTTTATTCCTCAGGCCCCTACCGCCCTCACAATCAGCAGCCTACCCGCTAGCTTAGATCTCAGCGTTACCGAAGCGCAGCTTATGAGCCATGTAGCAGCGCTGGCCCAGCCACGTGTTACGCCAGCGCAAAAAGCCGCCGCTCGCAGCTACCTTGTCACTCAACTTACAACCTATGGCCTTGCCCCGACCGAGCAACGCTATAGCACTGCGGCGGGCGAGGGGGTTAACGTCATTGCCGAGATTGCTGGCAGTGACCCGACGGCAGGGGCAATTGTGCTAGGCGCGCATTATGACACCGTTGTAAATTCGCCTGGCGCAGATGATAACGGGAGTGCGATCGCCACCCTACTCGAAACCGCTCGCGTACTCTCTGCGCAAACAGCGCCGCCCGCGCCCGCCACGCTCAAGCTGGTATTTTTTGATCAAGAAGAGCAGCAGCCCGACGGCAGCGGCCTGCTTGGCAGTCTGGCTTTTGTCCAAGAAACTGACGTCAGCGATGTCAAGGGCGCTGTGATTCTTGATATGGTTGGCTATGCCTGCCGCACAGAAGGCTGTCAAACCTATCCGGCCCGGCTGCCTATTCCTAACTTGCCTACAACTGGCGATTTTTTGGCCGTTTTAGGTCTGCAAGAAAAAACGGATTTGCTGATTGGCGCGTTTATGCAATCGGCTCAAAGCAACTGGCCGCTGGTGCTCAGCTTGCCAATACCGCAGCCGACCCTGAAGTTTTTTCCTGATTTGCTTCGCAGCGATCATGCTCCCTTTTGGAATCAAGACATTCCGGCTGTGTTTGTTTCCGACACCGCTAACTTTCGCAATCCTCACTATCACACCGCCCAGGATACAGTCGATACCCTGGACAGATCATTTTTTAGAGGCAGTGCGCAGCATATTGTGAATGCGATCGCCTCTCTTTTAAACCAAACCGCACCCTAAGCGGCCTGCTGCCGTTCCTTTTCTAAATATTCAAAGACGCTTTTGTCGCCGATGTCAGGTGGGATCGGCTGCATAACTTTGCGCAACGCAAAGACAGCAAACAGGACGGCCCAAACCCCCAACATGCCGCGCTCTGTCGCAACCGAAAGCAAGCCTGCCATATGACCCAGCAGTAGCCCCGGTACTAGCAGCACCAAAAACTTCGTTTCAAGCCGGTTGAAACAAAAGGCTTCCTTCACAAAAATGCCGGTGAGCGCTGCAAAGGTGAAGCCAATGCCCAAAATCGTCAGCGGCTGCTGGTAGGCCGTCAGCGCCAGCGGCTGGGGATAGTAAAGCGCGATCGCTAAACTTGCCAGTCCACCAATCGCCCAAAAAACCTGTAAAGCTCGGTGCAGCGATCGCAAGTAAATGTGAATCTTAAAAAAGCTCAGGCCCAGCGCTAGCCACATGACTGCGTAGCAAATCGTCACTATCCAAGGCGCTGTGTTGGTTGCACCATCGGCAAACCAGAATAAATAGGCTACCGCTACTGCAAAACTGCTAGCTGCGATCGCTAGCCCCGCCCGATATAAAACAACCTCTTGGCGATCGCTTTCATCAATCACAAAGGGGCCAAACTGGCCTTCATACACTTCAGACTCAACTACAGCATTCGCCATTTTATCTGTCTCCTAATAAATCTCTTTTGTTAAGGATGGCCGCTTACCAACGATACCGATCGCGTCCATTTGCAAATAGCCCCAACAGCGGCCCCAAAACCACACCGAATACAAACCCGCCTGCGTGTGCCCAGTAAGCAACCCCGCCCGAACCCATGTCAGCCGCTGCCCCCAGACTGGCCACGCTATAAAACGCCTGCTGCACAAACCAAAAGCCTAAAAAGAAGACAGCAGGCACCCGAATTGTCGTCATGATAATGAATAAGGGCACCAGCGTCAGAATTTTGGCCCGTGGAAAGCGGATGATATAAGCGCCCATAACGCCTGCGATCGCCCCGCTCGCACCTAAGGTCGGGACGACAGAGCCCGGCTCAATCACCCACTGAGACAGCCCTGCTAGCGCACCACAAGCTAAATAAAACACCAGAAATTTTACATGCCCTAGCTGATCTTCAATGTTATTGCCAAATACCCACAGATAGAGCATGTTGCCACCCAGGTGTAGAAAGCCGCCATGCAAGAACTGAGAAGAAATCAGCGTGATCCATTCCTGGCCAGCCCCCGTAGACAGGGCTGAGCGGCCCCCTGAAAAAGCCGCCGATAGCTCGGCGGGCACAATCGCCCAGACGTTAAAAAATTGCTGTAGGGCTTGATCGCTTAAAGAAAACTCATAAAGAAAAATAACAACATTGAGCGCGATTAAACCATAAACCACTATCGGGGTGAGCGTAGTAGGATTGTCATCATTGAGAGGAACCACAGCGACCAAAAGAAAGGATTGTCTTTATTTTATACAGGCACTCTTGCTAAGCGTCCGCTTCCTTAAATCATTTAACTTGCTGCTCTTATCAGCCGCCTGCACTCACAGCCAGGATAGCTGTCCTGTCTCTGCATTTAACCGCACGGGTAACCCTACCGGCAGTGCGGCATTTTCGCCATCGTGGCCAAATGGGAGTTGAGAAACTATGGGGATGTTTAGGCTGCTGAGGCGATCGCGCATCACCTCATCTACACTGAGCGTCGCCCCTGGCTTCGTCGGCTCCCATCCGCTAAAACGCCCCAGGGCAATGCCACCAACCCGTGCCAGCTTCCCGGATGCCCGCCACTGCGTCAGCATTCTATCTAGGCGATAGGGCGCTTCACCCACATCCTCAAACGCCAGAATTACGTTCGTTAAATCGGGCTCAGCAGGTGTCCCCAGCAAATGCGTTGCTACACACAGGTTTCCCGGCAGCAGAACCCCTTCAGCCGTGCCGCCCCTGCCCGCCCAACCTCGCCCGGTCAAAGGCGCAATCTGGCGCTTTTCTACCCAGTCAAACAGCCGCGCGATCGACCTGGCCGGTTCGTCAGCCAACGTCGTCAGCACGGGGCCATGAACGCCCGAAACTCCCTGCTTACTGAGGCTCCATAGCAGGCTAGTAATATCTGAAAAGCCAATCAGCCACTTCGGTACATAGGCAGCGTCCGTCATCTTAGGCCAAGTCCAGCCTTCTAGCAGGCGGGTTCCCCCGTAGCCACCGCGAGCACACAAAATACCTTTACATTCAGGATTGCTCAGCGCGCTTAAAAGCTGCTGTCGTCGCCGCTCGTCTTTACCCGCTAGATAACCCCAGCAGTCATCATAGCCATCGCACAGGTGCAAATGGTAACCTCGCTGCTGCCATACTGCCATACCTGCTTGGAATTTCTCCGACGATTGCAGGCCCCCGCTTGGTGCAATCACGTACAGCAAATCACCTGGCTTCAGCAGCGGTGGCACTTCACAAGTTTTTAGTTTTTTCAAAGGTTCTTCCAACCGGCAGCTCTATGGCAGTGGGGTGTCGTAGGGCCTGACAGACAGACGGCCGTGGTCATTCACCTGATAGGCTTCACCTACGTAACCCGTGCGATTGTACATCACCTGATGAATATACAGATCTAGCTCGTTTTCGTTCTTGAAATCAGGTTTATAGTAGGCTTTGATTTTTTCTTCTACCGACAGCTCAGTTAAACGCTCGTGGAGCGCCTGGCGATCGCCGCCAAAGTAAGCATCTCTCGCCGCTTTGTCGTACCAGAACGTTTGCACCACTGGGTAAGGTACACCCCCTAAGGTTACGCGCTGATTGACGAACAGCGTTCCCCAAGCCGCTGTCCCTAAGCTAACGCCCACAATAGAAGCGACTAATGTTCTACGCCATAGCCGCTGACGAAAATACTCACTGTTCAACCGCTGGTTTAGTCGGCTGGGCTGGGCTCGCTTGCGTCGAATTAGTTTAAGGAAATTGCGATCGCGCTTCACCGGATGCTTTAGTCGGTGCTGCAAGCGACTTTCAGAAAAGTTGTCTAGTGCCTCTTGATGGGAAAATGGCCATAGCCGATTTGAACCCGCCTCTGTCCCAAAGGGCCACTGTTGATTTTCTCTGTAGGGCGAACGAGTCATAGGTTAAACAAGAAGTGCAGCGTGCAGATATGTGTTTGCAATTGCCCCGGCTGGCAGCCCATAATCCGGAAATTATTTTTAGTATGAAGTATCAACTTTGATAAATCCTAGAACTATGTAGGTAGATTTATATAAGATCGCGATCACTTACAAAGGAAGATCGCCAAACTACACCTTCAGCTTGTCATTCATCCGGTCAAGATTAGACTGCATGGTTTGATGCAGCGATTTGGCTAGTGACTCGATAGTGCCTGAGCGATCGCGCTGATAGTCAATCAAATAATCCTTTAAATTAACCGGTTTGCCGACATAAAAACATGCCTTTCGAGGTGCCTTAGGCTGGGCATGTTCTAAGTGAAATACCTCCCGCTCCAGGCGAATCAGCGTATCCAAAAAACGCTCCGCAGTCGGCGATTCGGCCACGTAGCCGTCGTAAATAGCATCAAAGTTCAATAGACGCACCGTATCCCAATAAACCTCTTTACGCTCAATCAGCTCGCGCTGATCGGAACGAGCACCCTCACTTTCCGAGGCTTCTTCGGCCTCTTCCAAGAGCGCCTGTACCTTATAGACGCGCTCGCGAATAGGGAGGTTCAAGTTTGGCTCTATATTCAAAGCAGCTTCACACTTTTGGATAAAAAATTGCCTCAGTCGGCTAATTCGTTCATTCCAATCCAAAGCGCCTTCATGGGGCAAGCCAGCCTCAGTTTCGATCTGTAAGATCACCTGGTGAGCCACCTGACGCAGCCGCTGGTACTCATCGGCTACGGACGTGACGACATTCAGCTCAGTTTCTAGCCGGGATAAGGTTGATTCAATCACCCGCTGTACCGGCTGTAAGTAGCGATACTTCAGGCTGAGCGGCACGATATAAAAGTCGGGTATCTGCTCAGGACTGTCTTTAGACGCTTTTTTGGCGAGCTGAGCCAGCACGGACATCGGTAGCTGAATCGCCCCCGTGCGAAAAGGCATGATCGTATCGTTTTGGTAAGAGCAGCCCCCTTCAGGAAAAATCACCAGCCGACAGCGAGGCTCTTTTAGCAGTCCTAAGGTTTGGCTAATGCTGGCGCGATCGCCCATTCCCCGTCGGATAGAATAGCAGCCCAGCCGTTGAATAAACCAACCCATCAGCCCCTTAAAAGATTCATGGGCCACCACATAGTGAAATAGCTGACCCAGCCGCGCCGACAGCACAAATAAACTAATGCCATCTTCCATTGTGGGATGGTTGCATACAAACACCAGGCGAGCATCCTCAACCGCTCGCACCCGGCCCACACTCTCCTCAGAAATGGATATCCGAAATTGATAGAGCAGCCGGGCCAGCGGATAGGAAATGCTCTGTATCAGCCGCGTCATTAGAGGGCGCTGCTTAGGTGGATAAAAGGTCTGAGGCGCACTCGAAGAGCTGGCCTGATCAACAGTTTGAGAGTTCGCAGTCATAAGGCAGTCATAAGTTAGCGCGGCGGCATGAGCGCAGCGCAAAGATCCATGACCTTCAATATATAGATAAGCGCACCGAATAAGCGATTTAGAGTGTTTCGGTACTATACGAATTGGGTGTTCTAGGTCATAGAGATCCTGCTTGAACACTCACACTCCTATCTTGCTATGCGTACCTTGATCAAGTTAATTGGCTTTGGCCTATTGATGTTTAGTATCTACCTGCTAGGCCACAATATCTTCTTTACTACCAACGTCTCTCCTTACTGGTGGCGCGGTATTGCTGCTGATGCCTCAGTGATTTGTCTGGCGATTGGCGTGCTCTGTTTAGTCTTTTTACCCGATGAGTTTAAGGAAATCGGCTGGGTGGCCACCGCCATCGGCATTATTGCAATCTTCGTCAGCAGCCGAGCTATCTTAAATCCAACTAGGGCGTGTCATCAATTAGGGGGACGAAAAAATCGTCAGGCGTTTTTATCATAAAGATGCTGACATCAAAAAGGAACGATGACAACTCGACGATATGCCCTGCGCGATGACCAATGGGAACGGAT
>JBAQZP010000076.1:0-44748 GCA_049791095.1 Phormidesmis sp.
TAACTTTCGGATGAGTCATCGTCGAGGACAAGTCAATAAGCTGGAAGCGATCGCTTAAAAGGAAAAGCTCAGGATAAGGGATGCCTATTTCTGTTATTCACACTATTACCGATAAAGTCTATTGAACTAGCGGGGTGGTGTTAAGTCAACTTTTGCATGGAATTTTGAGCGTTGACCTAAACAGAGCAATTAAGTTCCCTGGTGTAAATCAATTATTTTAATCCTTTCCTACTCAGCAATATCGAAAGCAAATTCGTTCGGCACGAACTCTTTTAACCCTTTCAACAAGCCTACTTCAGCGTAGATTTACAATAGCTTTACAAAAAAGAATGCCAGAATGTACGTATATACAAACGCTATTGATGAATTCAGAATGCTCCTTACGCTGTGTAAGTCCCTGTATTATGGAGGCTTGTGGCTTATTGGCCAACAATTGCACTTTATGTTTCAAATGTCCAACTTTTCTAGGCGAAGTTTATTGAATCAGTAAAACAAAAAATATCTGTATAATTGTTGGCTTAAACCTGTTTCTCAATTGTTGTTCGAGGTCAAAGCCAATGCGTTCTTGACGATTCTTAGCAATGTATTGTAGATATCTAATCTGTCGCAAACTCCTCTACATATGACAGAAATTGCTGGTATAAAAACGTCAGTTAGTGACCTTTTATGGAAGCCATTTCCCTTTGATGTATTGAACAAAATTGATACCGTAGGAATGTTAGGAGAGAGCCTCTTATATCAACTTCTTAAGGTGTTATCTCAAAAGAGATTGAGGGAATTCAATAATTACTCAGATAGTCTGATTATTGGCAAGGCGTATTCGCCTTCAGACACATTCTCAGCTATCTGCTTTAAGGGTCTGCCGAATTCTTTAAATTTACATAGCCTGCGGAACTCAACTTTAAGATATGGACAGTTCAACAAATCGAGCTTTACCTAATAGTGATGTCGGTATTTACGAATGTGAAGTGCGCCTCAAGTTTCGCATCATTGAGGAAGATTTAACGATGGCCAATCGAGAAGAGCTTGTAGAAACGCTCGTTGATGCCTTTGCCTATGGCAGTGACGAGTACCTAGAAGCGTTAGAGAGTCAGGTCGCCATACAAGAGCTTAAGGACGTCGGTCAAGCTTCTCCGGCGATGCGACGGCAGCTAATCCGTTTGCGCAACTCAAAACGGCTGGCTTAGACGTTCTAACCACTGTTTTAAGTACTGTTTTTTCGTTATACCTGCCTTACCCTCAAGAAAAATTAGAAAAAGATACCTGACGGGTTTGACACAGCGTGCGAATAGCAGGTACCCTTATAAAGGTTCAAACGCACCAGGCCCCCATCGTCTAGAGGCCTAGGACACCTCCCTTTCACGGAGGCGACAGGGATTCGAATTCCCTTGGGGGTATTAATAGGAACCGCTGCCCCACAGGTCTTTACAGCTTGTGGGGCTTTGCCTTTGAGCATTGTAAAAATGAGCATTGTAAAAACGTGGACTCATGACTGCGAAAGACGTAGCGCTATCACTGCGCGAGGAAAACGCTCAGATTATAAAATTCAAGGCTGATGGGTTTAGTCTCGGCGTCGAGCGCTTGCAGTGGCAAACCTCCCTTAGCCAAGCAAAACCCGATCGGGCGGTGAACATTCGACATGGCGAAATTTCGGGGGATGGCAGCTATAGAACTCATGTTGCGGCGATTCCAGCACAGGTGAGCTGTCATTTTCACACTGAAGGTGACGAAGATTATGCGATCGTAGAAGGGGAAGGCATTTTGTTTTTTGGCAAAACTACAAACGGCAAAGTTAATTCGCAAGACTGGAAGAGTATTACAGTGCGCGCTGGCGATAGCTTTGTTATTCCAGAAGGCTATGCGCATCAGCTATGCAAAACAGGCGCCAAAGAGCTAACGATCGTGTTTGGTTGCCCTGACTCGCACCTGAACTACGATAGATATCTGCTACCAGACGCACCTCGTTAAGCGCAAACAGTTGATAAGTTCAACAAATTATCTGGCCTGAAGGCGAACGCTGTGCTTTTTGGTTAGCTTACTCACTACTAGCTCGTACGATTTATAGACTAGATCAAAGAGCATATTTTCAGGAATCTCATCTGCCAACAGAATTCGAGGCTATTGGAACGTGGAGAACAAAGTTCACTATGTGCGTGATGTTACTCAAGGTGAAGATGCCTCACGCCTTCGGATGCATCAACTACCGCAGAACTTTACAGTCGCTCGTAACTTCGCGCTCAATGTTTTCCGAGATAATGGTTTCACAAACATAGCTCAAGCTCAGTGGTGCTGTTAGTTTGGGCTAGATGCCCTCAAGCAGCTCTTTAGAATGAAACAGCCTTGGGGCGATCGCAGCTCAAATAGATCTTCCTCAAGTACCTTCTGCCTGCTTTCCGCCTTGCTATGTCTCTGCACCAACAGCTTCGCCACTGCAACTGTCTCAGTCAGCGGGAAAACAGGCTTGGTTGGGCTTTATACGCCACAATTCGTACCAAGTGAGCGATCGCATATCATCAGGAATTCTACTTTCTAACTGCCAGATCACTCAGCCATCGCTCCAATAGACCAACAGAACGATTGCCACCCAATGGCAGAACAAATCTGTTGTTTTTTGTTCAATATCATAAAAATATTAGGAGATATCTTCGTGGCCAGACGTAAAAAAGTATCTAGAAGTCTGACTAAGTCCGAAGGTCGGCTGCTAGATATGAAAACAATCGATGCCAAGCTGTATATTGGGTAATGGTATGACCACAGTAGCTTTTGAAAAACAGATCGTGAGCCTGCGCCAGCAAATAGAAGCCTACGATACAGTGTTTGCTAAGACGGATGCGGCCTCTAATGAAATTATCGCTGCAAAGAAAGCATTGGCTAGCACTGCCGAAAGAAGGTTAATGGGTGTTGCGACTAAGTACGGCAGAAGTAGTAATGAGTACAAAATGGCGGGGAGATCTCGCAGAGGCGATCGCCCGCGTCGTCAAGTTAGTCAGCCGTCTGTGGAAACCGCAGCAGTCTATGCTTTTGCGCCTTTTTTAGCCCCTTTTCATTAATTTTGAATAGTGATACTCAAAGGAGATTGCGATGGCGGTTTCCTTTTTCATTTTTTGATGACGAAGGCGCGAAATTTCTATCTTTTGTAAGACAAACTGCTGACGGGTTTGCCATAATCTGGCAAGATTGCGCTTAACTTATATATCTGTAGCAACCACATCGACCTTTTATGGCCCTAGATAACAGCCCACTCTGGTTCAAAAATGCCATTATTTATGAAGTGCCCGTCAGAGCCTTTGCCGATAGTAACGGTGACGGCATCGGCGACTTCAGAGGATTGACCGAAAGGCTAGATTATCTACAAGAGCTAGGGGTCACGGCCCTGTGGATTTTGCCATTTTTCCCTTCGCCCCTGCGGGACGATGGCTACGATATTTCTGATTACATGTCGGTCAATCCTATTTATGGGACGCTAGACGACTTCAAAGAATTTATGGCGGCCGCTCACCAGCGCGATATTCGCGTGATCATTGAGCTGATTGTCAACCACACCTCTGACCAGCATCCCTGGTTCCAGCGAGCACGCATGGCCCCAGCAGGTAGCCCCGAGCGCGATTTTTATGTCTGGAGCGACGATGCAGATAAGTACAAAGGGACGCGGATTATCTTCCAGGATTTTGAGACCTCTAACTGGACTTGGGATCCGGTGGCCAAGGCTTACTATTGGCACCGGTTTTACTCGCACCAGCCCGACTTGAACTACGACAATCCGGTCGTGCAGCAGGCGGTGTTTGATGTGCTCGATTTTTGGCTGGAGCTAGGCGTAGACGGCCTGCGGATGGACGCGGTGCCTTATCTGTACGAGCGTGAGGGCACTAACTGCGAAAACTTGGATGAAACCCATGACTTCTTGAAAAAAATGCGGAAGTATGTGGACGATCGCCATGAGGGTCGGATGCTGCTAGCAGAGGCGAACCAGTGGCCAGAGGACGCGGCGGCCTACTATGGCGACGGCGATGAGTGCCATATGAACTTCCACTTCCCGCTGATGCCACGGCTGTTTATGTCGCTGCGGATGGAAGACAATTTCCCGATTATCGACATTTTGCAGCAGACGCCGGAGATTCCGGAAAATTGTCAGTGGGGCCTGTTTTTGCGGAACCACGATGAGCTGACGCTAGAGATGGTTACTGATGAAGACCGGGACTATATGTACCGGGTGTATGCCCAAGACCAGGAGATGCGGATTAACCTGGGGATTCGACGACGGCTGGTGCCGCTGCTGGAGAATGACCGCCGGCAAATTGAGCTGTTAAATGGTCTATTGCTATCGCTGCCAGGGACGCCCGTGCTGTATTACGGCGATGAGATTGGGATGGGCGATAATGTGTATTTGGGCGATCGCAACGGTGTACGCACCCCAATGCAATGGAGCCCCGATCGCAACGCAGGCTTTAGCCCTGCCAACCCTCACAAGCTATATCTACCGCTGATTGTCGATTCGGAGTATCACTACACGACAATTAACGTTGAAGCGCAGCGGGCGACGCCAAACTCACTGCTGAACTGGACAAAGCGCCTGATTTCAACCCGCAAACGCTATCAGGCATTTGGCTGGGGAGACTTTCACCTGCTGAGTGTAGATAACCGCAAAGTGCTAGCCTTTACCCGCACCTACGAAGACGAAGAAATTCTAGTCGTCGCTAATCTATCGCGATTTGTTCAGGGCGTGCATCTCGATTTGTCTTTGTTTAAAGGGCGGCTGCTGGTAGAGATCTTTGGCCGCACAGAGTTTCCCCCGGTCGGCGATGAGGGTAGCTACTTCATTAGCCTCAGCCCGTATGCTTTTTACTGGTTTGCCCTCAAGCCTAACGCTGTGCCTTCTTTGCTGCCATCGAAGGTGCCGACTATCGAGCTAACCCAGTGGGAGGCGATATTCTCTGCGGCGCAGCGGGAGATTCTGACGACTTTGATCACGACTTATTTGACTGAGCGCAAGTGGTTAGGAAACGATCCTGAGAAGGTGCGATCGTCTGAACTAACAGAATGCATGGCGATACCGGATAGTGATACCTACATGGTGTGTCTGCGGGTTGATTACAAGCAGGGCGATCCGGCAACTTATCCATTGTTCATTAGCTATGCGTTTGATGAGGCGGCGCAGCAGTTACTTAATGAAGCTTCGCCGATGCTGATGGCGAGGCTAAAGCAGCCGGGAAATGGGCCGGATGAAGGCGAGATTGGGGTGCTTTATGATGCGATCGCAGACAAAGACTTCCTCAATGCCCTGCTAGAAACCACCTTTCGTAACGGCACCTACGAAGGGTCTGCTGGTAAGCTGCTAACCCATGCGCTGCTCTCAGACGATGAAGCCAAACTGCCCACTCAATCTGAACCCTTGTTAGGAGAGTACAATAACAGCTCAGTAATCTATTCTGATGACGAGCTAGGCAGCGGCTCTAGTCTTATTTTAAAGTTCTTCCGCCGGTTAGAATCAGGCGTTAATGCAGACTTAGAAATTCGTCAGTTTCTGACTAAATATCAGCAGTTTAACAACTTTAATAAAGTAGTGGGTTATTTCGACTACAAGAAGTCGCGTAACCAGTCAGCCACCGTTGGCGTGCTGCAAGCGTTCATTCCAGAAGCCCAAAGCGCTTGGGAATATTCGCTTGACAATATTCGTAGCTACTTCGACCAGGTGGGCGTGCAATCTTCTGATAACGATGAAGGCCCCCCTTTGCTAGCCCCTTTACTAACGCTGCAAGCAGAATATGACTACTACAGTGAGACCAAGCATTTAGCTAACCACTTGATGGGCACTTACCTGGCCAACATGCAGCTTTTAGGCCAAACCACAGCAGAGTTTCATATTGCGCTGACTGCCGACCCGACGAATACGGCCTTTGCCCCCGAGCCTTTTAGCAGCTTTTATCAGCGCTCTATCTACCAGCACAACCGCAACTTGACCGGGCAGGTTTTCCGCTTGCTCAAAGACGAAATGGGCAAGCCCAATGGGCTGCTCAAGCCAGAGCTGTTTCCCCTCGCTCGCTCGATTATGAGCTATCAAGATATTTACCTTGACCGGTTCAAGCAGATTTTAGAGTGCAAAATTACGGCGCTGCGCACGCGCTATCACGGCGACTATCACCTTGGACAAGTGCTGTACACCGGTAAAGACTTCGTGCTGATTGACTTTGAGGGGGAAGCCAATCGAACGGTTAGTGAAAGAAGAATTAAGCGATCGCCCCTACATGACGTCGCCTATATGCTGCAATCGATTCACTATGCGGCGGTCATCGGCTATCAAAACGAGGTCGAAAGTGGTGCCATCCGGCCCGAGCAAGCCGACGTCATGCAGCAGTGGGCAGGCTTTTGGGAGCAGTGGGTCAGCGCCGCCTTCCTCTCGGCCTATCTAAAGACCGCTAGCGCCGCCGACTTTTTGCCCAAAACAGATCAAGAGTTACAGGTACTGTTGAACAACTATCTGCTGTCTACGGCCATTCATGACGTAGGCTATAAACTCATTCACCACTCGGCGGACACAGAAGTGCCCATGCGACGGCTATTGAAAGCCGTTGATGAGCAGTTGGTGTAGGCCACTAATAGCTTTAGAGAAGTGCTGAGGGGTTAAAGACCGTTTGGGTAAATTTCTTGCAAGGCTAGGGCCTGCCTTATCTGGGCACGGCTGGGTTCGTTTAGCTTCAGCAAAAGCCGGTTGTGCAACCAATAGCTGTTAACCCGAAGATATGGCCTTCTTTAAGGTTGAAGTGTTCAGTCCAAGTATGCGTTCTTGGCCTGAACAAAGCTGTAATTTTTCCGGTTAACGGATCAATGCTGGTGAGAATGGCTTCAACTGCTGAGCAAATTCGTCAGGAACCTCATTGGTAATTTGCCATGCCAAACCGCCTTCGCTAATGCCTACGCCTAGTTATACCTCTCGCGACTGGACAGATTTCATAAGCAAAGGGCGGTAAAACTCATTACTTCAGAGCTTTACCACTCTCTATTGCTGTTTTTAGCAGGTTTAGCCCTGGCGCAATCGTTCGCTTGCAGCCACCACACCACTATCAGGCGTTTTGTGGCCCAATTCTTGCAGGGTGGCTTCCAGGGCGCTGATGGCACAGAGGATGTCGCGATCGCTCACAAAGCCCAAATGCCCCATCCGAAACATCTTGCCCTTCATATGGTCTTGCCCGCCTGCCAGGGCAATATCAAACCGGTTCTTCATCACCGAGCGAATCTTCTCGGCATCGACGCCATCGGGCACTACGGACGTCACTGCGGGGCTGGCGTTGCTGTCAGGTGCAAATAGCGGCAACCCGAGCGCTTTCATGGCGGCGCGGGCAGCTTCTTTATGGCGCGTATGACGAGCGAAAATGCTGTCTAGCCCTTCGGCCTTCATCATTTCCAGAGCCACTTTCATGCCGAAGTAAAGATTCACCGGCGGCGTAAACGGCGTACTGTCTTTGGCAGCCGCTTTACGATATTTACCCAGGTCGAGGTAGAACTTGGGCAGGGTTGCTGTTTCGTACGACGCCCAAGCTTTATCGCTAGCGGTGACAAAGCCCAAGCCAGGCGGCAGCATAAAGCCTTTTTGCGAACCGGAGCCGATCACATCAATGCCCCAGTCATCTACCGGAATATTGTACGAACCCAGGCTGGTGACCGCATCGACAATAATCAGCGCGTCGCTGTTGGCTTTCACTACTTTATTGATTGCTTCCAGGTCATTGAGGACGCCTGTAGAGGTTTCGCTGTGAGTAATAATGACAGCTTTGGTGGCTTTATCGGCCTTCAGTTCTTTGGCGATCGCATCCGGATCTAGCGGCACACCCCATTCGGCGCTGACGACCTGTACATCCAGGCCATAGGCTTTGGCAATTTGCGCCCAGCGCTCGCCAAACTTGCCATTACTGCCAACGATGACGCGATCGCCCGCACTCAAAAAATTGATAATCGCCGCTTCAATCGTACCAGTGCCGCTAGCACAGAGCGCCAGTACTGGATTCTTAGTTTGAAAAAGCCACTGCAAGCCAGCATTCGTCTCAGCAATAATCTGACTAAATTCGCCGCTGCGATGCCCAATCGGGTGCTTGGCCATTGCCAGCAATACTTTTTCGGGAACCGGGGTGGGGCCCGGAATCATCAGCATGAGTTTGTCGTCCATAGAAAATCGCTTTTGAGAGATAGGGTGAGAAAGTCGCTAGAAAGATCGAGTCGATTTCTCTAGAATGATACAGCTCACCCGCAAATAGCATGAGCCCGGATTCTTATAACTTTGTGACTATTTTTGGTGACTATTTTGGTTAGCTCCCCTATCTCTGCCCAGCCCACCACCGCCCAGCCCGTCGCCGCCCAGCCGATCAAGGCCGTTCCCATCACCCCCGAATCGTTCAGACCCTGCGGCCAACTGATCGTACCTCAGCCAGACAACGTCCCCTTTAATCCGCAAGACGCGCAGCTCGACTTGCGCAGCGGCATCCCCCGGTTTTATATCATGCAGCTCCATCAGCGCGGCAGAAGATTTCATCACATTACGCGGCACGGTTCCTGCACTCAATGTCTGGGATCTTTAGATGGGCGCGAGTGGTTTTTGGGCGTCGCGCCGCCTGGCGAACAGCCTCAGCCTCCCTTAGAAGCTATTCAAGTCTTTAAAATTCCAGGCGACTGCTTTGTCAAACTGGAAGTGGGCACCTGGCACGCGGGGCCTTACTTTGACGATGACACCGTCAATTTTTACAATCTGGAACTCAGCGATACCAACGTAGTCGATCACACCACTTGCGACCTTTTACAAACCTACGGCGTAGAGTTTGAGATTGTGTGATTTGATGGATAGCGAAGACACCCTGGCAAAAATCACCATGGCAAAGTTTGTGATGTGGGGCAGCTATTGCGAGAACGCTTTGGAGTTGAGATCGCCTTACCGCGAAGCCCACCTCAAAGGACTCACCGAGCAAAAAGCCAAAGGCATTCTCACCGCCCTTGGCCCGACTACAGATAACACCAAAGTATTTGGCACCTACGAAGCCGACAGCGAAGCCACCGTACGCCAGCTCATAGAAAACGATCCTTACTGGCAAAACGGCATTTGGACAGAGTATTCCATTTACGGATGGAATCAAGTGTTTTAGATGGGTAGTTTAGGAATGACTGCTCTGCGTAACAGGATTGCGCTGTATTAAAACTTGTGCCATGAGTAAATCTAACAACGAAACGTCAGCGTTAATAGTTACTTTAGCGATCACAGCGGCAATCATCGGCGGTGCGGCCTGGTGGTTAAAAGATAGCGGATTGCTTCAGCTAGGCGAGGGGTCTCCGACCTTAGAGACCACACAGAACAACAGCGATGGCGGATCGGCAGGCGGCGGATCGGCAGGGGCAGGATTTAGCGATGTCACCAACGTGCCGAGCGGTCGATTTACTTATGGCGGTAGCACGACCTGGGCTCCGCTCAGAGGCGTAGCAGATCCGGTGATTGGGGGCGCTCTGCCAAACTTTAAGCTAGAGTATCGAGACGCTTCTGGCTCTAGTGATGGCATTGCCAAATTGATTGCAGGTGAGCTGGATTTTGCCCAGTCGTCGCGGCCCTTAGAGGAAGCTGAAAAACAGCAGGCTCAAGCAGCAGGCTTTGCTTTGGAAGAAATTCCGGTGGCGATGGAGGGGGTTGCGATCGCCACCAACCCCAATCTCTCCATCCCCGGCCTCACACTCAATCAAATCAAAGGCATCTACACCGGCCAAATCACCAACTGGAGCCAAGTCGGCGGCCCTAACCTTGCCATCGTCCCCGCCTCACGCAGCAACGACGGCGGCACCGTCCAATTCTTCCAAGAAACCGTCCTTGCAGGTCAACCCTTCACCCCCAATACCCAAAGGCTTTCCACCACCACCGCAGCCCTCCGCTTCGTCAGCGACAACCCCGGAGCCATCTACTTCGCCTCCGCCCCAGAAGTCGTCGGCCAATGCACCGTCGCTCCCTTGCCCATCGGCGCTGAAGGCGGGCAGCTTGTTCCCCCCTATCAGCAACCCTATGTAGCGCCTGCAAACTGCCCCAGCCAACGCAACCAGCTCAACCTATCCGCCTTCCAATCCCAAGCCTATCCGTTGACCCGTCCGCTCTACGTCATCATTCGCAAAGACGGCCAGCCCGCCGAGCAAGCAGGCACCGCCTACGCCCAGCTACTGAAGACCCAAGAAGGCGCAAGGCTACTTCAGCAAGCAGGCTTTGTACCATTGCCTTAGTCTCTGTAAAATCGACAGACTGTCTTTTGATTAAGGCTACTCTATGAGCTAGGTTTCTAAGGCTCTCTCGTAGATCGGCTTATGGCAGTTCGTCCGCCCAAAAAAAAGTTTTTCTCCTTCGGCATTGGTGCTCATGGTGTGGTCGCCGTGGGTGTGACCTCTCACGGGATTATATCAATTGGCATCATTTCCCATGGGATTATTTCGATTGGTGTTATTTCGATGGGAGTCGTTTCAGCCGGTCTTGTTTCAATGGGTGTGCTGACGGCTGGAGCTGTTTCGATGGGTTTAATGTCTATCGGACAATCCAGCATGGGCCAGATGAATCACGGCGAGCACCACGAGATGGAAATGCCCGGTAGTGACGAAGTGCCACGCGAATAAGCAGAATTGAACAATCTTGAATCGAAAAGGAACAGGACAACTTTTGAGTAGAACACAGCGTCATCAACGTTTAAACACTGTTGAGATATTCAAAGTTGAAATTAAGTTCAGTTTAAATCAATTGTTCCTGGCCACCGCATGAATAAGAAGCACTGGATAACTATCTCAACGACCGATGAGATTCCTGAAAATATGTCTTTGATCCAGGGCTATCTTATTTTCGGTGAAGTGAGGTAATGTCAAGGTACAAGCCCTTTCATCGAATTGCTCGTGAGACTATCGAAGAAAACGGTACTTGCTGCTGTAAAAGGCCAACATCAGTCTGCGAGCGGCTAGAGATTATAGCTGCCCTTTTCAGAGATACCCGATGCGCGTCACAGCCTAGGGAAACGTCATCATATCGCGCTGTGTCTCGCTTTGTTTAGACACAGCTCAAAACGCAATCCCCGTAAAGCTTGTAAGCCTTACGAGGACTGCAAAATCATTAATTTACTTAAGAAGCTGGTGATCCGACTCGAACGGACGACCGGCTGATTACAAATCAGCTGCTCTACCAACTGAGCTACACCAGCAAAACTTGCACTCCAATAAGTTGGAACAGGCCGGTTTGGTACCAGCCGCTTTTGCAAGAAATAGCATTATATCAGAGCCTATGGACTATTGAGCAAAGAATCTGAGATGTGAGCTGTGCCTGATTCTAATGGCTAATAGCTCAGCATCTCATGATTCAAGCCTTGTTGTTTTCGACTGCCCAGCGCGCAAGTTCGGTGCGGTTGTGCAGTCCCGTCTTGCCTAGCATATTGCTGACATGGCTTTCAATAGTGCGCTGACTGACCTTTAGCTCTTCCGCAATTTGACGGTTCGCCATGCCTCGGGCTACAAACTGCACCACTTTCAGCTCGGTTGGCGTTAGCTCTACGTCAAATGGCACCTGAATAGTGGGGATGGAGTTTGGCCCTTTATTTTGATGGTGAATTAGACGGGTGGCCTGTTTTAGCGAAGACTCCACCTGCGCGACTAGCTCTTCTGGTTCAAAAGGCTTTACCATATAAACATCGGCTCCAGTGGTTAAGCCTTTTACCCGATCCTGGCTTTGACCTTTTGCCGAAAGGAACAGAATTGGAATCCAGCTTTTACCCGGATCTTGACGGACTTGTTCGACAAATGCATAGCCGTCCATTTCAGGCATCATGACGTCGCAGATAATCATGTCGGGTGACAAGTCAGTTAGGGCAGACAGTGCCTCACGGCCATTGCCTGCTGTCATTACCTGATAGCCCCGAAATTCCAGATAGTCTTTTACTAGTAGGATGAGATTAGGATCATCATCAATGAGTAAGAGCTTCTTCTGTTCCCCTGTGTTGCCTTCTTTCATGCCGTGTATGCTCACTCGCTCGTTTTCGTTTCTAATGGAGAATTCTGTATGCACTGCTCTTTTGCGTTCTGTTGGGTGCGTTTTGTTCGGTGCGTTTTTCAGGTGTAACTTGTTTGTGCACATCCTCTGATCGTACTTTAAAGGTCAAGAAGAACGAAGCCTCAATGAGATTACCTCAAGAGAAATTGATTCAACTGGCCTTCACTTGATGCTCTCTTTAATCAGGTTTTCTTTAATATCATCTTTATAAAAGTAGTTCTTATGAAAGTAGATACATGAAACAAATCAGATTTAGTAGGGCAATGTATGGCCAGCCATCAGGGCTATCAACCTTATCCGTCAACCGCATGAATGCTGACATGCTTTGATTGCATCAAGTATTCCCAAAATATAAATAACATCACTCACGGTTGATAGCACCTGTAATCTAACAAGATCCTGACGCTATGACTGATGATCGACTGATAGCGAATGTTGCAAAAACAGGTAGTCTTCAACAACTTTTCCACCGATTAAGTGCTCTTGAATGATGCGCTCAATCACTGCTGGGGTGGCGCTGTGGTACCAGGTTCCGTCTGGATAAACCAGCAGGATTGGCCCTTTTTGACACACCTTTAAGCAGTTTGCCTTTGTTCTGAGAATGAAGGTGGCGTGTTCGTTAACTGGAATTGTTAGCTTCAGGGCTTTGAGGCGCTGCTTCAGATAATTCCAGGCGACTAGGCTCGCTTCTCTATCACAACATTTGGGTTTGGTCTGGTCAGCGCATATAAAAACATGCCTATCGATATCTGCAAGGGCAAGAGTCTGAACGCGCTTTTCGAGAACGTTATGACCCGGAGCAGGCTGATTCGATGACATATTAAATACACTTGGTACATATTAAAGGTTAGGTTCTTACGTACAATCAATGATCGCTATCACAGCATAGCGGTATCAAATAGTACTAGCTCTCTTTTAAAGAAGCAAGAAAGCCTATTTCAATGATTACTATACTCAGCGATTTTGGCTACGAAGACACCTATGTAGCAGTGATGAAGGGGGTAGTTGCCTCGATTGCGGCTCAAGCACCCACGTGTGATTTGACACATACGGTAGCCCCTCAAAGTATTCTAGCGGCTAGATTTCATTTAATGGTGGCCTATCCCTATTTCCCAGCCGGTACGGTTCATTTGGCGGTGGTTGATCCTGGGGTGGGCTCGGATCGCCGGGCGATCGCACTCCAATGCCAAAACGGCTTTTTGGTTGGCCCAGACAATGGCTTGTTTAGCGGCGTATTGCAAAAAGAGACGGTGATCGCGGCGATCGCACTGACCAACCCCGATTATTGGCGAGTGCCAAAGCCGAGCCGTACGTTCCACGGTAGAGATATTTTTGCACCAGCGGCAGCGCATTTGGCTCGGGGCGTTTCTATTTTTGAGTTAGGCGATCGCATCGATCCCACCACCTTAGTCACGCCCGCACTTTTGCCGCTCACTTACTTTGCTGACGGCTGCAAAGGCAGCGTTCAACATATAGATACCTTCGGCAACTTGATTACCAACATTCCCGAGCAGGTTGTTCAGGGCAAAGCGTGGCGGGCGCGTGTGCAACCGTTCACCGACCCTCCTATCTTAGGCGTGCAAACCTATAGTGATGTGGCTGACCAAGCGCTAAGTGCCCTTGTCGGCAGCCATGGTTGGCTAGAAATTGCCTGCAATCGGGGTAGCGCTGCTGAGCGTTTGAGCGTTGATGTGGGCGCAGAAGTAGAAGTCAGCACTTTCGCTGAAAGCCGCTAATTTCAGTGATTCTACAGGGATGGAGGTTCCGGACAAAGATGTCCGTTGCAGAATACATCAATAGCGAGGGTCAGTTTTACTGGCTAGGCCCGCCGCTTACCATCTCTTTTCTACAGGCTGCAAAATTATGATAATGCTCACAGGAATCAAAGCTTTTGAAGCTCGCTGGCAGGCGCTTAAGGACGCTTATCCTACCAGCCCAGAGGACAGCCGCTTGCTCATGCAGGCAATGGGCCGATTAGTCGATAATTACGCTACTCAGGCAGAAATTATGATCGATTTGCCGAGATCGCTTCAGCTTTTGTTTGCTCAGCTAGTCGAAGCCTACTTAAATGGCTGCTGGGTAGAGAATACGTCAGCCAGTTCACAGCCTGTTGTTTCACCAGCTATTTTGGCTGCCAGGCAACTGCGCCAGCAACATCAGCCAACCGAAGCCAGCGAAGCCGCCACCTATATTACTGGCAATTTGCAGATAGGTAACCCTTCATCAAGCTACACACCCATTCAATTAGCGAAGACGATATCTTAGTAGCACTGCTGCAATGGGTTAGCTCGCTTGTACGAACCGCTTCATCATAAGTATCGACCGCAAACGTTTGCCCAACTTGTGGGTCAAGGTGCGATCGCCGACACCCTCACCCACGCCTTACAGCAAAACCGCATTGCCCCAGCCTACTTATTTTGTGGGCCGCGCGGCACAGGCAAAACCTCCAGCGCCCGCATCTTAGCCAAGTCACTCAACTGCCTGAGTGCCGCCGTGCCAACGCCAGAGCCCTGCGGCCAATGCGACGTCTGCCAGGCGGTCAATCGCGGCAGCGCGTTAGACATTGTCGAAATTGACGCGGCCAGCAATACCGGCGTCGATAATATTCGTGAGCTAATCGAGCGATCGCAGTTTGCGCCTGTTCAGTGCCGGTACAAGGTCTATGTTATTGACGAATGCTTAACGGGCGATACGCAAATTACGACGGAATTTGGCAACCTTAGAATTGACGATCCAAATATCGTAGGCACTAGAGTCCTGAGCTATAACGAAAAATTGGCGACTTGGGAGTATAAGAAAGTCACTAGGCGATTCGACCAAGGCAAACGCCAAACCTATACTATTGAGACAGATCGATCTAAGATCAAATGTACTGATAATCATTTGATTAGAACCGAAACTGGATGGGTAGCGGCAGGGAACGTAAAAGAAGGAATGAGGATACTATCCCCTGCGAATGCGGATGCGGTACCTCCATCTTTAAGTTCGGCACCGATGGACGCACCTGTCGATTCGTCAGTGGCCATCAGTTTAAAGGAAACTCGTTCGGGAAAAAGCCTTACCGCCTTAGCACCGTTCTCGACAAAGTGGAACCCCATCGACCGTGGTGTGCCTGCGGATGCGGGGCACGGCTCGAAGTCCCTTCCTTTATGCGACGAAAAGGTTATGGCATTGAAGGGATTCTCTCGTATTGGAAAAAGCATCCTTACGAAGGGCAACACGGCGTTTGGACGCAGCGAACTGAAAACTTCATTGATGAGTGCGGCGATATATCCACAACCAACTTGGGCCTCGTCTACGGAACGCTGCTCGGAGACGGCTCTATCTCCTTTCCAAATCCGCACAGTAGATTTCCGTGGCTCGCTTGGACACATTTCTGGCTGGATCAGCTCACGCTTGAAGGCATTGCTTGGTGGTATATGGACGATGGAGCACTTCAACTCACAAAGAAAGGCAGTCCATCCATTCAGCTTCACACAGAAGGATTTAGCTTGGAAGAAAATTACCTCATTGTCAGTTGGCTATCAGAGCTGGGTTACTCGGCTAAGGCTAAGACATACACAAAAGCCAAAACCGGCAAAACCTATCCCTACGTCTCTATGGGAGCGGATGCCTCTAGAAAATTTTTGGCAGACGTCAGGCCATTCGCAATCCCATCAATGGCATACAAATTTAGACACGGTTAAATCCGTTCAGCTTGCTGAGATTGAGCATGTCTACGACATTGAAGTTGAGGATAACCATAATTTTGTAGCGAATGGGCTGCTAGTACATAACTGCCATATGCTCAGTACTGCGGCGTTCAATGCGTTGCTGAAGACCTTAGAAGAGCCGCCCGATCGGGTGGTGTTTGTGCTGGCAACGACCGATCCGCAGCGGGTGCTGCCGACGATTATTTCTCGCTGTCAGCGGTTCGATTTTCGGCGAATTCCGCTGCCTGCGATGGTGAAGCATCTGCGCTACATCGCCACAGCAGAAAAAATTGCCATTGCCCAGCCTGCGATTCAACTGGTCGCTCAAATTTCTCAAGGGGGATTGCGCGATGCCGAAAGCCTGTTAGATCAGTTGAGTTTGCAGGCGGATGAAATTACGGTGGAGTCGGTTTGGGATTTGGTGGGGGCGGTGCCAGAGCGGGACTTGCTGAATTTGGTGCGGGCGATCGCAGCCGATGACAGCACTGCTTTGATAGAGCGCGTCCGTCACCTGATGGACAAAGGCCGCGAGCCGCTAATTGTGCTTCAGAGCCTGGTCGGGTTCTACCGCGATCTATTAATTGCTAAAAGCGCACCTGCTCGTGAGGATCTAGTCGCCATTACGCCGCCGACCTGGGCGGAAATGACGGCGTTCGCCAACAGCTTATCGGCATCGCAATTGCTAGCTAGCCAGCAAAAGCTACAGACCTCAGAAGTGCAGGTGAAAAATACCACTCAGCCGCGCCTGTGGCTAGAAATCACGCTAACGGGCCTCTTACCTAGTGCGCTCGGGGCCGCTGCGAATTTGACAAAGGCTCCAGCAGCCGGAGGGGCGACAGCAGGGGCGACCCCTCCGGCTAGATCGGTCTTATCGGTTGCAAATTCCCGTTCAGTTACACCTTCTTTAGCCTCGACACCGGCTGCTTTTGATCCAACAATCAGCCAAGCGGTACCTGCCGACTCGATGCCAGCCCCGCTAGCCCCTGCTGCAAAACCCGTTGAAAACGTAGCGGCTCGAAAACTGACGAAGGAAGAGCCCCCTAATACCGCTGCCGCCCCGTCGCCAAAGGATGTCGCCTTTGGCAGTTTGGACGATCTTTGGGGCAAGGTCGTGAGCGCGATCGCCTCTCCAGCTACCAAAATGCTGATGACTCAGTGGGGTACTTTACAAAGCTTTGATGGCGTAGGGGCAAAAGTTGGATTTAAGTCCATCGGACTTCAACGGGCAGCACAAGAGCGAATTCCCACTCTGCAGAAGGCGTTTGAAGTGGTTTTTCAACGTCCAATTAGAGTCTCTTTAGAAGTGAGTGAGGTGGCAAGCGAGGTAAAACAATCACCCCAGCCGTCAGCCCCAGCTACTTTTGAAAAGCGCATGTCGCCTGCTGCGCCAAAGCGTTCAGACAATCAGCGCCCTAGCGATTCTGATTTGCATAATGGCCAGCATAATGGCCAGAGCAATGGCCAGAACAATGGCCAGCATAATGACCAGATCGCGAATGGTCAAAAGCCTATCGATCTACCCATGCCAACGCCGAGCAATCAAGATATCCAGAACAGTTCACCTGGTGATGTTGCGCCTCCAGCGCTGCCCGTTGATAAGCTGCCTTCTGCACCTTCTTCGTCTGGCGCGATGCCGGGTCAGTGGCAAGTGAATCAAGAGCAAGATAATATCAAACGATTTGCCCAATTTTTCAATGGCCAAATTGTAAATCTTGACGATGATTTTGAGGAGTTGTCTGGTTCCTCCGGCTCTAATAAGTCATCGGAGACAAAATCTTCTGATCCTGGCCCCGACGTGCCTTTTTAAGGTTTTGAGCGGCCTTTAGCTGCGCAAGCTCACTTTGTAAGTCTTCTCTAAGTTTTCTCGCACCTTTTGATGCACTGGTTCAATGTCTTTATCGGTGAGGGTGCGATCGCCCGCCCGGTACACCAATCGAAACGCCAAAGACCGCTGCCCTTCTGGTACATTCTGCCCGCGATACTGATCGAACAGCGTCACAGAATCAAGTAGCTTACCACCCGACTTGCTGATTGCCTTTTGGAGATCGGCAACAGTTACCTCAATCGGGGCAAAGAACGCCAGGTCGCGATCCGACGCTGGATAGGTTGAGTAAGCGGCGAACTTCACCGCCTTGCTGCTCTTGCCCGTCAGGCAGGTTTCTAATACAGACCAGTTGAGTTCAAAGACATAAACCGCATCCGGCAAGTCCTGATTCCGGCGTAGCACTGGGTGAAGCTGACCAAATTTACCTAACTCTGTGCGGCCTCGCACAAACAACTTAGCGCTGCGTCCGGGATGCAACCGGTCGTCACTATCATCAGCTCGATAGTCTACGTCGAGCCCTAAATTGTCGAATACGCACTGCAAAATTCCCTTAGCTTCGTACCAGGTCATGGGGTTTTCCTGATTGCTGGTCACCCAGCGCCCCTGCCGGGCGTCACCACCGACAATCCCTGCAACTTTAATGGACTCAATTGGATCGCCCTCAGGATCGCCAGCGGGTTTGTTGAACACATTGCCAATCTCAAAGGCATTGAGCGCACCGTTACCCTGATTGATATTGAGCTGAAAGGCGTCTACTAAGCCGTCGATTAGGTCAATTCGCAGTGCAGAATACTCTGTAAATAACGGGTTGGCCAAAACAACCTGTTGCTCAGAGTAGGGACTGGTCAGTGAGTAATGAATGGTTTCGGTGAGTCCAGCGCCTCGGAAGGCAGCGCGTAATTTCCTAGAAAGGGCCGCATCCTCAGAGAGATAGCCGCGTGAGGTTTGGCTGGGTAAGGTGTTGTCGAATCGGTCGTAACCATACAGCCGAGCGACTTCTTCAATCAGGTCAATCTCTCGTTCCAAATCTTGATAGCGATAGGGAGGAACTTTGACTGTCCAGGTATCTGTATCGATGGCTGTGGTTTTGCAGCCAAGCTTGTCTAGCAGCGTTTCTACCGTCGCTTTGTCTAAGAACTGGGGCGCTTGGCCGTCGGTTACTTTACCCAGGATTCGATGAATCCGACTCAGGCGTAAAGAGACTTGGCGGGTGGGGGTAATTTTGCCAACTTCGGTGCTATCTTCAATCTGCCCGGCCAGGGTGGCTCCGGCCATTGCTTGCAATAGTTGAAGGGCGCGATCGCTAGCCAGCTTCAGCTCAGCCGGATTCACCCCGCGCTCATATCGGGCCGAGGCTTCGGTTCGCAGTCCTTGCGATCTGGCCGACTTGCGAATCGCTGCCGGGTCAAAATAAGCCGCTTCTAAAAAGACGTTTTGAGTGCTGTTAGTGACTTCTGTTTCTGCGCCACCCATCACACCGGCCAGGGCCACAGGATTGTCATTCGCCGTAATCAACAGCGTCTGTTCTGCCAGCTTGCGTTCTTGATCGTCTAGCGTTACCAGGGTCTCTTTGGCTTTGGCAAATCGGACGCTGACAGTGAGCGAGCGATCGCCTGCGGCTGTTGTCAACCGATCTAAATCGAAAGCATGAAGCGGCTGGCCCCATTCCAACAGCACATAATTGGTCACATCTACCACGTTGTTGATGGCGCGAGTGCCAGAAGCAACTAGGCGTTGCTGTAGCCAAGTGGGGGAAGGGGCGATCGCAATATTTTCCAAAACACTCCCTATATATATAGGACAGGCTTTAGGATCGCTCAATGAAATCGCAATATTTTGAGGTTGATTATCAGCCGCCGCCGACTCAGACACTGGCAGCTTTAAAGGATTGCCCGTAATCGCCGCAATCTCACGAGCGATGCCCACCATGCTCAGCGCATCGGCGCGGTTCGCCGTAGAGGTGACATCTAGCACAAAGTCGTTCAGCCCTAGCAGGGGCCGCACATCATCGCCCGGTGCAATTTCACCGCGTTCATAGCTCGCCTCATCAAAGACATAAATGCCTTCAGATTCTTTTGCCAGCCCCAACTCCGACAGCGAACAAATCATCCCCGCCGAAGGCACGCCTCGCAGCTCACGGGGTTTTATGTTTAAATCCACTTTGGGCAAATAGCTGCCGACGGTGGCTACAGGCACACACATATTTGCGCCAACATTGGCCGCACCGCAGACGATAGTAGAGGTTTCGGCTGCGCCAATATCAACCGTACAGACGCTCAGCTTTTCGGCATCAGGATGGGGCTGGCGATCGGTGACCCGGCCTACGACCACGCCATCGGCCCAGCTTTGCCGGTCTTCAATATCTTCCACCTCAAAGCCTGCCATCGTCAGCGCATCTGCCAGCGCCTCGGGCGAAAAATCAAACTCGACCAGTTCTTTGAGCCAGTTAACAGAAACACGCATGAGAAAAATTGACGCTTTGACACGAGGTCAGTGAACAACCGATCGGCCCAGAGATATTTCACAAATACGCCGGTAGCGACCTTGGCTTATCGTACTATGCCCGCTTGTTTTTGCCCGCTTGTTTTGCTTGCTTGTTTTTGCTTGCTTGTTTTCGTGGGCGGGAACAATTGAGGTGCGGCCACATCACGCCTTCCCCCTTTGTAATGACCTATTGCATAGCTACCGGCTGCCCCAAGCCGAAAAACGCAGCCAACGCCCGACACTGCAAAACTTGCGGCAGTAAGCTTTGGTTGCGCGATCGCTACAGAGTCCTGGGCGCGCTAGGCAGAGGCGGCTTTGGCGCAACCTTTCTCGCTCGCGATCAGGCTTTACCCGGCTATCCTTCTTGCGTCATCAAGCAGTTACGGCCCACCACCGCTGTGCCCAACCTGCTAGAAATGGCCCGCGATCTCTTTCAGAGAGAGGCCAACATTCTTGGCAAAATTGGTAACCATCCTCAGCTTCCTCGCCTGCTCGACTACTTTGAAATGTCCCACGAGTTCTACCTAGTGCAAGAGTACGTCAGCGGCTCAACCCTGCAAAAGGAAGTCAAGCATGGCGGCCCCTTTACCGAAACTGGGGTGAAGCAATTCCTCACAGAAATTTTGCCCGTCGTTCAATACATTCACAGCCACAAAATCATTCACCGTGACATCAAGCCCGCTAACCTGATTCGCCGCGAGCAAGACAAACAGCTTGTGATGATTGACTTTGGCGCAGTCAAAGATAAGGTTAATCCACCGCAGGTCGATCCGTCTGACCAAACTGCACTAACGGCCTACGCCATTGGCACACCGGGCTATGCGCCGCCCGAGCAAATGGCCATGCGGCCTGTGTACGCCAGTGATTTATATGCGATTGGGGTAACTTGCGTTTTCTTGCTGACGGGGCGATCGCCCAAAGACCTGCCCTACGACGTACAAACGGGTGAACTGCGCTGGCAAGACTACGCCATCGTCAGCGATCACTTCAGTAAAGTGCTGCGCAAGATGCTAGATATTTCTGTGCATAGCCGCTACCAAATGGCCGAAGACGTTCTGCGCGATCTAAACTTAGAACCCTATTTAGAGAGTCTGTCGCAGAACATGGCATTTGCACCCGCCGGGATGAGTACCCCTGCGGAAGAAACTGGCTCTGAAGTTCGCGTTTCTCCCTCAGCGCGGATGGCTGAGGCCATTCGGGCGCGCCGAGAACGCCGCTCTAGAACGGGGGCTTCTACGGCTTCCTATAAAGGGATAGATCGTAGGCAGACCAAAGCACCCACAGCGCAGTCACTCAAAGAGAACTACGCCAAAGGATATCGCGACTTCTCTGACCAGATTTTTAGCAATCTAGATCTGCAAAAGCAAAGCTTAGTAGGCGCTCGCTTTGCCAAAGCCATTTTTAGAAGTACAAACCTGGTGGGCGCTGATCTTTCTAACGCCAACTTAAGCCGCGCCAATCTATCTCGGGCCTTGTTAAAAAATGCCAGGCTAGTGAACGCTTATCTGGGCGGGGCTGACTTAGAAGCGGCTGACCTGCGAGGAGCCAACCTTTCAGGCGCAAGCTTACAATCGGCCAAACTCAAGGGCGCAAACCTCTGTGGCGCAGACCTGAGTGGGGCCACGGTGAGTGAAGACCAGCTATCGAGTGCCAAAACAAGCTGGTCAACCATTCACCCCAATGGGCGACGAATGTTTCGGTAGCCTATTGCTTTTAAGAGCCCTCTGCAAAAGCCAATCGCAAAAGCTAGTCGCAAAAGCTTAGAATGCCTCGCTAAACTAGAATGAAGCCTTAGTGAGGAAATAATGAGTATGTTTATGGATGAACTAACCCCTTTTGTCCGAGAAATTGCCCGTAATCCGGTTGCCTTTTGTGGCGGTTTCTTTTCGGGTCTTTTTCGTTTAGATCTATCCGAGGATCCAGTAAAAAGCTGGTTGAACAAGCAGGGGGCCACGACGGCAGGTGCATCTAATGTTCCTGTCGTGCCGCCCAATGCCAAAGGCCCCCAGTCTATCGATATCGACTAGCTGATAGTGTGGATGAGGCTATTCATCCATTGGCGAACGCGGCGGCTGACCAAGCTGGGGGCAGTAAAATCGCTTGAGTCTAAATTCCGGGTGAGTTGGGTGGCCCGTGTATAGTCGGCGATCGCACAGTTCCAATCGCCTTGCAAGTGGTAAACGCGACCTCTTTCAGCATACAAACTAGCACTGTTGGGCCTGAAGAACAGGGCAATATCTAAGCAGTCTATGGCCGCGTCATAGTCGCACATTTCGCAAAAGGTAATGCCCTGATTTAGTCGGGCCCGAATGTTCAGCGGGTTGAGGTCTATGGCGGTGTCGTAATCAGCGATCGCATCTATCCAGTTGGCCTGCCTCGCGTGCAAATTAGCCCGGTTGTTGAATGTTTTGTCTAGAGCTGGGTCTAGCTCGATTGCTCGGTTGTAGTCGCATAGCGCCTGCGCCCACTGTCGAACGTGATAATGCATTAATCCTCTGTTTGCATAGTGCTCTGCATTGTCCGCATCGTAGGCAACTAGCTTGTTTAGCAAAACAATCGCTGCTGTATAGTTTCGCTTTTTGGCTTCCAGGCTAGCGCGTTGACAAAGCAGCAAATTAGCATCTGCTGTCGGTAGCCAGCTATCTGGCCTGAAACGGTACGTCCATTTTCCAGTGCAAGCGGAGTCTGCCGCCGACACACCTGCCAATTGAACAGCGTCGGCACAATCGGTGCCAATAGGTTTTAAAAAGCGCATGATATAGGATTTCCTGCGATGGCTACGTTGACTGGGTAAGTAGAGATGTGAGGGCTACCTACTGCTTTCAGAAGCCTTGTTTAGGCAATTTGAAAAGCTGCCGTAACAAAAACGCAACAAATTTATTTAGATGTAACGTTCTTGATGAAATCCTCTCATGGCGAGAAAGATCAACCAAACCGCAGAAGAACGTAGGGATCGACCGTTTAGCCCAAAAAGAAAGTTGATATATAAGTACAAATGCTGAAAAAGAAAGTGACACGATCAGCATCTACACTTTTTTGTTTAAATAATTAAAAAGATAGGTACGCATAGAAAAGGCGAGCAGTTATGACAACGCTCGCCTTTCTGTTTTTATGCTGTTTTCGGATGTGCCTATTTGAAGCCAACAGAAGCTTGCCATACAAAAGCTAGCAACAAAAAGAAAATGGGGAGAATGGGCAGAACGTCAATCAAAGGGCCAAAGGCACGGTATGCCTCAGGCAGGGTTGCAACTAGCAGTGCAGCGTCCATAGTCCAAAATCTCCAAAAATGTTTGTGTGATGTTAGACGTCATTTTATCATGACCTGCGGTGCCTCTTTACTTATGTCAACATCTATGTCAACCAATCGGCAAAGGTTTCAGCGAATCGGTCTTGAATAATAGCTTTGCGGATGGTGGTGGTAAATCGAATTAGCTCGGTGATGTTGTGAATAGATATCAGCGTGTAGGCTAGTAGCTCTTTGGCATGAATTAGGTGGCAGAGATAGGCGCGAGTAAAGGTTTGGCAAGTGTAGCAAGGGCAATGTTCGTCAATGGGGGTGAGGTCGCGGCGGAAGCGAGCGTTTTTTAGATTCCAGCGATCGCCCCTGGTCAGTGCCGCGCCATGGCGAGCTAGGCGAGTAGGAATCACGCAGTCAAATAGATCAATGCCTGCTGCGATCGCCCGCGCCATCTCTTTATAAGTCCCCACCCCCATCAAATAGCGAGGCTTTTGCTCAGGCAGCAGCGGCGTGGTGGCCTGTACAATTTTCTCAATCAGTTCTGGAGGCTCGCCCACACTGACGCCCCCAATCGCGTAACCCGGCAAATCTAGATCGGCAAGTGACTGCGCCGCTGCCGCCCGCAGATCTAAGTGCGTGCCGCCTTGAATAATGCCAAACAGGGCTTGATCCGAACGGTCATGGGCATTGATACAGCGCTTCAGCCATCGATAAGTCCGCTCTGTTGCACCACTAACCTCTTCTCGGGACGCCGGATAGGGCGGGCACTCATCAAAGGCCATAATCACATCGGCCCCAAGCTGATTCTGAATTTCGATAGAACGCTCGGGCGGCATGTCAATAATGCGGCCATCGCGAGGGGAGCGAAAGGTAGCTCCGGCATCGCTGATGCTACGCATTTCACTTAAACTAAAAACCTGAAACCCACCAGAATCGGTCAGCATAGGGCCATCCCAGCCCATAAACTTATGAACGCCGCCAGCCTCGGCCACCAAATCTTCACCGGGCTGTAGGTGAAGGTGATACGTATTGGCCAGCACCATTTCGGCGTTACAATCCTTGAGCTGAGCAGGGGTCACCGTTTTCACATTTGCCAATGTCCCCACCGGCATAAATCGAGGCGTATGAACAGGGCCATGAGGGGTCTGAAAAATGCCTGCTCTGGCCTGGGTATGGCTACACTGGGCCTGAAGCTGATAGGAAAAGGCTGTCACAGTTGAGGATTACCTGCGAAGGGGTGCCCTATTCTATGACGTTATGTTCTTTATCGTTATTAGTTTGACCTGATTGGTTGGACGTTACCAAAGACGGCGCTATGGAAGATAGTGGTCGTCGTCTAAAGAGGCATCCCAGCTTGCAGAGAGCGCTTCGGTAACGATAGCTTCTATAGTGGCGGCATCTATCGAATGGCTCAGGGTTTCTTTAGGAGTACTCACGGGCGTCAGGCAGAGGCAGCGATCGTCTTGGACGAGGGCAAATGTGGTGTCTTCGCCAGTAGTGATCATTTCCAGGTAGTCAAAACTATGGACGTTAAGATACAGACTGTGATTGGCGACTAATGTGGCTTGAGTGGGGTCGCAAAAGGCTTCTACGACACAACCTTCACCCGTATTGGTAATTTCGTTGTCTTGAGTGTGAATGTATCGGACGCGACGGAGACCTTTTAGCAGCCTCAGGATGTCTTTTTTGTGGACAACGATGCCGTTATCAACAATGCAGGGTGCAGGTAAAGGGCTGGTGTTTTTATGGTTCATTTGAAGGGGCTATACGTAGGCAAAGTCCGAGAATATACCCCCAAGATATACGACTTTTTAGAGAATGCAGTATCAGATCTGTAAGATCTTGAGATACTTCATTAGGTGGATTTTATCTCTGTGAAGCACTGAGCCTTATTGCTGAAAAATACCGCCGTGAAATTACGGATATTTTATCAATATGCTGCTTAATCGTCGGCAATTGATTGTTAAGGCACAGAAATCAACTGAATAACCTGTGTTATGTCAGGCAGATTAGCAAATGTTTAGCAGAGTTTCCGTGCTTTTGGCGTGTGATTTGTATAGAAGTGTCTGCACGAATCCCAGTGGATATAGAGCCATTACTTTAGTTTTATGAAGGTGATTGAACGGCTAAAAACCTGTCTAAGTAGTAGCTGGGCAAATCTAAATGGGGCTTTGATGTTTTATACCTGTTTGCCCGTGCCTAAGCGATTTCCTCTAGAGTTTCGATGGATTGCGCGTTGGGTGCCCTGCGTAGGGATAATAATCGGTGGCTTGCTGGCAGTGGTTGACTGTAGCCTGAGCGTTTTACAAGTGCCGGTGACGGTGGGCAGTACGCTGGTGGTTGCTTTTGGCATTGCGCTGACGGGCGGGCTGCATTTGGATGGGGTGATGGATACGGCAGATGGGCTGGCGGTGCCGGATGCCAGCAAGCGACTGGCGGTGATGAGTGACAGCCGGATGGGGGCATTTGGCGGTATGGCGGCAGTTGTTTTATTGCTGTTAAAGGTGGTGGCGCTGGCGGCGTTGGTGAGCGATCGAGCGTTTGTTCTCATTGCAGTGGCCATGTGGGGACGGTGGGGGCAGCAATGGGCGATCGCCTGCTACCCCTATCTCAAAAAAGCAGGCAAGGGTGCCTTCCACAAAGCCGCGTTGCCTTCACGTTGGTATGTGCTGCCAAGTCTAATTGGCATCGTCAGCGTGAGTATGGCAGTCGGGGTTGTGGGCTGGGTGCCCTGGTTTTTGGTATGGCGCACGGTTATGGCAGGTTGGGGCTGGGCGCTCATAACCAGCGCTTATTTTTATCGCAAGCTGGGTGGCCACACTGGCGATACCTATGGCGCAGTGGTGGAATGGACAGAGGCGCTGTTGCTATGTAGTTTGACGGCGGGTGTTTGACAGCGGGTGTTTGAAGCGGTGTGTCGCAATCGCGATAGGATAACAATCACCTGTGTTAACTCCATCCAAAGCATTCATTCGACGCAAACCCATGAGCGATTCTTCTCAAGTCCATACGGTTTCTGGCCGAGGAATACCTTTAGTGGGTAATGACATTGACACCGATCGGATTATCCCGGCGCGATTTTTGCGGGCGGTGACATTCGATGGGTTAGGTGAACAGGTGTTTGCCGATGACCGTCAGCAAAATCCGGATCATGCTTTCAATCAGGGGCAGTACCAAGGGGCTGAGGTTTTGGTGGTCAATCGCAACTTTGGCTGCGGCTCTTCTCGTGAACATGCGCCTCAGGCGATCGCCCGCTGGGGAATTAAGGCGCTGGTCGGTGAGAGCTTTGCAGAAATATTTTTTGGTAACTGCGTGGCGATGGGGGTGCCCTGCCTGACGGCAGATACGCAGAGCGTGACGGCTTTGCAACAGGCCATCATGACCAATCCAGCCGCTGAGGTGACAGTAGATATAGCGGCAATGACAGTCAGCGCAGGTGACGTTTCGATTGCAGTAGAAATGGGCGTAGGCCCGCGTCAGATGTTTTTGCAGGGCACGTGGGATGCTTGCGGACAGCTTGTGGCACAGGCGGATGCGATCGCCCAGACTGCCCGCCAGCTACCCTACGTAAACTGGGCAGTTAGTTAAATCTTCAGTTCCACTGCGAATAAGGATGCTTTACCAGGCTAGCGTTGTAATACTCTGCTTGCCCCGAGACTTCCGCGCCTAGCCAGTCGGGGCGCTCAAAAGCCTGATCTTCTGTTTGCAGCTCGACTTCAGCGATAATCAGCCCGGCATTCTCGCCTGAAAATTCGTCAATTTCCCACACAACATTTCCTGAAGGAAGGCGGTAGCGGATTTTTTGAATGAAGGGGCGATCGCACAAAGTCTCCAACATTTCCTGAGCGTCAGCGACCGGAATGGGATACTCAAATTCTGCGCGAGTTAGCCCTTGACCAGATCCTGTACCAGGCCCTTTGATAGTTAAATAGCCCTGCTCCCCCGCAATCCGCACCCGAACGCTATGACCAGGCGTGCGCGTTGCAATATAGCCCTGACAGTAAGCTTTGCCGCTTGCCGTTGCTCGCCAGCTATCGTTGACCACTAAAAACTTGCGTTCAATTTCTTGGGCCATGCGCTTTCGTAGAAGGTTGATGCTGGAGATTGCCGAGTTGAGGCGGCTTAGTTGAGATAGAGAAAAACTTCCACTTCATTAGACGAAGGCAGCGCGGCGATCGCACCTGGCCGGGTCGTCGTCAAAGCCCCAACGGCGCTGGCATATCTGACCACACTACGGGCAACCTCAGCATCTCGCAAGCACCTCGCTCCTTTGTGCAAAAGCTGATGCACAAATCCAGCCGTAAAAGCATCGCCCGCCCCCGTCGTTTCTTCCACATCGACCGCAAAGGCCGGGAGCTTGCCTGCATTGCCCATTAACCAATACTCGCATCCTTTCGCGCCAGCCGTCACCAAAACCCCTTCAAGGTGAGGAATCTGACGGGCAATTGCCTGCGGAGATTGAGTGCCAAACAGCCACTCGGCTTCTTCCTCAGATACCTTTAAAAACTGCGCTTTCTTCAACAGGTCATACACCCGGCCAGGAGCTTCAGCAGGGTTGAGCCAAAACATCGGTCGCCAGTTCACATCAATGATAATGGGCGTTGTATTTTCGGTCGCTAACGTCATCGCCCGCTCTACCGACTGGCGGGTGTCAGGATATGCAGTGGCAAGGGTGCCCAGCACCAAAAAATCGGCTCCGTCAAAGAGAGTAGGGTCGAGCGCATCGGCAAAGAGATGGGCATCGGCAAAGAGGGTAGGGTCACTTTCGCTAAAGCCTGCAAAGGTGCGATCGCCCACCTCATCACTCGTAATATACACCTCACGGGTCGGTGCTTTGATCCGCCTTTGCACCCCGGCATGACCCACACCCATATCCTTCAGCAACTTCACCAGGGCATCACCCCACTGATCTTGACCCACCGCGCCGACAAAATCGGCCTGGTCACCCAGCTTTGCCAGGGCACAAGCCACATTTGCAGGCGCTCCCCCCGGCAGCGCCGCCCAACTCGTCACTTCGCTGCGAGGCCGTCCCGGTTGCTCCGCAAAGCAGTCAATTAAGATTTCTCCTAAGCAAATAGCGCGGCTCACAGGCTTTCATTCACAGGCTTACCATCAAAGACTTACAGCACTAAACTGACATTCACCAGCTTATCTTCCGTCAGCTTACTTCAGCCTTCTGAGCACATACCTAGAAATATCTTCCAGCGCCTGCCGAGAATCTGACTTCGGCAGCTCACTCAAACAATCAAGGGCTGCTTGGCCGTGATGGTTAGCCAGATCACGCGCCAGGTCAATCCCCTGGCTGCCATGTACTAATTCAATCGCTTGCTCAAAGTCTTCTGGCTCAGAAAACTGTCGTTCGATCAAAGTTTTAAGGTAGGGAACTTCTGCCATGGCATAGATGACAGGTGCCGTAAGATTGCCACTACGCAGATCAGAGGCGGCGGGTTTGCCCAGCACTTCGTCAGAGCTGGTAAAGTCTAAAATATCGTCTACGACCTGGTAAGCCAAGCCTAAATGGCGACCAAACTGATAGAGATTTTCAGCCGCTGGCTCAGACAGTTCGCTCAAAACGCCAACTGCCTTGGCGCTATTGGCAATGAGCGTGGCGGTTTTGTAATAGCTCTTTTCTAAATAGGCTTCCAGCGAAAGGCTGGTGTCAAAATACTTCAGACCCTGACGAATTTCACCTTCAGCAAGATCCATAATCACCCGCGAAAGCAGCTTGACCACGTCCAAATTGTCGAGATTTGCCAGATACCAGGACGATTGGGCAAATAGAAAATCGCCCGCCAGAATCGCGACCTTATTGCCAAACCGGCTGTGAACCGTTGGGGCACCGCGCCGCGTTGCTGACTCATCCACGACATCGTCATGCACCAGGCTAGCGGTGTGAATCATTTCGGTAATTTCTGCCAGGCGGCGATGACGAGAGGTGATATCGCCCTGTGGCACTACGGCTCTGGCCAGCAGCAGTACAATAGCCGGTCGGATACGCTTGCCGCCCGCCCCAAAAAGATGCTCGGCGGCGGCATATAGAATCTTGTGACGAGCACCGACTAGATTCTTAAGGTTGTCCGTCAGGAGCGCAAGGTCGGCTTCTACAGGGGAAAAGAGGGAAGTGGCTGAGGTCATGGAATACGCGACTCAGGCGGGTTAAGTTACGAAATTTTAAGCTGTCTTTCTTTATTCTAAGCTATCGCGTTGTTAAAGGACGGACTAGAGCGAACCCGACAGCCGAAAGCCCCAAAGAAAAGTCCAAAGAAAAGCTAATAGCCTCTTGTCCACAAGAGAATTACGGAAACCAGTCAGCCTGAAGATTGGTGACGGTTGATACGTACAGGAAATATCTCCAAAAGACTAGTCAGATAATTAATTCTTATGGTATGCTATGTACATCAAAAGATTTTCTGGAAAGTTCCTGAGGCGTTAACGACAAGCATGCCACAGCGCATCTCGGCTGTGGCCTGTTAAGGCACTTGTTTATTCAAGTTTTTCTTGACTTCGTAGCTTGTTTGCTCAGGTTTTTCCATAGGGATGTCTTCGCAAAAAATGCTCCATCATAGGCGCACCTTTGCAAAGGCGAATGGTTCTAGTTCAACACTGACATTGGCGATTCGCCCCAGCAACGGATTTAGTCTAATGAGCTTGCTCATTGGATGTCCTTGCTACTTCTGAAAAGCCAAGTTTGAAAAGCTGCTGAGTTCTTTGGGCTGTCTGAAGTTCCTTTTTAGAAGGTTCGTTATACAGCCACTAAGCGCCTGTGGTGCGATCAAACTCTATGCGATCTAACCCATCAGCTAGCGGGTTGAGTCAACCGTTTTGCCGATAAATCCGGTTGAACTTGGCAAGGTCTATAGCAGTTCTGCATAGACACCTATCCATTGGCACATACGCCTATTGGTAGATACCTATTAATAGATACCTACTGGTAACTGCCTGTTAGTAGATGCCTTCCGTTCGTACCTGTCTATTACGTCCACCTACTCATTTTTTGATAGCTATTTGATTGTCCGCTTCTTGCTTGCTGCCATGCCACACATTTCTATTGCTAGTCCGATCGCTATTATGCTGCCTGCTTTGGGTTACTTGCTCACGGTTTATCTGTTTTTAATGTGGATGAGTACAAAAGCGTCTGACATTCAGAGCTGAGCAATCTGCTCTGAATCGACAAGATTTGCTTTTAATCGTCATTCTCAAGGCTGCTTTAATGCGCCCTCACCTCCTTCCCCTTTGGTTTCAAAGGTCACTGGGGTGAGGGCGCATTCATGATTAGGTGACTAGCGATCGCGCACCTGCGAAGCGGCGTGAGTAGACTCTAAAACCGCCAGTGAAACCTGCTGAACCTGAGGCTGATAGCCTAGCCACTGCTGGGAAACTCTGGCAAAGTGGTGGGGGTCGCCGCTGACGTAGAATTCGATCGTTTGACGGGGGACGCCCTGAGAATGCGCTTTTTTAACCCGGCTCAGCCCTAAAATTTCAAGCTCCTGCTGCGCGGCAACTGTCAAATGTTTGGCAGGGTCTACGAGCGTGATAGAGTCAGGCAGGATTTGTCTGAAAACGGGCGCTAGGTGGGGATAGTGCGTACAGCCATAGACCAGGGTGTCGATGCCTTTTTTGAGCAGCGGGTCAAGGTAGCGTTTGGCAATCGCTAGGGTGTAGGGGTCGTCAATGCGATCACCTTCAATCAGCGGCACAAACTCCTGGCATCCCTGCTGCCAGACCTTGATGGTGGCGTCAATTTCTAGCACTGCCTGCTGATAAGCATTGCTGTCGGCAGTGGCCTGGGTCGATATTACCCCGATATTTTTACCACTTTTAACCGCCGCCCGCGCCCCCGGCAAAATGATGCCCAAAATAGGAATCGGAAACTCTGAGCGCACTTCTTCGAGTACTAGCGCGGAGCTGGTATTGCAGGCCATGATGATCATTTTTACGTCAAGGCCGATCATCCAGGCAATGATTTCACGAACGAAGCGCAAAATTTCTTGTTTAGAGCGGTTGCCATAGGGCACTCGGGCCGTATCGCCAAAGTAAATGACAGACTCATGGGGAAGCTGGATGCGCATTTCACGGAGTACTGTGAGCCCTCCTACGCCGCTGTCGAAAACGCCAATTTTGAAATTGGAGCGCGGCTTGCTAGAAAGCGCAGGAATACTCATAAGTAAAAATACTCACTTTATAGAAAAGATAAATGTTGTCTAGAGTTTAATGGGTATCGGAAACTTTACCAGCTTTATTTTGAGTTTTCCGGTAAGAATATGTAGATCGAGTATATTTTTGACTCAAGCCCGCTAAATCCCCCTGAGATCTACCCCTTCTGGCAAGTTGTTTCCAGATAAAAATCTCAACTTAGATAGTTTTGCTTGAGTCATTAAAACTAATCGAAACAATTGCCAGCACAGGACTTACCAGTCTTCTTGACAAGTCTTTGAGTCTGAACTTTTATGGATTCACGGGCGAGCCCGATTCTCTGGCTTCAGTCAAAGGGGTTGCTGATGCCAGGGTTACTTTTTAACGAGCTTCTGCGTGAATTCACACAAAAGCTCGTTCACAAAAGCTCGTTCACAAAAACTCGTCTAGCTTACGATTCAATTTTCTCGCTAGCTGCAATCGCTTCGCTGATGACTTCCGCGCCAGAGGAGTCTAGTAAGTCCCCCGCTTCGCCATCGCTATCGAACACTAGCCGCAGTAAAGGCGGGGCAATAAAGGTGGTGACAATCACCATCACAATAATGGCCGCGTCCAATGATTCTGATAAGACGCCGCTGGCCGCGCCTACACCGGCAAATACCAGACCGACCTCTCCTCTAGGGATCATGCCAAAGCCAACGGCCAGGCGGTTAATACCCGGTTGACCAAACACGGCATAGCCCGTGATTGTTTTACCAATAATGGCCACAACGACCAAAAAAGAGGCGATAATCAGCCCTTCCCGGTTAGCAGGCACCAGTGGATTTAGCACGCTGATATCTGTATGAGCCCCTACCGTAACAAAGAATACGGGCACCAGCATATCGGCAATCGGCGTAATCTGCTCTTCTAGCTCCTTGCGCTTGGAGGTTTCAGCCAGAATTAGACCCGCTGCAAAGGCACCCAAGATAGTTTCTAGCTGGATGGCCGCAGCGATATAAGAGAGCACAAACGCGAATATCAGCGAGGTAATAATGAGCTGGCCGCGCGTTTGTAACTGATCGACGAGGGATACAAACAAGGGGCTGAGCAAACGACCAATCAAAATAGAGCCGATGAGAAAGGCAGCGGCCCCCAGAACTAAATAGATAACGTTGGTAATCTCAATTTCACCCGTTTTGGCAAGGCTAGCCACTACGGCTAAAACAATGATGCCAAGAACATCGTCAAGGACGGCAGCGCCAATGATAATTTGGCCCTCTCTAGAGCTAAGCTGTTGCATTTCGGCCAGTACTTTGGCGGTGATGCCGATACTGGTAGCCGTGAGCGCTGCGCCCGCAAAGACGGCGGGAATCGTGCCCACCCCAAAAAAGGCAATCAGGCCAGCGGTTCCTGCAACAAAGGGAACGACAACGCCGATAACGGCCACGACTGCCGCCTGAGGCCCAACGCGGATGAGTTCTTTGAGGTCGGATTCAAGCCCAATCTCGAACAGCAAAATAATTACACCCAGTTCGGCTAGAACCGACAGTGCCTCACTTTCGCCGCTGAATACCTTAAGCATCGTTTCAGGGTTGGCACCGGAGGTCATCTGAATCAGGTTCATCAAGCCAGAGACGGGGATCAGGTCGCCTTCTGGAAAGACAATCAGGTTGAGCGCCGAGACGCCAACGACTACACCGCCAATCAGTTCACCAAGAACGGATGGCAGGTTGAGCCGGGCGCACAGTTCGCCGCCAACTTTGGCAGCAATAAAAACGGTAATCAGGCTGAGAAGGATGCCACCGATGACTAGCGAGCCCACTTCGGCTTCGTCAACTTCGGCTAATAGGGGGGGAATCGAATGAGTCTGGAGCCAGGTGGTCAAAAAAATAGGGCCATCTATCATGCTGCTTATGCCATCGCTACTCTTCGTTGTCTAATTTACAGGAGTGACTGTATCTTGATGTGCTTATTTAGTCAGAAGCAATAGATGACCTGTGCATTGGCCATTGATTAGAGCCTATAGCATTAACTGGCGCTTAGCCAAATACGCGGTGCTGAAGTGAGGGCATTTGCCGACGGACTTGGGCCAGCCGATCGGGACGGATTTCGGCGATCGCCATACCGACATTGTCGCCTGCATCAGCCAGGGTAATGCCCCAGGGGTCAATAATCATGGCATGACCGTGAGACTGACGGCGAGCATTGTGAAAGCCCGTTTGTGCAGGTGCAATGATGTAACAGGTATTTTCGATAGCGCGGGCCTGCAAAAGTACCTGCCAGTGGTCTTTGCCGGTAAAGGCGGTAAAGGCGGCGGGCACGATCAGGACTTCTGCCCCCCCTTGGGAGAGATGGCGGTACAGTTCGGGGAAGCGCACATCGTAGCAAACGGAAATGCCAATTTGGCCAAGGCGTTCGGAGTGGTGGACTTTGGGCAGGCTGCTGCCAGAGGTGACGTTGGTTGATTCTTGATAGGTGTTGCCGTCGGGCAAGTTGACGTCAAAGAGGTGAACTTTTTCGTAGCGGCTGAGTTCTTCGCCGTTGGCATTGACGAGTATGGCTGTGTTGTAGGTGCGACCATCGGGAGAGGGCACCGGGTAGCCACCGCCTAAAAGCGTAATCCGGTAGCGCTGGGCCATGGTTTTGATAAACTTTTCGCTGGCGGCGCAGATTTCTTTAGCTTGGGTAAATTTGGCTTTTTCGTCACCCAAAAAGGAGAAATTTTCGGGCAGCGTAATTAGCTCAGCGCCTCGGCGAGTGGCCAGATCGATCAGTTCTTCGGCCTGTGCCAAATTTTTGTTCAAATCAGGCACGCTGGTCATTTGTAGAGCCGCCGCTAGGTAAGGCTTCATAGGTCGGGTGAAAGTGCGGGTGGAATAGGCTTTCAATTGTACGGGCTGGGTGGTCAGAGCGGGAAATGTTGCGGGGCTTCGCTTTGGTGAAGATAATGCGAAGCCTAAAGCTGTGTAGAATCTCGATCAGCACAGATGCGGTCATGGATAAATACTAGCCTATGTACCAAGTTGGATTTTCCATGCTCAATGGCACGATTTTGCAATGCTTTCACGGGTATACGTCCGCCGGTTCGAGCGCGCAGCGCAGCCTGTGGCAGCAGATTGCTGAGGATGCATCTGCCTTGGCTGGGGTAGGGTTTAGCGCGCTGTGGCTGCCGCCGATGACAAAGGGTAGCGCAGGGGTGGCTGATATGGGCTATGGCGCTTACGATTTGTATGACCTGGGTGAGTTTGACCAGTGCGGTAGCGTGGCCACGAAGTATGGCGATCGCACTCAGCTAGGCGAGGCGATCGCGGCAGCGCACGCCGCTAATTTGCAGGTGTATGGCGATGTGGTGTTGCATCGTAAGCATGGCGGCGATCGCACAGAGACATTAGAGGGCACGCCGGTTTTTTGGCGCGATCGCACCCGAGCGATGGCCCCAGCCCAATCTATCGTCGCCCGCAGCCAATTTACCTTTCCGGGCCGCAAGCAGCGCTACAGCGGGATGACCTGGGAAGGCAGGCATTTTCAAATGGTGAACCATAACTGTGCGCTGTCTCCCGCCGAGCCAAGCTCAGAGAACCGCCTACTTTACCGTCTCAAACCTAAAGAATTTAGCGCCGAAGTAGATGTTCGGATGGGAAATCAGCCGCCTGCTGCGCCCTTGAACAACCAGGTAAGCAATCGACGTGAGCTGGTCTGCGAGCTGGACTTGGAGATGCCGGAAGTGATCGCGGCTTTGAACGACTGGGGCCGGTGGTTTGTGCGCGAAACGAAGGTGGACGGGCTGCGGATAGATGGGGTGAAGCATGTTCCGGCTAGTTTTGCCCAGGCATGGCTACAGCAGCTACGAGCAGAAAAGCCCTCGCTGTTTGCGATGGGAGATTATTGGTCTAACCAGGTGAATGATTTGCACTGGTACATTGCCAAAAGCGGTGGCCAGATGTCGCTGTTTGACGTACCGCTACACTACAACTTTCACTTTGCCAGTCGGCAGGGCCACTACTATGACCTGCGCAAAATTTTGCAAGGCACCTTGATGGACGAGCAGCCAACCCTGGCAGTCACTTTCGTTGAAAACCATAACTCTCAGCCCTTGCAGCTATTAGAGTCAGCAGTGGAAGCATGGTTTAAGCCGCTGGCCTATGCCCTGATTTTGCTGCGGCGGGAGGGCTATCCCTGTGTGTTTGCGGGGGATTACTATGGCGCACAATATCAAGAGTCTAGGGGTGTAGAGGACAGCCGTGAGGTGTGTTTGCTGTCTCAGCGAGAGATTTTGGATCGGCTGTTGAAGGCGCGATCGCACTACGCTTATGGCGAGCAGCTTGACTATTTTGAGCAGGCCAACATTATTGGCTGGACAAGGCTGGGAGATGCCGACCATGCCCAGGCAATGGCGGTTGTCATCAGCAATGGTCAGAGCGGGCAGCAGTGGATGGACACGGGTCGGCCCCACGCTCAGTTTGTCGATATGACTGGGCATCTGAGCGAACCGATGTGGACGAATGGGGACGGCTGGGCGGCTTTTGGCGCTCAGGGTGGCTCGGTGTCAGTATGGGTAGAGGTCTAAGCCGCTAGAAACGAAAACGCAAAAGGATTAGCACAGGCCGAGAAGGTGGCGAGAGTGCCGTCTATCCAGCCAATTCTATCTAGCCAAATCTATCTAGCCAATAATTGATTAACCCCCTTGACAGAGCGAGGCTTATGCTCGGACAATGTGTGTTCTAGAAAAACTGCTCGGATCAGGTTTAAAGGCGACTGCTTAGCGACTAACCTACCTGTACGGCATCAGGAAAACAAAAAATTATGGTTTACGCAATTATTGCGGCTGGCGGTACTCAGCTACGGGTAGAGCCCGGTCGGTTTTACGACATCAATCGACTGCCGGTTGAGCCGGATGAAAAGATCACGATTGACAATGTGCTGATGGTCGAGAACGGCGATGACGTCAGCGTGGGGCAGCCTTTGGTTGCAGGGGCGACGGTGAGCGGCACGGTAGTGAGCCATCTGCGCGGTAAAAAGGTGATTGTGTACAAGATGCAGCCCAAGAAGAAGACGCGCAAAAAACGCGGTCATCGTCAGGAGCTGACTCGGGTGATGATTGATTCTATTACCGTGGGCGGTAAGACGATTGCTGCTGAAACGGCCTCTGCTGAAACGGTTGCTGTGGAAACAGACGCTGATTCTGAAGAATAAAATAGATTAGACTTAGAGACGGCGTTTTAACGAAGGGAGAATATTGAACGATGGCACATAAGAAAGGCACAGGCAGTACTCGTAACGGTCGCGACTCTAATGCGCAGCGACTAGGTGTAAAGAAGTACGGCGGCGAGCAGGTGATTGCTGGCAACATTATTGTGCGTCAGCGGGGTACTAAGTACCACGTGGGCAATAATGTGGGTATTGGTGGCGATGATACGCTGTTTGCGCTGATTGATGGCGTTGTGACCTTTGAGCGCAAGGGTAGAAATCGTAAAAAGGTGAGTGTTTACGCTGCGACCTAGACCTACTCGCAAAAATAATTAGCTCAGTGACAATACTCGCTCTTTCTTTGGAAGGGCGAGTTTTTTTAGCTCCTCGCTTGGGTGCGCTGCGAGCTAATGGTGAGCCAATGTCCGTATATCAGGCATTTGACTTTTAGGTTTTTTGATAGGCTGACTACGCAGGAAGATGAAGGAGGGTGACCTTTCATTCAATTTATCAGGCTTAGAATTGGGTGAGGGGCGTCTTGGCTATTGGCAAAGGTTGATTGCATGGGTGATGTTGTGAGCGTAGCGCTCTGTATCAAATTTGCGATACTTGCTGTTTAGACTACTGATTTAATTTGTGATAGGGTGCCGTGCCCGTCTACTTTTTAGTTGCTATTCTGCCTGCGATCGCTGCCTTCACTTCAGGCAGCGTGGCTTTGTACGCCTGGCAGCGCCGAGAAATTAATGGGGCGCGGGCGTTTTCTTTATGTACAGCCAGTGTCTTTATCTGGTGCTTTTTCTCGGTTTTTGAGTCTTTGTCTTTAGGTGAGGGGGCACGTATCACCTTTGGTAAGGCCCAGTATCTAGGCATCACGGCATTTCCGGTTTTCTGGCTGATTTTTACGCTGCGCTACGCCTATCACGATGATTGGTTGAGCCGACGAGTATTGGTCGCCCTTGGCATAATTCCGGGCGCGTCTTTGTGCCTGGCCTATACCGATCGCTGGCATGGCTGGGTTTGGCAATCGGCTTCTGTACAGTTAGAGCCTTTTCCAGCGCTGCTGATTAAGCATGGCTGGTGGTTTGACTATGTTTTGATTCCTCAGTGCTATTTGCTACTCCTCGCAGGCTGTGGGGTATTGCTGGCGGCGTCTTTTTCGGGCTCGCGGCTGTACCGAAAGCAGACGTTAATTCTGTTAGGGGCGGCTTTGGCTCCTTTTGTGTGCAATGTGCTGTATGTGGTGTCGGGCGTAACCTTTTATGGCTTAGATTTGACGCCTGTCGGCTTTGGGGTGGCCGGCGCGTTAATCCATGTCGGCCTATTTCGAGCGAAGTTTTTAGATATTGCACCGATTTCTTACAAAACGGTTTTTCTCAATACTGCTGATGCGGTGGTGCTACTAGATATTCATCATCGGATTGTGGATTTGAACCCTAGTGCGATCGCAGAAGGGCAAATCTGGGTTAAGGCACAAGGGGCAGTAGGGGCAGTGGGTCACTCGTTTGAACAGGTCTTTCCAAACTATAGTGCGCTGCTGAAAGATGCCCGGCAGACGGCTGAGCTAACGGAAAGAGTCACGCTGCTTGAGCCTTTTGATAAAGCCGATAGCGGGCAGGGCAGACCTATTTTTAGGGAGGTGAAGGTGCGATCGCTCCTGAGCCCAGGCGGCAGGCGGGTAGGCTGGGTCGTGATCATTCGCGATATTACGTTAGAGCAGCAGCAGCAGGCCCAGTTAGAACAGCTTGCCTATATAGATAGCCTGACAGGACTGTTCAATCGTCGGCAGCTTGAGCTGAAGGCGGCGGAAGCGTTTGCGCCCTATCCAGGGCAGTCTGTTTTCTCTATGGCTCCGTCGGCCTTGCTGTATATCGATCTCAATCGGTTTAAGCCGATTAACGACCAGTATGGCCATGAGGTGGGCGATTCGGTATTAAAACATTTTGCCCAGTGCCTGAAGCGCAGCGTGCGTCAAGGTGACATAGTGGTGCGTTTGGGAGGAGATGAGTTTGCGGCTTTGCTGTGTGACGCTGATTCCGTGGTGGCAATGGAGGTGCGATCGCGCTTAATCAAAATATTGAATCAAGAAATTACTTTGGCAGGCCATCGGTTTACGTTAAGTGCCAGTATTGGGATTGCTTACTATCCGGCTGACGGGGTTACGTTACAAGAGATATTGCGTCAGGCGGATGAGGATATGTATCGCGAAAAGCGGTTGGTGGAGGATGTTTGAAAGGGGAAGGGAAAAGAGGGAAGGGGTGCGAGGTTAGATTTCTAGGGATTTAGGGCTGTGATCGTCGGAGACTATCTTGAAGGCGCTGGCGACGGCTGGTGGGATGGCTAGCGGCCTGCCGGTTTGGGCATTTACAAAGACCCAGTCAGTTTCGCCAGTGGCTAAAAGGACTTGATCGGCTGTGCGGAAGAATTTGTATTTGCGTTGCGATCGCACTTTCCGAATACTTGCAATCCAGGTGAGAATCGCAATCTCTTCGCCTTCAAAGGCGGGCCGCAGGTATTCTACGCGATGGGCGCGAACGACCCAGGAGGCTCCCACGGCGTTGGTTTCGCGGGTGCAAGGCGTGTGATTGGCATGGGCGATCGCGGCTGTTTGCATCCACTCCACATATTTCACATTATTCAAATGCCCATTTTCGTCAATTGCCGCAGCAGGCACTGTAATATCGTAGCGATAGATAGCCGATTTACCATCAGGCATAGGGTTTATCTATACAGCGACAACGCGAGTTTGAGCCTGGTGACTGGATTGCGAGTTGGGAGTGACGCGAATTTCTACATTGCGGCCCATCATGTTTAGAAATCGAAAAAGGCGTTCTATTGAGAAGCCAGATAATTTACCGTGTATCAACGCTGACACCTTTGGTTGATCGATTTCGAGGACGGCTGCGGCTTCGACTTGGGTTAACGCTTGCTCAGCAATAATTTCACTAATTTGGTGAGCCAATTCTGCTTTGACCAACCATTCATCGGCGTTGGGCAATCCCAAATCAGCAAAAACGTTGCCGCTGCTCGAATGTACCTTTATTTCTTCAGCCACGCTGGTTCTCCTGAATGCTTTGCATGATTGCGTAGACAGCTTGATGAGGCGCAGACTTGAGGGTGGGATGAGATTCGCGACTTATGCACATATTATAGATGTTAGCCTTTAGCGATCGCCTTCCTTTGACTATATGCGACACCTTATCACCAGCGCCCTTCCTTACATCAACGGCATCAAGCACCTTGGCAACCTGGTCGGTTCAATGCTGCCTGCCGATGTGTATGCGCGGTTTTTGCGGCAAGAGGGCGAGGAGGTTCTGTACATCTGCGGGACGGATGAGCATGGGACGCCTGCGGAGATTGCGGCGCTAGAAGAAGGGCTAGAGGTAGCGGACTTTTGCACGCGGCAGTACGAGCGGCAGGCCGAGGTATACCAAAAATTTGGGCTTTCGTTTGATTACTTTGGCCGGACTTCCTCGGCGGATCACAAAGCGCTAACACAGGACTTTTATCGCAGCTTAGAGAGAGAAGGCTTTATTGAAGAGCGCGAAATTAGTCAGGTTTATTCTATTACTGACGAGCGGTTTTTGCCCGATCGCTACGTGGAAGGAACTTGCCCTAACTGCGGCTATGAAAAGGCCAGAGGCGATCAGTGTGAGAACTGTACAAAGCTTTTGAATCCAACCGATTTAATCCATCCGCGCTCGGCGGTGTCGGGCTCGACAGATGTGGAAGTGCGGACGAGTCGGCATTTGTTTTTGCGGCTCGATCAGTTGAGTGATGAAGTTCGAGGCTGGGTGGATGCCCAAACTGACTGGCCGACGTTAACGAAGTCGATTGCCTATAAGTGGCTGGATGAAGGGCTGCAAAGCCGAGGAATTACTCGCGATTTGAAGTGGGGCGTGCCAGTGCCCAAAGCAGGCTTTGAGGACAAAGTCTTTTATGTGTGGTTTGACGCGCCAATTGGGTATGTGTCGGCGACAAAAACCTTGGGCGATCGCGAAGATAAAGACTGGAAAAGCTGGTGGTATAACGCCCAGGACGTGCGCTATACGCAGTTTATGGCAAAGGATAATTTGCCCTTTCATACGATTATGTGGCCAGCGACGATTTTGGGCACGCGCGAGCCGTGGAAAATGGCAGATTACATCAAGGGCTTTAACTGGCTAAATTATTACGGCGGCAAGTTTTCAACCAGTTCTAAGCGCGGCGTGTTTTTAGATCAGGCGCTGGAGATTGCCCCAGCAGATTATTGGCGCTATATGCTGATGGCTTCTGCGCCAGAGTCGGCGGATTCGGCGTTTACCTGGGAGCAGTTTCAGACGAAGGTGAATAAGGAGCTGGCGGATAATTTTGGTAATTTTATCAACCGAATTTTGAAGTTTACGGCGTCGCGGTTTGGCAATGAGCTGCCTGACGGGGGCGAGCCCGGTGAGGCTGAGGCTGAGTTGGAGGCCAAGTGTAAGGAGATGGTGGAGGGATTGCGATCGCATCTCAAAAACATGGAATTCCGCAAGGCCACCGAAACCCTCAACGCCCTCTGGTCAGCAGGCAACCAATATATTGACGTCCGCGCCCCCTGGACATTGTTTAAGCAAGACAAAGCCGAGGCCGCCGTGGTGATTCGCACCTGCATCAACCTGATTCGGCTATATTCTGTGGCCTCAGCGCCTTTTATCCCTACCACGGTAGAGACCTTGTTTGACGCCTTACAGCTTACCGAAGCCGAGCGCCAGAGCACCATGGCCGATGCAACTGACCTGACTATTTTGAAAGCCGGGCGAGCGTTTGAAGTGCCGCCAGTCCTGATTCAAAAAATCGATGACGATCGAGTTGCTGAGCTGAAGGCTCAATATGGGGGTAGCTAGAAGCTTTCTTAAGGCCGCGAGCTTCGGTGCAGATCTTTTGCTACAGCCGTTTTAGGATGAATTGAACCAGATCATGATAGACAGTACAACCTTAGTTTCGTTTGGCCTGGCGGCGGCGGTGCTGGTGATTATGCCTGGGCCTGCAACCATGTATATTGTGACGCGCAGTTTGGATCAAGGCAGGCAAGCCGGACTGGCGTCGGTGCTAGGGATTTCTGTGGGTGCGATCGCTCACTTTATTGCCGCAGGCTTAGGACTTTCGGCCATCCTCATGACCTCAGCCACCGCCTTTTCTGCCGTTAAGTATGCTGGCGCACTTTACCTGATCTACTTAGGCATCCAAAAGCTGTGTTCCAATGGAGCGCTGCTAATCAATCAAAGCGCCATCAAAGCGCCACTGCTGACCATTTTTTGTCAGGGTATCGTCGTCAACGTCTTAAACCCCAAAGCCGCTATTTTTGCCCTGGCTTTTCTACCTCAGTTTATTGATCCGACAGGCGGGCCGGTCTGGCAACAGCTTACTCAGCTCTGCCTGGTATTTATTACCATCGGATTTCTCAGCGACAGCACTTACGCTACGCTCGCTGGCCAAATGCGGCACTGGATTGTACGACATCCTAAGTTTTTGCAGCGGCAAAAGTATGTGACGGGCGGAACCTATATTGCGCTGGGGATGGCAGCGGCGACGGTAGGGCCTGCCCAAAAGTAACGATAGGCGGGGCTCAAGACTCAAGGAGACGGCAACAGCCCGCTAGAATGAGCGATACTGCTGTTGAGTTTCTAGGCAAGCTATGTTTTTGAGCCGCAATCAGTTTTTATCCTGGGCCTTTGTAGGGTTAGCGAGTACGGTCTTGATAGGCTGTGCAGGCGGCAATCAGACGGCGGGGGGAACAGATGCCTTGCCGTTTGTGACCGTGACGCAAATGGTGGAACATCCGTCTTTGGATGCGGTGCGTGATGGCATTAAAGACGCACTGGCAGATGCGGGCTATCAGCCAGAAAAAAGCTTGCGGTGGGAATGGCGGAGCGCTCAAGGCAATCCGGCGACGGCGGCGCAGATTGCACGTAAGTATGCGGGGGCAAGGCCAGATGTGATTGTGGCGATCGCCACTCTGAGTGCCCAAGCCGCTGTGTCTGCCGCTGGCAATACGCCCGTCATTTTTTCGGCAGTCACCGATCCGGTCGGGGCCAACCTCGTAAAAAATGCCAAAAAGCCAGGCGGCAACGTCTCGGGCGTTAGCGATTTATCCCCCATCGACCAGCATTTGGCCTTAATCAAAGAGATTTTGCCTGAGGCGAAGGCTTTGGGTGTAATCTATGGTGCCAATGAAAACAACGCTATGAGCCTGGTAAACCTGGTAAAGGAACAAGCACCAGAGCAAGGATTTACAGAAGTGAAAGAGGCAACAGTGGCTTCGAGTAGTGAAGTGGCAGGGGCAGCGCGTAGCTTAGTAGGATCGGTCGATGCGATTTATATACCGGCAGATGACATGGTAATATCGGCGCTAGAATCAGCTATTCAGGTGGGCCAAGACAATGCACTGCCGGTGTTTGCGGGGGATGCAGAGTCTGTAGAAAGCGGTGCGATCGCCGGGATCAGCTTCAAGTATTACGACGTCGGTCGTCAAACTGGCGAGATGGTAGTCGAAGTGCTAAAAGGTAGCAGAGCAGGCGATTTACCCGTGGAATTTGTCAAAACAGTTCAGCTTTTTGTAAATCCGACAGCGGCAGCAGCAATGGGGGTGACATTGCCAGAAGCGGTCACCAACCGAGCCGATAAAGTTGTCGAATAACCTGATATGAATCAGAAGCACTATAGAATTAGCAACAGACTAGAATAGCCGAGAGCGCCTAAGGCAAACGTCCAAAACCGGCTTTCTCTAGCCTGAGGCAGCTCTTCTTTAAGCACATTTAAGACAATCCCACCCGCCAGAAAGGCAAACAACATTGCCGTCACAGCTTTGCTAATTTCTGTTTGGCTGCCGACTGTCCATCCAAACAGAACAGCCGCCGACAAAATCCAGCGCCCTCGGCAGCGGTAGGCTTTCTTATGATCTTCGCTCAGGCTGTAGTCATTGACAACAAAGTGCAAAGCCATGGCAATGACATAAACAATCAAGCTCCAAAAGCCTGGATCCTCTCGATGAACCAGCAGGTACCCAATCAGCGCGTTATACAAAGCAAACGACACCATATGCAGCCAAAACACACCTGGACGAGTGACATCACCCTCACCTTCTTGAATGCTCTGGGCGCGCGAGGTTTTGGCCGCTCGCTCTAGCCCGTAAAAGGCCAACATGCCAATTAGCGAAACAATATAAATATGATGCTCAATGGCTGAAAGCGCGTCCACTCTCTCCTGAAAATCGGCCTGAGCGGCGCTGAGGTCAGGTAAAATGTGGACAAAAACATAGGCCACAGACACGCCACTGCTCATAGAGAGCCAGCGGCTGCGAGGCGTTTGCTGAAGAGACTTGAACAGACCAGCGCAAATATGGACGAGCGCTAGCAAGGCAGCCGCTAAACCGGATATCCACCAGAGTGAGTTCTCTGCCATACGCTTGCCGGTAATGGAACGAGGTTAGGACTGGGGCGTTGCACTGCTGCCGCTTTCACGGGCACGAGAAGCTCCCTGCTGAGAGAGCACATCTTCGTCAATGGCCTGATCGCTTAAATTGCCTTGGGCTCTTTCAACGGCTGCTTGCGAAGCGTCGGGCACATTTCTAGCGGTAGTATCGGGCTGACTGCAAGCCGTTGTCACTAGCATTATCATACCGGCTACGAACACAATTGCCAGGCGGCGCAGCTTGGGAAGGCTAAGCAGTCTAGCGGACTTAGAAAAATGGTTCATGTTGGTTAGTTCCTGATTATCGGTTCCTTCGATTCATTAGGTAGCATAGGCAACTCTTTACAATGAGTCGTCCGACTGAAGACAGACGTTAGCAAAGCCGCTATGGTCAAAAATACGTTCTTTAGATAGCTGTTTACTGGCGATTGTCATGAATAATGATTGGGTTCGGCTCACGATATTGTTATCTGTTCTTTTGCTAATGATTTTTCCGTTTGCGGGGCTAGCACCGCTGATGCTCTTATTTTTTGCGGTGGTAGTGGGTTGGGCTTTTCAGCTAGCGAGCACCATTATTGGGGCTACAGAATCGCCTGATGCAGATTAGCTAAAGTTAAGCTAAGGGACTAGCAATAAAATACATTACCAGTCATTATAAGGCGGACTTGAGTCAGTTGGGAGTGGCTGAGGAATGCTAGATGAGCAGATGAAGGAAACCATGAAAGACGCAGCCTGCAAGCTGACA
>JBAQZP010000077.1:0-2191 GCA_049791095.1 Phormidesmis sp.
GAGCAGCAGCGGGATATCATCGACTCGTTCGTTGCCTATTAGATGCGCCACAATCCCCTCTCCTCACGCTATCCTGTCAATATTATCCCTATTTCTCATTCTCACTATTTTTTCAGCGAACCGTGAGTATGAATGCAAGAGCTTACTCATCACAGCGAACCAGCCATTCAGTCAGTGGGACACTATCTTCGCTGACGACATGATGACCGTTGCCGCTGTCGATAGACTTGTTCATCATGCGCTGATTGTCGAGATTCACTCCGAGAGCTATTGCAAGCGTTCCGCCGCGAAACGCGGCGAGGAAGCGGAAGTACCCGCTAGCAAGGAGGATAGCTTTTTGCGATCATAGCTGTCGCGCCGATCATAATTGTCGTTTAAATCCGTAGGAGGAATCTTGCTGTTTTATAGCTGTCATTTAAGCGCCTTTGTACTTGACATTTGATACTAGGGCAAGGTCGAAAACCTGGATAGGCTAGACGAGCAGCGGAAGCCCACTGATTCGGGTAGGACAGGTCGTAATTGACCTAAGGTGTTCAGAAAACATAACTCAGCGCAGAGCATGGTTAGATACAGCCTTTCGGCCAGTGAACTTTGGCAAAGACTGCCGTGGAAGAAATTCCGCCGCACCCTTTTCCGCCTGCAAAGACGAGTGTTCAAAGCTGTTCGAGCCAATGACAGGCGCAAAGCGCGGTCGCTCCAAAAGCTAATTCTGAAATCCACCTCAGCCAGATTTATGGCCATCCGCCAAGTAACACAGCTAAACGCTGGCAAAAGGACACCGGGCGTTGATGGTAAATCATCCTTGAGCTTCAAGGAAAGATTAGAGCTGAGTGAAATCCTTAGAACCCATGTCAACGACTGGAAGCACCAGGGACTGCGCCAGATTCCGATTCTTAAAAAGAACGGGAAAACGCGCATTCTCAAAGTGCCGACCCTTGTAGACAGAGCTTGGCAATGCCTTGCAAAGTCCGCACTAGAGCCAGCCCACGAAGCCACCTTCCACGCCCGCAGCTACGGATTCAGACCAGGACGCTCGGCTCATGATGCCCAGAAGATTCTGTTCCTCAATCTCAACTCTCGGGTAAACGGAATAGATAAGCGAGTCATCGAACTCGACATCGAAAAATGCTTTGACCGGATACGACACTCAGCCATCATGGAGAAGCTGATTGCGCCTGCCACTTTGAAACTCGGGATCTACCGATGTCTCAAAGCCGGTGTCAACCCAGACTTTCCAGACCAAGGCACCCAACAGGGGGGTGTTGTGAGTCCGCTGTTAGCGAATGTGGCACTCAACGGGATTGAAAATATTCATCGCTCGGTAAGATACGCCGACGACATGGTGTTTATGCTCAAACCACGAGACGACGCAGACGCAATACTTGAGCGGGTGAATCGTTTTCTGGCTATCAGGGGGATGAACATTAGCCAAGAGAAGACCAAGCTAACCGCTTCGACAGATGGCTTTGATTTTCTCGGCTGGCACTTCCAAGTGCAGGTCAATGGAAAGTTTAGAAGTAGGCCCTCAGCGGACAACTTCCAAGCTTTTCGGCAGAAAGTCAAAACCGTCGTCAATCACTCGAACTATGGCGCTATCGTCAAGGCTCAAAAACTAGCCCCGATTGTCCGAGGCTGGCGGAACTACCATCGGTACTGCAAGATGGATGACACTAGAGAGTCTCTCTACTTCATTCAACACAGAGCCTATACGGTGTTCAATCAGGAATCTAAACAGAGCCGCTACTCTAGCAAACAATTGCTAGACCAAGGGTTTCCCAGCGTTCCTTATGCCGAAAATAGATACGTCAACGTTGAGGGTGAACGCTCACCCTTTGACGGAGATATCGCTTACTGGAGCAAGCGCAACTATTGCGCGACAGTGAGGGTAGGCGGGTGACGTCAGCAAGGTTGTCGGGTTAAGCAAGATCAGCGTGAGACAGAGCTGAGCTTGCGCAGGCAAACCTAGCCGGGTTGTCAACTGGCCAAGAAAAAGGCACAGGTAGATCTCCTACGAAAGAGAGCTATGTCCTGTGCCCAAAGCCATTCACTTATACCAAAAGCGAGCCTAGGGACTAGCAATAAAATACATTACCAGTCATTATAAGGCGGACTTGAGTCAGTTGGGAGTGGCTGAGGAATGCTAGATGAGCAGATGAAGGAAACCATGAAAGACGCAGCCTGCAAGCTGACA
>JBAQZP010000078.1:0-7543 GCA_049791095.1 Phormidesmis sp.
TTGAGTATTTTGGCTGATTGAGACATAGTAGAAAGTGTTATTTGTGGCTTGCAAGGCGCTGATGTATATCTATCAGACCTTGCAGCCTTTTTCTACCTTTTGCCTCCTCTTAAGTCAGTGCCATTGATGCGATCGCACAGCAAAAAGAAGGCGATAAACCCTTTTGGAGCAGCAGCACAGCCCGCTACTGTACCAAAGAGCTAAAAACCGCTGAAGTTGACCGCCATCTACGACGATTTAAATCAGTTGTCTGCGCTGTCGGTATTCGAGCAGAGGAATCCAGCAGTAGAGCCAAGAAGCCCCATTATCAAGTCCGCAACGATATAACAACAACAGCATTGAAAGCGGGTAGAGGGCTCAAAGCTGAAGAGCATGAAGCATGGGCAGAAGCTGCGATGGCGAGGCCCTTCCGTAGGAAGATCGCACAGTGGATAGACAGCAACTACAAGGGGCGATTAGCGCTGACGTGGAATGCTGTGTTGGATTGGTCGATAGAACAGGTCTGGGAAGCGCTAGGAACAACCGCAGAGGAACTAAAGCACAGAAGCTCCCTCTACAAGTCTGGAAGCCTCATATCAGCGCTGAGGGGATGGCCTGCGCATTGGGCCTACGTCAGCGGGAATAGCCGACTATCGTGCTCGATGTGCGTACTCGCATCGGCTGCTGACATAAAAAACGGCGCAGAGCATAACCTGACGACATGGCTAGAACTCGCCCTAATGGAGACGCAAAGCGGGTGGAGCTTCCAACAGGGGACATGGTTGAGCACACTAGCTATCAACCCATCAGAGCAACTACAGGCGACGAAGCGTCTGATTGAGGCTCTACGTGAGCTGGAACTGGTAAAGCGTTGGGGAGGGTTGTTTGCGATCGCACTTTTATCGAAGGTACCGATCCCCATCCTCATAGGCTGGATAGAAGATATTCATATCAGACTCTCGACCACGATAAAGCAATAAAAGGCTAGGTTGAAACCAGTGCTTTCGACTCAATTCGTCAGCTATTCAATCTTGATTGCTAACAGAGCTATATCATCGCTAGATTCATACTCATAGAATCTATATTTTCTTATTCATACTCATCATTCATATTTATTTTAAGCAATTCACTCAACTTACTTGTCACATACTCAAATAACGTGTATATTAAATTCAGTGGGTGATGAATTGAGCGCACTCATCCGTCTTCGGGACGGGCGCAAATGAAACCCTTCGACGATGCACCGGGCACCTCTTCACGCCCACACAAGGTTTTACCAATGCTTTCTATACCCCAGACAAATCCAGCCATCACGATTGATCAAGCGCTCACAGGTCAGCGAGCACAAAAGTTCTACCACGCAGTTCTAGCAATCATCAAAGTAATGGTTCTATTGATTGCTCATCTCCTCGGGCTTGCAGCTACTGCGCTTCAAGCGCTATCCAAGTACTACAAAGAAGAATGCCACGAGGGACTGATCGAATGGGCTCAGGCCACCTCAACGGATGAAGCTACGGCAGAGAAGACAGCAGCATCCGCAATCATCAATCAGGTCAATCTAGCGAACCCAAGCGACGCTCCCCAGCTGGCTGAAGCTGTTGCTCCAATGACAGTCTCTTACCAAGGCTGCAATAGCAAAATGCTGAAGCAGCTCTGCGAAGAATTCGGTGTGCAATGGCGCAATGCACATGGGCAAGGCAAGCACCTCAAGGTTCAGGAAATGAAAACCAGGATTGACCAAGCAGCGATCGCTGATAGCAAACGCTAATACAACTACTATGGCTCCACTGTCGTGGAGCCACTACACCCTTTTAGAAGACACCATAATGGCTGCACTCCCTCCATTAGCATCAAAGGCCCTTGAGCAATGCTCAACGCAGTGGCTCAAAACACTGCTTAGAGAACTGCTGCCTCAAATTATCGACTTGCCAAATACGTCAGCGGGACACCGAAAGGCTAAAAAATGGGATGCCCTAATCAAGGAGAGGATGGCGCAGCGGGGACTGAGCACGCCTACACAACAAAAGAACCCTATCACCGATGTACGACGAGTCATCAAGGCCATTGATTCAGACCACCCAGCTTTAGATGACGTGGGCTTTAGCGCAGAAGAATGGACGGATATCAACATGCCGTCTGAGGAAGCAGTGGCTAATCGCTCGGCCAAGCCTCTGGCCGAGCCAGATGAAATCGCTCGACGGGCAAGCGTGCTACTGCAATCAGACTCATGGAGCGAGCTAGCAGCGGGGTTAGCCGTAGCGACTGGACGGCGTGCAGCTGAGGTCATGCAGACAGCCCAGTTTGAAAAGGCATCTAAGTGGTCGGTGTGGTTTACGGGGGCAGTCAAACGGCGCGGTGAACCTGTTCCTCTACGGTTTGAACTGCCTACACTGGTTGAGGCACCTAGCATCCTCTCCGCAACAAAGCGCTTACGCCAGCTATTAGACACAGATGGTATGAGCAACCGGGAAATCAACCGGGCCTATAGCAATGCTGTTGCTCAGGTGTGCGATCGCACCTTTAATGACCTGGTGCCAACTCGGGATGGTAAAGACAATCTCTACACCCATCTCTTTCGCTCTGTATATAGCACTATCGCTACGTTTTGGTACTGTCCACCTCAGGTGCCGGAGCTAGAGTTTAGAGCGGCGATTCAGGGGCACTACAAAATACTCGAAGAAGGGCAAGCAGACTTGAGGCGATCGCTCGCGGCCAGTCGGCACTACTTTGACTATGAGATTGCTGACAAAGTTATCGCGGCACACAAGGGACAGCGTAAGGGGGTCAGGCTTGATTTACCCGGTGTTGAAGTTATATCGGCGTTTAGGAAACCAGTTGAAGTTCAACCACAGGAGAAACTAGCGATGGGACGGGTCAGTGTCACCGAAGACGATAAGCAACGGGTGTTGGATATTCAGGCAGAGATGAGCATCGACACTCAGCACGCCGCCATGAAAATGTTGTTGGATGCGGCGGATACGGCGATCGCTCTCGCGGATGTGTTGGAGTGTCAGCCCATTGAGATTACTGACCAGGTGGAACAGTTAATTCAACAGCTGGAGCAACAGAGGCAGCAGGAGAGGGAGCTGAAGGCCAAGCTTTCTGAGGCTGAGCAGGTATTAGGCAATGTGGGGAATAACACTGGCACTAATAAGGTCATTGAACAGTCGCTGAGTATGGCTCATGAGTTCAATGATCATCTAAAACAAGAAAATGCACGGCTCAGGGGGGAGTTGATGACAGCTTCTCAGGAGGCTGAGTCTTTGCGGTCTCAGCTCACTCGATTTGAGGCTTCACAGCAACAGTTACAGCAGTTGCAGCAGCTATTTACGAATGGCGGTATCAATCTACCGGCACCGGCAGCGCCACCACAGCAAGCTAGTGTTGGGAGACAACCTATGTCAGCACCTGCACCGGCTAGTTACGAGCATAGGCAAACAGGACGGAGCCATACACCTCAACCAGAAGTGATCGCGCAGCCCTCACCCAAAAAGGATGAAAGCTACTCTGACCAGGCCGACAGAGAGGTTGCCATTTTGATTAAGGAGATCATGCAGTACAACGACCAGCAGGCCGCTGATGATAGCGAGCGCTGGATGATTAACCAATCTACGCTCAAGCAGCTCACAACTCGTAACCAGGCCATTATCAAAAGGGTGTTAGAAGAAGCGTCAATGGCGGCGGCTTTGGACGAGCATCACAACCAATATGGACTCCATGGCAGAATGGCTAATCGGGGTAAGGATATCAATCTGCTTAAAACAGCGCTCGGGGTGCAACGGTAGAAGTAAGGTGGGGCTTAGACACAGCATCTAAGCCGTGACAGCGAGCAAACAATGTAACCAGAACAGGAGAGACAGCCGATGACTGACCATCAATCTGAGACCGCTGGGCGCTGGGAAAATATACCTTTTCACAGTACTTATAAAGGGCTTACAGCGACCGTTGAACGCTCTTTGATAAATGGTAGCTTGCAGGCTATAGTCAATTTTCCTGGTGAAGACGATTTTCTGACCTTTGGGGGTGCTAACGATGGCGAACTAGCTGCGAACTTCGTTTACGCCGTTGATGACTACCTTGAGGCTTGCGCAGATGAAGGTGTTGTCGTACGGATGCCTAATGTGATCGCAGCTTAAGCTCACCAAACAAGCTATTCGCTTCCCGAGGGCCTGCTGACTACAAAAGAAAATCCACTGGCTTCTTCAAAGCCAGTGGATTCATCAGCACGTCAATCAATCAGTGCTATTGGCAGACAGCCGTCACAACCTCTTTTTCTGCAAGGTCGAAGGCAACGCTAATTTCATCGGCTTTACTACCTTTCACAAAGTGCTCTGCTTGCAAGGTAGTGCCCTTAAACTGCTTCTTAGAGATGAGCTTTTCTGTCTCTTTATCGAATCCTGCCTCTATACCTTCACCAGCGGCAGCGCGCTGTTCAATGACTTCGTTTGGAGTGGTCACTGTGTAACCAACGTCTCGCTTAAGACCTTCAGCTCTGATTGCAATATTCACCATTCCTGCTTTAAGGTCTTCACGACCTTCACAGCTAACAGTCAGATTAGGAGCAGTTGGGGCACAGCTAGTGAGTACGAGCAAGAGTGCGGCACAAGGGATAGGGGAAAATCGAGATACCATGAGTTAAGACCTCTAACAGGGGTTTACAGCCGCTATCCCTTGCCTGCCAAGACTAGGGGATAGCGGCTTATCAGATAGAACAAGAACGCCTATTAAGGCTTCTCTCTTGTTCATACTCTCATTGTATCATTGTTAACAGGGATACAATGAGAATTCAACATTAGTTATCATCGTTAACAGGGATACGGTAAACTAGGGGCAATTCTCTCTGAGAAATGTGAGCGCACAGCACCTATGCCCAACCCTAATCCCGTACAGTCTGACGACTTTCGCAACAAACGACTTCAGCGAGCTGTGCTAGAAGACTCTTGCATTCCAGAAGGCACCCCACTAGCTGAAAAGACAATTGGAATCAGGTTGCCTATCAACGTTGATCTCGCCATCAGAAGCTTGGGTAAGCAAAAGGCCGCTTGGCTTAGAGAAGTTATTTGCAAGGCCGCTCTCGAAAAGGAACTCGTTGACGAAATTTCTTGAATTAGGCGGCGGGCTAAACGTCATCTATTTCATCCAGAAACCCTAAGTTCAAACAGGTGAATATATTCTGCGGTGAGCGTTCTCAACGAGCTAGAAGGGGGGGGAATCTCAATCTGGCGGATGCCAGCCGACCTCTGTCCAAAGCTTTCTAGAGAGGGTCAACTCTACCCGATTCATACGAAGCGCCGATGTAGTAACTCGGCCCACAGTTGTCTTATCTATCACCAACGAGCCGTCAGCACTCCAATCAAAGTGATCGTCCCAAAGTTGCTTCTGAGGATGAAAGAAGCGAACTGCTCTTTGAGAAACGTCATCGAATACGGCAATTCTAGCTGCTTTATACAGATTGCAATCCCAGCAGGCCAAACACAAGTTACTTTCCTCCGTCTTCCCGCCCAGTGCTTCTAGAATAATATGATCCACTGTTAGACGCACACCAGATATTTGCTGTTGAGTTTGGCAATAGGCACAGCGAGACTTAAATTTCTCAACAATCGCTCTGCGCAGCGTATCCGAAATCCTAGTTTTACTCATTATTGAGGGGCAAGCGCTGAAATATCGTGGCCTCGTTCGAGAAGAATAGCCGCAGATTTCGCCCGAGTCATCATGATTTGGTTAAAGTGCGCTGACAATACGTGGAGCTGTTCTGACTCATTTGAGGTTAGCCCGGCTCGTTGTCGTTTTTCAAGCAGCCCTTGCATCAACTCGTTGTCTTCATCAGAAGCTGTTGATGTAGCTGCATTCCAAAGCTCTTCATCAGTCAGCAAAAACAGGTGCTCTAACCGAGCGGTGATATCGGACGCTAGCGCTTCATTACTCGCCAGCGCTGACGTTAAGAGATGCACCGTTTCTTCTGGCAATGGACGCTCAGATTTTGTCGATAACTCCACGAGTCGTCGATAGGTCGCATCCGGCAGATGTAGCGTAACCGTCTGTGGCTCCATCAGTTTTGCTTTCTTTTGCGCATGAACTTCATTATAACGCTCTAGGCTGAGCAGGAATAACGCTACTTTGGTCTTCAAAAAACGGATGATTTTTGGTCGAACACGGCTCTTGCTTTTGCCTGATGTGCTTCTAGATCGAGCCCACGACTGAAGGGTTGAGGGGATAATGCGGGACTAGCCATCGTCGCCAATGCGATCGCTGGTGACATTGGCTGCGATCGCGTTGGCGGCGATGGCTTAGTCACTTTTTCAAGGACTTGCACATCGTCGTCCTCTTTTCTCACTCGATAATAGGTGTTTTGAAACGATGGCCAAGCACATTCCACATGAGCTTTGTAGTGACCCCCAAATTTAGGACAGCGACTAGAGAGAGTAATCTAGAGTCCATAGGGGGCAAGCATCATGGCAAGCAAGCAAAGAAATTACAGCAGCGAATTTAAGGCCAAAGTCGTCCTAGAGGTGATCAGCGGCAAACGCAGTGTGAGCGAGGCCAGTCGTGCTCACAAGGTGCATTCATCAGTGATCAACCGTTGGCGCAACGAATTCCTCAAGCAGGCCCATCTGGCCTTTGGTGGGAAAGGTATCGGCGAGGATTCAGCGGAGCTGGAGCGGATGATAGGCCGCTTAACGATGGAGCTAGCGATCGCAAAAAAAGCTTCGGAGATGTGGAGCCTGACCGGAAGCGAATGATGATAGAGCAATTGAAAGCTGAGTATCCGGTACAGGTGATCTGTGATGTGATTGGCTACAGCCGTAGCCGCTACTACTACTACTACCCCCAAGTGGCAAAGGAGAGCGAAGAGGCGGTATTGAAAAAAGCGATAGCCGATGTTGCAGGCCGGTATCCGACCTATGGCTATAGGCGGATTACGAAGCAATTGCAGCGAGAAGGCTGGAATGTCAACCATAAGCGTGTGAGCCGACTGATGCGAGAGCTAGGACTACTGGCCAAAAGAAAGATAAGGAGAAAGCGCACAACAAATAGTGTTCATGGCTATAAGCGATATTCAAACTTGGTAAAAGGGCTAGTTGTAAAACGGCCAGAGCAAGTGTGGGTAGGCGACATCACGTACATTCGGCTAAGGGAAGAGTTTGTTTATTTAGCGGTGCTGATGGATGTTTTCACACGCAGTATACGAGGATGGCATTTGGATAGAGCGATGGAAAAGAGTTTGACGATAACAGCATTGGAGAAGGGATTGAAACAGTATGTTCCAGAGATTCATCATTCGGATCAAGGCGTGCAATATGCGGCGAATGACTATGTTCAATTGTTGGAGGAAAACGAGATAGCGATTAGTATGGCTGGGGTTGGCAAAGCCTATGAGAATGGCTATGCTGAGCGCCTGATGAGAACGATAAAAGAAGAAGAGGTTGACTTATCGGAGTGTAGTGACCCCCAAATTTAGGACAGCAGCTAGAGAGAGTAATCTAGAGTCCATAGGGGGCAATCATCATGGCAAACAAGCAAAGAAATTACAGCAGTGAATTTAAGGCCAAAGTCGTGCTGGAGG
>JBAQZP010000079.1:0-4938 GCA_049791095.1 Phormidesmis sp.
TGGGGGTACGGCCCCGACTCGTGCAAAATCCAGCCATAGGCTGAAATCCCTACGGCGATTGGCTTACAGCCATTAAAAATAAGACCTTTAGGAAAAGTACTAACTAACAGACAGAAAAAGCGCGATCACAGCCGGTTTTTGCTTTTATCATATTTTGCTGGCGCAGAGTATATCGAATACGTTGCGTCAGCAGGCTCTAGATCTTAAAAAGCTAGCCTAATTGATAGGCTTAGATGTTCAAATTGAACTGATGCTTTTTGTATGCGTTGTGAAATCTAAAAAGCTTCTACGAATAGAAGATAATCGTTTGGGTATGTTCGCAAGCATCACCCTTTAACCCCTATTTTATTCATGAAATCCTTATATGGTGAGAGTTTGGCAGCATACTTTCACTGTGAAAGTTTCACTTAACGTGGAATCTAGAGATAAAGGTTAACTCTGCTATCCCGAATACATGACGCCTCTAGGCGGCTCATCCCAGCAAGTTAGGCTATCCATTTTTGATACTTTAAATAGATATTTTGAGCTACTGTTTTGTCAACATATTTTAGACTCAAAGGGCTAATGGCCTTAAGAATTGACCGAGTGAATCCTCAGTTAGCTACTGGTGCCCAGATATGACCGAGCATTCATGAGCGACAAAATGCCCAGAAAAGGAGCTGTAGAAAGCACTTTAGAGTGTCCGTTAGTTAGTACTTTTCTGAATGGTCTAATTCTTGGCGGCTGTAACCCAGTCCTCGCGTTGCTTTCAGCCTATGGCTGGATTTTGCACGAGTCGGGGCCGTACCCCAGTTTTGTCCCAGCGCTTCAAACTTGATATTCATCATATTGTGGAGAGGCATGGTTTTCCCACGGTCGTAATAACAGGCCGTGCAGAATGGGCCTGCTCCATCTTCTGAGTATAGAAAATTGTCTTCGTTCAGAACTAGCTTGGCCTTTAGTGATCTAAGATCCTCGTTCTCTGCTTCCAATTTCGCGACATCTTGAAGCAGCTGGTTATTTGCTCTCATTTGTTGAGCTAGCTGAAGCTGGGCGTTTCCTAACTCAATGCTCAGCTCTCCAATGACTCGCATGAGTTCACCACGCTTTCGAGTGTCTTTTATCTCATCAGCATAATTTTTGAGTAGGTTCAGGCTATCAACTGAATTCTTGAAGGCTGCGATACCTTGCACTATTTCTATTGGCACTTTTGCATCGACCTTCTATAAGGGTTTTGCGACGGAGTGTAACGCATAAGGATAACCACGAGACGATAGCTCATATCCGAAAATCAGAAACTACTCCAACGCCTCTCATGAGAGGCATTGGAGCGCAATATAGTCTATGGCTTCGGTGGGCTTTTCCATTCCCAAGTTCTGCCACCTTCCTGAGTAGGTGGCAGCGGTTTGTCTCCTTTCTCCATAGTGACTTTACGAGGTTTAGGCACTTCACCACCTCTTGGGCCTTTCTCTTGGTACTCACCAGGTTTACTGGGCTGTTCACCAGGCTTCTGCAACTTAGACATTACTGTATTCTCTATAAGTTAACGATTTTCAGTACTAATTATAGTGCTTTTGAATAATTAAAGGCGCTATCAGTAGCGTCCTTATAAAATTGATAGCACTATATATAGGACTAGATCTTGAGTCATAAGTTCAATCCAGCACATAATTTAAGTGCGGCCAGACTATTTCGTAACGCTAGAGGAAGCAAAGAGTGTCAACTGTTTATAACCTCCAGGTAGTCGAATAGGAATTCCAGAAGTACTAGAAATCCACTGAATCCAGGTGCGGATTGTCTGAGATCGCCTAGAGCAAGTGTTGGCCTCCCTCAATTCTTCAGGAAAAACCATCTCTCGAATAGTTTCCCAATTAAACTCGTCATCGCCTTCGGTAGTCGCGTTGATGACCTTCCATATAGGTCGATAATTTAACATCGCTACAGTAAGCAACTTATTCTGAATCTGCTGGTCGCTAGACTCTGAAATGAGCTTACCGCGCTCAGTTAGCTCTGGAACCAGTTTCCTTCCCTTCTTGTGAGACTCAACTAACTTCAAAACGTCTAAAGCTTGACGGGCATACTGACCGTGACGAGAGATATACTCTCGCTTCTTTCCTCTGTGACCTAGCTCGTATCCCAAATCGTAGGAATCGACTATGCCTTTCGCGATCAGCTTCAGAGCCTTAATCAGCTTGGCTGGCGAATCGTATTGAGGGACAACATCAATCACGTCAATGTCATCCCATTCATTTATAATTGAGAAACGCTCCTGAAGAAGATCCGCAGATTTCACGCTCAGATCAATTAGCTTCACGATCTGCCTTTGAGGATCTGATACGTAGTGAAGGTAAAAAGTCCTAGCAGAGATTCTGTTGATGTTACCTCTGAAGTAATCTGTTCCAGAGACCTGGCCATCTCGTCTTAGTCCATCGAGAAATTGCGGCAGCTCTCCGAAAACCTCATCAGGGTAGTGCTCATCAGCATTCTCAATCTTCTCTTTTAATTCTGAATTGGAATATTCGAAATTAAACATCGTCTGGACTCCTAGCTATTGTTTGAGATACTTTCTTCTACTTTAATTTCGTTGCCAACATTCAGAAGTTTGTGGGTCACTTCTGAGAGAGGAATTGGAAGATGGAGAGCTAACCGAGGACTGACAAACACGGCAGCTCGGCGAGTGTGATAAGTCAGATAGATACAATCAACGTCGAGCTGTAGCCGCTCCCAGCATTCAGTTAGTTGGGAGCGAAACTCAGAGAGCGATATTTCCTCTGAGTTCTCAATCCAGCCTTCATCTTCAAATCCCGCTACGTCTTTGAGTGGCAAAAGAAATCCCACTACCTGCCCGTAGTACGTAGCAGCTATACGCTTCATTCCTAGTTGCACTTGTCTCTTGAACTTTGGCAGTCCCGTTCTCAAATCAGAGATAGGTAACTGCTTAAAAGAACTCATGTTCTCACCCTCATTTCGTTTTGCTTCGAGAGTAAACCTGAAAATTTAGCTTACCTTACTAATATAGCGTATTTTACAGATATTACATTTTTAAGCTGTAAAGCCCTTATGGAGAGGGATTCGGAGCTGAAGCAATAGCCTTGTGCTACAGTCTTCCGAGCTGCTGAACCCACGGTTTGCTAGTGCAAAGAATGCTCAATACTCTGTAGTCGTAGAGCGCTTTGCCATTGGATTATCTTGATATCCGATTTTCAAAGTGCCTTGCAGCCCAATTCGCAAGGACAACGAATCCCCTATTCCCATCACCCTGAAGGCCGCAAGATAGCGGTGCGTTGAGTGTGACAGGGAAGGCTACGATTTACGGCTACAGATAATACCTAATACTCTGAAGTCGTAATCGCACTCTCTATACTGTCATAGCGCCATCCCCATATCGAGGCTGTAGCGTTTCGCTTGCTTTACCTGCTGTGCTTTCTCTGGGATCGCTTCAGCGCCTGCGGTCCCGGCCCTATTAGCACCGCGTCGATCTTTTGCAACGCCACATCAGTCAGCTACCGTCCGTTTCGCTCTGCCGGTAGTTGTCGCACCAGCAGATGATCACACTCACCAAGACGCTTGCCCAAAAACTTCGCCACGCACTTCTCACGTACCTGACGGGCTCTGACAATGCCTATGTCGTTTCGGGTCTGGCCACGCTGACTCAAATTCCTAGTGAGCGCTTGCTTGTGACCGACCTATATACCATCTACGAGCCGTCAAGCCCCAGCCTTCTGAGCTGCTGCCAAGCCTCCGCTTTCAGAATGGGATCGTCAGAAGCAGCCCAGGCATAGAGCTGAGCGATTCTGTCAGCCTGAACGCCATTCTGCTGCGATCGCTGCCCATTCCCACCATCAGCCTGTCGCCGTGCCTTCTGAGCCGCTTGATTCTCCCGAGTATTCTGCAACATCTGCTGGATATCGAGAATGAGCTGGCGGGGCGGTGGTGCAAATGCCTCATTCGACAGCAGGTAGTCAGCAGAGTGATGGCCCGAATTACGCCCCTCCTCACCAGCATCCCCATTTTCTGAGGCTGAAAGCGAGCCAGAAGTCTTGTCATTCAAAGGGTTACAGTCACCACCTACTAATAAGCTTGAGGCCCAGGGTGTAGGAGCTGCGCCCCCAGCGCTAGCGCCTACGACCCCGGCAGCAGAAGTCGGGGGGTCCGGGGGGTTTTCCACAGGCTCTGCCGCCCGCCCATCTGCGGCTCCTGCCCGTAACTCCATCAGTGCCTGTGGTACTGCCAGATGCAGGGGGTGCCACAAATCCTGATGCCGATAGAGTGTACTGCCTGAGATACCCGCAGCACAGAGCGCATCGAAGCGAGCGGTGATGCCCTCTGGCCACTGATTGCTCCGAAAGAGGTCGAGTGCAGCTGCCCGAATGCGATCGCGTGCCTGCTCCTGCTGCCGCTGATTCCAGGTCAGGGTAGTGCTGGCAGTTGTCGGCTTGTCATTGCCATAGTGAAAGTAGTGACTGTTCTCGATGCACTGCGCCCAATCACGAGCCCTATCCTCAATATCGCGCTGGTGGCCGCAGAAGTCGGTATACCCTGGCAATGCCCTGGCGATGCGGACAATGTCTTTGACGAGCGCCTCGCCAGCAAGCGGTGCTGCGGCATAGAGAACGTGGCCAAAGATATAGGAGCGCAGGGTGATGCGGCCCAGAATAAAGTTGGTCTGCCCTGATCCGCTCCAGCCGGGTTCGATATCGGCGTGGAGGTCGTTGATGAATTTTTCAGCTTTACCAGTTACCCGATAGGTCTTGCGCTTGGCCTGGCGAATAGTCTGCTTGAGCGTGACGGCATTGATGACGTTCCGCTCTGACGCACTCTGCCAGCGACGAACGAAGGTTTGCTCGGTGGCCGCGACGGGGGTGAGGTCTTGATTGAGTAAGTAGGAACCCTGCTGTAGCGGTAGCCGGTGGCCGTTGTAAAGGCTGATGCTGCCATCAGTGGTGAAGGGCTTGGGAT
>JBAQZP010000080.1:0-95918 GCA_049791095.1 Phormidesmis sp.
AGTCCCGTCAAGCTCTTCAATATGCGAGGTTTTCCCTTCAGCTCTGCGTAGGTTATTCTCATCACACTGCTCCGATTTCCCTGGCCAATTTTTATTTTACCGCGTTAATTCCCGATAAAGTCTAATAGGCAATTTATTTGAGCATTAATGGCCGAGAGAGAAAACCGCTGCTGCGCTTTCTCTTGACCTCGTCTAGCAATTGCCCCGGCCTGTGCAGGCTGGGTGTAGGCAGTCATAATGATGTCTGCTAGCTTAGCCGCGTTCCCCGGTGGCACTAGCCAGCCCGTATCGCCATGTTCCACAATCTCCGTTGCCCCACCTGCCGCTGTGGCAACGACTGGACAGCCACACAACATCGCTTCAACAATGACGCGGCCAAAAGGTTCAGGCGCTGTAGAAGTGTGTGCTACTAAGTCGCAAGCAGCCATCAGACGAGGCACATCAGATCGAAACCCTAAGAATTTGACTCTATGTTCCAGATTGAGTGTCTTAATTTGCTGTTGAAGCTGTTGAACATAATCTTGTTCTCCGAACAGGGCATCGCCAATTAATAGGGCAATCACATTATCTGGGCAGTATTGCAGAGCTTCTAATAATATATGTTGTCCCTTCCAAGGGGAAAGGCGGCTAAAGTGTCCGACTATAAATGGCGTCTTTTTATTTTCTTGGAGACTATTGGTAGGGACTAGTTCTTCTCGAAATTTTTTTCTTTTCTTTTGGCCTTTACTGTCAGAGTGGTGAATATAAATCTTTGGGGTAAAGCCGTTGTAAACGACATGCAGCCGATCAATCTTTCCACCGGCTGATACAAAAGCATCTCGGCTTGATTGAGAGTTCGCGATAATGAGCGCAGCTCGGTTGGCCAAGGTGACGATAATTCGGCGATTAGCGGCGCTGAAGTGTTCGGGAGAGACAATGTCGTGCAGATGGTAGACGAATGGGCGACGGCTGAGAAGAGCTGCGATCGCGCCAACGACCAAAGCCTTTTGCGTGTTGGCATAAATCAAGTCGTAATCTTGACTGAGCCGGACGACAGTAGCAATTAGAGGAATCAACTGGCCTAAGCTTTTAAAACCGGCGAGCAAGCCGCTTTCTTTTTGAACCTGCAGGGTCTGCTCTGCAATCACTTGAACGGGAATATCAAGCTGACGTAGGCGCTCGGGAAAATCTCCATCATTAAAGACCCCTACTAAGCTACTCTGCCTGAAAGGCTGAGCAATATCAGCTAAGCACAGTTCAGCGCCTCCTAATTCGCCACTTTGATCTAAAAATAGAATTCTCACAATCGGCGTAACCTGCTAGACATTGAGTTTATCTCTTTGATGACGAAGCCCTGTATGCCTATAACCCAAACTCATCTCGCATTTCGCTTGTAATGGGCATAGCTACCAGTCTTTTGCGCAGCTTTCCTCCATATAGCCTCCCGAAGTCCAATAATGTTTTTTGCTTGCTTGAAAAGTACTCAAGAAAATTATTGTCACCATGCCCTGTGACGTAGACTGCGCCTTTAAAAGGAAGAGGTAAAAGAGGATTACCTATACGGGCAAAATAGCTGCGTTGAAGCTTATGACGCACATAGGGCGCACCGCCTCTGGTGTCAACCTGATCAAGATGAGTCTCAAGTAAAGGCTTAAGTAGATCGTAGCGAATGATATTACTGGTTCCACATTTCGTGTAAAACTTGGATTTTGGATAGATAATTTCCTTTTTACTAGGATGTTCAAACCCTTCATTTATGTACCATCCATTGCTATGAGTATGCTCATCTACGTAAGCTGCTAATCTGCGGCTTACGAGATCATCAGCATCAACAAACATCACATGCGAAGGATTAAGAGATTCTGCATAAACTGAGCCAAGCCACAGTTTTTTCGCGTGATCGGTCTCTTTCCTCCTGCGATCTTCGGTAGGATCTCCAATCAATTCTGGCGGGGGAAAATTGACCATAATATAGTCAATACTTTTATGCTCGAATTTAATGTGCGGCTTCTCATGACAAACAACAATAACTCTAAATCTTGGCGATGTCTGGTTGCACACAGACTTTAAAGTCCTCTCAAATAAACTGCTCACAATAGACCACGAACGGGATATGAGCTTACTCTTCAAAGGAATAATAAAAACAAGCATTGCACTTCACAAAAAATTAGTAGCTGTTGAAAACATTTAATAAGCAGAAAACTCTCGAAGGCATTTTTCTAAGTTATTTTAAAAATATTCTTAGCTAAGTATGAAACATCATCTTTAGTCATTAGAAGATTGGGCACCCTGCATTTTAATAAAATTGGGAAACAGGCAAGTATAAATACAAATCTAATTACGGTTGAAAGGAGTATCGCTATTCCAGCACCGACATAGCCATAAGCTGGAATTAAAACCAGTCGAAGCGGAACACCCGCGATGAGTCCGGTTGCTTGTAGCACGGTCACAATTCCCGGCTTGTTTAAGGACAAAAATGCCTGAGACAGCACTAGCGTAACACCCAAAAGCAGCACTTCAAGCACCGATATCCTAAACAAAATAACAGCCTCTAAAAAATCAGCGCCATAGAGAACTGTGATGAGTTGAGGCGCTGCAAAAATCGTTAGTAAACCAGTCCCCAGCGTCAAAGCTGCGCAGATTCTGGCCGCCCGACCGGTAACCGCTACGACTTCTTTTTGCGATCGCGCCGCCATTTTAGGCAGCAGGACAGTCACAATAGAAACTCGAAAGATGGACAGCATATTAGTGAAGCTGGTGCTGATTGCAAATAGTCCCATTTCTAATGGGTTTAGAGCGCTCACGACTAATGCCTGATTAATCTGGTCAGAAACAGCACTAAACAGATCAATTCCATAGGAACGCACGCCATAGCCAATTAGCAATTTTGAAGAGGGTAATATGCCTTTGAACTTAGGCTTTAGAATGCGCCACAGCCCAATCAGTAACCACAGAGAAATGGGCACATGAATCGCTAGATACGCTATGGAGGAAGTGTATGAGTTTAAGGTGCCCGACAGTGAAAACGTAAGGAGTAGCAACAAAGTCATTACGGCAATGAGCGTAAGTGCCTTGTTAGACATATAGAATTTCTGTATTCCTTCGTAAGCGCCATAAAGAACTAAATTAAGCAGGATAGAAATGGTTGCGAACACCATAATTCGGGCAAACGCTATGGTCTCTGCTGAATACTGATTTAAGACATATGGCAGAAAAGCATAGCCCGCAAAAGAGGCGAGCAACCCTAAAATTAAGCAAAGCACTAGCGCGCTCGCAAACATCTGTGATCTTTTTTCTGGATATCGCCTGAAGTTGTAAACAATCGATATTGGCAATCCTAAGGTAAATGTACTCGCGAGTACCCCAGGCCAAAAAATAATCGCAGCTTGCTCGCCCCGGCCTTCTGGCCCCAACATTCTGGCGGTGATAATTCCGGTAGCCAGATTTATGGCTAATATAAAGAAACGAGAAAAAACCGTTTGCAGCGTGGCCGCAATTCCACCTTCCCCTTTAATCAGCCAATTAACTTTGGCAGCTATTTTAGTAGCTAAAAATTGCATCGAAGGTGACCCCTGAAACATGAGATATGAAGCAAGCAAGCGATCAGGTCGAATTGTTCATCTTTTCTACGCTGCTGTAAAACTTATTTCCAGCGAGCTTTAAGCCGATAAAGCCCCATAAAGCTATAGCTGTTTCTGTATTCAGGATGGGAGCTAAAGGAAACATAAACAAGCTACCAAAGACAAAGCTTTTAGATACCCCTAAAAATGTATCAGTTTTTGCTAGTTTACTGTTGTTGTTATGCAAAATAGATAATAGCAAGCCAGAAAAATAAGGAATAGCTCCAAAGAGGCCAAATTCAAACAAAATCAGCAGGATTGCGCTATCAAGCACGGTACCTACGTCGGGTATATTTCCTAAACCATAGCCTGAGAATGACGTAAGAGCCTTTTTTAGGAGCGCTTGATAAGTCTCAGCTCTTTCAGCACCACTGCCATCGCCTGCAAGATTAAAAAGCGATTCTAGTCTTGAGGTCAGTAGTTCGGAAAACGGGCCTGCTATTACTAAGGGGACTATTGCTAGCAGGGCAACTACCACTAAAACTAAAAATCGAAGCTGTTGATTGGGCTTAAGCGTCACAAAAAATGCAGACATAGAAACGAACCAGCCTATCCAGGCTGTTCTAGACAGCGATAGTAAAAAACTCAGATATCCCACGGCTGATATCAGCGGTTGCAGAGGCCCGTTATAGTTTAAGAGAAACAAAAGGCCCGGAATGATAAAAGAGGCAAAGGTATAAGGGCCATTCATCGTGCTCCAAACTCTTATCCCCAGCGGCTCTGGAGTACCGAAAGGCGTTCCTAATAAAGTGATAGTCGCTGCATCTTTACCAATAAAATGAACCAACCAGAACTGTTCCCAACTAGGCGCAACCAAATATTGGTATATGCCATAGATGCCCATTACCAAAACGCCCCATATAAAAGCTTTCTGAGTGGTTTCTTTATACTGTTGGTAGGATCGCCAATTAAGAAAAAAGTAAAAGCCAAAAAGGATAGGAGAAAGCCATTCTAAGAAACCTTGGGTTGCAGAGAAAGGTGAGCCAATTATACAGCCAACGAGATAGCTGTATAAAATTCCAAGGGTTGCCAGAACAAAAGGCATTCCTCCTTTATGAATAGTTTTAGGTATCTTTTGAACAAAACTAGGAAAGCATACCAAGATTGCTAGATAAGGCGCTAGCAGAATTGGGCTTGGAACGGTGTAGCTACCGTTAAAGTCAGCTAAGCGTCTTACCAAAGGCGATAAGAAGCAAAGCCACCAGATAAATCCAGCATACATGGGTGGATTTAAGGTATAAAGCGCTAGTCCAACAATAAATGCGCCACCTGGAAAAATAAAGTTGACTAAGCTTCCTAACTTCAGTGAGATCAGAAGAGCTGATACTAAGCTATAGATGAATATGACTGTCCAACTAATAGAAAAAGTCTGAGAATTTTTCTTCTGCTCTCTCACGACTGCGTCTAACATGTTTTCCTAGTAAGATCCCGATCCTGAAATTACTTTAGGGATCGTCAATAGCAGCAGCTTGCAATCTTCTATGACTGACCATTCAGAAAGATAGGTTAGGTCTTTCTTGCTGACGCTGCTGATATCAACCTCGTCTGAGCGCGTGCTTACTTGCCAGGCCCCGGTTACGCCTGGTAGTGCATTCAACCGATACTGAAAGGCTGGCTCAATTCGCACCGCGTCATACAGAGCCCAGGGTCTTGGCCCTACCAAGCTCATTTCCCCCCGCATCACATTGAATAGTTGCGGCAACTCATCCAAGCTGTATTTGCGTAGCCAACGGCCCACCGTAGTAATTCGCGGATCGTTTTCTAGCTTATGAAGCCCTGCTTGCTCACCCATCACCTGATGGTGAAGCTGCTCGGCGTCAGGGCGCATGGTTCTAAATTTTATGATTTTAAACAACTGACCGCGACAACCAACTCGCCATTGTTTGAAGAAGACCGGGCCAGGCGAATCTATGTATACTAGCGCTGCTGTTAGCAACAGCAGCGGGCTTAGGCACAGCAGCAGAATTGCGGCAGCGAGCCAGTCAGCCATTCGCTTGAACTGCCAGGTTCGAGGAGCGCGTATTCTAGGCAGGTAAGCGGCTGTTGGCAGGCGAATAAAGGCACGCTTGCCTGTGCGATCGCAAGCATTAGCCCAGCTTTTGATCGTGTCTTCTCCCAAGCTCATATCCAGTCGAACCGCTTTCACCGGTGAACAATGCAGACAGGCTTCGCACCATTGCAAATTTTGCAGGGCAGGAATGGTCTTTGATGAGCCTTGAGCTGAAGCGTTGCTGGCATTCTCGATTAGCAGCAAATGCTGTCGCCAGGTCAGCGCCGATGGCGTGATCGCCTCATCATCGGGTTGAAGTAAGGATAGAATTTTGGGCGTTTTGAGTAAGGCAGTTGATAAAACCATAGGGGCTCTGGAGAATAGTTGATTAGTAAGGTCGGGAAACAGAATTAGTCGGCGAAGCGCCATTTTCGAGTGAATGCATGGTTTTTGGAACCGACGAGTGAGCCGGTAAAGGGCTGCTGCGTCCGTTAGCCACAATGCCAAGTGTGTTGACGCGAGCAAGAATGGCGGTAGCCTGAGTCAGGTCGGCCTGAGTAATTTGGTCGAGCTGGCTAACCAAGACAACGCCTTTGCATAAAGAGGCAATTTGCAAAGCATCCACTCGACCGAGCACGGCAGAGGTATCAAACACAATCAGGTCGTACTGGCGTTCAAACTTAGCGATCAGGTCTTTCAGCCGCTGGGCGTTCAACAGCCGTACTGGATCTTCAGACAGCGGGCCTGCGGTGAGAATATCTATGAGAGAACCGCCCAGAGAAACGCTGACTGGCGAAGGTGTCGCCACAGAAGCCAATAGCGCAGTCAGCCCTCCTTTGTTCGATAGTCCTAGCTGCTCATGAAGCGAGGGATTGCGCAGGTCGGCATCTATGAGTAAAACGCGCTGCTGCGATCGCGCCGCACTCAACGCTAACCCAACCGCCAGCGTGGTTTTACCCTCCCCTGCAATCGCCGAGGTCACCATTACTGACTTCAAGGGGCTAGCAGCGAGTTGAATGTTTTTATAAATTAAATCGACAGCTTCGCGAAAGGGCTCCCACTGCACTTTGCTCAGCAAAGAAGACATTTCTTCAGAGGAGAGCTTGAGCGATCGCGTCAGTGGAATAAACTTGCCAGCGGGCTCTTTAACTTCAGGTAACACCCCTAACAATGGCAATGCCGTCTGCTTTTTGAGATCTTCCGAGGTTCTCACAACGGTATCGAGTGCTTCGCGTCCATAGGCGAGAATGCCACCGATAAAAAGACCTGCGATCGCGCCTAACGCCAGGTTCTGTACTGGCTGCGGGGCAATTTTTCGTCCTGGTTTGGGGGGCTCTACCACCTCCCATTTAAAGCCACCTTGGGCGAGTTCGTTGCTTAGTTCCTGACGAGTTTCTAGCAGTTGTTCTAAGGAAGCTCGCTGGGTTTCTACATCGGGCTGAAGGCGATCGTACTCAGCAATCAAGCTAGGATAGCTATTGAGCTTTTGCTGTAAAGACTGCTCTGTTTGAGCTAGGCTTGCCTGCCTGGCCGCTAGGCTATTGAGCCTGACCCTGGTGGTGATCATCTCTTGCACCAGCGCCAAATCAATCTCGCCTAACTGGCCCTCTGTCAGCAGGTTAGACTCACTGCTGCTGGCGTTGCCCAAAAGCCGCTGACTTTCTTGTCGCAGCAAATTGACCTGGCGATCGCGCTGTGCCTGCAAATCTTGAGCCACCGGGTCAGATTCGGTATAGGTAGCCAGTCTTTCTGCCAGCGCTAGCTCACTGGCTTGCAAAGCATCTAGCAATCCCTGATAGCGGCCAGACTGACTCAGCCGCGAAGCCACCATTGCCTGCTGAGGATCTAGCGAAAGGGCTTGCTGAAGGGCCTCATACTGAGCCTTTGTCTCCTGAAGATCGGCCTGCACCGTCTGCCGGGTTAGCGCTAACTCATCTAGCGAAGCCGCCGTTGTCAGTGACTGCTGCTCAGGATCAATCAGACTTTCGCTCTGGCGAAACCGTTGTAGCGACTGCTGAGACTGCCGTAAGTCCGTCTGCACCTCGTCAATCTGTTGATTGACCAGCTCAAGCCCTTCATCAAGCCGCTTTTTTTGCTGCTCCAGGTTGTAGCCCAAGTAAATGTTCTGTAAAGCTTCTAAAGACTTTTGGCTTCTCAGCGGATCGTCACTGGTAAAAACGGCCTCAAAGATGCGCGTATTGGCGTCGCCCTCTTCTACTTGAGACAAGCTTAGCGAATCTTGAAAGTCTTCAATGCAGTTCTCGCGGCTGTCTGCCTCAGCGCAAAGGTCGGGGACTTTGGTTTCGAGTAAAGCAATAGCCTGTTCAACAAACTGCTGGCTGCGCATCAAGTTTAGCTGGGTGACATAGTCCAGTTCCACCTCCGAAAAAGAATCCGAGCGTCTGCCCTGTTCTGCGTTGAGTGTAAATGTAGAATTGACATTGGGCTCTACTAAGAGCTGCATCGAGCTTTTATAAGTTGGCGACTGGAGCAGCGTTACGATCGCTGCCAAGCCTACAGAACCCACGATCGCACCGCCTAGCCACAGGCTTCGTCGCCAAAGAATTTGAAGCAGTTGCCCGTAGTTCAACTCAGACTCTTCAGCTACGGGTATTTGGATGTTTGCCATTCTTCCTCCTTCTATAGCTGTCTTAATGTGCTGTCAATCTCGGTGCTTTAGTCGTTTCTTCCAATCTCAGTCGCTTTCGCTGGCTCAACACCTGCTCGATTGTTTGCTCGACCTGCTCAAAAAACACACCCTCCGAGAAATGACTCACCGCATGGACTCGAATGGCTGCGTAGTCCCACCGAATTTGAGTTGCTTCCGTTACCGCTGCTTGAATGGCTTCGGGCGATTGACGATCGAAGAAAACGGCTGTTTCCCCAGGTATTTGAGTGTCTAGCACGCCGCCCGCGCCATAGGCAATTACGGGTGTGCCGCTCGCATTGGCTTCTATGGGTACCAAGCCGTAGTCTTCAAGCGCAGCGACAATCACCGCCTGGGCGCGGGCCATTAGGTGCGATCGCTCTGAATCACTAACGTGACCCAAAAATGCAATATTATCGAGCGCCTTAGCCTCCAAATGCTCGCGCTCAGGCCCATTGCCAATAATCAACAAAGGCAATCCTAACCAGTTAAACGCTTCGATAATAATGTCGATGCGTTTGTAGCTAATCAGACGGGCCGAGACCAGATAAAAATCGTCTTTTTGCTCGCTGAAAACAAAGTTATCTAGCTCAATGGGAAAATTGATAACTATCGCCGGGCGGTGATAAGTTTGTTCAATGCGAGCCGCTACCGTGCTTGAATTTGCTACGTAAAAGTCAGGATTCTGAGCATATTTCAAATCAACTTGCCGCATTTGCTTGAAGATGGGCCGCAGCAACGGATAAATTCTTCGATAGCTCTGATACTGCCGTAGATAGGTTTCGGTATCCCACAAAAAGCGAGTAATATTATGGCAAAAACAAATATGAGTCGCATCGGCCCTTGTCCGAACAGCTTTCGCAAAACTGGTTGTACTGCTAATGACTAAATCGTAAGCCTGTAAATCCAACGCTTGAAAAGCGGAAAAATAGAATGGGGCCAGCAGTCGGAAGTACTTTATCCCACCGGGAATAGCCTGAAGACGGGTCGTATGAACCGCCCGGTGAGCGCCCAAGTCAATGCTTGCTGTAGAACTATAGAGAGAAGTATAAACATCTGCCTCCGGAAAGTACCGGCAAAGCAGCTCGAACACACGTTCTGCGCCTCCTTTTTGAGTTAAGTAATCATGCACCAGTGCGACTTTCATAGCGGCTAATTCATCATGCGTTTAGAACGGGAAAACCAGATTTCAATCATTACAGTCCAAAGAGTCGAAAGAGACCAAATCCGCTGTTAATCGGCGAAAGCACAGCGCCGAGAGTGTCTGTTACTCTGGTTAGCCCATTCCGGCGCACCACGATCGTATCGTTGGGTCTGAGTGGAGGATTACTGTCTTCGTTGATCCCCGCTTCAAAGTCGACCTCAATGTCTTGTTTGGCAACGCTCCCGTTGTCGTTCAAGCGAATGAGCGTTACCGTACTCTGCCGGGCCCGGCGATTAAATCCACCTGCGGTTAGAAGTGCCTGGTTAAGCGGGGTATTGGGGGGGACTAAAACAGCCCCTGGGCTCTCCACTTCACCGACGACGTTCACTGTAATTTCGTCTGGAGAGAAACTGGCCGAGGCTAGTGCAACAGATTCTTCTGGGCTGAGGGCGGTGGCCTGCGGAATGAGGATGCGATCGCCCCGCTGTAAAGGCAAATCTGCATCGAGCTGCCCGTCCTTTAACAACTGCCACAAATTAACATTAATCTCGCTATTGAGGTTTGCAGCCGAGGCCACTGCCCCGGACTGTTGCCGCTGCACGACTATTTGGCGAATATCTGCCGATTGCGTGATTCCGCCTGCCTGACTAATGGCCTGAGTCAACGTCGGCGTAGCAGAGCCGTTCTCTCCCTCAGCAGACAGAGTATAGGCTCCGGGACGATTGACTTCGCCAGCGATGGCTACTTGTAACGGGCGAGCTGCCAGCAGACTCACGGTTACTCTGGGGCGACGCACATACTCCTGCAAACGATCAGAGATTTCTTTTGCCGCCTGCTGAGGCGTCAGACCTTCGACTAAAACTTCCCCTATTAGAGGGATGTTCAAAACACCACCAGACAATACCGAAAACTCTCCACTGTAGTCTTCAGCGTTGAACACACTTACCTGTAGCTGATCCCCGACGCCCAAAAGATACTGGCTAGTAACTATATCGCCAGTAACTACATCGCTAGGAAGGGAGAGGTTTTCATTGCTTGTGCTGCGATCGCCTGCTGGTGGCATAGTCGGCAACACAGAAGGCTGAGAAACTATCCCGGCAGGGACGCCCTCCGCCACTGCCGACCCCGCAAAAGCCGCAAATAACCAGGTAAGAGCGGTCAGATTTAAGGCAACTGACCGTCCAACACTTAAATATGGCTTCTTCATAGTACATTTCGTTAGCCCAAGACGAGGTCTCAACGGCCAACCTATAAACAGAATTAACAACAGAAAGTTACAAAGCGCTACACTACTCGACTTTTTCTATTCCCAGCCAACCTTAATGGAGGCTCAAGGACAGTCGCTCAGCTCAAACTTGTTTCGCAACAACCACTGAACTAATGATCTCTGGTTTACCGGAAACAGCATAGCCAAATTTGAGTTTTATCAGAAAAGATAAACATTTTCTATCTCTACCTCATCAATTGCAACAGGTGCTGGCGCTAGTAACAGCGCTTAGTTAGCACCTAGTAGTCGCGTTAGATATCAGAACAATGGTTTTGTTTCTGGTTTTGCCTGTAGTTTTTAGTTGCCTCAGATTTTCTAAAGTAAAGAAAACTAGTCAAAGAGGATTTACAATCATTGCCCCCAAGAAATCGCCTGCTGTCGAATATCGTTAAACCGATGTAACTTTAACTGAACCGTAAAAAGAATGGATTAGCCAAAGTAAAGCTGGGGATACTTGAAGTTTCTCCGCAGAAGCTCTTTGGGAACCGTGGCATACACTTACCTGATGTCTGGTCACAATGTAGCGCAAGAACTACCAAATATTACGGATTAGTTCAATTTTTTTTGCTGACACATCTAAGCAAAAACACTGAGTTGCTATCAGGGAGAGCTTTTTGACGACTACGCACCGAGTTGCGGTTATCGAAATATTACGTCGTTTGGCTGATCTTTTACGCAGATGACTCTATTTGCCTGTTAATGACCTGGTTCTTAGATAAATATCGGCACTTTACTAGAACTTTATATAAGTCTTAAACAACTCATTGTATCTTCAAAAAAAGAAGAATCAGAAGATGTTAAAGGGAGTCTGTTCTATGAAAATTGTCTTCGTCTTTCGGCGCTGCTGCTTTTGTTTCCATAATTTTTAGAATTTCTTTGCCTACTTTTTCATAGTCCAGCCAGCCAGCCTCAGCCCGAGGATCTTTTACCGAATAAACGGGTAGTCCCTGTAAAGCAGCTTTTTGAAAAGCTGCAAATCGGCGAATTCCTCGATCGAACAATGGCAGCTTTGCTTCTTGCAAAAGCGCTTTTACTTCCTCTCCTGCTCTGCTGGGCTTAGGCGGAATGGCGGTGATTAGAATCCGATAGTGCCTGGTCTTAATTGCTTTCAGATATTCTACTGTCAGTACCAATGCATCTAGGGCAAGTACATCTGGCGTAGTGGGTAGCACTAGCAAATCGCAGGTTTTAGCCAGCGCCGAAAGATCCTCGGGAACGGGTCGTGCGGGTGTATCGATGACTACATTGCCAGCCGGATTCACGTTTTGCCCGGCTTCCCACTCGTCCATTACCGGAAATGGCAACTCGCCCCGACTGGCCCACCCTAGCGCAGAGCGATTGGGATCCGCGTCAATCAGCATCGTTTCCGCCTGCCCCTGCAAAAAGGCCGCGAGGTGAATAGCAGTCGTCGTTTTGCCGACGCCCCCTTTAAAGCTGGCAACGGTGATGATCATACGATAGGCGATAAGCACGCAGGATTTTTTGCGCACAGTTCATACTAGCTAACAGCCTGGCAAAGTGATCTACTAAAGTAATTGAGCTAGCGTCCTCCCTGATGCGATCGCCCCCATTTCCTTATCCTAAATTCAGTCTAATTGTCCCACTGTTTTTTGAGTCGCTCAATGCGATCGCGCAAGCTTTCATTCGTCAGCCGCGAACTCAACCGCTCTACCAATAACGGAAATCCCAAAGGCGAAGGACGCTTAATATTTTGCCACACTAGCACTAGCGATTTCATCCGCTTTAGTGCCGCTGCTAGCCTTGGTGTCTCCATTTGCAAATCAATCACCTCCCGCTCCGCTTGCTGAAGTAGTAAATTTTCTGGCTCGTACTTACTAAACACCTCATAGATCAGCGATGAACTAATCTGCACCTGATTTGCCGTCTTGCGCGAACTTGGATATCCCTTAAATACCAAACCAGCTACTTGAGAAATTCCTCTAAACCTACGCTGAGTCAACTCCGAAATGTTTAAGCTCTCCTTAATCTCTCCATATAAATTCCGGGTCGAGAAAAAACTCTCATTAAACAGGGCTGCAAACGGATAATCCTTCGGCGCTAAAATCTCGAACCCATAGTCATTGACTGAAACCGTAAATGTTGCCTCACCTAGCTGCGAGAATCTGTACGCCCACAGAAAGCCCAAGCCCTCATGTACATTACGGCCTTCAAACGGATACACATACAGATGCTGCCCTTCCCTGGTTCGACAGCACTCAATCAAAAACTGGTCGGCTCCTGGCAAGTGTGAAATTCGATCTTGAGCCGCTAAAATCGGCATAATGCAAGCCACTTCCTCACTTACATTACCTGCCTTCGCCTGCGTAATTTCTTCACGGATATACCGGCTCAAGCAGTCCGAGATCGCTAAGTACCCGCCACTCCAGACAGGCACTACATTAGACTTTTTCTTCGCATTCTTCACATACAGCGTCATATCCTTCATCTGAAAATACTCAAGCTGCCTGCCTGCAAAAAAGAACACATCGCCCTTTTTTAACCGCGAAACAAAGTTCTCCTCTACCGTGCCAATTCGACTGCCTTTCGCATAGGCAATTTTCACCTGCTGGTTTCCCGTAATCGTGCCGATGCTCAGCTTGTGCATTCGCGAAATCTGCGGTGTAGATATTCTATACAAGCCTGCTTCTTCTACCAGCTTTTGATAGCGGGGATATGCTTTCAAGCATTTACCGCCGTTTTGCAAAAAATCTAATATCCAACTAAACTCTGCTTCTGTAAGCTCCTGGTAAGCAGTCGTTTTCTTTACTGCTTCAAAAGTCTTTTGCGCTGTAAACCCATCTCCACAAGCTAGCGTCACCAAATGTTGAATCAGCACGTCATAAGGTTTGTCTAACGTATGGCGTGACTCTATGTTCCCTGCCGCCAACCCTCGACGAAACGCAGATATCTCTAATAGCTCTAGCGCATTCGCCGGTAAAAAGAACACTTCAGACGTTCCTCCTGGTAAATGAGCCGAGCGCCCTGCACGCTGCAACAGTCGGGCCAAGTTCTTTGCGCTGCCAATTTGAACGACTCGCTCCACCGGCTGAAAATCCACGCCTAAATCTAGCGAAGAAGTACATACTACCCATTTAATCGCGCCAGATTTTAGCCCTGCTTCGATGGCAAGCCGTGTCTCAAAGTCAATTGAGCCATGGTGTAAGGCAATCTGTTGTTTGTGGTCGGGCAGAGAAAAATTGAGCGCTTGAAACCATCTTTCGGCTTGCGATCGGGTATTCACGAAAATTAGCGTTGACCGCTCAATATCTAGCGCCGCCACCAGCTCTTCAAACATCCGCAAGCCCAAATGGCCTGCCCAAGGAAATGTATCGACTGCCGCTGGCAGCACGCTCGTAATCACTGTTTTTCGTTTGATTTGCGATCGCACCACCACAGGAACACTATCCAGTCCTGTCGCCGCCTCAGCCGCCTCCTGCAAATTTCCCAGCGTTGCCGAAATCGCCCAGGTCTGCACAGTTGGATTCAGCGCCCGCAAACGAGACATGCATAGCTCCGCCTGTGTTCCTCGCTTAGACGCCATCAGCTCGTGCCATTCATCCAAAATTACACAGCGCAACGACCCGAACCGCTTTGCCGAATTCTTATACGACAGCAGCACCGCCAGCGACTCTGGCGTTGTCATCAAAATCTGCGGCATCTGCTTGATTTGCCGACTTTTCACTGACGACTTGGTATCTCCTGTCCGCGACTCTACCGTTATTGGCCAGCCCATCTCCTCGATGGGTCTGCGAATCGAAGCCTCAATATCTCTTGACAGGGCTCGCAAAGGCGTAATGTATAACAGTTGCAATCCGCTCAATGGCTTCCCTGTTTTTTCCACCTCAGCCAGCATCTGCGCCAGCGGCCCCATGACTGCCCCATACGTCTTTCCAGACCCCGTCGGCACCTGAATGATGCCACTTTGACCGGCCAAATAGGCCTGCCAAGTTTTTTTCTGAAACGCAAGAGGTTTCCAGCCCTGTTGCGCGAACCAACTATTAACCGGTGTGAGAATAGACACAGAGCAGAAAATCCATGTGCAAAGACGCCTCTAGCCTAGCGAAAATTAGGGCGAGAAAACGCTTTTATAGGGGTACGGCATTATGCTGCACCCCTAAGGAATGTTATTCTACTTGAACAACTTTAAGCTGGCTTTGGCGATAATCGCCGTCTTTTAACTCTATGCAGTCTGCTGAGACTGCTTTCGTGAGATACCCGCTGTGACGCCTACAGCCAACAGCCCAAGGACAATACCGGGCTCAGGAACATCTGTAGTCGGAGTTGGGGGCTTGACGGTTGAAAGAGATTTGCCTTGAATAAATACGGCAGAATCGAAAGCGCTATCGCCCACATCCTTGATGTTGATGCTCAATAGGTTAGTAGCGTTTTTGTTGAGGATGCCTTCAAATCCTAGTACCTTCGTAAAGCCATCTAGCTGTGTTTTTGTGCCTGGGCCAGCCGGGTTGTTAATGTAGTCGGGGCTGAAGGGGCCGCTGGGACTTGCAACTAGGTTGTTGATTGTAACCGCATCGCCATTGGTTAAAAAAGCTAAATTAACGCCATTTAACAGCAGCTCAAACGCATCGTTAAATTGGCTGCCTGCATACTCTAAAAATTCTTCAGAGCCGAATACATAGCTAAAGAACAACTTCTCGACAGTATCATCTGCGTCAAAGCTAATATCGAGCGTGATTGAATCAACGCCAGCAAGATCTGTGCTGGCATTGCCATTGTTTTCGCCCGACAAATCAGTTACCTTGCCGGTGCTTAGAACGATGCCAGAGCCTAGTCCAAACGGATCGTTGCTAAAGGTACCGAAAGCCAGGCTGTCACCGCTAGTCGTGACGTTAAAGTTGCTGAGCCCGGTAGTGGTACCAAGTAGTTCGCTTAATAGGTTGCTGGTGCTCTGGTTGATAGTGAACGCGCTAGCCGAAGCCGAAAAGGTGTGTAGAAGCGCTGTTGTGACTGTAGCTGCAATGATCGAGACTTTTTTAATTGAATGCATCATGGATAGTGTCTGCTATTAGAGGGTTTTGTTGCTTTTTTGCGCTGGAAAAATCGCAGCACGTGGGAGCGTGTTTTGGATTGAGGATTAGATCGTTAGTCAGGTAGATGCTTTAGAGGTTTTGCGTAATCACACATAGATAAAAATATTTTGTGTAGGTTTATACGCTTTGGCCTCAGTGCTACTATCCACCGCCTCTCTATCAAAAGGCTAGTAGTTACCCCAGCTCTTTATCGGGGATTTAAAGAGAGAGAGCAGATATTTGCGTAAAACCACTCGCTTAAAGCAAGGATGAGTAGGGATGCATCACTGCTTGAAATGCTGAAAACTCTTGCGAAATCTTGTGTTTGATAGACGTCACTATCGATGTAGAAGCTTTTCGTTGCAGCAATATCTCGTATATAACAACAAAACTTGCTCCTTTAAATAGCGGCGGAAATCTGGCTAGCGATCGCTAAATGAAATAGCAGCGGCTTTAAAGTTTGGCTATTTTCTTTACACTCTTGTTAAAAACGAAAGGACTGCCTGCCTGTAGCGAACAGGTGCTTCTAAATGAACATTATGGCCGCAGTGGTCAAATGTTTGAATTGTTGGCTGTAGTAGGTTACTTCGCTGCCAGTGGGCGATCATGTCGTGGTTTATAGCCACGAATTTGGAGTCGAGCGTACCCGATATTAGTAGTAGAGGTAGGTTCATATGAGGTAAGCAGCCCCACAGCGGAGGTTGAACGCCTGTGCTGAAGCCGCGTAAGGCATTGGCTAGTTCGGTAGGGCTGTTGTTTTGGCGACGCTGAAGCATGGCGGCATGGGCATCGGGATGATTTTGCAAGCTTGCAAACAGGGGATTGCTGTACCACTGAGTTAGAAAGTCGGGGAGGGATATGGTTTGTATTTTGCGGGCGATCGCATCATCCCTCTCCACCCGCTCCTGCCTTTCTTCAGCCGTTTTTAACCCAGGTGAAGCCGACTCTAGCACCACCCGAGTAAAACGCTCCGGGAAAGCACAAGTCATATAGAGTGCTAAGCGTCCGCCCATTGAGTAGCCAAGCAGGTTTGTTTTAGTGAGGTTTAAGTAATTGAGTAGTGCTAGTAGCGATCGCGCCGTCGCCAGGAAGGTATAGCAGCCCGCACTCGTAAGCGTTTGGCCATGACCTGGAAGATCGGGCGTAATGCAGTAAAAATGCTCGCTAAAGCCAGGTAGCACGTCCACAAAATCTTGATGGCTACCTAAAAATCCGTGCAGCAGTAGGAGCGGTGGATGCGTCGGTTTGCCTGCGGTTGTGTAATGCAGCTTGTGAGCTAGAAGGGTAAGGTACGGCAAGGCTATAGATGGCTACAGGGTATTGAGCAGCATTTTTCTTTGGTGGGCGCTTTGTTTGCGATCGCACACCACCTCTAACACCCTAACCCCTTGCTCAGGCAATCTTTCAATGTAATTCACCAAATCTGCTGCTGCCTCAACGCGATGATACGCCACGCCATAGGCGTCACACAAAGCTGAAAATTTGACCTGCTGAGGCGTGGCAAAATATTTCTCAAATTCAGGCTCGAACTGAGCGATCGGCAGCATCTCAAAAATGCCACCCCCGTTATTATTAATCAAAATGATGGTGAGATGTCCTTCGATTTGAGAGACATTCAGCAATCCGTTAGTGTCATGAAGTAAAGCCAAATCGCCCGTTAGCAATACGGTAGGATGATTGCGGTGAGCCAGCCCCATCGCAGTAGAAAGCGTTCCATCTATGCCATTGGCCCCTCGGCTAAAAACAGGCTGAATTCGCCGATTGTTGGGTTGCCAAAAAGATTCCACATCGCGCACAGGCATACTGTTTGCAATAAAAAGAGGAACAGAATTGGGCAGATGTTTTGATAGCAGCCAGGCTATTTTGCTTTCTACCAAAGCTGTTTCATTGGTTAATTGCTGATTTAGCGATTGGCGAACGGCTGCCTCACGGTTGAGCCACTGCTGTCTGTAACGCAATTGGCCAGAGGGACAGTCTTTGTCTTTTGCCGATTCAATTTGCTTAGAAAGCGTTTCTACATCGGTTGAAAGAAAATGAGTTGACCCATGTAGCGGATCTAAGTTTCGCTGAGAACCGATTACCCAGCGTTGAGGCTGAGTTGTTTGCAGCCATTGTCGGAGTGCTTTACTAATCGGTAAGGGGCCGAGTTGAATGACATTTTGAGCGATTAATGCTTCTGCTTGTGCAGGGTTTCTTAAGGTAATATCGTAGGTAGAAATCAAGCAGTTATTTAGACTGCAATAGTTTCGCAAAGGAGAAAGCCCCTCTGCCAGCACCGGCCAGCCTAAGGCATTAGCGATTTGACTGACTGCTATGCAATAAGCTTCAGGGTTTTTTGGCGTTGCAGGGCCAGCTACGATTAAGCCGCGATCGCAAGCCTGCCATCTATCTAACGGTGGCAGCGTTTGCTCGACTACAGGGGGCGGTGGTACAACGGTTTTGAAAAACTGTTCTTCGTTAAAAGTTGTTGCAAGTGTTCTTGTGCTCTCTTCTGTTTCAAGATCGGCTATGGGAGACAGCGGATCGCGGAAAGGGCAGTTGAAATGAACAGGGCCAGGCAGCGGCGCTGAAGCCCTTCGCCAGGCGCTGATTAAAGTTTGTCGTAGATAAGCTAGCAGCTCTACTTTAGCAACCGGCAGTGAAAGCTCGCTGTACTGTTTGGTAAAGCTGCCGTACAGCTTATGCTGGTCGATGGTTTGCCCCGCAGCGCAGTCCCTTAGCTCGGGGGGCCGATCGGCGGTAAATATTAACAGCGGGACATTACTTTCGTAGGCTTCTATTACCGCCGGGTAAAAGTTTGCGCCTGCTGTACCCGATGTGCAGACCAATGCCACCGGCTGGTGTTGACGCTTAGCACAGCCCAAAGCAAAGAAAGCCGCCGAGCGCTCATCTAAAATAGGTAGCGCTTCGATGGTTGAATGCTGTGCAAATGCCAGAGTCAGCGGCGTAGAGCGAGAGCCCGGACATACGATGGCGGTTTGTAAGCCCAGCCGGGCCAGCGTTTCTGCTGCAATTGAGGCCCATAAACTGTTGACGTTACGAAAATCAATGGCCATCAAGCTTTTTTAAACCAGCGCGTTGAGCAGGGTTTGCAATTTTAGCTTGATTTCTGCCAGTTCTTTCGCGGGTTCCGAGCCAGCCACAACACCTGCACCTGCATACAGCCGCGCCTTACAGCCGTCTATTAGCGCTGAGCGAATGCCCACGATAAATTCACTATTGCCGTCTGTGTCTATCCAACCCAGCGGAGCCGTGTACAACCCGCGATCAAACCGCTCTTGCTGATGAATGAACTGACAGGCTGCTTGAAGCGGGAGCCCGGCGACGGCGGGGGTTGGGTGAAGGCTGGCAAGAATATCTAACGGCTGTAGGTGCTGGCTTAGTGCAGCGCGAATGGGGGTGTGTAAATGTTGGATGTGAAGTAGCTGAAGCAATTGAGGGGCGGGGGCGTGGCGAGGGTTAAGTCCTAGCGATCGCAACCTCTCTAAAATAAATTCCACCACTACCCGATGCTCATAGCGCTCCTTTTTGCTATGCAGCAGGCTTTGCGCTAGCTGCCGGTCAATGCCACGGTTGCGACTTCGAGAAGCCGATCCGGCGAGCGCATCTGTCATCAGCTCTCCATTCGCAATGCTCAGCAGTCGCTCGGGGCTGGCCCCGATGAAAGACTGCCCTTTGCCGTTACCCACAGAAAATACAGTGCAGTCAGGATGGTTTTGCCGTAAGGTTTTAAGCGATCGCACCACATCCACCGGCTGCGGCATGACGACATCCATTACATCCGCCAGCACTACCTTATGCAGCTTTTTGGCATAAATCTGTTGCAGCGCCGCCGTGACAGCGCCTTCAAAATTTGCGACATCCTTCGCGATAGACCGTCTACCCCGGTAAGCAGCGCTAATTCGTCGCACAGGGGCCGCCGACCTCAACTGTTGCAAGCGCCAATAAATACTTTCTGTGATGTCGTCAATATTAGCTGTTGCTGTCATCAAGCAGTTAAAGGTCACTGCTGAAAGCTGCGATCGCGTCGTCACCTGTGCATCTGGGACAAAAACGTGAATAGGCTCGAAGGCCGTCGCGTCGCGTGAGGGATTTGTGACGGCAGTCGGCGCATTTTCAAAAAAAGTAGCACTACAAAAGAAACGTCCTCTATCAATATCTGGCAGAAAATCGAGCGGTAAAAGCGCCGGAGACACGACTGGAACGGCATAGAGAAACCGATCTTGCCAAGACTGTATAAAGGTCTGCGCTTTGCCAAACCGCTCGCGCCCCGAGGCACTGTAGCCTATCGTCACCCCAAGCCCTACGACTGCTTTTGGCTGAGGCGGGTCGTAATAAAAGTGACGCTGCCGAATGTTGCCTAGCGTGGCCAACACTACCCAGGGAGCCACTGGGGGCAGTAAAAAAGTAAGGCTAGCAATTTTATCGTGCTTTGCCCGAATAGCCTGCTGCTGGCAATCCGCTAGAAACCGACGAGTCTGGGTCGTTTCAAAAAGGTCAGTTCTGTGCTCAACAACTGGCATGAAGGGTGCAATGACAGGCGATCTCTCAATTTTCCCATGCTATTTGCCGATATCAAAGCATCCCTTGATCTGATTGCGCTCAAAAGGGTTTGAACTTCGGAAATAAGCCACATCATCACGATACAGTCAATACTTGCTCAGCCGTAAGCGCTGCATTCGGGAAAGTAGCTGAGCCGATAACCTCATCTGCCTGATACGTTTTCTCCAAGTAGCAACCTGCTTTCAACGTTAAGACAGTTACCTGACGCTGATGGCGATCGGCTATCCAATATTCTGAAACGCCTCTGGCTTCGTACTGCGATCGCCTATCAAAGTAGTCATCATTCGCGTTAGATTCACTCACAAACTCGACAATCAGCCTCGGATTATCATGCTCTAAAGCCAAGCCGCTAGAGCCCTCATAAATCTGACTAGCGCCTAGCTCACTCATAACCATCAAGTCTGGAATACGGCTTTGCTGACGAACGCGCTTAGACTTTCCGCTAGGCAGCGCTACGGTGATGGGCGTTACCTGCACCGCCGTAGAGTTCATACTGAACAATCGCCAGTCAGCAAATTGTTTTAGGTACTCGTACAGGGCCATTGCCAGCAGGTCGTTAATGCGAGTTTCGTAAGGCAATTCAACCAGTTCCCCCGTATCGAGCAGTTCATAGCGCCGCCCTGACCCGTCATCATAGGCCAAATATTCTTCAAAACTGAGGAGTTTAGCTGGCGTGTAAACAGGAGACATCGGTTTCCTCCATTAATCACACGAAGTTGGAAGTTACTAAGTGCTGATATTAAGTGCTGACGTTTTTTTGATTGTAGCGGTTAATAGTGAGTGCCCGTTCTACGATGATGAACGGCAGTTTTGGCCTTGTCATCTATGACTTCGCCGCCAGTGACGGTGGCATAAATTACCCAGTGGTCGCCGCAGTCCATACGGTTGGCGACTTCGCATTCCAGGTAGGCGATCGCCTCTGCCAAAACCAACTGCCCAGCCTCAGTTTCCCGAGTCTCTATGCCCTCAAAGCGGTCTTCTCCGGGGCTAAACGGCTTCAAAAAGTGCTTCATCGGCCCCAAATGCTTGCCTTCGGCCAAGATGTTCAAAACAAAGTCGCTGCCACCGTGCATCAAGCCCTCTATCGCGCGATCTTTTGCAACTGCAACCGTAAAACCAGGAGGCGTAAACGTCGCCTGTGCCACCCAGGAAGCGAGCATGGCGCTACTAATATCCCCTCGCTTCGCCGTGACGATGCACATTGAACCAACTAGACGACCAATCGCCTTTTCTACAGAGGTTGCCGCAATTTTGGGAGCCTGAGATTTCTTAGCCTTCTTTAACTGCTGGGCAAAGTCGGTGCCTGCCTGCTCGCATTCTTGCAAAGTCTTGGCATCGGGCGTGAATTTGACGCGAATTGGGTCAAAGCCAAAGCTATAACCTGCGTCTGTGAATTTACTTTCTAGCAGGTCAATCGCTTCGCCGCTCCAGCCAAAGGAGCCAAAGACACCTGCCAGCTTAGTTTTACTTGCCGCAGACAGCACGACGCCTAATGCCGTTTGAATTTGGGTAGGCGCATGGCCACCCAGCGTTGGCGAACCCATAATGAAGCCCGCAGACTTTTCGGCAGCCGTTTTGATCTCAGCCGTGTTTGCCTGCTCTGCGTTGATAGATTCTACTGAAACGCCTGCTTTGGTAATGCCGCGAGCCAAAGCTTGCGCAATCGTCGCTGTGTTTCCATAAGCCGAGGCATAAATGAGTGCCACTGAAAGCGTCTGTTGCTTTTGCTTGGCGGCCCACTCGGCATACTGTTGAGCGACATCGGCCACGCCATAGCGAATCAGTGGCCCATGTCCTACTGCGTATAGTCTGGGCGCGTAGTCTTTTAGCTTTTCGAGCGCGGTTTCTACCTGCCGGGCGTTAGGGGCCATCAGGCAGTCAAAATAATATTGCTGATCTTCTAGCAGCTTTTTGCGTTCTAAATCGTAAGCTTCTTCGCTACAAATATGAACGCCAAAAAATTTGCCGCTATAGAGCACCTCGCTGTAGCTGTCGTAAGTACACATGCCGCCTGGCCAGCGCGGCGTCGGGACTAAAATGAACTGCAAGTGATGGCCTTGGCCCAGATCCAGGTCTTGGTAGGTACCGCTTTTTACGGGTTGAACGGCGGGCGCTATGTCGGCTTTTTCCAGGGCGGCTTGGAGGGCGATCGCAGCCGGTTTAGAACAGACCACCGTGGCGTGAGGCGCTATGGCTATCAGCGCTTTGATTGTCTCGAAGCGGTTGGGATTCGCGTGACCCATGATGATGTAGTCAATATCATTTGGGTTGATTTCTGCCGTTAGAGCCTCTAGAAAAGCTTCGGTAAAAGAGCTACCAGGGGGATCTATCAGCGCTACTTTGTTACCGCGAATTAAATAGGAGTTGGCGGTGGTGCCTTTTTCAAGCGCGTATTCGATCTCGAAGCGGAGGCGTTCCCAGGAGCGCGATCGCATCACAGTTGTATCCGCCGCAATTGGCAACACTTGGACATCTCGACCGCTAGAGCGAGCAGGCACTTGCTCAGTAGAAGGCTCAGGCGCAGGAATTTGAACAGTCATGAGAATATTCTTTGCTAAAAGAGGGATTTAAGCTGGCAAGGTGAAATAAACTTACTTAATAAATTTACTTAGTAATAGTTGCCGACTTTGCGGTGGTGAATAGCGGTTTGAGCCTCTTCTTTGGCGACCTTGCCACCCTCGACAATGCAATACACCAACCAGTGATCGCTTAGCTCCATCCGGCTAGAAACCTCACATTCTAAATAAGCCAAGGCGTCTGCCAAAATTGGCGACTGGTTATTAGCCGGACGAGTGCGTACCCCCGCAAAGCGATCTGCACCCGGCGGAAAGCGCTTCAGAAAATGCTTCATCAGCGGCAGATGATTGCCTTCTTCTAAAACGTTCAGCACAAAGGTATCGCCCACTTGCATCAGCGATTCAATTGCTCGATCTTTGGCTACTGCCACGGTGAAGCCCAAAGGCTCAAAGCTCGCCTGTGTAATCCAAGACGCTAGCATCGCCGATCGCACGTCGCCTTTAGTCGCGGTGATAATGTACAACCCGCTGCTGATGCGACCCAAAGCCTTTTGCAGGTCTGCATCTAACGCCTTAATCTTTTTGATTTTCTTAGTCTGTGCTAGTGCTTGGCCCAAGTCAGTCCCGGTCTCTTCGCAGAGCTGATAGATAGCTTCGCTCGGTGTATCTTTAACTCGAATAGGGTCAAAGGCAACCTTTAGCTCCAGATCTTGCAGCTTGGTTTGCAAAGTATCAATTGGCTCATCGTCACCGCCGTACGATTCAAACAGGCCAAATGTTTTTTTGCTGCTGACGCCCGCGAGCACAGTTCCCAAAGCGGCGCGAGTTTCTTCAGATCCTTTACCCGTAGACGGCGGCATCCCGATAATGACGCCCGTAGAGCGGCTGACAATTTCATTGACGTCTTGAGCATCGGTCGAACGCAGGTCAACCATTTCTACGCCGACGCCAGTTTTGGCAATGCCTCGGGCGATCGCTTGCGAAAGGCGATCGCTATACCCATAGTCAGACACGTAAAACACTGCTATCAGCGTTTCCGCGTCGTTCTTTTGCTGGCTCCATGTGCGATATCGTCCGGTTAGCTCTGTGACGTTGTGACGCAGCAAAGGCCCATGTCCAGTCGCAATCGTATTGATTTCCCCCTCTAATTTATCCATCCGCTTCATCGCCGAAATCACCGAACGAGCGTTGGGTTCCATCAGGCATTCGTAGTAAAAGCGGAAGTCTGGCGTGAGGGCGTCTAAATCTTCGTCAAAGATATCGCTGGTGCAGAAGTGTGCGCCAAAGGCATCGCAGGTGTAGAGGATGCCGGTTTTGTGATCGAAGGTGAAGATGGTGTCGGGCCAGTGCAGGTTTGGCGCGTTGGTAAATTCGAGAACGTGGCCATTGCCGAGATCTAACGTTTCGCCACTTTTAACGACTTGACGCTCGAATGGGGTATGAATCAGATCTTCTAGAAAGGCGATCGCGACCTTTGCCCCCACGACCACCGCCTTCGGAGCCAGTGCCAGCACGTCTTTGATCAATCCACTGTGGTCAGGCTCAGTGTGGCTCACCACGATGTAGTCAATCGTCGCCGGATCGATTTCGCCCTTGAGCGCATCCATATATAGCTGGCGAAATTTAGCGTGGGAGGTGTCTACAAGGGCCGTTTTTTCGCCCTGGATGATGAAGGAGTTGTAGGTGGTGCCGTTTTGCAGGCCGAATTCGATGTCGAATCTGTCGCGATCCCAGTCTTGCGATCGCAACGTCGTCGTATTCTCGGCAATGTTCTCAACCTGCATCGACAGGCGTTTTTGAACGGGTTCTTTAATTTTTTCAGTTTGAACGGCAGCAACCATCACGCATCTCCTATTTCCGACAAGCACCTTCCAAGCTCTTACAGAGTTTGCAGTCCTATAAGCGCAATCCCTGTAGCTTATGCTAAAGCGAGTTTAGCAACAAAAGTGTTGCTTAATTAATATTGTGCCGCAATTTACCAATCTCAACAGCCCTTCATTGGTTATAAATACTTATCAAAACCATTAAATCTAATCAGGCGTGCGTTTCAGAAACACCAGATGGGTGCTGCCATAGCGCTTTGCTTTGACAATTTCTAGATCTGGCGGCAGGTTTTGAGGCTGCCAATAGGTCTCACTGTATTCCACAGCGATTTCCGCAGCAGGGCTCAAGCCGCTTACTAGTTGGTTCAAAACAGCGCTATATAGCTTGCTGGCGTAGGGCGGATCGAAATATACAAGGTCAAACATCGGCGCTATCCCAGTGCTGCCACCGCCTTCAGGAAGCTGCTGTAGCTGCTGAACTACATCTCCTCTCAGGACTCGAAACCGCTGGTCGGCCTTAGCCACCTTTTGCCAGTTCTGCGCGATCACGCTACAAGCCGCCGCCGATTTTTCAATGCCTACCACTTCAGCCGCGCCTCGACACAGCGCCTCTGCCCCCATTGAGCCGCTACCTGCGCACAAGTCTAGCCACCGACAGCCCCGAATCCGCCCTTGCCAAATATTAAACAGTGCTGCTCTAACTCGCGCTGAGGTGGGCCGCGTCATTTCCCCCGGCAGCGTTTTAATTTCTCGATTGCCGTAAATCCGGACGGACATAGATGTTTTTAGACCGCTATCTAGAGAATTTTGTCCAGTCCGTATACTAAGGATTTTAGCGGGAGAACGCGGCGGATAGCGAGTAAAACGCCGGGCATATAGCAGATGCGATCGCTCGTATCGTGGCGCAAAGTATAGGACTGGCCCGCTGCCCCAAAAATCACTTCCTGATGGGCGATCAGGCCAGGCAGACGAACGCTGTGAATCCGCACGCCCGCTTCGGTTTGACTGCCGCGCGCGCCTGCCATTTTTTCGGTCTCTTCGACTTCAGGCAAATTGTAGTTCTTGTTTAGCTCTGAAAGCATTTGCGCAGTTTTGACGGCTGTCCCACTGGGCGCATCTGCCTTTTGGTTGTGGTGTAGCTCAATGATTTCGACATGATCGAAATGTTGTGCGGCTTGCAGCGCGGCTTGCTGTAGCAGCACCATGCCAATCGAGAAATTGGGGATGAGTAAGCAGCCCATGCTGGCTTTGTCGGCAAATTCTGCCAGGTCTGCAATCTGCTGGTTGCTCATGCCTGTAGTGCCGACAACCGGGCGAACGCCATAGGCCAAAGCGGCTCGCACAGAACCATAAACGCTGTCGGGATGGGTAACATCGACCATAACGGCGCTGCCCCCTTGAGGTGCCTCAGTTTGGGCCGATACCAGAGTGGCTTCCAAATCGTTGAGCACCGGAATCTCTAGCGGGCCGAGGCCGATAACATCGCCAATATCTTCGCCGATGAACTCAGGATTTCGATCAATGGCACCGACCAGCGTCATGTCACTAGCATCACAGACGGCTTTGACGATGGCCCGGCCCATTTTGCCAAGGGCTCCGTTGACGACCACTGGAATTTTTTGCTCGCTCATAGTTGTGCTTTAAAGGGCTAGCGCCATTGTAAGGGGAAGCACTGCCAGCGAAAAGGGAGACCGGCTGCCTCCCCCTTAAGTCATTCGCTTACGTAGTTTCGCTTGCGTAGTTTCACTTATGTGGTGCTGCGCTTAGCCGACTTTGACTTGGCTGGTATCTACTGCATCTGTACCATCAACGCCTTTGGCGACCTTGACCATTTTGTCCAAAATGGCTTGGCTGGGCACGGTTCCTTTGAGGACGACAGTGGCAGAGGTTTGCGCAACGTAAAGCCCTTCAACGTCGTCTAGCTGATTGTCTTCGTCGAAGGCGAGGGCCACACGCTTGGCGAGTCCGCTTTGATCGAATTCACCATTGAGACCGACTTTGTAATCAGGGACGTCGTTATCTGCGGCCTTTTGGCCTGCGGTAGCGACGCCACGCTTAACTTTAGTAGAGGCTTCTTTGGGCTTATCTTTACCAAAAATTCTGCTGAAAAATCCCATATTCTTTGCTCATTTTTAAGGATAAAAGGCAGGGAAATGCTCCTGCTCGTATAAACATACTGATTTGACCTAAGGAACTTGTGTATCTTTAGAAACAAATTATTTTTATCCTGATTAAACCTGAATTCGGCCTGGTCTGGGGGCAGATACGGTACCGTCGGAAAGGAATCCAGATAGGTTAGGCAATCCGTAATGGTTCTGATGCGCCAGATACTGTGTTCTAGGAAAGGGCGGCAAATATGACAAATATACGGTGGGCCGACTAAATTATTTAAGAATCGGGAAATCTATTTTTGAGATATACCCAATTTTGTTGATGATTGACGCTCTTTATATACAATTTTTTAGGGCATGGATTTAGGGTATGGATGACCGCGCAGGCCGATAATTTAATCAGAAAGCTTGGCCGTTGTCGGTCGATAGGGTTTAATGCAAAGTTTGACCTCACGTTTGCAAATATGTTTGCCTGCAAAGGGCTTGGCGTAGATAGATGATAAACAGCCGTTCTAGCACCAGTTACAGTACCTCTCACAAGCTGCATCCTCTAAGCTTGCTGGCCCAACTGATCAGCCGTCAGGTGAGTGGCTGCCTGAAGCTACCGGCGCAGGCTTCGGAGTGGCGGCTACTGTTTAACAAGGGGCAGCTTAACTTTGCGACCAATTCTGCGAATGCCTTTGAGCGCCTCGATCGGCAGTTGCAAACGCTGCACCCAGACATTCCGGCTGAGGTGAGAGACCAAATGCGGCTGTTGTTTGAGCGCTCGGATGAAGTTGATGATGTGGTGAGTCGGGACTACCGGGCGATTTGCTGGCTGGTTGAGCAGCAGTATTTGACGGCTGAGCGGGTGGGACAACTGGTTGGCGCGATCGCCATCGAAGTCATTGAGCCTTTTCTAGGCATCCACGAAGGCAGCTATGAGCTAATTCCGGCTGCTCAAACAGAGGGCATTCCGACCTTTTGCAATCTAGATTTGCGGCCAATTGTGGAGCTGTGTCAGCGCAATAGTCGGCAACGGGCGGCAGGCGCGCCGATTACAACTAAACTGTCGAACACGGTGACACCGGGGATGACGCTGAGCAGCGATCAGGTCAATGGGATGGGGCCTGTCAGTACGGGTGGGCGAACCCGACCGGGGCCAGATAGCCTGAAGAAAACGACCTACACGGTAGCCTGCATTGATGACAGCCCCACAGTCCTGAACGCAATTCAAAAGTTCCTAGAAGATCAGAGCCTGTCAGTGGTGGCAATTAACGACCCGGTGAAGGCGCTGATGCAGATTGTGCGCAGCAAGCCCGACCTAATTTTGCTGGATATTACCATGCCTAATTTGGATGGGTATGAGCTGTGCGCGCTGCTGCGGCGTCACCCTCGCTACAAGCGTACGCCCATCGTGATGGTGACGGGTAATACGGGATTAATTGATCGGGCTCGGGCTAAGCTAGTGAGGTCTTCTGGCTATTTGACCAAGCCGTTTACGCAGTCTGATTTGCTGAAGATGGTCTTTAAGCATTTGCCGACGAAGGCGTAGTTGCCAGCGAAAAATGCCGCAGGCAAAAGCGCCTGAGCCGGGCGGCAGCAATTGACGATAATAGTAGTCATATTGGACGACGGTCTGCTCATGGAGACGACAAAAGTTGCCACTGTGCTGGTGGTTGAGGATGCGCCTTCGGAGATGAAGCTGATGAGCCATTACCTTAGCGCTGAGGGCTACAGTGTGATTGAGGCACCCACTGGGAAAGAAGGGTTGGATAAGGCTATAGCCCAGCGCCCAGATGTGATTGTCACTGACGTCGTGATGCCTGGCATCAGCGGGTATGAGCTATGCCGCAAGCTGAAGCGTACGCCAGAAACAAAGGATGTGCCAGTGGTGATTTGCTCTTCTAAGGGACAGACCATTGATCGCTTATGGGGAATGCGGCAGGGTGCAAATGCGTATTTGACTAAACCCTATACGAAGGAGCAACTGATTGCAGCCGTGAGAGAGGCTTTGCTCTAGGACAGGGGACGCTGAGCGCGGGTATCAAGGAAAATTCAGCCAGCATCAAAGAAACTTGATAGTTGGAACAATCACTGGGCAGTCTGAGCCTATCTACCAGGGTCCGCTAGCTTGTGAGCATGGCGTTTTTGCTCTACATTGCCTACGAACATACGTCCTATATATCACTTGATTTGTCTATTGCTAAACCTTTGCTTTGAACCTTTGTGAAAACTCCGCTCGCTATTTCAGATCGCCAAATTATGGGCGAGGCTTATCTTAAGTTTCAGCTAGCCCCTCGGGTGCCTGCGGTAATTGCAGCGCGAATGATAGAAGCGGCGACGGTGCTACCAACGGCGCAGGTAACGGCTATTCCAAATATGCCGCCCTGTATGCTGGGTTTGGTCAATCGCCGCAATCGGGTTGTTTGGATTGCCCACCTGGTGAAGCTGTTAGGTATGCCGGTGATCGATCGGCCTCGGCAGCAATACAGCATGGTGGTGGTTAAAGCGGGTTCTTCTTTAGGATTGATGGTAGATGATATTGATGGCATTATTCACTTACCTGGGGGGGCTTTGCAGCCGCCGCCGCCGCAGATCAATCCGATTTTGGTGCCTTACCTCAGAGGCTGCGCTGTTCAAGATGAGCAGCTTTTGCTAGTGCTAGATGCAGAGGCTGTTTTGCAGTCTTCTGTATTCCAGGGATAGTATGCCAGTGACACTATCCCTGGAATCGTGCTTTCTCTTTAGTTCTGCCTGTCTACCAGTACTTTGCACCTCTCCAAAGTGAGTCCGCTATGACAACCGACTTTCGCTCACCCTATTCTCCTGATTCGAGTAATGACGCTGAGAATGTTGAAAAGAATCAAGCGTTCTCTGCTGAGGTGTCTGGTACTGATGCCAGTCCTGATCGCGCTGGGGCTGACCATGCTAGTGAGGATCCGGTGAAGGGTCACTCGGTCGTAGCCGATCGGGTCTATCGCGGCGTGCGCTACAACAGCGAGACGGGCGAACGCTACGCGCCTGAGAAAATTCAGATCACGCGCGATCGCCCTGCTGGTGTGTCTCAGTGGTTTTATGACCTGCCGGTTTCGGACAAGCAGTTGGCCGGGCTGGTGACTTCTAAGATGCTGTCGGTGCTGGGAGTGATTGGCCTGAGCCTGGTGTTGCTGTCGGCAACGGGGCGGCGTCAGTTGCGATCGCAGGCATTGTCTGAGCTGTCGGCAGCGGCAGGTGATTTGACCAAGGCAGATAGCACGGCAGCAAGTGCGCTGAGCGATGAGGATGTGCTGGAAGCCGCTGAGCGATATGCGGCAGGGGGTGAGCTGGGCAAAAGATTTACTGAAGATGTGCGCGAAACGCTGCGGTTAGAAATGGGGGCCGCGCAGCTAGAGTATGTCACCTTGGTGGGTACCGACAATCGGGTGATTGCCAGCGGTGGAACCGATCGCAGCGGCGATATGTTCAACCCAGATAATATTGTTTCTAGCGCGTTGCGCCAAGGGCAGCAAAAGGCTGCGATCAGTTTGCTGCCCCTATCAGATTTGTCGCTTTTGGGCATTGACGTGCCAGCAAATGCCGACGAGTCAGCGCTGGTACGGTTTGTGGCCACCCCGATTTTGTCAGGAGACAGCCTAGAAGGCGATGCGGTAACTCGTGGCAAGGTAACGGGGGCGCTGGTGACAGGCGATATTGTCGATGCCGATTCGGCGGCAGTGGCGGATGCACTTACTCAGTTTCCGACCGGTTATAGCGCGCTTTATCGCCGAGAGCCCAGCGGTGGCTTTAAGCTAGTTGGCCGAGGGACGGATTCGGAAGTTTCTGCGGCCAGCGGCGTTCAGTCTGATTCGGCGAGCTTTTTGACGCAGACGGTCGCCGCCTCGCCGGAGATTTTAACTGAGCGATTTAAGCTAGAGAGTAATAGTCGCTTGACTGATTTTACGGTGGCGGCGAAGGCGATTACGAACAATAACAATGAGCCGGTGGGCGTGGTGGTGCGCGGCTTGTCTGAGCAAACGGTGGGCGATCGCATTACCCGAGACGCCTGGACAATTATCGGTGCGGCCATGCTGGCTTTGCTGGCGGATGTGATTATTGCGCGGCTGCTGGGGCGCTCAATTGTGAAGCCAATCAGGAATTTACAGGTGGCCACAGAGCGATTTGCATCGGGTGATAGATCAGCGCGAGCAGATGTCTTTGCGCGCGATGAGGTAGGCCGGGTAGCCAGTGCGTTCAATGAGCTAGCGGCGGCGGTTTCAACCTCGGAATCTGCTTTGAAATTTCAGTCGCAAACGCAGTCGGCGTCGGCGCAGCGGGCGCAGCTACTGTCGCACTTTACCAGCCAGGTACGGCAGTCGTTCGATGTCGATACGATTTTGAATACGGCGGTGGAGCGATCGCGCGATCTGCTTCAAGTTGACCGGGTGCTGGTCTATCGCTTTACCTCTGGCTATGACGGCGGCACGGTAACGGCAGAGGCGGTCGGTAAGGGCTGGCGTCGAGCCAAAGGCGAGAAACTAGAAGATCCGATGCTGCCCAATTCGGTAGAGCGCTTCAAAAGCGGCGAGATTTCATACATATCCGATATCGATAAAGAGGATTTGACCGAGTGCCACTGCCGCCTGCTGCGCGAGCTAGATGTGAGGGCGAATATGGTGGCTCCCATTATGGTGGGCGATGACCTCGTGGGGCTGCTATGTGCGCACCAGTGCAGCGGGCCGCGTCAGTGGCAGCCCGAGGAAATTAGCCTGATGCAGCAGCTTTCGACCCAGGTCGGTTACGCCCTGGCCCAGTCCAGACTCTTGCGCAACCAAAAGCGGGCGGTCACTCGCGAGCAGCAGTTAACAGAGCTAGTGACGCAAATTCGAGAGACGAGCGATCGCGAAAAAATCTTCCGCATTGTCACCCGCCAAGTGAAACTTGCCCTCAAGTCTAGCCGGGTGATTGTCTATACCTTTGATGACGACTGGGCTGGCACCATTGTTGCCGAAGCCGTCGATCCGCAGTGGCCCTCTACCCTGGGCGCAGAAATTGCCGACCCCTGCTTTGCCGATGGATATATAGAGCAGTACCGCACGGGCCGGGTAAAGGCAACCTCCGATATTTATAAAGCAGGACTGACAGCCTGCCATATGAACCAGCTAGAACCCTTTAAAGTGCGGGCAAACCTGGTCGCGCCGATCGTAGTAGAAGATCGGTTAATTGGCCTGCTGATTGCCCATGAATGCGAAGGGCCTCGGGACTGGTCAGAGCTGACGATTAACTTTATTCAGCGGGCGGCAACTCAGCTAGGCTATGCCATCGAGCAGGCAGAAGCCACCCAGCAAAAAGAACAGGCGCTGGCGCAAACAGAGGCCCTTTCTGAAGAACGGTTGCAGCGGCAGGAGCGATTGCAAAGCCAGTTAATTGATTTGTTGAGTGATGTAGAGGCCGCAGCAGACGGCAACCTGACGGTACGAGCAGATGTGACCGCCGGTGAAATTGGTACGGTAGCGGACTTCTTTAACGTGATTGTAGAAAATCTGCGGCAGATTGTGACTCAGGTGAAGCAATCGACAGCGCTGGTAAATGCTTCGCTAGGTGAAAATGAGCAGGCAATTCGCAGCCTGGCTGATGAGGCATTGCAGCAGGCCCAGAAAACGAGCGTCACGCTGAACTCGGTAGGGCTGATGACGGCCTCTATTCAACAGGTAGCACAGCAGGCTCAAGAAGCGGCGACGGTCGCCAAGGCAGCTTCGACCACGGCCAGTGAAGGGGAAGCGGCGATGAATTTGACCGTGAGCAATATCATGTCGCTGCGGCAGACGGTGGGCCAAACGGCAAAAAAGGTAAAGCGGCTAGGGGAGTCTTCGCAGCAAATTACTAAGGCGGTGCTGCTGATTAATCAAATTTCGCAGCAGACGAATTTGCTGGCGATCAATGCCGGAATCGAAGCGGCGCGGGCGGGGGAAGAAGGTCAGGGTTTTGCCGCAGTAGCGGAAGAGGTCAGTGAGCTAGCGACCCGATCGGCGGCGGCGACCGAAGAGATTGAGCGAATTGTGGAGACTATTCAGCGCGAAACCAGCGATGTGGTGGAAGCAATTGAGCAGAGTACGGGCCAGGTCGTCGAAGGCACGCGCCGGGTAGAAGACGCAAAGCTGAGCTTGAATCAAATTTTGGTATGGCTGCAAAAAATGGACGAGCTGGCGGGCCTGATTTCGCAGGAGACAGGATCGCAGGTAGAGACCTCGGTAGCCGTGACGGGTCTGATGGAAGAGATTGCGCAGCTTTCTGAGCGGACGTCGGCATCTTCACGGCAGGCGTCGGCTGCGCTAAAACGAACGGTGACGGTGGCACAAGATTTGCAGCATCAGGTGGCTGCGTTTGTGGTGGATGAGGAGGCGTCGGCATAGCCCATGGTAGATAAAGAGCAGGAGATTCGCTTACAGTTTCTCGATGAGGCCCAGGAGTATTTAGATACGCTGGAAACTACTTTGCTGGGGGTGGCTCAGCGCGGGGTGGATAGCCATGAGATCAACGGAGCGCTACGGGCGGCGCACTCGATTAAAGGGGGGGCGGCGCTGATGGGCTATGGGCTGACCAGCGAGCTGGCCCACCGCCTGGAAGATTCGCTGAAGGTATTGAAGATTAATCGCGCTGAGGCGGTGACGAGCGATGTGGAAAGTCAGTTGCTGCAAGGGGTGGATGCAATTCGGCAAATTGTGGAACGCGATCGCCTCAGCAGCCCCATCGATCAAAGCTGGGTAAACGGCCTGGTATTGCCTATTTTTGACAGGCTGTACGACACGTTGGGCGAGCCTAGCGCTGAAGATGCTGCTTCGATGATGGATGCTGATGAAGGGCAGAACGTCATGCCGCTGATCTTTCAGACGGAGATAGAGGGCGCGCTGGAACGACTAGAGACACTGGTGGATGAGCGGCCTGCCAACCTGCGCGAAGAAGTGGTGGTGATGGCGCAAGAGCTGGGCGGCCTGGGTGAAATGCTTAATTTGCCTGCGTTTATTCAGCTATGCCAGTCGGTAGAGCAGTACGCGCTGGCAGCGGTAGACGGGGCTCAGGTACAAGAAGTTGCCGAAAAGACGCTGCTAATTTGGCAGCGGGCTCAGGCGTTGGTGCTGACTAATAACGTGGATTCTATGCCCGATCAGCTCACGGGGATGAGTTTTGGGCTGATGGCGATTGAACTTGAGGGGAGTGGCGTTACGCAGTCAACGGATGGCGCGAATTTGGGCGATGAAGATAGTGCGTTAGTGGATGACATTTTCGCTGGGCTAGGTGATGAAGATGACGCTTTGGTTAATGATGTTTTTGCTGATTTGGAAAGCGATCGTGGATTAGCGCATGAACCGGATGTAGATGAACCGGACGTAGAGGAACCGGATGCAGATGAACTGGATGCGTTTGCAGGCGTTTTTGCAGAAGAGCCTCAGCATCCTTCAGATGCCGATTCAGCGGCCGGGCAGCCAAGGGCCACGGGTCAATCGGAGACAGCGGGGACTGAGTTTCGGTTTTCGGAAGTGCTGAAATCGCAGACGGAAACGGCTGATGTGGGCGACAACACGGTGCGGGTGTCGGTGCGGAAGCTGAATGAGCTGAATGATTATTTTGGTGAGCTGACGATTGAGCGCAATCGCCTGGAGTCGGAGGTGAAGCGGATGCGATCGCTAGTGCGTGACCTGAGCCGAAAGCTGCGATCGCTCGACGAAATTAACGACGATGTCAGAGACCTGTACGAACAGCCAGACTATCTGCTGCTGTCACCAGGAGCCAGCGCAACTGCGCCTTTACCGGGTGTGGCGGGTTCCTCTGTCAGTCCAATTACCCCTGTTGAAATGACGGCTGATGAAAGTGCAACTGATGAAAGTACAACTGATGAAAGTACAACTGCGCAGGCTTCGGGCTTTCGTCAAAACTTTGACACGCTAGAGTTTGACCGCTATAACGATACCCATTTGCCCTTCCGGCAGATTGTAGAATCGGTGGTAAAGCTGCAAGAGGTGGCCGATGACATTGAGCTAAGCGTCGATAAAACCGAGCAGACGACGCGGGTGATTCACCGGACGGCTCGCCATTTGCAGCGCAACTTAAACCAGCTTAGAATGCGGCCTTTGGCGGATGTGACCAATCGTTTCCCGAGGGCGCTGCGAGAGTTAGAGCTAGCGCATGGCAAATCGGTTGAGCTTCAGCTAGAGGGCGAAAATACGCTAATTGATCGCAATATTTTAGAAGCGCTGAACGATCCGCTGATGCATATTGTGCGCAATGCGTTCGACCATGGTATTGAAACCCCACAAAAGCGAGAAGCTCAGGGTAAACCAGGGCAAGGAACCATTTCGATTCGAGCGTTTAACCGCAACAACCGGACGGTGATTACGGTGAGCGATGATGGCAGTGGGATTGCGCTAGAAAAAATACGCGATCGCGCTCAATCAATGGGACTAGACGCCGACTTACTTAGCACTGCAAGCGAAGCCGAACTATTATCGTTAATTTTCGAGCCCGGCTTTAGCACCGCCGAGCAGGTAACCGCGCTCTCGGGCCGAGGCGTTGGGATGGACGTCGTCCGCAATAACCTCACCCAAATTCGCGGCGATATCAGCGTCGATACGGCAGTGGGCCAGGGCACAACCTTTACCCTTTCGGTGCCCTATACCCTCTCGGTAACCAGGGTGATGCTGGCCGAAGCTAACCGGATGCCGGTAGCGCTGCCGACAGACATGATTGAAGCGGTCACCATCATCTCTGCTGCCGACATGTACGAAAGCGATGGTCGCGAGATGTTCCACTTTAAAGGGGACGCGGTGCGGCTAATCCGGTTGGCTAACTGGCTGTCGTTCAACTGCCCCCGGCAGATTGACAGCTTGGAGGAAATGCCCAATATGGACGAACCGAGCGTGCTCATTTTCCGCATGGGCGAGCAGCGCATGGGGTTACAAATCGATCGATCTTGGGGCGAGCAGGAGGTGGCCGTGCGCCGGGTAGAAGGGCCAATTGCGCTGCCTGCGGGCTTTAGCAACTGCACAATTTTGGGCGATGGCAAGGTGATTCCGCTGATTAGCCTGCCGGATTTGGCGCGATGGGTGCTGAACTGTGAGGGCTCCGATATCTATTCGGCGGCGGCGCTGTATTCTAACCCGGTGCAAGGTGCCATTGATCCGGTGAGTTTGCAGACGGTGCCACAGACGGTGCGACGTCCGACCCGGTTTCTGGTGGTCGATGATTCGGTGAATGTGCGGCGGCTGCTGGTGATGACTTTAGAGAAGGCGGGCTATGAGGTGGAGCAGGCGCGAGATGGGCAGGATGCTTATGAGAAGCTAGAGACGGGGCTGACGGTAGATGGCATTGTCTGTGATGTGGAGATGCCAAGGATGGATGGCTATAGTCTTTTGTCGAAGCTGCGATCGCACCCCAATTACACCGAAATTCCGATCACCCTGCTGACTTCTCGCAGCGGCAACAAGCACCGTCAGCTCGCAATGAACTTGGGCGCAACTGCCTATTTCTCTAAGCCCTATCAGGAAAGGGTACTTTTAGAGAGTTTGGCTAAGTCTGTTGCCAAGTACAGAAAAAACAATAGCAATAAGTAGTCCCATGACACAAGCCACGCCAGCCCAACCGTCAGACACTATAACTGTTACCCTGAAGCTGTTTGCGGTGTATCAAGAGACTTTGGGCGAGGCCGAAAAGACAATGGTGTTGCCAGTGGGCACCACGGCTGGGGAGGTGCGCGATCGCCTGATTAAAGCACACCCAACGCTGGCTCAGTGGAAAGCTTTGACTCGGTTCGGCATCAATCTTCAATTTGTCGAAGCTGACGCAGTGCTAAAAGAAGGTGACGAACTAGTATTGATTCCGCCAGTAAGTGGTGGCTAGGGGCTATCCGCAGTTGTTGTCTGTGATATTAACCGCTATTTCTACGGCGTAGGGAGCCGCTTCTACATCGGCAGGTACGAGGGGCCGATCGTTATTTTCGCCGCGATCGCGCGTTTCATTAATCCAATCTGACATTCCCCCTGCTGATACGCCTAAGCCGTTAAAGGCATCATCAGGCAGCGGCTCGAAACCCATGAAATCGCTCAGCCAGTTGTCGATTACGGGATAGCCAGTCTTTTTGAGAAATTCGTCATGGATAATATTGCCGCTTTTATCGATTACGAGGGCAATTACCGCGACCTGAGGCGGCGCTTCAAAGCAGCTTCCTGCCGCTGGGTAGTTCAGCGTCAAAACACTGCCAATTTCTTCAGCTTTGCCATAGGTGCCCGCAAAGCTGAATCCGGCGATCGCTCTTTCCCCCTCTGTAGTGCCGGTTGCGTCATATTCCTGACGAACGACTTGATTGCCTGCATTGTGTGAGCTGTTGTCGGGCGGGGCGGGATCAGGGTCTATATCAGGATCTGACTTTGGCTTTGGGTTAGGTGGGGGTGTAGGGTCAGGCGCTGACGGTGGCTGGCCGACGGGTGGGGGTGGCGCGATCGCCACTGGCGGCGGCGGCGCGGGCGGTGTGTCGGTTGGCTCAGAGAGAATAGGGGGATCTGGCGCGGGTTCCGGCGCTACCTTTGGCAAATCAGAGACTCGAATGGGCTCGGGCAGCTCGGGCTCAGGCTCTTCTACGACGTCTTGTTTATCGGCAATCGGAATGACCAGTGCTAGTCCGTGCAGCCCTATCGAAACCAGCAATAGCGGGCTCAGCCAGTACATGAATTTTCGCCGACTGGGTTTTGCTGGAGGCATCTAGGAATGAGCTAGCTAGGTGATCACAAGCGGCCTTTTGAAAATTAAACTTTGGAGATTACGATAAAGGCTATGGCTAGAGTCTATTACAGTGTCATAGTCTGCTGGCGACAGTGTCTAAGATCAGGACGCTTGTGCAATTGTCAGGCCCTCAGAGGCCCAGGGCGAAGGCCAACATAAGGTAGCGTGCGATGCTATTGACGCTACCTGGCTTGATTTTGCGTGCGGGGGTTGGCTATGTTCGGTTGAGCATAAAGAGAATGCCCGATGAAAATGCATAAAGCTTCTCAGCCAGCCTCCAAACAACTTGCCTTATGCCTAGTTGCTGTTCTATCTGCGCTCAGCGTATTTGCCATGCAATTTGACCATTTGCCCGATCGTCCAAATATTCAGCCCAGCAGCGAATCACAAAGTAGTCCCAGTCAAGGCAATCTGAGTCAAGGCAATCTGAGTCAAAGCAATCTGAATGAGCCACCGCCGGTTCTTTTGAGTGACCCTTTTCTTCAGCTTCCGACCGATTCTTCAGTTCAGGTCGTGTGGTTTACCGAGTTTGAAGGCACTGAGCATAGGGTGGACTATGGTGAGAGGTTTAAAGCCGAGGCCGTAACGACAAAGTTGAGCCGCACTCGTGAGGACAGCGATTCGCGGGTGCCGGGGCGAGCCTACCTTGAGCTAACGTGCCGTGATATTTGGCGGCATGAGGCGACGGTGGCTGGGTTGGTGCCGGGCGATCGCATTCCTTACCAGGTCAGCAGCCGTAATGCCTCCGGCGAAACAGTCACCAGCAAAGTCTTCACCCTGAGCGCTGCGCCTGCTAAAGGTGAACCGCTCAAAATATTGCTAACTTCCGATCATCAGCTCAAGCCTTTAACGCCCGCTAATTTGCAAAAGGTCGTAGAGACTGTGGGCCGAGTCGATGCGGTTTTCTTTGCGGGTGATTTGGTCAACGTCCCCGATCGCGCCTCTGAATGGTTTGACGATGCCAAAGGGCTCGCTTTTTTCCCTGGGCTGCAAGGCCGCGCCTCATACTTGTTAGAAAAAGCAGGTATCACAACGGCTTATCAGGGCGGAGAAATTATTCAGCACGCACCACTGTTCCCGATTATTGGTAACCACGAGGTCATGGGCCGGTTTTCTGAAGAAAATAAGCTAAATGAACAGTTTAGTAATACTTTGCCGCGCAATTTAGTTAGCCGCTTTTATCCTACGCCTGGTGAGGGAAAATCTCACGAAAAATGGATTGCCGATCATTCCTATAACACGCGCACTTATGAAGAGATATTCTCTTTGCCCGTAACAAAATTGCCGGATGGGAAAGAGACTGAAAGCTACTATGCACTTACGTTTGGAGATGTGCGGCTAGTGTCGCTGTATGTCACGCAAATTTGGCGATCGCCCGAACTCTCACCAGACACAAAAGGCCGCTACCGAGAGCGCAAAACCAACCTCAACAACCCAGAAGCCTGGGGTTACGGGCAACATATCTTTGAAGACATCCGCGCAGGCAGTGTGCAATCCGAATGGCTCAAGCAAGAGCTAGCCAGCGATGAATTTAAGAATGCTAAATACAAAGTTGTTATGCTACACCATCCACCTCATACATTAGGCGGAAACATCGTCCCAGCTTTTACCGATTCCGTAGCCGTTGAGAACCGAGATGAGTCCGGCAATCTGATATCTATTCAGTACGAGTATCCTCAGGAAGCGGATTATATTATTCGCGACTTGATTCCTCTACTGGAGACCTCGGATGTGCAACTTATATTTTACGGACATTCGCATTTATGGAACAGATTTGTAAGTGAGAATGGCACGCATTTTTTAGAAACTTCTAACGTCGGCAATAGCTATGGCGCACACTTAGCTGGTAATCCTCGCGATCTTCCTACCGATGAAGCGGTAGAAGCGGCCGGAGACTTGCAGCCTTTTGTTGAAAGCTACGATATGATAGGCGATCCGAATGGTCTAGCGCCAATAATGCCTAACCTCTCCCCGATTAAGGACGATGCCGATAACCCCCTTCCTTACATTGCCAGCAACGACATTACTAGCTTCACTATTTTCGACACGCTCAACGGTACTATTAGCAGCTATTACTTTGATACACGCCAACCCAACTCTGAAGTTGTGAAATTTGACGAATTCAAAATCACTTGAGAGTAGTGAAAAAATCGTCATAGGATGCATGGCTGAGGGTCAGATGTTTAAGCCACTTGCCCGTCAGGCAGTAGCCTTTGATCGCTACGCCTTTGCTTGTTAGTAAGTGGCAGTTCGTGGGCAAACATGCCTTTCACTTCGTAGAGTCGAGTTAGCGCCTCTGGATGACTAGCATAGCGCTCGCAAGTAAACTGAATGAGATCGTCTACGGTGCAGGGGTTTTTGTTGCCACCATTCCAGCTATGAAACTCTTCATGGACTTCACCTGTGAGGGTGATGATGTTTTCTACTGTGGCTGCTAGGTGAGGATAGTGATGTGATGAGAAGATATGATGCGACGCCATATCGAACTTATTGTGCTTGTCAGGCCGTAACTGGGTAATTTGACAAGTTCTTTTGTCTCGTTTTCTAGCCTCTCCCATTGCTTTTTTAATGCGCTTTTGGCGACTCTCTTTGGTGGCAGTAATAGCCGTGAGTGCATCTTTTCCAGCAATGTCTACAGCCTTGCACCATGCCCGCCTATCTTGGCTAGTTAGCGTTTGCGAAAGGTCTTGACTGAGCCTGTAAAACCCGCTAAGCGAGTAGTAGCGTTTCCCTTCAATATCGTCAAAATCAAGAAATAATTCGAGGGGGCGTTCAGATCTCCTTATATCATCGAATGACCTATTGAGGCGGGCATAGCTGGTGCTTAAAATCGCAACGGTGTCTTTTTTAGATAGAAAGTACCGACCGTTATGTGAGGTCAGAGACGAGCTGTTTTCATATACCTTTTTGTGGACAAAGGCATTACGGATTTTTTGTTTGTGATGAGTCACAAACTCGTAGATTTTGTCCCACAGCGATTTTTTCTCATGAGTATCAAGATACTTTGCGATCGCAAATGCGCCATGAGCTGAAAAAATCCGGTTTTTCCAGCTTTTGTTGGTATAAACAAAGTGGTCGTGCTCTTTAAGTTCCCACTCATCGTTCGGATCCGCATTGAAAAAATCAATGACTTCGTCGAGCCGATTAAGCGGGATTTCTAGAGCGTCTGCTAATTCTTCTTCTTTGATCGTAAACTTAGACTTTTTCTGTGCCACATCATGCCCCTGCTGAAATACTTTGATACATAGTGTTGATGCGGTCAAACATGCGAGAGTTGCCCGATGATTGATTGTCTGGGTGATACTGTTTGCTTAGGTTTCGGTATGCCTGCTTAATTTCTTCCTCGCTGGCAGTTTTAGCGTCTAACCCAAAAACTTTCCATGGCTGGAAATATTTAAAGATATCAATGCCATTGATACAGCGATCGCCTATTTCTGAATCCTCACCAGGCAAAACACCTACAAAATTGCGATAGAGCGTTTCCCAAGATTTTTTGAGTCTGAGGTTGAACTTGTCCATGCCGTCCGTAGCCATTTTGAACGATCCTGATTTTCTCAGCGTAGCGGTGCTGTCTACTTCAAAATGAGCAAATACGGCATCCTTTAGCTTATTCATAGAAAGGCTTTGGGGCCGCTTCGTTCTTTTATTATCAAGAACAAAGAGGGCAAAATCTTCCAATAGCTGCGCATTAACTCCTTCCGATTGCGAAAGGTCTTGAATTTTGTTGAGAATGGCTGGACTGATCGATCTTTTAGCCATAAATAATGAACCCTGAAATAGATCTTTTTGAACGTGCAAGCAACCAAAAAATAATTAGAAACGGATAGCAAGCGATAGCATCCATTCCTAATTTAGCGAAAGCTCTAGACGTGTCTCTATGTTGCCCTTCCTCAAGGAAAACTGAGAGGAGGTCATTGCTCATCTTTAATCAAGCTTTTTTGAAAGGTGTTCGTATCTAAAGATCCCGTGAAATCAGAAGTCATTACTAGGTTTTTTCTCAAAAGCCTCCGGATCTACAACCCGGTCAGATTTCATAAACAAAGTCTTCTCAGATTATTCATCCTAGAGAGGAATAGCGGTTTTGGCTGGTGTGGTTGACAATATGAGCGTGATCTACGTTAGCGCCGTTAGCTCTTATGAAGTATAAAGCGAAGTCCCCGTTCAGATCGTTTCCGTTTATTGCCCTTGTACTGGTTATGCTGCTGAGTGTCTGGCTTAGCCCAGTGCGGGCGTCTTCGCTGGTTGACTCGCGGATTAGTCAGCTTGAGTTTCAGGTGCGATCGCTCGCCACCCAAGTCAATCAGTTTCAATCTCAACGCTCCAATGCTAGCAACGGTAGCAACGGTAGCAATCGCTCTGCCTCTACTGATATCGCGCCGATGCCGACCGATCCCTCTTTTGCCCAACAGTTCGACAACCTGGCGACTTTGGTCATCGAAATGAATCAGAGGTTAGCCGCGCTAGAGCAGCAAGTCGCTGCCACGACGCCTTAGCCTGCCTGCGAAGAAAAATGCGAAGGGGTATGGACTGAAGCCGGGAAAAGCTGGTTTGTCAGAAGTCAGAAGTCAGCAGCTAGGAGTCAGAACTCAGAGCTTAGCTGCTTTCTGGCTTTTGCTTTTTGCCTTCTGCTCGAAAAGCAATCTCCCGACCTGTGTTGACATCCTATGGCGGTAGATCATCTTGAAGCTGAAGCCGTATGAGCAAAGCTCGCCGATCTAAATTGCAAGCGACAATCCTTTCTTTGTGAGCTTTTGAGAGTTTTTTGATTCTATACTCTGCTTTCGCTGCCAGAGAGTGACTGCCGACTTCTATGCAGTACACCATTTGCAGCGGCCCTTTAGAGCGCAAATACTTGGCTCCCTGCTTGCCTTGCTCATGTGCCGCGAACCGCTGCAAAATATCTGTTGTAATTCCGGTATACAGGGTGTTCTGCCGCGTACGTATGATGTATACAAACCAGTTCATCTGAAGGTGCTAAGCGGACTTGTTAGATAAGCGATTTTTTCTGGATGCGAAGGCAGGGACGCCGTTATGTCACAGGAAGCAGTGGATAATGCTGCATCGCCAGGATAATCTGCGGGCATTGTAATAGCAAGTTCTGCCCTTACAAACCTTACATGGCCCCTTTTATCACTCGACCCACCACTGCGAATATGCCTCTTTCCGCTTTACCGCGTACATTGACGCTGATCGAGACATTGGGGTTTGGCCTAACTGGTCTGCTGCTGTGGATTGGGGTTGCCCCCGGTGCCCATGCAGAATTGGGCATGCACGCTATGTGGGTCTGGATTCCGGGCGCGACTTTGGGCGTAGTTGTCAATTTTCAGGTGCGCCAGTTGGGCCAGCAGCAGCCTGACGTAGCTGGCGGAACACCCAGCTACTTGATCCATCTGCTCCCTAATTTACCTTGGCTGACACGCTATGCGGCGCTCGGTTATTTTCTAAGCTGGGTGGCTGTGCTGCCGGTAAACGCCATTATTTTGACAGACTTAATCCAATCGAACTTAATGCCGTTGGGGATTGTGCTTCCTGATGTGGGGTTAAAAGTGGGGCTCGTGCTGTTGGCTTTTAGCGTGGCTTTTAGTGGGAGTCGAGCGCTAAGCACGCTGCATTTGGTTTTTTTGCTGCCTGCGGTGGGACTATTGCTAGTTTTTTGCTTACAAGGGAGCGTTTGGCTTTTTTTCATCAATCATTCTCTAGACTGGACGGCTATTGCCTCGACAAGCGCTGAATTCTCTTTGCAAAGCTGGGCCAAATGGTATCTCAACGGAACCTATGCGTTTTACGCCTGCGAGACAGCCTCGGCTTTTGTCGCTGATAGCAAGCAGCCCCAAAAAACCTTGCAAAGCCTAGTGGCCGTGGCAGCGCTGATCCCGGTGGTTTATATCGTTGGCTCTTGGCTGTTGCTACACCTGCCAAATGATGCAATCGATCCTCAAGATACCTTCTCAACTTTGCTGAGCGCCGCTCAACCCTACTGGGGGGCCGCTACAACGCTGTTAGTCACTTTCTTGATTGTATCGAGCTGCTTGCTGTCTTTTGCAACCGCCGTATCAATCGCACCGCGAGTGCTGTATCAGCTTGCTAAAGATCAACAGCTTTCGCCGCTGTTTGCTCGTGTGTCTGAGCAAGGCGTGTTTGGGCCGGGCCTGGGACTGACACTGCTGTTGAGTTTAGGCTGCTTAGCTTGGGGAGATCTGCATCAAATCGTGATGGTGACGGGTGTTGGCTGGCTGATTGCTTTTATTGTGCTGCACGCGGGGCTATGGCTGCGGAGAAGCGAGATTGGGGGAATGCCGTGGCTGGCACTGGCGATGGCTGGGCTGGAGATGTTTGTGCTGGCGATAGGCGGGTGGGCTTGGGGTGCTGAAAAGTTGGCAATTGGATTGCTGCTGCCGCTGGCGGTAATACTGGGCGATCGCCTGCTTCAATTCTGGCCTGTGTCTTTAGCTGGTTTGCTAGCGCGATCGCGCTCTGTAAGTCCTCAGAGCAACTTTGATACCTTAATCGCGGTGCAAGTTGCCCTGATAGTTGGGTTTACCAGCATACTGACGGCGATTAGCTGGCAAGCTAGCAAGGTGGTAGCGCTTGCGAGTGCTAGCCCGCCTGTTAACTTTCAGGTGGTTTTGCTGCTGGTGATGTCTTTTGTGGGGGTCGCGATCGCCTGCTGGACTGTTTTTCCTCAAATTGCGGCTATCAATAACGCTCGCCAGGCGGCTGAAACGCTCTCTGAAGAACTCGATATTGCGCTTAAGCAGATTCAACAAACTCAGCTTCAGATGGTGCAGCAGGAAAAACTCTCTAGCTTGGGTCAGCTCGTGGCAGGGGTTGCTCACGAAATCAATAACCCGGTTAATTTTATTCACGGCAATCTCACTTATGCTGAGGGCTATGTCAAAGACTTACTTCAGTTAGTGCAGCTATACCAAAGCAGTTATCCTGACGCGATCGATGAAATTAAAACAGAAATTGAAGAAATCGATTTGGTGTTTTTGTCAGAAGATTTGCCAAAGATGCTTAAGTCAATGACGCTAGGAACAGATCGTATTCGCGAAATCGTACTTTCTTTACGCAACTTTGCTCGTAAGGACGAGGCCACCTGCAAATCTGTTGATGTTCATGAGGGCCTAGAAAGCACGCTGTTGATCTTGCAGCATCGCCTGAAGGCTGCGCCCAAACGTCCACAGATAGAGGTGCTCAGGCAATACAGTGAACTGCCGTGGGTGGAGTGCTATCCTAGCCAGCTCAATCAGGTGTTTATGAATATTTTGGCCAATGCGTTGGATGCAATGGAAGAGAATAACGCGAACCGTAGCTATGAAGAAATTGAGGCTAATCCCAATCAGATCACTATTCGCACCAAAATAATTGATAGGCCAATTGACGAGGCGCTGGACGAGCAGTGGGTTGAGATTGCGATCACGGATAATGGCCCTGGGATTCCAGACGCTATTCGCGATCGCATCTTTGACCCTTTCTTTACCACCAAGCCTGCAGGCAAAGGTACCGGACTGGGGATGTCCATTAGCTATCAAATCATTACCCAACACCATCAAGGCAGACTCAACTGCATCTCAAAACCCAACCAGGGAACTGAGTTTGCTATCCAAATTCCGCTGCGATAAGTAGGGCAGCCCAATTAAATGTAAAATGCGACAAAGTTCCTGCATTTGCCCCCCGACCCCAAGTTTGGGGGCTCTGAGTCCGGCCTCCCCCAAACTTTGGGGGACTGAGGGGGCACTTGATATCCAGCCTGAGCGCAAGTTTCTCTCTCTTACGAAACGGTTATCTCAAAACGTTCATCCGCTTGGTTAATATCGCCATTACCTCATTGGGCCTGCCGGTCGAGATAGGCTGGCTCCAATCGTTGGGCTCTGCGTAGCCGCGTTTGTGCAACTGTAGCCACGCCTCAAATTGTGGTGCAAATTGGGGTGGCTAAGGTACAGTGACCTCAGCCTGTCCGGACTGCTGTAGACAGTTTGGGGAAGTTAGCCGTCGGTTGGGTGGTGCTAACACCTGCCGATGGCGCTAAGTCAATTGAGTTCTGTAGAAACAACCGTGACTGATGTCACAGCCTTAGCTACTGAAGATAGGCCGATTCTGGCAGTGAGTCAAGGCTAGATCGTCCACATCCGCTCACAATTTGCTGGCCGAACTATTGTCCGCCGCAAGAGTACCGAGCTGAACAGATAGCGGTAGCATGGGGAGTGCTTCTTTTGTGGGCAGTTCTTTTATAGACAGTTCTTCTGTGGGCAATCAGGCAATTATGCTAATCAATAACCGGTATCAAGTGATTCGTACGATAGGTGAGGGCGGCTTTGGCCAGGCTTACCTAGCCACCGATCGGCAAATGCCTTCACAAAGGAAGTGTGCGATTAAGCAGCTCAAGCCTGTTACCACTAGCCCGCAGATGTATCAGGTGGTGCAGGCAAGGTTTCAACGAGAGGCCGCAATTTTAGAAAAGCTGGGGGAAGATCATAAGCAAATTCCTCGCCTGTACGCCTACTTCAGCGAAAATCAGCAGTTCTATCTGGTGCAAGAATGGATAGACGGCACCACGCTAGAAGCGTTAGTCGCGCAGCAAGGGCCGCTGTCGGAGGCAAAAATTCGCTCAGTTTTGACAGCCCTGCTGCCTGTGCTGGAATTTATTCACAGCCAGGGAATTATTCACCGAGATATCAAGCCCGACAACATTATTTTGCGGATGGGGACGCAGCAGCCTGTGCTGATTGACTTTGGCGCAGTGCGAGAGACGATGGCTACGGTAATGGATAGCCAGAATAACGCCACAAAGTCTATTGTGATTGGCACACCGGGCTATATGCCACCAGAGCAAGCCGCCGGACGACCGATTCTCTCTAGCGATTTGTACAGTTTGGGGCTAGTTGCCATTTATTTGCTCACGGGCCGGTTGCCTCAGTCATTTGGCACCGATGTGAAAACGGGAGAAATTGTTTGGCAAGATGCGGCGCAGCAGGCTAGCGCTGGGTTTGTGGCGGTGTTGGAAAGGGCGGTGCGATCGCACCCACGCGATCGCTACAGCAGCGCTCAAGAAATGCTAGGCGCGCTACAAACCTTGCCCAAAATCGCCGAAATGCCGGTTCAACCAGCGATACCGGCAAATCAAGTCAGCAGCTCTAATACTTTTGACGGCGCGACCGTTCTACCACAACGCCATTCGCCCACTAACAGCAGCACACTTAAAACAGTCGCCGTCATCCCTGAACAAAGGGAAATCCTTTCAACCAACACCAGTCACGACTACAAACCGGCGGATAACGATGCAGAGGGCGATCGCCCCTCTAAGCGGTTCTCTCCTCTACTGGTCGGCCTGCTTGTGGCTGCGGTGACAGGGAGTGCGATCGCTGGCAGCATGCTGCTGCTAAACCGGCCCAACGACGCCCCCTCACAAGCTAACGTCTCAGACCCTGTAGAGCGCTCGAAGCGGCCTACCACCGCTGCCGAAAATGCCCAAAGCGAAGAAGACGGTGCCGAAGATAGCGCTGCCAGAGAGTCAGCCGTTCCTGCGGAAGACAGCGCCGTCGATAATCCTGACCAGGCGACCACCTCGCAGGCAGCCGGACAGCAGATCACGCTAGGCAGCTCTTCTGGCAAGCAAATTCCGATATACGATTCGCCCTCGTTTGCCGCCGCATCGCCTCAATATGGCCTCAGCGGCGATCGCGTCACCATTTTGCAGCAGGCCACTGGCGACGATGGCAGCGGCTGGTATTTAGTCCGCTTTGCCTCCGGTGCTGAAGGCTGGGTCTCTGCGGCATACGCCGACCCTTCTAGCTACGACGACGCGCCCGCGCCAGTCCCGGAACCCGCGCCAGTCCCGGAACCTGCCCCAGCGCCGACAGCACCCGCGATCGATCCGCCGCCCACCGATTCCGCCCCTACCCCTGCGCCGCCCCCTGCCCCAGAAGCCAGCCCGGAAGCCGCACCGCAGTCGTCTAGGACTTCATCGGCTCAGTTAGCCAGTCGGGGAGGCGCTCAAGTCGATGTATATGCGGCCCCGTCGCACAATTCTAATTCGCCGCACTATGGGTTGGGGGGCGATCGCGTCACCGTCCTCAACAGCACCCAAGGCGACGATGGCCGCACCTGGTATCAGGTACGTTTCGACTCCGGTGCCAGCGGCTGGGTCAGCGGCGACACCGTACAGTTGCCCTAAAGTACCTGCTTCAAGGCCGCCAAGAACTGATCTACATTTTCGGGTGTGGCGTTGTAGCCCATCAGGCCTACGCGCCAAACCTTACCGGCCAAGTCACCCAGACCACCCCCTAGCTCCATGTTGTGATCGTCAATGAGCTTCGCTGTAACTGCCTTACCATCGACCCCATCTGGAATGCGGACGGTGGTGAGCGTGTGTAGACGATACTCGCGCGGTACATGACATTCTAGGCCCATGGCTTCGAGCCCGGCGTACAAACGCTCGGCGGCATTTTGATGACGAGCCCAACGCGCTTCGAGTCCTTCTTCGGCCAGCAGGCGCAGCGCTTCACGGATGGCGTAGGTCATGTTTACCGGCGCAGTGTGGTGATAGGTGCGGCCTTTGCCCCAGTAGTTGGCCAGCAAAGACATGTCGAGGTACCAGTTGGCGACTTTGCTTTGGCGGTTGTTGAGCTTGGTGAGGGCGCGATCGCTCATCGTAAACGGCGAACTTCCTGGCGGGCAGCTCAGCCCCTTTTGGCTACAGCTATAGGCCAAATCCACGCCCCACTTGTCCAAAAATAAAGGCACGCCGCCCAAGCTAGTCACCGTATCCAAAATCAGCAGACAATCATATTCCCGGCAAAGGTCGCCAATGCCATCCATCGGCTGACACACACCGGTAGAAGTCTCGGCATGGACAATCGCCATTATCGCCGGGCGATGGGTTTCTAGCGCATTGCGGATTTCAGCCGTATCGAACACTTCTCCCCAGGGGCGATTGATACTGACCACTTCAGCGCCATAGCGTCCGGCCATATCCATCAAGCGATGGCCAAAATAGCCGTTCACGCATACCAGTACTTTGTCCCCAGGCTCCACCGTATTGGCCAGCGTTGCTTCCATCGCTGCCGATCCAGTGCCGCTGACGGGCAATGTCATCCGGTTGTCAGTTTGCCAGGCATAGCGCATTAGCGCTTGGACTTCATCCATCAGCGCTAGATAGGCTTTATCGAGGTGGCCAATAGGCTGACGGTTCATCGCCGCCAGCACGGCGGGATCGGCGTTAGAGGGGCCAGGGCCAAGCAGCAGCCGAGCCGGAATATCTAGCGGATTGAGCGATTTGAGGTGGCTATTGTCAATGGCAGGAGCCGTGGTTGAAAGAGTAGTGGTCATAGGAATTGCAGAAATCTGATCGCGCTTTCGTATAACAGCCTACCTTTTCTGAGGTTGCGTTCATAGTGGTCAGGGAGGGCAATACTTTTGGAATACGTCAAGGCGCGTCATTCATGGGGTAAGGTTACTTATCGTTAGCGCTGAGGGAACTAGCAGTAGCGCTAACCAGCCAGCTTAGGCAATGGGTCAAGGAAAAAGATAAATGGTCACATTAGAGACATTGCAAGAGAATATCTATCGGCGGGCGAATAAGTCGTATCGGTGCGATCGCCCCATCGACATCTTCAGCACACCCACTTGCTATGGCCTAGTGACCCAAGCCGACGTTGGCCATTCACTTCACGTTCTAGAAGTTACCAAAGATCAAACCGCCGTCCGCGTATGTGTGTGCAAAGACGACTACTTGGGTTGGATATCGGCTGGCACTATCAGACAGTTGAGCTTGGCAACCGCACCCTATCGCGCCCCCTTACTTAGCCCTGAAGAAATTCAGGCATGGCTGCCAGCGGTCATTAATTTTGCAACCGCAGCCATGTCTGTTCCTAATCAATATCTGTGGGGCGGCACAATTGCGCCCAACTACGACTGCTCGGGGCTGGTTCAATCAGCCTTTATGTCAGCAGGCATTCAACTCCCCAGAGATTCCTATCAGCAAGAGGATTTTACTGAACGGGTCGAACGCGCTGACCTTCAGCCGGGTGATCTGATCTTTTTTGGCACACCAGAGCGAACGACGCATGTAGCGCTGTACATAGGAGAAGGTAACTACATTCACAGCTCAGGTAAAGACAAAGGCCGCAATGGGATTGGCATAGATTCTATTACTGACTTGAGCCATCCGGTGAGTGCCAGCTACTACGAACTATTGCGTTGCTTTGGTCGGGTAGTAAAAAGCTATCAACCGACTGGAAGATGCTAGGACATACGCCTAAGGCATCTGCCCATTGCGGCCAGTCCAATCAGGCCAAGCAGCGCCGAAGGCTCAGGGATATCTTTCTCCTCAGGCTTTCCTTCAACTAATCCTCTAACTGCAAATACAACATCGTTGAAGTCTCTGTCAGATCCTCCTTTCTTCAGCGGGCCATACAGATCTTCAAAGCCAATAATGGTGTAACTTTCTTGATCTACTTCATCGAAATAGTTGTAGGCAATTAAGTGAGAGAGTCCGTCAGGGTTAACAGTTTTGCCATCTACGGTCGAATTCATAAATTCCTTTGATCCGTAAATGTTCTTTCCACCATTGAAGCCGTTCGCTTTTAGAAAGAAAGAGAGCTGCGTAGGGCCAGAAAAGCCGCTGAGCGCCCTACCTTCGCCTAGCGACAGCACACCGCTCGACTCCTTTAGTATGCTCTGCCTAGAAGAGATGTTGTTAAAAATTATCTCCATCGGGCCGTCGTTAGCAGTAAACAAAAGCTGATTTTTGTAAGCAGCGCCTTCGTTCACAAAGAAAACTTCAACATCATCAACGGTGCCATTCCAATAGAGATTAGAAGCATCTAGTTCGGGTAAGTCGAGTTCGTTAAAAGCCATCCGCTCTTCTCGCACATAGCTAGAAAAGACCTCTAGCAGATCGCCGCGCAGGGCAAGATCAGCGGCTTCTGCGCCAGTAGCGAAGGTGAAGGTTGACAGGGTTGTGAATGTCGCAATGCTCAATTGGGCGGCAAGCTGTTTCATAGAGTTGCGTGTGTCAAAAGCATCTACATTCACTACTGTGGCGTAAGTACTTGTAGATAATGGCTCAGTTTGTATGTTCTTTAAATGCTCCCTACGTAAGCGGGTATAGTTCCGTAGGTATTGCTGCCAGGATGGCCATTATCTCTGCATTTTTACCGGGGTATGAGTACGCTACGTACGAGCGGATGCAAATGAAAATGGATGCGATTATTAAGAATGCTAGGCATGAGTAGGGCGCGATCGCACAACGCATCTAACAAAAATCTCTGCGGTAAGCTTTTGGCAAATAGGTTTTGCAGCCATACATAGCTAGGTTTAGGCACACTGTACTGACAACCCGATTGCAACAATGTATAAGCTTCAGGAAGCTGCCTTTGCAACTGAGCAAGGGTACGCTCAAGCTTAGGTTGAAGCTGTTCGCCCAGCATCCGGCTATGATTGTGCAAGTTGAATGATAGCGTTTGCAGATACGGTTCGTACTCGTTCCAGTAGGCAACCACATTGCCATCAAAAGAAAGGGTGATATCTCTGGCAATCACTTGTAGTGATAGTGGATGCCCATCATAGAGCGCCCCTATGTGGGATAAATACTCGCGGGCTTGAGATTGGGGTTGACAGGCAAGACCCATCTGTTGAAAGAGTTCTATTTGTTCATCTTCAGGCAAGCCTGCCACATGCTGTAGGCACCACCGGGTGGGATAGCGCTCTCCTACAATCTCTAGTTCATTGGGTCTGTTTTGGCAGGTTAAAATAAAACGGCTTTTGCACTGCTTGGCTGTGAGGATGGTTTGGAAAAAGCTGTTCCAAATTTTTCCCTTAAAGCTGCTCCATCCGGTAGCTGGATCGCTATCCAACAACTGTTCTAACCCATCAATGATGAGCAGATACGGATGTACTCGAAGATGATCAAGCAGTTCGTAAGGATTCAAGATCAAGTGGGATTTGTGAGCGGGCTGAGGCAGGGCATGAGCGATCGCAGCTAGCGTAGGCGGATCTTCTAGTTCGCACGTCAAATGAATACAGACATAATCTGTTAATCCGCTAGCAACATAGCGAGCAAGGGCCGTTTTGCCAATGCCCGTTAACCCGCTCAGGCACAGCAGCCGGGTGGTTCCTTTAATTTGAGCCCGAAGCTGAGAGACTAAGGCAGATCGCCCGACCCAAAGGTCGTCATAGGTGAGTGCTGACGGCTGACTGGGCTGAGCAGTTTGAATCTGAGTAGTTTGAATTTGAGCAATCTGAGGCTGCGTAATCTGAGGCTGAGCAATCTGAGCCGCGTTTACGTTCACCGCCTGGCAAATGGCTTCAAAGCTGTCCTGGCCAATGGGCACGCCTCGCCAAAATCGCTTTAGGGTAGCCGCGCTAACACAGGCTTTGTCTAAAAAAGCCGGGCTGGTTTTACGCCATCCTCTTTGCGCGATCGCCTGCTTAACAATCGCCAACCCCTGCAAAGATGCTTTGGCCGTTTCACTCACGAAATCCTACATCCAAAAACTTGACGCTCTACCCGTCAACATTCCCCACAGGAGCCAGAAAATCAGGTAGCCAGCTCCGAATAGTGTTCCATACCTCTGTCGGGCCGATGCCAAAGGCAAGCCAGAGCCCAAAGAGAAAAAGAGCTACTAAAAAAGCGGTTTGTAGCGTAGATTTGACAACTTTAAGGAGCCAAAAGAATACAATGACTGCGATCGCAACCGCTCCAATCGTCAGGACTAATTCCATTGCACACTCCTTATCTATAGGCGGGGCTCATGTAGTGTAAATCAGCCTGGCCGCTATCCATTACGCAGAATTACTGAGAATTCATCCAGAGGCGCTAGGCAACCGCCGCAATCAGTTCTGTCACGGCAGTGCGCGCCCAGCGATCGACAGCCAGAATATCTTCTAAACCGGGAGTGGGGTTGAGGTCATTGCGATGGCGATCGCACACCTTTTCAATCACCCTGGCAATCTCCAAATAGTGAATTTTCTCTGCTAAAAACAAGGCAACCGCCTGCTCGTTAGCCGCATTCAGGACGGCAGTCATCGTGCCCCCAGCTCGGCCCGCCGCATAGGCCAGATCCATACAGGGATATTTCTGGTGGTCTGGCTCACGGAAAGTCAAATCGCCCGATTTCACTAAATCCAGCGGTTCCCAATCGGTATAGATTCGCTCTGGCCAAGAGAGCGCATAAAGCAGCGGCAAACGCATATCCGGCCAGCCCATCTGTGCCAGCATAGAAGTGTCTTGCAGCTCAATCAGCGAGTGAATAATGCTCTGGGGATGGATCACAATGTCAATATGGTCATAATCCATGCCAAAGAGGTAATGCGCTTCAATCACCTCTAAGCCTTTATTCATCAGCGTGGCAGAATCCACCGTAATTTTTTTGCCCATTGACCAGTTGGGATGCTTAATAGCGTCGGCCATCGTGACTTTTGGCAAATCTTCGGTTGGCCAATCGCGAAAAGCGCCGCCCGAGGCCGTCAGCAAAATTCGCCTGAGGCCACCAGCCGGAACCCCTTGTAAGCACTGGAAAATGGCAGAATGCTCGGAATCAGCAGGCAGTAGCTTTACGCCGTGCTTTTTGGCCAGCGGCAGCACTACTGGGCCACCAGCAATCAGGGTTTCTTTGTTCGCCAGGGCAATATCTTTACCGGCTTTAATCGCCGCAATCGTTGGCAACAAGCCCGCGCAGCCGACGATACCGGTGACAACCGCTTCGGCATCGCCATAGCGGGCAACTTCGACGACGCCTTCTTCGCCGGCCAAGACGATCGGTTGTGGATCGAGTGAGGCGATCGCACGCTTCAACTCACCCAGCTTACTTTGATCGCAAATGGCCACAATCTTGGGCTTAAACTGCATTACCTGCTCGGCCAGCAAGTCAACATTACGGCCTGCGGCAATGCCCACCAGCCGAAACTTGTCGGGATGCTCGCGGGCAATATCGAGGGTTTGCGTGCCGATAGAACCGGTCGAACCGAGCAGGGATATGGCTTTCACAACAGGAACCCATTTGAAAAGTTTGCTTTAACAGTCACTATAGTTTCTTAACGGTTACCGCTACAAATTCAATCGCGCCATAATATAGCTACCGTTACTACCTTCTGGAGCCGTCACCTGATGAATGCATTCGCGCCGTTTCCGCCCGATTGGACAAAAGACGCTGTGCATGCCCAACCGTTTGGCTGCCCCAACTGTGGGGAAGGCAGCCGGGAGGCCGAACAGGTATGGCTGAATCGGCGTGCGCCTGTGTTTACTGAGGGCCGCAAGCGCAAGTGGCAAGAGTTTTATAAATGCGAGTGCGATACGGTTTGGTGGGGCTGGAGTTCGGATCGGCCACCTTTGGATCTGAGCAAAAAGTCGGAAGGAGAAAGACCAGATGACGAGCCGCGTTTGTCTGAGCGTTGATCTTTAAGATGGATAGCTGTAGTTGGACTCAAGATAGTTGGACTCAAGATAGTTGGGCTCAAGATAGTTGGGCTCAAGATAGTTGGAAGGTAGTTAAGCTTAGGCTGGGCTTTGAAGAGGAGGTCGCTGTTTGATGGCGGATGTTTTGGTGCTGGGCAGTTTGAACATGGATTTGGTCGCCCGTGTCGATCGATTGCCTCGCTCGGGTGAAACGTTGACTGGCAACGGATTTGCGACGGTGCCGGGCGGTAAGGGTGCCAATCAGGCGGTGGCAGCAGCCCGGCTGGGCACTCGTACGGCAATGGTAGGCCGAGTAGGCACCGATGGGTTTGGCAAGATTTTGCGCGATCGCCTGCAAACCGAAAAAATTGACGTGAGTGCGATCGCCTTCAGCACCAACGCCCCTTCTGGTACCGCGCTGATTGCCGTCGCCCCAGATGACAATCAAATTATCGTTATTCCGGGCGCTAATGGCGAAGTGGATGAAGCCGACCTGCTCCGGCTAATGCCTTACTTCGAGCGGGCCAAGGTGCTACTTCTCCAGTTCGAGATTCCGCTGCCCACCGTCGAAAAAGCCGCCGCTTTGGCCTATCAGGCCGGGCTGACGGTAATTGTCGATCCGGCCCCTGCAACCGAGCCGTTACCGTTGGGGTTTGGTGAATATATTTCAATTTTGACACCAAACCAAACGGAGGCGGCGTTGCTTACAGGGCAGGCGGTCGAAGATGAGGAGAGTGCGATCGCGGCAGCAACAATCCTTCACCAGCAGGGCATCGAAGTTGTAATTATCAAGATGGGCGCATTGGGCAGCGTTTGCGTGACGGCAGATGCTTGCTTTACAACCCCCGCCTTTCCGGTTAAAGCAATCGACACCGTCGCGGCAGGCGATGCCTTCAACGGTGGGCTAGCCACTGCTTTGGTCAACAGTGTGACAGCAGCTTTGGGCGACGCAGACGATTACAAACGTATGGGCGCTTCCAAACTACGCCTCAGCATTTTAAAACCCGCCATCACTTACGCCAGCGCCGTCGCTGCCCTCGCAGTCACCCGGCCAGGAGCCCAGTTAGCCATGCCCACCAAGCTTGACGTTGACGCTTTTTTATCAACCCGTCGCTAGCGCTTGAGACGCCTTGACCCCATGCCTCGAACAGTCCTCGTTTGCAAAAATACAACCTGTTCTCAACAGGGCTCGGCCAAGGTGCTCGCAGCCTTCGACTCACACAAGCCCCATGATGTCACGGTCAAACCCTCGGGCTGCTTGGGCCAGTGTGGTAGCGGCCCCATGGTCTTAGTAGAGCCTGACAAGGTTTGGTACTCTCGCGTGCGTCCTCAAGACGTGCCTACGATTGTTTCCAAGCATCTTCAGGGCGGCAAACGAGTCACTGAGAAGCTGTATCCTGTGTTTCATCCGCCGCCGCAGTCTCAAAAAGGCTGGCTGGTTGTGGGTGGCGTTCTGCTGGGGCTAGCGGCTGTGTTGTTTGGCGCTGTGTTGTTTAGCGTTATGGCTAGCCAGTCATATTATTTTTAGATAGCCATCAGTATCCATCCGGTAATAAAAAAGGTACCGAAATTCAATTTCGGTACCCAATAATAATGTTCGTTGTGATGAAGGCTATGTCAGCCCTGAGACAAATACAAGACCTAACACCGCACCGAAGACAATCAGCGCATAGAACTGAGCGCGACCGTTTTCAAAGTATTTCAAACCTTCGCCGGTTACCAACGTGACAAAGCCGGTGAGGTTGACAATGCCATCCACAATCTTGACATCGACATTCAGCACGCCTTTTGCCAGGTTGCGAGTGCCTTTGATAAACACTTCGCGGTAAATGTCGTCGATGTACCATTTGTTCAGCGAGAGTTCGTATAGCGGCTTGATTTTGCTGGCGATCGCACTCGCACTAATCTTCTTAGTCCGGTACATCAGCACCGCCAAAACGATCCCCGCGACCGAAATGGCTACCGAGGCTCCCGCCATCCGCACAAATTCGTTCACGTCAAACTCTTCGGCAATTTCCGCCACCGTCAGCGCCTCACCCGCCGGGTGAATAAACGCCTCGAAGTAGTTTGCAAACGGCGTGCCAACTAAGCCAATCAACGCCGACGGAATCGCCAGCATCATCAGCGGGAACGTCATACTCAGCGCTGATTCATGCGGCTCTTCAGCATGGTGATGATCATCATGCCCGGTCTCCTCAACCGTCAGCTCCTGAGTGCTCATCGCCCCAGGCCCCATGGAAGCGCCTGCCATCTGTAAAGACTGGCGTTTCACCATCCGCTGAATATCAGCGTCATTTCCTTTGAACTCCCCTTCAAACGTAGAGAAGTACATACGGAACATATAAAAAGCCGTGGCACCTGCCGTAATCCAGCCAATTGCCCACATCACGGGGTTGACTTCAAAGACAGATCCCAAGATCTCGTCTTTTGACCAAAAACCGGCAAAAGGTGGCAGGCCAGAAATTGCTAGCGTACCGATCAGGAACGTAATTGAAGTAATTGGCATATACTTTCGCAAACCGCCCATCAAGCGCATGTCTTGCGCTAAAGCGGGGTCGTGGCCAACTACCTCTTCCATGCCGTGAATTACGGAGCCAGAACCGAGAAACAGCATCGCCTTAAAGTAAGCGTGCGTCATCAGGTGAAACAGACCAGCGGTGTAAGCGCCCACGCCCATTGCCATCACCATATATCCGAGCTGAGACATGGTCGAAAAGGCCAGACCTTTCTTGATGTCATTTTGAGTAATCGCAATCGACGCGCCTAAGAAAGCGGTAATCGTACCCGTCCAGGCAATAATGCTCATCACGGTTGGGATATCGTCAAAGACAGGGTACATGCGGGCGATTAAGAAAACGCCTGCTGCCACCATTGTTGCAGCGTGAATCAGCGCGGAAATTGGGGTCGGCCCTTCCATTGCGTCGGGCAACCACACATGCAGTGGGAACTGTGCCGACTTTGCCATTGGCCCCATGAACACCAGCCCGGCAAATAATGCTGCTAGCCCGCCAGAAATCGCGCCTGTCGTGACCAGCTCAGAGAGGCGATCGCCCATCAGCTCAAACTCAAACGTACCCGTCGCCCAAAATAAACCCAGCATCCCCAGCAATAAGCCAAAGTCACCCACGCGGTTCGTCACAAATGCTTTTTGACAGGCGTCAGCAGCACCGTCACGGTCGTACCAGTAGCCAATCAGCAGGTACGAGCACATACCCACCAGCTCCCAAAACACGTAAACCTGTAGCAGGTTTGGGCTGACGACCAGGCCCAGCATGGACGAGCTGAACAAGCTGAGATAGGCGTAAAACCGGACATAGCTCGGGTCGTGAGCCATGTAGCCATCGGTGTAAATCATCACCAAAAAGGCAACGGTCGTTACAATCACCAGCATTAGCGAGGTGATGTGATCGATGGTAAAGCCCATATTGATCGAAAAGTCGCCAGCGGAGGCCCACTCGATCAAATAGGTGTAGGGCGCGTGCCCTTGTAACTGGCTAACCAGTATAAAAATAGATAAGACCATCGCCGCCCCGATCAGGCTGACGATAAAAGTCGCGACTGGCTTTCTGAGCTTGTTAGTCGCTTCGTTGTAGCTGATAAGACCTGTACCGACGATGGCTGCGCCCAACAGGGGCAGCACTGGTATCAGCCAGGCGTATTGATAAATGGCTTCTACGGATTCCATTGATTACTCCATTCCTGCCAATTTTTCTAGTAAATAGTCTAGATCGGCAAACCGTTTTCATATTGACACAACCTGTTCGCCCTGCCGTGTTGCTTTTGACGGAGAATGTCAAAAAATATAAATTTTAATTAAATAAAAATATTTTGATGTTGATATTGCTCTAAATCAGCGCGTGAAAGTGTCAGCCCTGATACCGCGACCGAGATTATTCACCAGAAGTATTCGCAGAAAGTGCGACTGTGTCAGCAGAATTGCGGGCGATCGCATTCATTTGCCCAATCGTATCCGCGATCAACGCTTGGGCCTGCTCATACGCCAGCGTCCCCGCCGGAATCGTATCTAATCGACCGACGATTGCATCTAGCTGCTGATATTGGGTCGCAGCAGGCATCATCGCCTTGTCAATTTCAGCCAGCGTTGCCTGCAAAGACTGAACCCGCTGATGCGCCTCTTGCTCAGCTTGGTGACGAGCTTGAATAGCATTCAGATTTTTCTGGTACTGAACCTTGACTGGCTGCGCTTCAGCATAGCTGGGGTGACCCGCTTCAATTTTGTCGAGGTCGCTCAAAGCCGCCTGCCAGAGCCGCAAAATATCTGCCCACTTTTCGGGCGGATGCGGTGCGTTTTGACTGGCTACCGCCGCCTGCCAACCGTATTGTTTGGCTGCTTTCAAATGATCTATCTGGAAATCTGTGAGGGAATTTGTGAGGGAATCTGCCCAAGATGTGGCAAAACGAGGCGAGCGGTTAGACGCTGTTACTATGCCATTAGCGGTCAGGTCTTGGGCTACAACCGGTTGGGCCGCTAGCTGGCGGGTCTCTATTTGGCGCAAGTTTTCTTGATAGACACGCTTTTTGGCCTGGGCCTCGGCGTAATTAGAGTCCTGCTGAGAAACTTGGTCTAGGTGGATGATGGCCTGCCGCCATAAAGTCGCTGTCTGTCCCCATTGCTGGGCAGTATGCGGTGGATTTTGACTGCTTAATGCGGCCCGCCAGCCAAAGCTTTTGGCCACTTCAAAAGCGCTGTGCGGATTTGCCACAACAGCCGTAGGCACAGTGGCCTGATCGGGTTCATCAGTTGCGTTAGCCGTCAACGTCTTTACGCTGGTAGCCGCCGCTACCATGCAGGCAACCGCGCCAAAGCCCAAGGAATAGCCTAGAGAATGACTAAGAGATGTGCCTAGCCACGAAAAGCGGCTGTCTGTTAGTTCTGGAGCCACGTAGCCAAGCGCTTCCCAAATTTGCGATCGCGTGATCCTCGATTTGCCCTGGCGTGCTCGTATTGTCTGCAACTGGTTCAGCAAAATCACCCGAAGCGGCTCGTTCGGCTCATCACCACAGCAACGGTCAATTTCTTTTTCGACGGCTCGAAAAGCACGCTCATTGGGTCGTAACATAGCCAGGAACTCGGTAGATTTGCTGAAGGGACGCAATTTCCTTATACAAACCACCGCTTGCAGGCCCGGTTACTTCACAAAGTCTACTTAATAGCTCAACACTATCTATACGAAACCCACAGATATCCAGACCCACAGATATCCAGCCGCTAAACCAACCGAGTTAATTGAACCCGGTAGCGCTCCTTCTTAGTAATCGCGACTTCGCCAATCTCCAGTCGCCCCTTCCCACGAATCGCCACCAAATCGCCCGGCTGTAAGGTGTGGCTAGATTGCGTAATCGGCTTCCAGTTCACCCGCACGTCGCCCTTGGTAATCATGTCGGCCATTTTGCTACGCGACATGCCAAACCCAGCCGATGCGATCGCATCCAACCGCATCGAAGCCTCCACCGTCGTCATTTCCTTCTTACGCGGCTCACGCACCCGCAATTCACTCAGTGCGATCGCCTGCGTCTTTACCGCTACCGAACGCACCTGCACCAGCGCGCCAGTCAAAAACTCAGCCAGCTCTGGCACCACAATCGCCTGCGCCCCGCGCTCGCCCAGCACAATAATGTCGCCCACTTTGTCGCGCACCAACCCCGTACCCAGCAGCGATCCCAGAAAATCTCGATGAGAGGCCGTATCGAATAAAAAATTGCCCGCAATGCTCAGCGCGGCCAGCGGCACAGGCTGCCCGTCAAACGACGCTTCAAAAGGCTGGTCGCTTCGCGCAATCATCATCCTTTGCCGTTCGGCTTGAGGGTAGCCGCCGCTGGCCACTGTATGCACATCCGTCAGCCGCTCAAACATTGCCTGCGCTTCAAACAGCTCTGGCGGCGACAAAAAATCTGTCGCCACTGGTTCCCAAGTCCGAATCGCCTGCTCGGCTCGATCGATAATCCGAGCCATCGTTTCACGATTTTCCGCTCGTTTGAGCATGTCTTCTTTGGGGAGCATAAAGGCGATGGGGATCTGTTGGGGATCTGTAAGAAAAGGATGCTTTTAGTATAGAGTGCCTCACCGACTGCGCCGCCAGTTAAACCAATTCTCGGCCCAGTCCCGCCGCCACTGGCCTACCTGCCAGCGGGTCTGCTGCGATCGCCCCACCGCCAACTCCACCAACTCCATCCAGGTCTCAGCCACGACCGGCCCGCCGTCAGCAAACCTGCTCAATGTCGCGACAGGTTTTCCTATTGCCTTTGCCAAAAGATAAATCAGCTCACCAGCACCGTCGCCGAACAGGTGAATGCCCACTAGGCGATCGCCCACACTCACCAATTTGCAATAGCGCGGCAAAGGCATCTGCCGACTCAAGTCAGCGCTGTTAGCACTGCTCGCCGTCCAGATTTGAGTGGCATCACCGTAGCGTTGCTTTGCCTGAGCCTCAGTGAGTCCGGCTCGGGCAGCCCCACCATGGTCTAGCGCGATCGCCCCATAGTCCACCCGCTGGTTCACCACAAACAAAGCATTCCATACCGCTATCTTGGCTTCATAACAGGCTAGGGCAGTATGAGTCGAACCACCCAGCAACGAGCCACAGGCAAACACACGCGGATGCAGCGTTTGCAATCGGCGATTGACAGTTAGAGGAGACGCGGATCGATGGACGAAGCTAGGGAGTGTGAAGGCGGGTTGTCTGTCGTCTATGACTAGCGAATATTTTTCGGCGATCGCGGGTGTCAGATTGCGCTTTTGGATAATTTTGACGCCTGATGTGATGAGTTGCGATCGCACCAACCGCCGAATATCTCCATCCTCACTTGCCAGCAATTTATCACTCACTACAGTCACCCCAGACCCTAGCTGAGCAAACGCCTCTGCCCACAGCACCGCAGCAGGTGAGCCCCCGATCACGTTGACCTGCTCAGGCAACTTACGAGCAGCCAGTAATGTCTCGAATCCGTCAGATTGAGCGCTTGTAGGTACCGTGCCAAAGGCAGCGAGCACGGCGCGCGATCGCAACTGCCGCTGCGCCGTCGTCACCAACAGCCGCCCCATAGTCGATTGCCGGGACAAGCGCTCCGGCGTTTCTCGCACCACATCGACACCGTTCGCACTCATCACCGCAGGCGAGTGGATTGCCGTCTGGGTTTGCGCCGCGATCGCGCTCCAGTTCACCAGCGCCGTCCAGTCTATCTGATGATGTATTGGCTGATGATTTGTTGGGCCAAACCCAAACCGGCGACCCACCGCCTGCCGCTGTAATCCTTTCCCAACCTGCTGCAAGCCCTGAAGCAAGTAGCGCTGCCGCTGCCTGTGCTCAAACAGTCCAGGAGGCTCTATCAAGGCCACTCTAGCGCCATAGGTCGCCGCCGCTAGCATGGCCGCTGTGCGCCCTTCCACCGTGCCGCCCAGAATGACAAGATCGTAGTCAGCCGACATGGGGGGGCTCTTTTAAAGTGGGAAGGATTTGCGCGATCGCCCCAATCAGTCGTTGGTTCTCCGCCCTAGTTTTGACCGCCACGCGAAAGTAGCGATCGCCCAGCGTCTCGAAGCTCATGCAGTCTCGAATATAAATTCTGTAGCGCTCCAGCAGCGCCAACTGCAAAGCGGTCGTCGAGAACGCGCAAGCCACCAGCAAAAAATTAGCGCAGCCAGGTAGTGGCTCTAATCCAGGCAGCGATTTTAAACCCTCATAGAGCTGAGCATTCGCTGCCGCCAGCCAGGCCCAAGTCTGCCGCTGAAAGTCGCCGTCTTGAATTGCCGCTACGCCCGCCGCCGCCGCCAGCACATTCACACTCCAGGGATCGCGCCACTGTTGCCAGCGCTGTAGCGTTGCAGGCTGTGCCACCGCGTACCCTAGCCGCAGCCCCGGCATACTATAAAACTTCGTCAGCGAACGAATCACCACCAGGTTCGGAAACTCACTGACCCAATCGATTACGCTTTGCTCACGCTCAGGCGGCAAAAAATCCATAAACGCCTCATCCACCACCGCCAGCCCGAACTTTGGTAATAGCGATCGCAGCCTGCTTCTAGCGAACAGTACGCCGGTCGGATTGTGAGGATTATTGAGCAGCAAACCATACTGGCTCAAGTCCAAAACGCGATCAAAAACCTGCTTTTCCCAGCAGTTTTCCCAACCCGAACGGTCGTCAAAAAAAGGAATCTGCCACGGCACACAGCCAAAGGCTTTCAACGCCCGGTCATAATCGCTAAACCCAGGATTCAGCACAACGCAAGCGGTCTGCTCGGCCAGGTCACGCGCCGCCCAGGTCAGCAGCTCAGCCGCCCCATTACCCGGCAGAACATACTCAGGCAGAACATTGTGATGCTGCGCCAAGGCCCGGCGCAATTCTGCATAGTTAGTATCGGGGTAAGCCCCCATCAATGAAAAAGCCGCCTGGATTGCCTCACAGACAGAGCGAGGCGGCCCAAGCGGACTAATACTAGCCGAAAAATCCAGCAGTTCATCGGGCGCACATCGCGCAAGCCCAGCAGCCCAAGCTAAGTTGCCCCCGTGAACTGGTCTAGACATAATTGAGACCGAAGAATGAAACCGGCCAAAGAAATTGATAGAAAGCGCAATTACTTCTTTTTCTTGCCAGCCACCATTTCTTTAAACTGCTTACCCGCAGAAAATGCAGGCACCGTCGTAGCGGGAATGATCATGGTATCGCCCGTTTTGGGGTTACGGCCTTCACGCTGTTTGCGATCGCGGGGTTCAAACGACCCAAAGCCCACCAGCGTCACCTTTTCACCTTTAGACACGGCTTCCATAATGGACTCTACAGCGGCAGAGATCACAGCATCAGCCTGCTTCTTAGTCACTGAAGACTTTTCTGCAACTGTATCGACGAGTTCACCTTTATTCATGCTTATCTCCTTGGAGGATAATTGATTGATTCGATCGAGTGGACTACACATCGCCCGGTGGCGATCAGTTAACCATTGCCCAATGGCAAAATTTAAAGTTTGTATGAGGCCCTAAAAAATAGGAGGTCAACAGCGAAGGCTGAAACCCTTGAAACCTCATAAATTTACTGCACTATTCTAAGGGCTGCTCGTGCAATCTGAACACAGAAAACATTGAATTTATATGGATTTCAGGGATTTTTAAGAAAGTTCATACTTTTGAGGTGAAAAATTAAAAATTCTGTCTTGACAAAAAGCCGACACCTCCTGCAATTTTAGAGGTGTCGGCTTAATTTGACCTGTTATGAGACTTCAGCCCCTATTCACCCTGACGACCTTCCAAAAGCTTCTGCACATCTTCACCCGGCGTATAGCTATAGCCATACACCCCCTCATCCGCATCATTCATGACCTGCGGCGTCAGCAACACAATCAGTTCACGGCGATCGTTAGTGCGATTAGTACTTCTAAACAATGCACCTAGCAGCGGAATGTCTCCCAAAATAGGAATTTTAGAAGTCGTCGTACGATCAGACTCCTGAATAATGCCTGAGAGCACCAGGGTTTGACCATCGCGCACCCGCACCTGGCCAGACGTTAACTGCCGCTCAGAAAGTAAAATGGCTCTACCGGCATCCCCCACGCTAAACTCGCCAGTCGGCGCAGAAATTGAGGGAGCTACTGACAAATTCACAAACCCGTTATCGTCAATTCGATCGATTTGAACCTGTAAGTTCAAACCAGCATCTTCTTTTTCAAAAGTGGTGGTGGTAATGGTACCGGTTTCAGTCGTTTCTCGATCGATCGTAATATTCGTTATAACTTCTTGAGTCAACTGCACGGCGGCTGTTTGCCCTTCTTGAACCACCAATGTTGGATCGGTAACAATTTTAGCCTGTCCGTTAGTCACCACGGCCTGTAGCTGCGCTAAAAACCGAGAAGCGATGCTAAAGGGAACCGAGCCAAATATGGGCGCGAGCCCGTTACCAATCTGCTCTGGCCGAATACTCGTTGTCGCCGGGTCACCCCCAAAGTTAACAATCCCGAGTCCTCCTGTTTGCACCAGGCTGGTATCTCCTGTGCCAAACGAAAAACTAGTGCCAAAAGCATCCAAGGCATTCAAATTGACATCAATCACCCGCAAGTTAACCGCTACCTGACGACGGCGAATGTCAAGTTGTACCATTTGGGCAGTGGCAATTTCAATTTGGCGCGGCGTTCCAATCAAAGTCAAAGAGTTAGTCCGCTCGTCGCCAATAATTTGCAAACCGCGCAGAAGCGGATCTGCGTCAGAAAAGTCAACCCGCTGGTTAGCTAATGAAGACTGGGTCGTGGTGGCTTCATTAACCGTTGTGCCGCCGCCGACTTCTACAGCATTCACGTTCGTGACTGAACTTTCGCTAGCGACTGTACTTTCCGCACCCATGGAGACTAAAAAGTTAACCGCACTGTTAACGTCTATTTGATTGAGCCGAATGCTGCGTACCAGCACATTACGAGCGCTATTCGGCAAGCTTGGCCCGACAAAGATGGTACGACCCACCTTATTGGCCTCTAGCCCAGAGATTTGCAGCACATAATTAAAAACATTCTGAACCGGTTCATTTTCAATATCGAGCGAAACCAGCACATCTTCCGCCGCTTGACCATCTTCAGCGCTGGTGAAAGCCAGGTTTAACCCCGCCGCCCGCGCCAGCAAAGACAACACTTCACGCGCAGAAGCATCCCGCAAAACCAACCGAGGCACCCGTTCTGCCGTACCCAGGTCAATCTCATCCAGCCGAGAGTCAGTATCAGAAACGGAAAGGTCACCGACCGGTGGGGCAACGGCCCTGGGTAAAAAAGGCGGCGCACCGTTGAGTGTGGGCACCGTCACTGGCGTGCCATCAATAATGACCGATGGATTAGGAATTAGTACATCCGGGGTCTCTTCACTCTGTGCCTGCGCCAGTTCCACTGACTTTTGAGCGGGACTTGCAGGAGACTCACCCGGCACAGTCTCGATCGAACTCGGTAGCTTCGATGGCGCGGCTTCGCCCTTGGCACGCACATTCACAGGGGTGATGGTCGCACTGGCCGACGGCACCACCAAAGGGCTCGCCAAAACAGCTAAAGCACCTCCGACCATTAGACTTTTAAAATTAAGATGGCGTTTCACAGGGCACTCCTTTGAGTCAAAACTAGCGATAAAAATCAATAGAAACGGAAAAGTTGAAAGCGTAGAAAATTGGGAAACTGGCAATATCACATCAGCTTGAACAATCCTGAAGAACTCGATAGAGAACTAACCCAGAACTAGCCACCCTCTGCTGCCCCCTCTGCCGCTCCATCAGCCGCTCCCTCTGCTGCAGGCGGCGCAGGCGGCGCAACTTCTGGGGGGACGTCAGCGTCAGCCGTCGGCATCAGCGCATCTATCTGAAAAGCAGTCGTAATCGGGACTTTGGGCTGTACCACCACCTGCCCACCAGAGCCAATCACCGTCTCGGAGACAGGTGTGCCACTGGTAACACTGAAATCTCGAATCAGCAGCAGTGGCTCTAGCCGCTCTAAGTTACGCAGAATGGATTGCGTTTGAGCAAAATCACCTGTGAACTGTATAGAGTAAGTTTCACGCTTGAGTTTGCCGTTGATGCTTTCACCCAGTGAGCTATCGTTGATCACACCTTTTTCACCAGGGGTGAAGGTCTTTAGCTGCGCTTCTACTAAAATCGGCGGAATGCCCCGATCAAATACCTGATTGCGCACGCCATTGAGCGAAGCATTACTGCTTTCTATCCGCTGGTTAATATCTAGCAATAGCGTATCCATCGTCGCTTCATTCGCAAACAAGGAATAAACGCTGCGGCGTCGCTCCATCGCTGCCGCTAACGCTGCCTCAATTTTGGCAATGTCTTCTAGCTGCTGCTGTTGAGAAACTAGCTGACCTTCTTTGGTAGAAATTTCTGACCGTAAGGTCGCATTGCGATCGGCGACAGGTTTCACTAGTTTGACAAAGCCATAGCCTGCCGCACCAATGCCAACGAGGGCAATCATTGCGCCTAAAATAGTCGGCGATAGCTCAATCCCAAACACAACCGGATTGGTCGGTTCGTCAATATAATCTGCATCATCTGGCGGAATAAAATCTCCAACGGCAGCCATTACTCAATTGCTCCTGTAGCTTGAAGGGCACGGATACGCGAAGCCAGTCCTGTAGATTCTTGCTGGCGGTTTAACTCGTCGAGCAGTGCCGTTGCCGGAATGCTCTTGATGTCTCCGGTGATGGTGTAGCTCACTAGCTCCAGGGTTTCACCGTTGTCAGCTTCTCCAGGGCAGCGGCCTGGTACCGTTTGCCCCAAAGAAGCCGTCTTAATTTCAACCGTTTCACCGTCTAGAAAAGGTGAATTCTTTAGCGTCAGCATGAAGTCGTTGACATCATTGAATGAGCAAGCATTGCCCGCTAGCTCTAGGCCCCCTGCGGCTGAGCTACCTTCGCTTGGGGCTGTTTGGGCCAGGCGCGAAATTTGAGTGCGGGTGGGAATGCGGCTTTGCACGTCGCGAACGATGGCAGACCAGGGCCGAATGCGCTCGAATACGCTCGCCAGCGCCTGAATCTCTGATTCGACGGCTTGGGTTTGCTGACGAACGGTGTCTACCTGGGCAATCTTTTGCTGAAGTTCGGCAAGCTGCGAGTCGAGGGCAGCGTTTTCGGCCATTAGACCTTTCTGCTGGTTTTGCAAAATCATCCAATAGCCACCGACGCCTGCACAGGCTGCGATCGCGACCACCGCCCCCACCAACAGCGGCATTTTATTCGCCGAACTGCCCGCTGGCTGGTTAACCGCAACAATCGCCTCTACCGGGCGATCGGCGCGATCATTCAAAAAGTTAATATCAATTCCGTACATGGCCCAACCCTCCTCCTAAACTTCGCTCTAAACCTTGTTCGCTCTAAATCTTGCTCTAAACTTCTCGCAGGCCCAAACCAAGCACCGTTGCCAACCCCGAACGCTGAGCAGGCGAAAGATCCGCCTCCACCTCAATTGCCAAAGAATCAACCGGATCGATCACGCTAGCAGGCAACCCCAACCGCTGGGCAAAAAACTCATCCAAGTTGCCAATCGAACTGCCCGTTCCTGCCAGCAAAAGCTGGGCGACCTCCATGTCTTCACCCTGATTCAGATAAAAATCAATGGAGCGGCGCAACTCATCCGACAGCTCACCCACCACTCGCAGCATCGCCGCCGCCCCCGGATTCATGCCCCCCTTTGGTTTACCCGCAGTTGGCCCCGACGGAATCGACATCCCCTGGAGCAAATCCGCATTGCGTGAAGGCGGCAAATTCATCGCCCGGCTCAGCGCATTCTGAATTTGCGACGTCCCCAAAGGCACCGTCCGCGAAAAGTGAGGAATGCCATCCACCACAATCGAAATCTCAGTGCTTTCAAACTGAATATCGACAATCGCCGCCGCCTCTTGAGAGGTAAAGTGCCGCAGTTGCTCGCGAATCGTGCGGATCAGCGCAAAGCTACTGGTCTCTAGCACATTGAGATTCACACCCGCCTGAGCAAACGTCTGGGTATAGCTATCGGTAATATCCTTTTTGACCGCGACCAGCAGCACCTGCACCTTTTCGATGCCGTCATCATCTACAAAAAAGCCCAGCTTTTGGTAATCTACATCCGCCTCATCACGCGGAAAAGGCAAATACAGACTCGCCTCCTGATTGAGCACCATTTCGCGTAGCTCATTGTCATCTAGCTCGGCAGGCACCGGAATCACCCGAGTGACCGCCCGCCCCGGCACAGCCGTTGTCGCCTGCTTAGCCTTAATCTTGTTCTCGGCCAGCGTCGATTGAATTAGCTCAGCCATCGTCGGGCTATCGACAATTTGCCCCTCCTCAAAGACGCCTTCCGGCACCTCAGCCGTCGCCAACGTTTGCAGCTTGACCTTTTGGCCCTGCTTTTTGAGTTGAGCGATATTAATGCGCTCTGGCGTTAGCTCGATGCCAACTCCCGGCGTTTTCTTGGAAAATAAAGACTTAAGGCTATTCACGACTACGCTTGCCCGATTAAGTAATAACGGTGACAACCCGAAATATCCGAATTTGGACTCTAGATTGCCCAGGTTTCAACAAGAAAATTACATTTCAGCCTCAGTGACTTCAGTAATCTGCCGCTTGCGGCAGCAGGCCCCTGGCTGCTAGCTGATTGACCCCACCTTTTGCAAATATCACCCTGCCTCATACCCATCTCACTGATTACACTGAGCCTTCATCGCTGGCTTTCAAAGCTGATATAAAGTACGTAACTTCATACCAAGATGTTCACCGGCAATGCAGTTTGCCCAGCCTTTTGATGTAACAAACATGCTTGATGCGGAACCCATTTCACGCAAAAAGACAGTCTGTGATGTACAGTCACAGATCATCACGCTGTTGAGTCTGATCCCAACCATGTTTTTTACTCGCTTCTGGAAAAAATTTCTGGCCCTCGCCTTAGTGGGCCTGCTCGCTAGCTGGCTCATTAGCTGCGGTAACACCCCCGACCAGGCAACTGAGGCCGCAGATTCTGGCCCAGCCGAGGTCGAATTTTGGACGATGCAGCTCTCGCCCAAATTTGATGACTACTTCGGCCAGCTCATCACTGATTTTGAAGCCGAAAACCCAGACATCACCGTCAAATGGGTCGATGTTCCTTGGGCAGATATGGAAACCAAAATACTGGCGGCAGTCTCGGCAGGCAACGCTCCTGACGTGGTGAATTTGAATCCTAATTTTGCTTCTCAGCTTGCCGCCAAAGGTGCTTGGCTGACGTTGGACGACAAACTCTCTGCCGAAGAGCAAGCCGTCTATCTACCCAAGATTTGGGACGCCACTAAAATCAATGGCGACAGCTTCGGCTTTCCCTGGTACCTGACCGCCCGAGTCGCCTTGTACAATACTGAAATTTTTGAAGAAGCCGGGATTGAAGCGCCCCCCGCCACCTTTGAAGAACTTGCTGATGTTGCTAAACAGATAAAGGATAAAACTGGCAAGTACGCCTTTTTTATTAGCTTCGTCCCCGAAGATGCGGCAGATGTTCTGCAATCCTTCATTCAAATGGGCGTGCCATTAGTCGATGACGAGGGTAACGCTGCTTTTAATACGCCTGAAGGCAAGCAAGTATTTCAGTACTGGACAGACCTGTATCAAAACGAGCTATTGCCCCGTGAGGTACTGACTCAAGGACATCAGCAGGCCATTCAGCTCTATCAGTCTGGTGAAACCGCAATCTTGGCCTCCGGTGCAGAATTTTTAGACACTATTGCTACGAATGCACCAGATATTGCTGCTGCGACTAAAAGCGCCCCGCAAATTACCGGCAGCACCGGGAAAAAGAATGTCGCTGCGATGGATTTGGTCATTCCCAAATCGACCGACGCAGAAGCCGCTGCGCTCAAATTCGCGACTTATGTAACGAACGATCAAAATCAGCTTGAGTTTGCCAAGGTCGCTAACGTTCTGCCTTCGACAGTGGCAGCGATGGAAGATAGCTATTTTACGGACGTGCCTGCCGATGCTTCGCCGGTGGAAGTGGCTCGTTCGGTGAGCGCTAGTCAATTAGATGATGCGGCTGTGCTGATTCCGGCGATGGAAGATGTGAAGGAGTTGCAGAAGATTGTGTATGACAATTTGCAGGCGGCGATGCTGGGCGACAAAACGGTGGATGAGGCGGTGGCCGATGCTGCTGACGAGTGGGACAACCGTTAGTTTTGTGATGTGTTTTTGGGGGCTTGCTTGCGATCGCCCCACCAAATAAAGTCCCACCAAATAAAGTCCCACCAGATAAAGCCCTACCAGATAACATTTGAGTAAAAATCTCTGATGGTTTTGTCCGAGGTAATAAGGGATGCCTGATAGACCTCAGCCATTGCGACCACCACGCGATCTGCTGGATCTCGATGCGTCCAGGTTAACCTCACACTTTTTACCCAAATATCTTCATCAATAGGAACGATCCGGACAACATTAGACTGCTTCAAAGCGCCCAGATATGTATCGATATCGACGCCCAGATCTAGTTTTTTGTTTTTTATTTTGATGGCGATTTCCCAGATGGAGATCGAGGGAACCAAACCGCTTTTGTCTTTCTCCATTTGGTGACAGGCTTGTTTTGCAGCCTCTGAAAGTTTTTCTGGCTCCAGGCTCCACCAAATCAAAGCGCAAGTATCGAGCACGATAGTCACAATTCGGCCCATTCTTCAGTTGTTGGCGTCGTCAAGTCCTCAGCGTATTTCACCTTGCCGCGCATCTTTGAGAACAGCTCTTCTGTTGAAGGTGAACTGGCATATTTGGTAATTTTTATCACCGGCTTTCCCCGGTCTGTGACAATTATTTCTTCTCCTTCTGACTCTACAAATCTCAGGAATTCTAGCAATTGGCGCTTTAACTTACTCTTGGAAATCGTTTTCATGATGAAGCGCTGGGAAAACATATAAATGGCAGGAGGCATGACTAGGGTCATGACTGGGGTCATGTTCAGAGCTTATCATGCTTTCTGGAAACCAAACTGTATGTTTGGGCATGGGGCAGTTTGCGGGCGCGATCGCCCTCAAAATTAGCGCTAAAATTCAAGCACTCAACACAAGCACTTCTCATGGTGATGCTTTCTACCCAAGTTAGCGAGCTTGATCTAGATGATTTTGACGGTCAGCTTACTCAGACCGTTGTTTTATCGAACATTAGCTGGCAAACTTACCAGGCCATGCTGACGGAGATGGGCGACCATCGAGCGACACGAGCGACCTATGACAAAGGTGTGCAGCGACAAACCCAGGGTGAAAATCCAGGTCATTCGATCGGTGCGAGATTGGGTTAGAAGTAGCAGCTAGGGGTTAACCTGAGCCAGAGAAGTGCGTCCCTAAGCTTGCTTAAGACAAGATAGCCTGCTGAAAGGCTTTGACTGCATCGACATGGCGAGTCATGTTAATGCACTTGAGTAATAAGTGCATATCTAAACCTGGCAAAGCTTCGCTGACGGTTAGCTGTTGATAGCCTGAACTTCGTAAACAGTAAATAGAGAGCGTTCCCGCTTGCCAAAACCAAACTTCAGAAATGTTAAGCCTTCTGTGGGCTTCTGACTTGTCAAGGCCGCTGCTGGTAACAACCACTTCGATGACTAAATCAGGCCGAACTCGATCAGGCCCTAGCTTATAAGACTTGTCGGCTTCACGCTTAACAAAGTTTGGATCATGCCGGGTTAACCCACTGCGCTATTGATTACTCTACCTTTTGCCGACTTTTGCCGATGTCGTCAAGCAGCTTTAGTATCCGCCCAAGGTGCCTTGTCGCTTTGCCTGTTGCTCGGCCCAGCGGAAAACGAGGGTGCCGAGGGTGAAGTAAACCAGGCCGTTGATTAGCGCGATCGCCCACATCCCCCAATCCAAAGCCTCCCCTCTTGCCATCAGCCCTCGCAGCAACCCCATACTGGGCAAAATAGGCAAAATGTTCGTCACCAGGCGGGCTGTGCCGCTCAAGCTTTCCGTCGGTGCTGCCAGTAAAAACAATAGGCCAAACTGAAACAAGCCCAGCAACTGCTGCACTCTTTTAAACACCAGCGCAAAAGAACCAATAAAGAACGCTAGGCCGTAAGCGCTCAGCAATAGGGTAGCCAGCGGCAGCATCAGTAAAGCTGGAAATTCGAGCTGGCTACCGGTGATCACAATAATGATGGTCAGAACAATCGCAATCAAAAGCATTCGCAGCGTCAGGCTGGCGATCGCCCGCGCCAAAAATACCCGAGGAGCCCCAAACGGTGATAAAAAAACCTGCTCTAGCGTACCGGTCTGTGCTTCTTGCTGAAGGTTGTTAGCAATGTCGTTGACGATATAGAGCACTAACGTCCAAACCACGTAGCCCACAACCAGGGCATCCAGGCGATCGCCAAAACTACTCGCTGGCCCTGCAATATATTGCGTGCTCAAAAAGATGCCATAGAACACCGTGGTTACAATCACCACGCCGCCAATCACCTCAGTGGGATAGCGCAGCGTTTGTATCCAGGTACGCTTAAACTCGCCAATCAAAAGATTCATCATCACTTTGCTTCCTTCACCAGCCGCAAAAATACATCCGTTAAATTCGCCCGATCCTGACGCACTTCTACCAGCGGCAACGGATAAATTTGACCCAAAATTTCGTAAAGCGTCGTGGCCTCGGCCTTTCCCTCTGCCCTCCCCTCTGGGGGCAAATAGTGAACCTGCTGGGCATTTACGCTTGCCCCCAACGCCTCAATTGCCGCCCGCTGAGGCTCACTTAGCACGCCTTCAAATTCGATGTTGTAAGCCGCCCGGTTAGAAAACTGCTCGATCAGCGCCTGCGTAGACTGCTCTGCCACAATCTGCCCCTGCCGGATCACCGCTACCCGGTCAGACAGCGCCTCGGCCACGTTGAGCTGATGCGTTGTCAGCAAAATCGCACAGCCAGAATCTGCCACCTGTCGAACTAGCCGCTTGACGGTTTCACCCGATTCCACGTCTAGTCCTAACGTCGGTTCATCGAGTAAAAGTAGGCTGGGCTGATGAATTAGGGCAACTGCGATCGCAATCTTTTGCTGCATTCCCCGCGAAAGCTTCTGTACCGGCTCTTTGCGCTTGTCACTCAAGCCAAACGCCGCCAAAAGCTGCTCCCCTCGCCGCCGCGCGTCCTTAGCCCGCATCTGGCGCAGCACGCCAAAGTACTCCAAATTCTCCATCGGCGTCAGCCGCCAATACAGGTTGCGATTGCCCTCCAGCACCGCCCCCACGCCTCTCAAAGCTTGCGGCTGCCGATGCGGATCTTTCCCCGCAATCCTTACCCAGCCCGCATCAGGTCGAATTAAACCCGCAATCATTTTAATCGTCGTGGTCTTCCCCGCCCCGTTTGGCCCCAAAAAGGCCAGCACCTCTCCCGACGCAATCTTTAACGAAACCCCGCGCACCGCCTCAAACTGCCGCTTACCCCGGCCATAGCGCTTACGAAGGTCATAGGATTCTAACGCGAATAGCGGCTTTGAACGCTCGGCAGGCAAATCGGCGGCAGACTCAAAATTGAGGGGCATTATCGGCGTTATCAAAAGAGACAGATCACACTAAAGAAACAAATCACCAAGGCAATTCCCCTGAGGGAACACTCAACTTCCCATATGCGTTATAAAAATAATATTACCTTAATATTCTGTTACAATTCTACAAACTACGAATCATAACCTCCATTTATTCAGCAGTTAGTCAGGACTTATCACCGTCAAATATGACTTCTTTTGACATCAGGCGACCCCTATCCCCCTTAAATTCTGAAACGATAGGCATGCAAGATCTGAACGGTCTTTTGAGAGCCAATCTCAGAAACCACGCCAGCCGACTTGCCAGCATCTGCAATAGCGTCCGCGCTAGCTTTTGCTTTACCGAACTCGATCAGGCTTTTATCGCCTGGGGTCTAATTGCCTTAGCTATTTTTGGGGCTGCCCAATTTTCGCCCCTGAGCTGGACGAATCAAGCCATCATCGACGCGGCCCTGACTGGCGCAGGCATCGCTGGCACGTCGGGCCTCACCTGGGAAATTGCCTGTATTGCTAACTTGCGGTGGGTTGTCTTCGTCTGGGCCACGCTCATGAGCTTCGGCATGGTGGTCACAGCTTACGGCATCTTCGGTGGTGTAGGTTTCATCCTCGTCAACCTGTGTGTGCTGTGGCTAGGGCTTTGCACTTTGGGCTATGCAATGATGGCAGTCGGAATGGGATCGCGGTGTTTTGCGGCAATGACGCTGGTTCATGGCCTCGCGATCGCCCTCCCCTCGGTTTATCCCAGCTCCCAATTCATCATCAGCGGCTGGGTAATAGCGCTCACTCTCTTTTTCTTCTCGGTTGTTCCCTGGGACATGCGCGAAGCCGAACCCGACGCACCCTGCTAACGATACTAGCAACCCGCGCCTAACGACTCGGCTTTTGCCCTACTGTCGTGATATACAGCACCGCTTCCTCAGCCGGAATGCTCAGCAACTCATTCACCTGATCGTCAAAAAAGCCCGCAATGCCGCTGACTCCTAGCTCCCGGCGAGTCGCCGCCAGGTTTAATCGCTGGCCCAAATGCCCGGCATCCATGTGCAGATAACGGTAGGCCCTGTCACCATATTTTGCCACCGCTGCTGCTAAATTTGCCGTATGGAAAATCACCACCCCCGCATCTCGACCCAGATCTTGACCTAAGCATAGAAAATGCAGCTCCTTTTGAAACTGGTTAAAGCGAATCTGCCGTAGTTCTTCTGCCTGAGGCGCATAGTAATAGCAGCCAGATTCCATCGTTTCTACCTTGGAGACCGCGACAAACGTTTCAATCAGGCTCAAGTCAAAGTAGTCAGGGGCCTGATCAAAATCTTGCAGTAGATAGTGCTCAGGGTGATAGGTAAAGTCGAGCAGGGTCAGTAAATCTGCTCGGCTGAGCGCTGCACTGGCATAGCGGCGCGTGGAACGGCGCGTGAGCAATGAATTTTCTAAGGCTTCCAGGCGATCGCCCCAGGGAATCGGCTGTGTCTTGGTAGAAACGGTGATCCCGAATGGAAAGTTGTACTTATCCGCAGCCGGTTTACTGGCTTGGGCCGACTCACCCAACAGCTCACCCGGCGCTTTGGCGGATTTATTAGCATCGCCTGACGCGATCGCAGGCGCTATCTCAGTTGGCACCGCATCATTTGCCTTTTGCTGCTGTTGACCAAAGCCCGCATCGGCGTCAATCACCGTATTTTCATGCAGATAGCCCAGCAGCTCACCTTCTGCCACCCGATCAATCTCAATATGAATAGAGCTAGGCAGCGCGCAGCGGCCAGGGGTGAGGTTTTGCTCGGCCTGGAACAAATCGGCTAGGGCAAGGAGAGCGATCGCACTCTCCGCTTCTCCATCCAAATACAAAAGCTGATTGACCAATTCATCGGCAAATCCCCCAATCAAATGAGGCCGATAGTCGCACAGCGTCCCTGCCACCTCCAAATTTCCCAGCAAATGCCCCGAATCCAAAAACACCCGCCGGTACGCCCGATCTTTGTAGCGCCAGGCCGACCGCTCAAAGATCGCACTCACCACCAGCGCAATCTGCGTGGTTTCCAGGGCCGGATGCCAAAAGCAGGCGGCTTGCAAGGCTTGCCAGGGATGGTCGTCCCAAAAGCGCAGGAGGGTGTGCGATCGCACCTGATAGTTATACAACCCCGCTGGCAGTAAAGACGTCCCCCGCGATACCAGGTAAATCTCCGCCGGGTACAGCCCCCCGGCTGAAGGAGCCGACCGCAAATACATCGGCTCCCCCGAATAGGTCATCACCCTCGCCGTCAGCCCATAGCTATCAATCAACAGCCGCGACAGCCTTTGCCACCAGCGCCACTCATCATCTGCCCCCGCTGGCACATCTTCCAAATAGGGCTTCAGGTCAATCTCATGGCCCAGCTTATAGTCCTTATACGGACGCGGCTGCTTCGACCAGTCCAGCTCGCCGCCCTTCGCATTGATCGTCTTTGGGTCATACTTCGTGCGCTGATGGTAATGCTGAGCGATCGAAACATCTGTCATGACAAGGTTAAGCGGCAGTTTTGGACTGTTTAAATAATACCGGGCCGAGCGTAGCCAAAGCTCAATAACCTGATACTCTAACCATTCAGGTAGAATGCTATATAAAACTGCGAACGTCAGACACAGTAAGAGGAAGCCCATGCAGGGGAATCAAAAAAATTGGCGGTTGGCGATCGCCACCAGCACCTTACTGACGAGTTGGCTACTATTAGCCGCCAGCAGCTTCGCACAGCAAAAAAATAATAAACGAGCAGCCCCTGTTCTCCTCGCTCAAACCGAAACGATTGCCCCTGTGGCTCCGCCTATCGAGCAGCCAGTCGAGCAGCCAGTCGAGCAGCCAGCCCCTGCGACCAACTCGGTCACCAATCTTACCCAGCAGCCCGCCACCGAAACCGCCACCACCTTACTAGCACTCATGCTCGGCGTAATGGCGCTACTGCTGGGCATCGGCATCTTCATGCTGTGGGCCTTGCGCAAATCCGCCATCCGCGAAGTGGTGAGCATCATGAGCGCCCAAAGCAACGAACTCACCGAGCTAGAAAACAAAGTTCACAACGCCACCCGCAGCCTCAACCGCATTCTTGCCGATGCCGAAGAACTCTCAGGCGAACTTCAGGGGCGCTCTACTGGCTTTCAAAGAGAGATTGTCACCCAAAGAGAAGTCCTGCATAACCTCACCGAGGAACTGAACAACTACAAAGTACAGGCCGCCAAAAACTGGGAAAACCAGCTTGTAAACATCAATGAAAAGCTCGAAGCTACTGCCGCCGACTTTGCCCAAACCACCGCAGACATGCGCATTGCGGCCAAGCAAAAACTAGAAGAAATGCACACCGAAACCGCCGTCGAAAGTCAGCGTATTCTTCAGCGCTTCACCACCTCCGAAGCCGAATTCTCTCGCCACGTTGGCATCATCAAAGAAGAAACCGATCGCCGCAAATCTGCCTTCTTCGACGAAATTGATCGCAAAGAATCTGTGCTTTCCGATCAAATGGGTAGCCTGCAAGCCGAGACTATTGCCGAGAAGGAGAAAGTGCTCGCTACTCTTACCAAAGCCAGCAACGAGTTTGGCCCGCAGCTTTCGGAAGTTGAAGCGGCGGCCAGAGCTAAAATTGAAGAACAAAGAGAACAGTCTCTCACCAACCTCAAAGGCTCTGAAGAAGCCGTTGTTAAAGAACTCGAAAATGTGCAAGCCAGTGCCATTGGCCACCGCGAGCTAGCCCTGCAAAATATTCAGCGCTCTACCGAAGAACTACAGCAGCAATTCAATGCCATTCGCAACGAAGTAGAAAGCCGCAAAGCCGATATGATGCAGAGCTTTCGCCAGTCTGCCGACGGCTTTTTGACGCAGTTTGCCACGCTCAAAGCCGACGTTGAAGGCCGTAAAGGAACCATACTGGGTGATATGGATCGGGCCTTTGGTGACTTCAAAAAACAAATCTCCGATCTGCAAGCGGGCGTCAGCGAAGAACGCAGTCACACCATTATGCAATTGCAGGCTACCGCCGAAGGCTTTCGGACTCAGCTATCTAACTTGGGCAGCGACCTTGGCACCCGTAAAAGCGAGCTATACACCGAACTTACCGAAACCGCTCGCACCTTTTCTAATCAACTGGCAGAGCTACAGGGCGAATTGGGCGAACAGCGAGACCAGGCGATGGGCATTGTGCAACAGTTGCAGGGAGAGTTTACCCGTGAGCTGAGTGAATTGCAATCGGGGATTGGCAGCGAACGACAGGCATTGTTGCGATCGCTCAAAGAAATCGAAACCGGCTTTACTGGCGAACTCACGGGCGTGCGCAACACCGTCTTTGGTCGCCGCGACGTGATCATTGAAAAGCTCAACAGCTTTGACGCCCGCCTTGGCGAACAAATTGGCGAACTTGCCAAATCCGCGCAAGAACGAGAGCAAGCCGCTCAAAAGCGATTGGGTCAAATAGAAGAAAAATTTGCTCAAACCCTGGAAGCTCTGCAAGGCGATTTTAACCGCCGCCAAGAGCAAGCCGTCAGTGAAGTTACCCAGGTCAAAGAAGAGATTCAGGCCAAGCTGTCTGCCCTCAACAATGAGGCCGAAGCCGAAAAGAAACAGATTATGGAACAGCTCGGCAAGGTCACGCCCGACTACGTGGCAGACTCGTTTATGAGTACTTCTGAGGCCCAAATTGCCGATCTTTCCGAGAAAGTAAACCGACTCAAAGAGAACCGCCCCGAGCTGTTCTTGACTGCCGATGAATTTATTGCCGATGGTGATAAAAAGCTAGAAAACGAACAGTACGAAGCTGCTCTCGTTGCTTATGATCAAGCGCTAGAAGTACAGCCTAGCAACGCCGAGCTTTGGTTTAATCGCAGTCGCGCCTTGATCGCTCTAGATAGAAAAGAAGATGCTCTAAAGGCCCTGAATGAAGTGATTCGACTCGCGCCCGAAAACAGCGAGGCTCTTTATCAGGCCGGATTGCTGCTGCGTGAACAAAGGCAATATGAAGAAGCGCTGAACGCCTTTAATAAGGTAATAGAGAAAGATCCAACCGATGCCAAAGCCTGGCTGAATAAGGGTATGGTGCTGAGTCGATTGCGGAAAAGGGAAGATGCGATCGCCGCCTTCGACCGCGCCCTGGATATCAACCCCGAATATCACGAAGCTTGGGTCAACCGGGGCGTCGCCTTTGGCATATTGCAGGCCCATGAAAAAGCCTTTGAATCTTTCGATCAGGCGGTTTCTCTTCAGGCCAACGATGCGGTTGCCTGGTTGAATAGAGGGCTGGCGCTCACAGAATTAGACCGGTTTGAAGAAGCCATCGCCTCTTTCGACAAAGCCGTTCGCTTCAAGCCTAATCTGGCCAAAGCTTGGGACAATCGGGGCTACGTACAACTGAAATTAGGCCGAGACCGCGACGCCCTCAAAAGCTTCGACAAAGCCCTCACCGCCAACCCCAACTACGCCAAAGCCTACTACAACCGCGCCCTTTGCTATGCCCTCCAGCGCGACAGCGATCGCGCCCTCGAAAACCTTCAGCAGGCCGTCCGCCTAGAGCCCAGCTACAAACAAGAAGCCCTCGCCGATGAAGTTTTTGAAGACATCTGGAGCGACGACTGGTTCAAGGAGTTAGTCGGCCAGTAAAGGCAAGGCATCAGCTTAGTTCAATAGTTCACAGCATCAGACGATGACATGAGTACTGATACCTCAATCAAAAAAATACTAATTTTGGCTGCTGGAACCTCACAAGAGAGGCTAGATGCGGAAGTGCGAGACATTAAGGAGGGCCTCCAGAGGGCGCAACATCGCAATCGGTTTGATCTTCAAAATGAGGGAGCTGTACGTCCGAGAGATATCCGGCGAGCCTTCCTAGATATTAGTCCACAGATAGTTCATTTTTCTGGGCGGGGTACCAGTGAAGAAGGGCTGATTTTTGAAGACGAAACGGGACAGCCTCAACAGGTTAGTAAAGAAGCGATCGCAGGATTATTCAAGCTGTTCTCTCAATGTGTAGAATGTGTGGTTCTCAACGGATGCTCTTCGCCGCAGCAGGCAGACGCGATCGCCCAGCATATCCCCCACGTAATTAGCATCTCTCAGCATGTCAGTGACCATGCCGCGATAGAGTTTGCCGTTGGGTTTTACGACGCACTAGGCGCAGGCCGTTCCATAGAATTTGCCTATGATATGGGCTGTAACGCCGTTGAGATAGCAGGCGTTGCTCAACAGTTCAAACCAGTTTTAATTCAAAACCCGCAAAGCGAAACTGTCAAAGCAGACTCCTCCAAGAGCGAGCTAGAGCAGCTATCAAAAGCCGCAGAAGAAAGCTTCTTAGCAAACAGTGAAGACCTATACCAAACCTTGCTGCGACTAGGCTACCAAGATCAAATTAGTCTATTTCGCCGCGCCAACGACGCTAATTCAATGACTGCTTTTTTAATTCACGGCTTCCCAGACTATGGGCAACGCTGGCTGCTGAACCGAATTGTGCGGCAGTATGTCCCCTACGTTTTGACCGGCAAAATCATTAAGGTACACACCAGCCGTAAAGTTCTCCGTAACGATGTCAGTGCGCTGTGGCGCGAAGTGGCTGGTCGCGTAGGTCTAAAAGGAAGAGGAAAGCCGTATTCACCCGTGGAAATTGCCCAGCAGGTGAGCCAATGTTTAAAAACTCAAAGCATTCTCTTGGTGTTTCACGAAATAGAAGATTTGCCGGAATGTACCTTAGGTGAGCTAATTAGTGACTTTTGGCTACCGCTAGTAGGCGCGGTGCAGGCGCAGACCTCTCAAGATAGCGCCCAAAATAGTAAGTTCAAACTGCTGATGTTTCTAGTCGATTACGAAGGATGCGTAGGCAGTCGGAAGCCTTTCTCTAAAGGGCTGAGCGCGAACTTAGAGCCCGCCACACCCATAAAATCGCCCATGTTGGCAAAGTTCTCTAATAGTGATTTAACAAGTTGGATGGAAGTAGAGTATGACAAGCTGCCCAAATCAATCACTGAAAAACTTGACGATCAGGTTCAATCCATTTTAAAGAACACAGAAAATGGTATTCCTGAGAGTGTCTTAAGCGCAATTTGCGAACGCTGTGGCTGCAATTGGTACGAGGAAACAGAAAAATGGCTGAGCTTATAGGCGACAAGCCGCTGCAATATACCGGGAAGCGGCAACCCGAAGTTGGAGACACTGATACTGCGGGGCGATCGCTCTATCCCTACTTACCCAACGAAGACCTGATTGAAGCAGTGAACCTGGCCATTCAGCTAGGTCGCCCCTTACTGCTAAAAGGCGAGCCCGGCTGCGGCAAAACCCGCCTCGCCTACGATGTGGCTTTCGAGTTAGGCTTACCCTTCGAGCCCTGGTACATCAAATCTACCAGCCGAGCCCGCGATGGCCTCTATACCTACGACACCATTGGCAGATTGCGCGATGCTCAGCTAGCCTCAGGCTCCATGCTAGAGCCTAAAGACCTCGACCGGATTAAAGATCCTGCCACTTATGTAGAATGGGGTGCAATTGGCCGAGCTTTTCAAAAAGAGCAGCCTACCGTTATTTTAATTGACGAAATTGATAAAGCTGACATTGACTTTCCTAACGATTTACTCTTAGAGCTAGACGAATCTCGGTTTGTTGTCGAGGAAACTGGCAAAACTATCACGGCTAAGCGTAAGCCAATTGTGCTGATTACCAGCAATGACGAAAAGGCATTACCCAGCGCCTTCTTACGACGCTGCTTATTCCACTATGTAGAGTTTCCAAGCGACGAACGACTGAGCGATATCGTTCAGCGGTTTTTCCCAGAAGCTTCGCCAAGGCTAATTCAAAAGGCGATCGCCCGCTTTTCAGCCTTGCGCCAAGAAATGAACAAAGACAAAGCCAATAAAAAGGTCAGCACCAGCGAGCTGATCGACTGGTTCAATATTTTGCGCCGCCATCCTGAAGATGAAGTGCTTGCCAAGCTAGAAGGTAAGCTGCCCTATCCCGGACTGCTGTTGAAGAGCTGGGATGACCATAGGCGATACCTAACTCGGATGGGGGGTAAGGGATAAATGAACATAGAAGATGAACTTCCTCTGTTAGAGCTATTTACCCGACTGCGCCAGGCAGGGCTACCGCTAGGCATGACTGAGTATCGGCTACTGTTGCAGGCGTTGCAGTCTGGATTTGGTCTTCCTGACAGGGCAGCATTGGCTCGGTTGTGCCGTACGCTTTGGGTCAAATCTGAGGAAGACCAGGTTCTATTTAACTATCACTTTGAAGAGGTGATGGCGGCAGACACTGCTGCCTTGACAGAAACGCCAGCTATTAATTCTGCATTGCTTCCTACCAAAACTTCCAATCGGCGCAAAGGAAAATTAACGGCTATGTGGCAGCGAACCTCTTCTTCGGTTCGGATTGCCCTGGGTGCAGCGTTAACACTAAGCGCGGGCGTTGCTTTATGGATAGCGGCTCCGCTATGGATGGCCGAGTCCGCTGATAAACAATGTCCTATGTTCGTTAGCTCGCCGAAGACGCTTGTCGGCAGAGGGGATGACTATGAATACGAAATAGAAGTCCAGCCCTGTGAAGGCAATTCGAGCAACCATATAGAAATTTCAGTATTGCGCGAACATCCCTCGCTGTCGTTGAAAGATAAGACGAACGGCAGTGCTTTACTAAGCGGGCAGTTACCGACCGAAAATGTTCGATACTCTCGCACTCTGTTATTAGACGCGCAGGGTGAGCAACTGAGTGATTTTGATGGTCTTAGCAACATTTCAGATCTCCAGTTTAGCAAAAGCGGGCAGTTCATCACAACTCGTATGTTCGATGAAACGGCGAGAATGTGGAATTTTCAAGGCAAGTCAATCGGTAATTTTAACCAGCTACAAAACATTTCAGAGATCCAATACAGCGAAAACGGGCGGCGATTAATTACTCATCTATCGGACGATACAAAGCGGTTGTGGAATGCCAAAGATGAGCAGCTATCCAACTTTGAAGGACGAGGCGATATTGAGACTGTGCGGTTTATGGGAGATGGGCTGATAGTGACCTCTCGGCCAGATAAAGAAGCTTTGCTTTGGGATGCTCAAGGCAAGTTGATAACAGCGTTAGGTGAGCTGGATGGCATATACTCAGATGTCTTGTTTCAATCGGAAAGTCAGGTGCTGATTGTTCGATTATTAGATGGCCGAATCCGCGCATGGGATGCTCAAGGTGAGCCGCTGGATAGGTTTAATGACTTGGAGAATATTGAGGACATTTGGTTCGTGAGCGATCGCACTCAACAGCTCATCACCCGTTCGTCCGATCAGGCGGTATGGCTGTGGGACACGCAGGGCAACCGGCTCACTAACTTAGTCAAGGCGGGTGATGACGATACCCAAGTTGAGCCGCTCAGAGACCAGCAAATGATAGCCGTTGTCTCACCCGATAAAAGTATCTTCTCATTCAATAAAACGGTTAGCTTATGGGATATGCAGGGTAACAACATTGGTGAGTTTGAAGGAATCAGCAGCCTTGAAGACATTCAAGTATCTGAAGATGAACAAAGAATAATTACCCGCTCGGCGAACCGAATTGTACAGTTATGGAGTGCTAAAGGCCAAGAGATAAAGAACTTAGGAAAGGCAGGAAACCAGTACGACGACGTTCAGTTTACTAGAGATGAGAATCAGATACTTATCCGCTCACAAAGTGGAACAGCTCGACTGTGGAGTACTGAAGGTAAATTACTTTCTAACTTTCAAGATACCAGCAATATATCTGACATTCGGCCCATAGATAACGGACAAAAATTTATCGTTCAATCATCTGATAAGGTCGTACGTCTGGTGGATAGTCAAGGCAACCAAACTGTTATGCTAGGCAAGGTTAGCAGCCCAAGAGATATTAACTTTAGTGATGATGGACAAACAATCGTTGTTCATTTTCCTAACAATACAGCACAAATTTGGAGCTATCAAGGGCGCAAATTAGCTGATATAAATAATGTTGGCGAAGTTCAGTTAGATGAAGCAGGTCAAAGACTGGCCTTCTTTTCTAGAGAAGGAACAGCGCAGCTATGGGATCTTCAAGGAAACAAAATATCTGACTTCGATGGGGATAGTAACATCTCATATGTCGAGTTTCTGCGAGATCATCAGCTAGTAGCTACCTACGCCTCGAATGCTATTAACTCTTCTAACAACTTTCCAACTGTATCGATACAGATATGGGATTATCAAGGCAATAAAATACCTTACTTTGGCAATAGTCATAGCTTTGTCAGTAGTATTGCCGATCTCAACAACGAAGGCGGGAGATTGAGCGAGTATAGTTTGCATATCGGCTTTATAGACGAAAATAGCCAGCGACTAGTTATCGCTAGCCTAGACAGTGAAATTGTTTTACAGGCAACCAATACAGCAACTAAGCAAAAGAACTATCAACACTTCACACTACAAAGCTTTAGCGATCCGACAATGCTGAGTGGCAAAGTGTCAGAGTGGATCTTTAAATTTAGTCTGTTCTATCTAGCTGCGATCGTTTTAGGGTTGCCTGCGCTATATATTATGGCTCGACAAGTTGCCCAACGCCGCACCAAACCCACCAAATTCCCAACGTTACCCAAACCCACAAAAAAATCACCAGCAAAAACACCTGCCGCTATTTCAGCATTAAATCAAGCGCTGGATGATGAAGTTCTTGTCGCTCAGGCTATTTACCGGAACCCTCACAAAGCGTCTGAGCGATCGCCCAACGCCTTGACAGAGACTCAAGAATACTTTCCCATTACCAGTCGGCAAATGAAGCAAAGCTGGCGCACCTTACGCCGATTAGTTCGAGCCGGGCCCGCCGTAGAGCTGGATGTAGACGCCACCGTCAAACAAACATGCCGAACAGGAATGCTGCTTGGCCCAGCCCTACGGCCTCGCCGGGTGAACCGAAACGAACTGCTGCTATTGATCGATCAAGAAGGGTCTATGGTGCCTTTTCATGCATTGTCGGCAAGGTTAGCAGCTACAGCGCTTCAGGGCGGACGGCTAGCGAGCACTGGCATTCATTATTTTCATAACTGCCCAGATGAATACCTCTATCGAGATCCTTATCACCAAGACGCTGAGACTATCGACGCTATCATTTCACGGCTACATTCTGAATACACAGGCGTTTTAATTTTCAGCGATGCCGGGGCAGCTCGGGGTACGTTAAACCGCGATCGCATTGCCATCACCGCTGACTTTTTAGCCAGGCTCCGGCAAAAGCTACAATACATTGCTTGGCTCAACCCTATGCCACGCGATCGCTGGACAGGTACAGCCAGCGAGATTGCCAAACTCGTGCCCATGTTTGAGCTTAGCCGTCGTGGATTAGACCAGTCCATCGACGTCTTACGCGGAAAATCTAGCTCCCACAGAGGTTAATCGCCATGAGTGATGCTGCACTGGCAAAAACAAACAGACTCGCCAGAAAAGCTAAAGCGGCCAAACGCAAAATTGCCTCGTTTGAATCACGCTTTGGGCCTGCCCATCAGGTGTTACTCTATCAAGCGGCCTTCCCCCTGGCGCTTACACCAGATTTGCTCTATCGCCTGTGGGCCAGCTTTCAACGCGACATCAACGGTCAATTTCTCAATATTCCCTGGGTGGCTGTTTCAGATATCCTGCTTTCTGATATATGCGAGGAAGTGGGTCAAGAGATCTATGAGATGGACACGCTAGTCCGTGATGAATTGCTAAAGCGACTGCAAGACAGTGCTAGCTTTGGACAAAGGCGTATCCAAGAACTCTCCGATTTTTTACTGGAATATGTGCAACAGCATCTCAATAGCAACGATTTAGACATTCGAGATTTTGCGCAGGCTCAGCGATGGACAGTATTGGCCTACACCAAACCAACACTTGCCGCCCGTGAGCTTGCCCTCACCTTTCAAATGCTAAGCCAGCAAGCCGCCGCGCAAGGACAGCAAAACCCTCCCGAACTCATCCGCATGGCCGCTGTGGTAGACGCCTTAGCTGAACCGCTAGCAGAAACCGATTCAGCAGCGCTACTTGCTTATGCGCGCAGTATGAATAGCTTAGCAAAAGGAAACCATCAGCAGGCGGCGACACAGCTTGCTCAAATTGCTGAATCTGGTCGGGTTCACATTGCTGGGGTGACTATCCCTCTGCCCAAGGGGATAGAAGCCTATTCCGATCAGCTAAAGCCTTCCGTTGCAGTAGATTACAGCGGTCAAAACTTACGGGGACGTTCCTTCAGAGGAAGGGACTTAACCGGCGCAAACTTTAGCAATGCTAATCTTCACAGCGCTGACTTCACCCAGGCTACCCTGGTGGATGCCGACTTTAGCCAAGCTAAAACAGGTTTACAGCGTCGCTGGGCAGCGCTCTTGATTTTCTCCTCAATATTGCTTTCTGTTTTATCAGGATTAGCGGCTACCGGCGCTGGATTTTTAGGAGGATTAGGAATAGGTGAGTTTTTCTATTCGCGATCGCTAGAGGAAGCAGACCCTACTTTTCAGTATGTTCTGCTAGCAGGCTTCGTTTGTTTTTTGGTGCTATGCATAACGACTTTTAAGCGAAAGCTCACAGTTGACTGGAGCGCAGGCATTTTAGCGATGTATGGTACGTCGCTTATGATTGCGCTGCTACAGTCTTCTACAAGTATGGCCCCCCTGTACGGCGTGCGAGGCAGACTCTATGCTATCGCTAGTGCGGCCATAGCGTGGTTGCTCGTCATAGCGCTCGCCAAAGTGACGACAGGCAAACTGCGCAGTAGAACAACTGCTTGGATTGGAGGTGCTACAGGCTTGAGCCTGGTGCTTGTGTTATGGAGAGATGAGTCAGAGGTTCCTTACACACTGATGCTATTGGCTTTGCTGCTAATAGCATCCGCCTTAGCAATAGGCATCGCTTGGAGCGCTAATAGAACAGAAAGCCTGTCTATAAGTGCGGCCAAAGCAGGCATTTTTTCTATCGTAGTTGCGCTCATTAGCAGCGCTGTATTCATTGGTTTGTTTGGTTTGTTCGTCGCTTCGGACTGGCTTTGGGCTATAGCATTTGTAGTATTCACGGCTGTTTTAGCGCTGACCACAACCGTTCCTTTTGTGATCGCAGGGCTGTCTTCACTGCAAGGAGCCCTGGTCGGCACGCTGGTTGCTCCTACTATACTCGTAGCCACTTTCATCTTGCCTGAGACTCTCTTCACTGAACAAACGCTTTTGTCTGATTTTTCGGTAACAATTAGGATTTTATTCATAACAATTGGGACAATCGTCTTGCTTGCTTGGGCTACCACTATCGTCATTGCCGTTGCCGTTAACTTGGCTTGGGTCGAGGCCGAAAACAAGGCGATCGCGCTTGGCTTAACGTCGCTATGCCTACTGCCGCCCATGCTCTGCGGTATGTACATCAGCTATTTGATCAATCAGAAATGGTTGCGGGCGATAGAAGGTATGGAGCCAGTAGATTTTGCGATCGCAACCATTTCTGGCATTTTAATAGCGACCCTCGTCCTGTCATTAGGCACTTACATTGGCTGGCGATCCTTACAAAACGATCCCAAACTTCTCGCCATCCGTACCCTAGCCAGCACCTTCGCAGCCAAAGGCGGCACTAGCTTCCGAAAAGCCAACCTTACCCACGCCAACTTCACTGAAGCCACCCTAAAAAGCGCAGACTTTACCAACGCGACTTTAACCAATACCTGCTGGTTTCATACTCAAAAGCTCAACTATGCCTGCTTTACAGGCAATACGCTGCAACAGCCTCAAATCCAACAACTTGCAGCCACTGCCATAGGCCAAGCCCAAAACTTCGATCATCTAAACTTGCAGGGTATTCGTTTACAGCAAGCCAGCCTGACAGATGCTAGCTTCATAGGCACCAACCTCCAAAGGGCCAACTTAAAAGACGCCGACCTGTCCCGTGCTCAACTCATTCAAACTCAGCTACAGCAAGCCGATCTGTTTGGCACCTGTCTAACCGGTGCCTTCATTCAAGACATCCAGATAACAGTAGAAACCAAGCTTCGAGGCGTGGAGTGTCAGTACATTTTCACCCGACTGCCCACCCCCGATAATCCTGATCCTGGCCGTATTCCCACCGACCACCGCCAAATTTTCAGGCCCGGCGAATTTGCCCAGTACGCACGTCAGACATTTCTACCAGGATCCAGCGCCACAGCTAAGCGGTAGATTTTTGCGGGCACAGCGGTCTGCTGCCTTTGAGGACACTGAAGAAACTATCGTCTTCTTCATACCGTCTATAAAGAGGATACACAGGATCGAACCTCTCGTCATGCAGCATAAATACCCTCCACTCCTGGTCGTTTCAACATTCGCAGTCGCGCTAGGGGGCGCAGCGGTCTTTATCATCGGGCTGAGTCAAACCGGAGTTATTTCACTGCCAAAGGTAGCGGCAAAAGACACTCAGGCCAGCTCAAATCAGCCCGGCTCAGCTCAGTCAGCTCAGTCAGCTCCTATCAACGCTCGGGGCTCCACCTCGCCTACCCTACCCGCAGATAGCGACGTCCAACAATCTACCGACATTGACAACCTACAGACCACCGGGCAAGTCAGCTTTGAGCTAGGCTCTGCTCAACTCACCCGCCCAGGCACAGAAACCCTCGATCGGCTATCCAATGAACTCAAGAAATTCAGCCAGGACACCGTCGCAGTTCGCATTATCGGTCATGCCTCACTCACAGGCAGCCAAGACAGAAACCAAGCGCTTAGTCAGGCCCGTGCTGACGCAGTTTCCCAATATCTAAAAACGACAGGCATTACCCTGGATATAGTCGCTGAAGGCAAAGGGGCAAGCGAGCCTCTACCCAACATGGATCCAGCCGATGCCTGCAACCAAAGAACCGAAGTTCGCCTCGTTCGGATTGAGGAATAAGCGTCAAGGAATAAGCGTCAAGGAATAAGCGTCAAGGAATGAGGCTTCAATCCTCCTTCCACTCGCCCGGCGATTCCGCCGCTCGACGCACAGTATCTGGAAATTCAACAACTTTGTAAGGCTTCTTTTTCGGTGCGCTTATCAGCTCAGGCACCAGCGAAAGCTGACCGGTCTCAGGCGGCGACGGTTTCGGCTGCTGTTTTCTGCGTCGAGAAACGCCTTCCTCACTGGTTTGCTCGGCCACAACTTCGTACAGCAACGCCATCTTCCCGCTGCTGCCCTTACGCAGCACTCGCCCTAGCCGCTGGATATATTCTCGTGGAGAGCCACTGCCCGACAGCAAAATCGCTACTCGCGCATCGGGCACATCTACCCCTTCGTTTAACACATGCGAAACCACTATCACGCTGTAGTCACCACTGCGAAACTTCTGCAAAATGGTGTGACGCTCTTTTACTGGCGTTTGGTGGGTAATTGCTGGAATCAAAAAGTCTTGAGAGATTTTGTAAACAGTGGCGTTGTCGTTAGTGAAAATCAGCGTGCGCTCAGGGTAATGCTTTTTCAACAGATTCTCCAATAGCGTCAGCTTGCCAGCCGTCCCCAGGGCAATATTTTTAGACTCCCGGTGAGCCAACATGGCCCGGCGACCCTCTGGCGACTTAGCACTGGCCTGGACAAAACGCTGCCAGCCCTCGGCGCTGCTGAGCCAAATATTTGACGCTTTTAAAAAGTCATTGCGTTGTTCTTGTAGCTTGGCATAGCGATCGCGCTCCTCCACACTCAGCTTCACCTTCAATTGAACAACTTGATACGGTGCTAAGGCAGTCCCCGAAAGCTCCTCGGAAGTCCGCCGATATACAACCGCTCCCAGCAGCTTCTCCAAGTCCTCGTGGCGACCATCCGATCGCTCTGGTGTGGCCGTCAGCCCTAGCCGGTAGGGTGCAATTGAATATTCGGCAATGCAGCGATGAAAGTCGCTGGGTAGATGGTGGCACTCATCGCAGATTAGCAGGGCGTACTGGTTGCCTAAATTCTCGGCGTAGATGGCGGCGCTGTCGTAGGTGGCGACTAGGATGGGGGTGCGATCGCGTGACCCCCCGCCCAGCAAACCGACTTCTACACCTGGAAAAGCCGCCTCCAAATTTGCATACCACTGATGCATCAAGTCCAGCGTCGGTACCGTAATCAGCGTCCGTCTCGGCGTCGCTGCCATCACCATCTGCGCCAGATAGGTCTTCCCTGCCGCCGTGGGCAGCACTACTACACCGCGCCGCGTATTCTGCTTCCAAGCCTGCAATGCCTCCTGCTGATGGGCATAAGGCGTCAGCGTCAAATCGGCCTGCAAATCAATCGGCTCAAACGTTTGCACCTTGTCTTCAAAGCGCACACCCTCCGCCCTCAGCGCCTCTACCAGCGGACGATACTGATCCGCAGGCACTCTGAAGCGCTCAATGCGATCGTCCCACACCGCATAGTCAACCCAGGCTTTCCCCCTCGGCGGTGGATGCAAAACCAGCGTCCCGCGATCAAATTTTAGCGTTGGCACTCTAGCCATATACCAGCCCAGCAGCTTTGAGTCTTTACCTGCCTTTTATAGTAAACGGCCTGATGCATTAGGACACTTGCGCGATACTAAAATCAGAGTCATTGTGCTCAAACAATCCCGAAAAAAGCTGATTCAGGACTTTAAAGACTTATTAGAAGAAACTCAGAAACTGCCACAAGTTCAAGGTATTACAGAAGAGGATATAGCCGCCGAGATTGAAGCCTACCGAGCAGGTCAGTGAAAATTGTGATAGACACTAACGTTCTGGTATCGGCGGCTATCAGAGGTCGGGATCCTGAAGCAGTGATTCCGTTCGTTTTGGAATGATCCAAACTTTCACATACGCTGTGCATACTCTAATCGTATTCCAACGGCATCTATTATCAACCGCATAGAATAGCGCGAACTTTGGGATGCTTGCGTACCAGGTCAAAGCTCATATCGTTGCGGGCCATTAGGCTGTAAATGCTGGGGTGTAGTTGAGTGGCTTGGCGCAAGTGGATAGCCGCAGCGTCAGGGTTGTTTAACAAAGCGTAGGTAGACGCGAGGCCATACCAGGCATTGGGGTTAGGAACCTGATGCTGAAGCGATCGCCAAAAACTCTCCAGTGCCTGATCATGCTGAAACAACCGATTGAGCAATGTGCCGCGATAGTTCCAGGCGTAATGACAGCTCTTTTTTAGCGCAACTGCTTTCTCTAGGCTATCAATGGCAGGCTGAATGTGTTCTAAAGCCGCTTGTGCTAAGGCTCGGTTATACCAGGTATGATGCCGATTGCCATCTAGGATCACCGCCTTGTCAAAACATGTCAACGCACGTTCGTATTGCAGTAGCTTTAGCAGCGCCCAGCCCAGGTTATACCAAACTTTGCCATCATCCGGATTGCAGGCGATCGCCCGGTCAAAGCTATCCACCGCCGACGGATACAGCCTTAGCTCTGCTCTGGCTAGGCCCTGCCCATGCCAGGCGCTTGCATTCGTTGGCTCTAGCTGTAGCACCGCCTTAAAGTCTTTGGTCGCCTGTTCGTACGCCCGCATTTGAATAAAGGTTTGGCCGCGATAAAGCAAAGCCCGCGCATTAGTGGAGTCTTGAGCAATTGCCCGATCAAACTGCGCGATCGCGCCTTTATGATCACCCATATTGCGAAACGCAAACCCCGATGTCAACAGCGCCTTAATGTCCTCTACTACCTCTAAGTTTTGCGCCTGATCACGGGCGTTATCGAAAGAAATAACCACAGTTCGTAATTGTCGTCCAGGACAGCACTGACGGCATGGCACCTGGTAAAGCGCCGCTGACTTGTCCTCAAGTATGCCCACTCAAATCAATATCGACTGTTTGCAAAGTCAAGATCACACAGTTCAATGATCCCTGTGAGCATCTTGACCAAAGGCTGAAAGTTGCTGCATAGAAGCTAAAATCTTTAAGGTTCACCTATCAAACCTCATCAATAGCGGTGAGGCTTATTTAGCCATGGTCGCAGCATCCCCAGCCGTCCGCATCGAAAAAGATTCCATGGGAGAGCTAGAGATCCCAGCGCAGGCTTACTATGGCATCCAGACCCTTAGAGCCATCCAAAACTTTCCCATCAGCGGCATCAAGCCTTTGCCCACCTACGTCGATGCCTGCTTGCTCATTAAAAAAGCAACGGCAACGGCCAATGGTGATCTCGAATGCATCCCCGGCGATATCAGCGAGGCCATTGTTCAAGCAACTAACGAAATCCTTAGCGGCAGCCTGCGCGATCAGTTTGTCGTCGATGTCTACCAGGCCGGGGCAGGTACCTCTCACCATATGAATGTGAACGAGGTGCTAGCTAACCGCGCTTTAGAAATTTTAGGAGACGAAAAGGGTAACTATGCTCGGGTAAGTCCTAACGATCATGTGAACTACGGCCAATCGACTAATGATGTGATTCCGACCGCGATTCGAGTAGGCGGAATTTTGGCGTTAGAGCATTCGCTGTACCCGGCTTTAGAAGGTGCGATCGCCACCCTCAAGGCCAAAGCCACCGAATTCCAATCCATCGTCCGCTCCGGTCGCACCCATATGCAAGATGCCGTCCCCGTACGCCTGGGCGAAGGCTTTCGCGCTTGGGAATACATCCTCACAGGTCACCAGCAGCGCATCAGAGCCGCTGCCGCAGAACTCGCCGTCTTAGGACTCGGCGGTAGTGCCACCGGCACCGGCCTCAACACCCACCCGCAATATCGTTTCCGCGTTTGTGAGCTACTCAGTGACTACCTTCAACAGCCCATCACCAGCGCCCCTCACCTGATGGCCGCGATGCAGAGTATGGCTCCCTTTGTCGCCGTCAGCAGCAGCTTGCGAAATTTGGCGCAAGACCTGGTCAAAATATCTCACGATCTACGCCTTCTCGACTCTGGGCCAAAAACTGGACTCAAAGAGATTCAGCTTCCCCCCGTGCAGCCAGGTTCTTCGATTATGCCGGGCAAGTATAACCCGGTCATGGCTGAAATGACATCGATGGTTTGCTTTCAGGTGATGGGATATGACAGTGCGATCGCCCTCGCCGCCCAAGCCGGTCAGCTAGAACTCAACGTGATGATGCCGCTAATCGCCTACGACTTGATCCACAGCATCGAGATTTTGGGCAACACCGTTGAAGCCTTAGACACCAACTGTCTGCAAGGCATTACCGTTTTTCCAGAGCGCTGTATGGGCTATGCAGAAGGCTCTTTGGCTTTGGTAACAGCGTTAAATACGCATATTGGGTATTTGAATGCGGCGGCGATCGCCAAAGAATCTCTCGAAACCGGCAAGCCCTTGCGTCAGCTCGTGCTAGAGAATGACCTGATGCCAGAAGCCACCCTGAACGAAGTCTTAGACCTGCAAAAGATGAGTCAGATGCCATGAACAGACTTAGGACTGCAAGCCCCAAACCATTGAGTCATCTAGCGCTGTAAACATCTCGCCGCCAATGGTCTTGATATGCAAACTGTCTTCTGTACAAACGAGTTTTTGAATGTGGTACCAGGCTCCTCGCCGCAGCACGATAATGCTCGCACGTACGAATTGGGTTGATAGGCGATCGCTTGTCTCCTGCCCAGAACCGGCCTGTCCAAAACTCACCTTGCCATGCCACGCTTCCCACAACTCTTTGGCACTGGTGTGATAAATCTGGCAGCGCTCAGGAATCGTCCGATGCTGATAATAATGGGTTCCGTTTGTCCTTTGACTAACTGGGAAAAAGTTATTTTCCACCAAAACATGGCGAACTAACTCCCAATAGGCGGAGTCTCGCCTAACAATGGCTGTGAGCTTACCATTGATCAGCTTTACACTAACAATGACGCCTTCTGTTTTATTCGCTAGCGTGGTCGATTCCGAGCTAGCATCGGCAATTAAATGAGGCGTCGATAAAAGAACAGGCTGCTTGTTAATAAAGCCACGGGTAAACGCCTGAACCAAAGCCATGTCATCACTATCAGCCTGGCTCTTATGACTAGCAACAGGTGCGGGCTGAGCATCCATGCGCTCATTCAGTAGTTCCCAATCAGCCGTCGCAGGCCGCACCGGGGATCCATCAGACGCTATTTCCTCAATCTGTTTGAAAACAAAAATGCTTCCCAAGATACTTCCCTTAGCATCTCTAATCGCAGTAGCACTTCCTTCGATGGGCGTCGTCTTGAACGAGCGCGCTACCACTTGAACGTTGTGGGGAAAGGGAACCACCGTTCTGCCCCGCATCACCGCTGCCAAAATTGAGCTAACGCTTCCTGACAAATCGACCCGCTCAAACTGCGAAATCAACCGTTGGAACATCAGCACATCCGCAATTGACCGGTCGATCACATCGGCCAACCGGCAATCTGCGATCAATTCAGCCGCCGCATTCATAAACACAACGAGCCCGTCAGGATCTGTTGCAATTACCGCTTCATTCAAAGACTGAAAAGCAGTCGCATACCAGCGTTCGCTGGAACTTACCGTTTGACTTTTCTGATGCTGATGCAGCGCAATCTCAATTGCAATACCCAACTCCTTTTCTTCAAAGGGCTTCAGGATATAGGCATAGGGGTCAGTGCCCTTGGCCTCTTGAAACGTACTGCTATCTGCATTAGCAGTCAAATAAACAATCGGAATTTGAAAGTCAGATTTAATCTGTTCAGAGACTTCAATGCCCGTCATCTCTCCTTTTAAATGGATATCCATTAAAACCAGATCGGGCCGAATGGTTTTTATCTTTCTTAAGGCAGCATCGCCAGAGGCAGCTATCCCAGAAACGGCGTAGCCCAGCCTATTTAGGCTGCTTTTAATATCTAGTGCAATGACACTTTCATCTTCAACAATCATCACTTTTGTAGCAGACATTGAACTTTTCCTGATGTTTATCTAGACAATAAAATGTTTCTAAAGTTGAACGCTGTTCCTGGGCTCCGCTGAATCTCCAAATCACCCTCTAGCTGCTCACACAAGCTACTGACCAACTGCAAACCCAGCGTCTCTGCATTTTGAATATCTAACGCCTGCGGCAGACCAATGCCATTATCTGCGTAGCTTATCGAAAATCGTTCGTCATCTGTCATCGTAGCTGTAATGCTAATCACGCCTGCTTTAGCAGCAGGAAAGGCATACTTTAATGAGTTGGAAAACAGCTCATTAATAATGAGGCCGCAAGAGACAGCGGTATCCGTTCCTAAAAAAATGTCATCAATTTCTACGTTTAAATCGACGGTTTTTAAATTGATCTCGTAAGAGCGCATTAAGTGTCTGGTCAAATCTCGAATATAGTCGCCTAAATTGATCTTTCCCAAATCATCAGATTGATATAGCTTTTCATGAATTAAGGCCATTAAGCGTACGCGATCTTGGCTTTCGCGAAAGAGGCCAGCAATTTCTTTATCTTCAATGGCACTAGCCTGGAGGTTCAGTAAGCTAGAAATAATCTGCAGATTATTTTTTACCCGATGGTGAACTTCTCTTAGCAAAGCCTCTTTTTCTCTTAACGAAGCTTCAATTTGACGCTCTGCCTGCTGATGTTTGACCGCATTCCTCAAGCCTCGTACGCGCTGGCGCAGCAGTGCCCAGTGAATAGGCTTAGCCGCGTAGTCAGCAGCACCCACTTCAAAAACTCGATCGACAGAGGTGGAATCGTCCAAGCTGGTAATCATCAGCACTGGCACAGAAACGTCACCCGCGATTTTCTGTAAGGCAGCGCAGCAGCTAAATCCGTCCATATTCGGCATCACTGCGTCCATCAATACAATGTCAGGGCGATGCTGTTTGAATTGGGTCAAGCACTCTATACCGTCACTGGCTTCTATCACCCGAAAGCCCTCTTTCTGCATGGCTACTCGCAGCAGCAGTCGCGTTGTAGGTTCATCGTCCACCACTAACACCAAAAGGTCAGATGAAACCTTTGTAGAACTCTGAGTGACAGAAGCTGGCGTCATGTTTCTCACAGGTTGTTTTTGTAGGTTTGCAAGGTGGATTCAAGCTTCGCGTATTCAAGCGTCACCTGCGTCATCAGCGTTGTCGCCGCGCCAAGGCGATCGCGTTTACCTATTGCCTCCATAGACCGACAAATTTCAAACAAATGCATGGCACCTACGCAGCCACACAGAGATTTCAGCGCATGGGCAGCCTTCTCTAGGGCCAAAGCGTCACTTTGGTCAATGGCAGATTGGATCGCACCGATGCGATCGGGCGCATCATTTAAAAAGGTCTCGCACACTTCTTTCAAAAAAGAATGCTCGCTGTCTACACCTTCTAAAATGTCAGTATCCAAAGTTGGAAAATGGCTGAAGCTTTTAGCCAGCAATACCCCTTTATCTTCTACCTTTGGAACAGCCCCTAATGGCGAGCACTGTCTCAGCGCCGCCGCCAAATCGCGTTTGCGAATTGGTTTGCTGACGTAGTCATCCATTCCAGCAGCCAGGCATTCTGCGCGATCGCCTGGCATCGCATGGGCCGTCATCGCCACGATACGAGGCTGCTGAATGTTTGGGCTAGAGCGAATTTTTTGAGTTGCTTCTAGTCCATCCATTTCCGGCATCTGTACATCCATAAATACCAGGTCATACGACTGCTCTTGCACCGCTTTGACCGTTGCTTTCCCGTCAGAAACAACATCAGCGTCATAGCCATAGGTAGAGAGCATTTGCAAGGCAACTTTCTGATTGAGCGGAATATCTTCGGCCAACAGAATGCGTAAAGGGTTCTTTTCGCCAATAGTGACTTCTGTTAGTTGATCCGATTTGTCATCGACTCGATTATTGGTCGGGTCAGGCAGCAAAAACTGCGCGATCGCATTATAAAACCGAGATCTTCTAATAGGTTTTTGAAGTATCTTTACCTGGTTAGTTAGAATGTTGAGCTGCGGCAAACTTTGCGGTCTGGCCTGTAGCAAGATCAGCGGCACTGCCTGGTAGTTAGGAAAATTGCGAATTTGTAAGGCAAGCTGGGTAGCCGCCATGTCTAAAAGTGGCTCACTAATGGCGATCGCATCAAACCCATCGCTACGAAACAACGTGACCATAGCAGCCTCTGCTGACGCTGCCACCTCTACGCTCAGACCCCAAGATTCAGCCTGTAATAAGAGCGATTTTCGGCTAATCTCATGACTATCTACAATCAGCAGACGCTTTTTCTCTAAGGATCAAGGATTAAATAAAAAATCCGATATGAATAATAATAGAGCGATGTTGTGATGAAAAGTTAGAGCGTGGGAGCCATGCAAACTGTCCGAGCCTATTCGTGCGAGATAGAAGCGCAAATGCAG
>JBAQZP010000081.1:0-35096 GCA_049791095.1 Phormidesmis sp.
TGTCAGCTTGCAGGCTGCGTCTTTCATGGTTTCCTTCATCTGCTCATCTAGCATTCCTCAGCCACTCCCAACTGACTCAAGTCCGCCTTATAATGACTGGTAATGTATTTTATTGCTAGTCCCTTAGGAGGCAGAAATCAGGAGTCAGGAGCCGGGAGTCGGGCTCTAAATTCTGTCTCCTATCTCCTGTCTTCTGCCTCCCGAGAACTCTCACTTTGAGTAACGCCTTTAAAGCCCCTTCAGCGAATGTAATAATCGCGCGTGCCCCGATCGTTCAGGGCTTCACCAATGCGGCCCAGGGCGTGAATGTAAGCAGCCGTGCGAAAAGATACTGCTTTATCCTTGGCAATTTGCCAGATGGTTTCGGCTTCTGCGGTAATGCGCTCTAGCAGTTCCTTATTCACCTTATCTAGCTTCCAATACAGCCCGCTGCGGTTCTGCACCCACTCAAAGTGACTGACCATCACCCCGCCCGCATTGACCAAAATATCAGGAAACAAAGCGATCCCTTTCTCTTCTAAAATCTCATCGGCATCCGCAGTTACAGGGCCATTCGCCACTTCAAAAATGTATCGAGCCCGAATGCTATGGGCATTATCTGCCGTAATCTGATTCTCTAGCGCTGCGGGAATGAGAATATCCACATCTAAAGAGAGAATTTCCTCATTGGTCAACATGTCGTGCTCCACAATGTTGCAAACCGTATCTTTGCAGTAAACTGCCTTCATCGCGTGATGAGTTTGCTTAAACTGCTGCACATCTGGAATGTTTAAACCATTGCTGTCGTAGATGCCGCCCTTAGAATCACTTACTGCGACAACTTTATAACCGGCTTCAAACAACTGTTGTGCCACTACGCTGCCAGCATTGCCAAATCCCTGCACAGCTACCGTCAGCTCCTCAGGCAATTTTCCCAGTTTTTTCATCATCGCTTGCAACACGAAAAAAGCGCCTGTCCCCGTAGCGGTATTGCGGCCCAGGCTACCGCCCATACTGACGGGTTTCCCGGTGATGACGGCGGGCGATCGCACCCCTTTAATAATGCTGTACTGATCCATCATCCAGCCCATAATCATCGGGTTGGTGTACATATCAGGGGCAGGAATGTCAAGATCCGGGCCAATGAATGAGGCTACCGCATCAACATACCCCCGACTCAGTCGCTCCAGCTCAAACTTAGACAGTTCCTTGGGGTTCAGCGTAATTCCTCCCTTCGCCCCGCCAAATGGCAAATTTACCGCCGCACACTTAAACGTCATCCAAAACGCCAGCGACTGCACTTCATCTAACGACACCTGCGGATGAAAGCGAATCCCGCCCTTTGTTGGCCCCCGCGTATCGTCATAGCGCACCCGATAGCCCTCAAACACTCGCAGCGACCCATCATCCATCCGTACCGGAATCGCCACCTTCAAGCTCGCCTTCGGAAACCTCAGCCGCTCCGTCGCATCATCCGAAATGGGCGCATACTGGGCCGCTTTTTCCAGGCGACGGCTGGCATCAGTCAGTAGGGCAGCAGGCATAAAAGAACCGTTGAGCATCTCTCAAATTGTGCTCATGAATGAGGCCATTCGAGTGCAAACGCAACGGTTCTTTAAGGCAATATCCACAATTCTCAACAACCACAGTTCTCCATAACAAACCAAGCTGCTTAAAGCGGGAAATTCTTTCTCAGTCGAGATTTAGAAGTCAGGAGACAGAAAGCAGTTAGGTTCTGACTTCTGACTTCTGACTCCTGATTTCTGCCCTCTTGCCAAGCCAGTTTTCTCAGCTTAAGCTTATCCTCTTTTTGAGTTTAATACTTGGGCAGTTCGTGGCGCAGCTCTTCAAGTACGCCCAGGGCAACTTTAATACATTGCGTCAAATCGGGGGGCAAGTTAACAGCCTGCAATCAGCGATCGCACGTTCTGTTTCTGCATAAGTGCGATCGCCTGCGTTACCTTTGCAGAACTGCGGATAGTAAACACCTCAGCGGTCATAATATCAGCAACCGTCAGCATGATAGTTCCCTTCTTTTGAGAGGTTGGCAGATGGAGCGATAAAATATCGCCTCATAAACTTATTGCTCTAATCATCACTGACAAATATGTAGAAGTTGTGAGGCACAGAAAGCTCTAACCTAGGGCTGATAAAGCTAGAGCTTTTCAATCAAGCAGTCTATCTATACGCTATTCAGCCAAGCCCAGGTCAAAGGCCACTTCGTGGACACCCTTGGTTTGCTTGACTGCTTCGACCATCTCCTCAGCTACTGCCCGATTCTGCACCTTGCCAGACAATCGCACCGAGCCATTAGAGACGGCTAGCTCGACATTCTCGGCCATTTCAGGGGCGATCGCGTCTAAAATCTCCTGATCGCTAGGCTGCCCCTTCACCGCTTTATTAGAGTACTCAATGCCCTTGTAATGATCGCCAGTCGGATCGAGCTTGAGGGTTTCTTCTAAATCCTGCTGATTCTGATTAATAGCACTATCAGGTGCTCCTAGCGCCGCCATAGAATTAGGGAGATTCAAAGCAGCCATCGCCGACTGACTGCTCGCCAAAAATATAATCAAGCTGAGTACCACCGCGCCTTTGCGCCAGCAGTAAATCGCCGTCAAAGCCGCTGCGATCAGAAAAATTCCAAACCAAATTGCAAAATCCATCGTCAATCTCCTAATATCTCTATTTTTGACCTTCAGGGTAAGTTTTGTAGGCATATGCAACGAGGGCGACACAACCGCCTACGAGGGCAACTAACCCCCCAAAAACACCGGTTGCGGTGCTCCCAAAATGGCCCTCACCATAGGCTAAGCAAAATGGATACAACAACATCACTTGACTGCCTCAGTTTAAATTAACACTGTCTAAAAGAATCGTACCGTTGTATAGCTGAAGAATAGTTAAGATAAACAGCAACAGCGCGACTAGCATAACGGCCATAATCGGCGCGGTGCCCCAGCCAGGCGTCACCCGACCCGCTTCAGAATTTAAAGATCTCAAAGCGTACTGAAGCGGAGCCGCTTTTTTAGAAACGTATTTTTGCCGCATTAATTTATCTCCTTGATATCGCGGTTGAGTAGTTTTCAGCCCAAAGACTCAAATTTTCCAGCCCCTTCGCCCGATAGGAAAAGGAAGCTGGATATCACATCGGCCTAAATAGTAGACTGTCGGCTGGTCGGATCGCCTACTTTTGTAAAGTAGCCCCATTCCACCTGTTCGGGATTCAAATTTGGATCGACGCCCGAGAAGACATCCTGGAAGATTGCCCGCAGCCCATGCCAGATATGGCCAAAGAACCACAGCAGACCAAAGCAAACATGAAAGAAGGCAAAGAAGCCGCGATTAGTGGTTCTAAAGAAACCATCTGAGTCATAAACGCTGCGGTCAAACTCAAAGACTTCACCCAACTGAGCCTTACGAGCATACTTCTTCACAGTAGGAGGGTCGCTAAAGGTTTGACCGTCTAGCGTTCCACCGTAAAAGCTGACGTTTACCCCTGTTTGCTCAATGCTATATTTAGCCTCGGCTTGCCGAAAAGGAATATCCGCTCGAACCACATTATCTTTGTCGAATAGTACCACCGGGAAGTTCTCAAAGAAATTGGGTGTTCGCCTGACGGTAATCTCTCGGTTCTCTTTATCCTTAAATACAGGATGACCTTCCCAAGCGGTAGGAAGCCCATCACCATCGACCATTCGGCCCACGCGGAACAAACCACCTTTGGCCGGACTGTTGCCTACATAGTCGTAAAACGCCAGCTTAGTTGGAACCGCAGACCAGGCTTCAGAAAGGCTTTTGCCCTTGCTGATATCTGCCTTTACCCGGCGATTAATCTCGGTTTGAAAGGTGCCCTGATCCCACTGGTAGCGCGTTGGCCCCCACAGCTCAATCGGAGTAGTCGCGGTGCCATACCACATCGTTCCTGAGGCAATAAAGGCCCCCGAGAAGAACACCGCCAGGCCGCTGGCTAACACCCCTTCGATATTGCCCATTTTGAGCGTCTCAAACAGATATTGCGGTGGCCTGACCACTATATGGAACAGTCCGCCGATAATGGCCACGATGCCTAAAGCAATATGATGAGCGACCACACCTCCCGGATTGCGCGGGTCAAAGCCAGCAGCTCCCCATTCGGGCGCAACCCCTTGAACATGTCCTGTCAGCCCTAGCGGGTCGGATACCCACATCCCAGGGCCAAAAATTCCCGTCAGGTGAAAGGCCCCAAAGCCGAAGCACAGCAGCCCCGCTAGGGTCAGGTGAATGCCGAAGATTTTAGGTAAATCGAGAATGGGCTCGTCGGTTTTAGGATCGAAGAAGGTGGCAATGTCCCAATAGACCCAATGCCAGCAGGCGGCCAGGAAGGAAAGGCCCGAATAGACAATGTGGGCGATCGCCACCGTCTCAAACGTCCAAAATCCTGGATCGGTGAACGTTTGGCCGGTGATACTCCACCCCTGCCAGGAGTTAACAACCCCCAAGCGCGATACAAACGGCATCAAAAAACACCCCTGTCGCCACATCGGGTTCAATACCGGGTCGCTAGGGTCAAACAGCGACAGCTCAAATAACAACATCGACCCCGCAAACCCCGCGCAGAGAGCGTTGTGCATAATATGCACTGCAATCAATCGGCCAGGGTCGTTAATGACAGATGTATGGACACGATACCAAGGTAGTCCCATTAGGCTTTCTCCTTATGATTTATCCTTATCTTCGGAATGCTGTAGGGGCGTAAAGCCTTACGCCCGCTGCGTTAATGCATGATGTCGATACATGTTTTTTCACCTGTGCCTCAATCAGAACGCAAGCTCGGATCTATCGGCGGCATTGACATCACCGGCTCATTGTCGCGGTCTAGCCCCGTTTCAAAGCCAGCCGCCGCCGCTCTAGCACGTCCTGCATGCCACAAATGCCCCACTAAGAAAAAAAAGCCAAAGATAAAGTGAGCAGACGCCATCCAGGTTCTGGGCGAGACGTAGTTGAAGGCGTTGGATTCCGTGGCCAGCCCAGCGACAGAGTTCAGTGAGCCAATCGGTGAGTGCGTCATATATTCCGCAGCCCGTCTAACCTGCCAGGGCTGAACGTCGTTTTGCAGCTTGTCTAGATCCAGGCCATTCTTACCCCGCAAGGGTTCTAGCCAGGGGGCACGAGCATCCCAAAAGCGCATGGTTTCACCACCGAAAATGATTTCTCCGGTCGGCGATCGCTGCAAATACTTACCCAATCCTGTCGGCCCTTGGGCAGAAGCAACGTCCGCGCCCATGCCCTGATCTCGCATCAAAAATACAAAAGACTGTGCTTGCGAAGCTTCCGGCACCGTTGGCCCATAAAAGGCACTGGGATAAACCGTATTGTTGAACCAAATAAACGCGGCAGCAATAAACGCTTGACCAGCTACATTCCCTAAGCTTTGAGAAAGATAAGTCTCGCCTGTCCAAGGAAAGAGATTGTACGTCCAGCGCAGCGGCGGTACCAAAATATGCCAAATGCCGCCCGCGATCAAAATGCAGCCAATCCAAATATGGCCACCAATCACATCTTCTAAATTATTGACGCTGACAATCCAACCCTCGCCACCCGTAGGCCGCTTAATCAGGTAGCCAAAGATAACGCGCGGATCTAGCGTTGGGTTAGTAATTAACCGGACATCGCCACCGCCCGGAGCCCAGGGGTCGTACAGCCCGCCCCAGTACATCGCTTTGGCCGCAAAGAGCAAAGCAAAAACACCTAAAATTGCAATATGAAAGCCTAGAATCTGCGCGATCTTAGCCTTGTCTGTCCAGTCGAACTGAAAGAAGCCATAGAGCTTTTCGGGGCCTGTAAGGGCGTGGTACAGGCCACCAATGCCCAGCACTGCCGAACCGATCAGGTGGGCTACTCCAATCGCGAAGAAGGGGAAGATACTGGTAACTTCGCCGCCCTGGCCAACGCCAATGCCTAAGGTGGCAATGTGGGGCATTAAAATGCCTCCTTGCTCGTACATCGGCTGATAGAGATTGAAATGAGAAACTTCAAACAGCAGCATACCGCCTGCCCAAAGGGCAACAAGGCCAGCATGGGCTACATGAGCGCCTAGAAATCGGCCAGTCAGTTCGGGGGTGATAAAGCGAGCATTGCCTGCCCACCAGGCGTAGCCGCTAGAGGCTTCGTCGTAGCCGGGGCCGGATGGCGCTAGAAGGGAGCTGGTTTCGTCGGGCAGCGTGATTGATATGTCGGGAATTGTTTCGAGAGGCGTTTCCATGGGAGATTATCTCGTAAAAAAAGTCAGCAATTATCAGCGAAGGTAAGGGTTACTCAGAAAAACCGCGAGGCAGCACTTCTTCAGGGAAGACAAATTGCTTTGCAGGCTGGTCTATTTCTGATAGCCAGGCTCTTAGCCCTTCGTTGAGCAGAATATTCTTGGTGTAGAACGTCTCGAACTCAGGGTCTTCAGCCGCTCGAATTTCCTGACTTACAAAGTCGTAAGCCCGCAGGTTAAACGCTAAACCGGCCATACCGATCGCACTCATCCACAACCCCGTCACTGGCACGAACAGCATAAAGAAATGCAGCCAGCGCTTGTTAGAAAAAGCAATGCCAAAAATTTGAGACCAAAAGCGATTGGCTGTCACCATCGAGTAGGTCTCTTCTGCTTGGTCGGTGGTAAAGCCGCTAAATGTGTTTTTACCTTTGGTGTCTTTGAACAGAGTGTTTTGTACCGTTGCCCCGTGAATGGCGCAGAGCAGAGCGCCGCCTAGAACACCAGTGACGCCCATCATGTGAAAGGGGTTAAGGGTGTAGTTATGAAAGCCCTGAAAGAATAAGAGAAATCTGAAAATAGCGGATACGCCGAATCCTGGGCCAAAAAACCAAGACGACTGGCCTAGCGGATAGATTAAAAATGTGGCGCAGAAGACAGCAATTGGAGCGGAAAAGGCGATCGCGTTATAAGGCCGAATATTCACCAGCCGGGCAATCTCAATTTGCCTGAGCATAAAGCCCATCAGAGCAAATATGCCGTGGAAAGCGGTGAACGTCCACAGTCCTCCAATCTGGCACCAGCGCACAAAGTCCCAGTTTGCTTCTGGCCCCCACAGCAGCAACAGAGAATGGCCCATGCTTTCGGCGGGTGTAGAAACGGCTACGGTCAGAACGTTGCAGCCTTCCAAATAGGACGACACTAAGCCATGCGTATACCAGGAGGTGACAAAAGTGGTACCGGTAAACCAAGCGCCAAGCGCCAGGAATGAACAGGGAAACAGAAGCAGCCCCGACCAGCCAATAAACACGAAGCGATCGCGCTTTAGCCAGTCGTCAATCCCTTGCGCCCAATTTCTAGAGGGCCTCAGCGCCCCTACTGAAGTAGTCATTAAAATGTCCTCGTCTTGTTCTATGAATCTTTAAGCTATGGGTCTTTAAGCTATGAATCTTTTAAAGAAGGAGAAATTAAGCAGCCTTCAACGCAGCGCGGGCTTTAACGCTCGCATCTTTAATGCCAAAGTAAGACGGCCCCGGTCGCACCAGTTCTTGAATGATCTGGTCGAAGTAGGGGATGATGGCGTCGGCCTCAGGTTCAGAAAGGAGGGCGATCGCCTCCGCTTTTAAACAGCGCAAATACTGCAAGATATTGTCCAAAGGAATGCCAATGTTGGTATATAGCTCTTTCATGCCCAGCAGGCCGATTTCTCTGAGTGGGCGATCGCTCCCGGCCAGCAGGCAATAGCTAATCAAGCGAATGTACCAGCCCATATCCCGTTGAGCGGCCTCCGTTTTACGGGCGCTGCCGCTGTTGCTGGGCGTTCTGGGGCAAATTTGCCAAAACTTTCGGGTGCCGCGCTCCACAATTGTAGGCGCATGTTGTTCTAACGTTTTCGCCAGGCGAATGCGGTCGGCACCTGTTTTACAAAAGTTGCGAACCATTCGCAGCTCTCCTGGCGTAGGATAGCGCAGCTCTTCGTCAGCGTTGAGAATAACCTGTTGAATAAGGCTCATGATTTTAAGCTTGTAGATTTAATACTTGGGATGAATTTGCACGCCGCCGAACCAGCTAATATGGATGCGGTAATCAAAGAGATTTTTAGAGGGCTCGTAAGGCTGCTTACTAGGGAGCTGGTTAAACTGTGCCGATGCGGCCAATTGGCTTTCCTTTGGAGTACAGCCTGTCAGCACGGTCTTTTGAGGTTGAATCATGATGAATGTCAAAAAGGATTTAATAAAAAAGATCGGCATCTACCGTATCTGTTAGGCACCGTCAGGGCTTAGCACTTGGTAACCTCTATACAGCTAGCGGCTAGCCACTGACTGAAACCACCTGATCTTCAGAAACTTCTTCAGCAACCGGTTCTTCTGAAGTCTCAACCTCTGGCTCTGGCTCTGAATCTGGCAGTGAGGGCTGACTATCTTGAGAGGACTTCGCTGGCTGACGCTCGGCGACGGTCACATGACCATTGTGGTCGGACGAAGGTAACGATTTTGGCGCTGAATCTGCTGGCGGTCGATAGCGCATCATATGCTCTCCTACCGTGTCAGGATTCTCGCGCTGCTTCCACCAATCCACTGGGCCTTTAGGCGACCGCAGCCTCATCCCGCGTGGCGTCACATAGCGCTCATAGGGCACCGTATCTTCGCCAAACACCTTTGTATATTCATCACTATCAACAATGGCATCGATCAGGGCATAAAATCCTTGACGACCGCAAATGTCGTAATACTTGCTCGTCTCCCTGCGCCCATACGTAGGCCGACCCAGCAACCGCCGATGAATCACCTCAGCCGCCTTCGTCATGTACAAATTTTCCCAATAGGCGCGGCGAAATGGCCTCGATTTCGCAAGCTGACGGACAAATTCTCGCACGGTAATCCGCCCATCTCTAAACTGAGTTTCTGCCAGCGTATGGTGCTGATCGTCCAACACTTCGCGTCCAAACACCTGACGGTAGGCGGCTAGCATGACAGCTTCTGTAGAATAATGAGCACTTTGTTTCTGGGGTGCATGAATCAAAATCCGGCGACCATCTTCGCTAAAGTGAGCCGGTTGAGCCTTAGGATCGCGGTTCTGATGAGGAAAGATTGCGCCAAACTGAATCTCTAGCGGATCGTTGCCCATACCATAGGGGTGCTGGTTTGGCAGAGGCTGTTGATAGCCTGCAAAAGCAGTGACAAATTGAGGCACTTTCCGCACCGGAGCGCTGTACCTGAACAAATCTAGCTGCGGCCCCCAGTTACGGCATTCCTGCGCTTCTAGCCCTAGCCCTCTAAGGTAGGGAACAGTTTCTTCGCCAAAGTAATCGGCATATTCTTGAGAGTTAATCAAGGCATCGACCAAAGCCGGGAAACCTTTATCCGCCACCAGTTCAAAGTATTCTTGAAACTCTTCCATGCAGCTTAGCCCCCGCCCCAGGAAGTGGCGACAGGCCAGCTCAATGCTGCGGCTGATAGTGTACGGCTCGTAATATAGCCGCCGGTAAAGCCGCGATTTACCTAGCTGACGCACAAACTCCGCCATCGAACCGTTTTTGCCGTGGCCACTTTTTACCTGCGACACCAGCTCGTTCAAAGTAGTGCCACATAAATGCGCCACGTCTTGTTCAAACACTTGACGGTAAGCCGCTTTAATCACCTGATCTTTTTCAATATCAGAAATATCAGGCGTCATCACCCATCGCGGCTGTAGGCTACCGCTCTCTTCATAGCTCTCTGGCAAATATAAGCCCTGATGATGTTTGGAAACGCCCGTCCGCAGCCGATCGGAAGGCTTCTCGATCATATAGTCAGCAATCAACACGTCAAAATACCTTTTTACCAGGGCCGCTGCCGCTGAGTCGGGCGCAAAGTAAGAAAGAGACTTCCACTGCATCTCTCTTAGGGCAACCGCTGTCGCCAGCGTGACATCTTCTGGAATGACGCCCCGCAACCCGCGCGTGTTGACCGTCATAATGCTGGTGTCACCCGCCACGATCGCATAGGTTATATACCGCAGAAACCAGCCCAGATCTCGCATAGAGCGCTTCATCCGTACCGAGCCGTATTCGGAAATGCTAATCGCCTGAAAGTTACCAGGAACGCTGGGCTTACCGCTAAAAAACAGACTTTTTAGCCAGCTAACCGGATTGCTATTAGCGTCTTTAGCAGCCGGTTCGACCAGCGTGCCCTTGCTGTTACTCTTTTGACAAACTCTTTCTTTCGGCGAAAGATAGTCTTCTGCTACGAAATAACCTGAACCTGGCATCCCTACCGGATCTTCTGGCTTCTCAAAATAAGCCATTGGGTTGCCGCCAACAAAAATTCGCTTGCCGCCAGCCGCCACAATTTTGTCGGACTGCTGAGCTAAAATTTGCGCAATCTCTAGCCGCTGTAACCCGGTTGAAAGGAAGGCTGAGAGTGCTTTAGCTTCACTTTGATTGAGGTAGCGATCGCGCTGCTTTGCCCCATCAATCAAAGTCGTCGGCACCGTGTGATACTGCGGGGAGTGAACGACAGGGCTACCCCCATTAATCCGATCAGTCATAGCGATCTCCAAATCCAAACACGTCTTTTCAACACCAGCTTTTTAACACCAGCTTTTTAACACCAGCCTTTTAACACCAGCTTTTTAACACCAGGCTTTCAACGATTGGCTAGGGCATCAACCCCGCAATCAAGTAGTCAAAATACGGCCCTACCTCAGCCGCATCTTCAAGACTCAGCATTTCCAGCGTCACCTCTTTAAGCGCGAGCATACAGTCCGCCAAATTCACCAAAGGAACTTCCAAAGAGCGATACATCTCTTTCGCACCCTTCACGCCGCTAGCCGCTAGCGGATCGACATCCCCGACGGCTACCGCATAGGAAATCAGCCGGATAAACCACGCCTGATCTCGCAGGCAAGAAGACTGAAAAACCGGATTGCCGATGTGGCTAGGCGTCATCGGGCGGCGCTGCCAAAACCGCTGACTGCCCTTTTCGACAATTTCCTCTACGTTGTTGTTGAGAATAGAGACAATTCGCAAACGCTGCGGCCCATTTTGAAAAAAAAGCTCAATCGCCTCTAGCTCTCCATGGGAAATGTAGCGAACCTCACGATCGGCGGTAGCAATCGTTTGAGTGATGATGCTCATAGTTAACAACTCCAACGTAGAGTAAAATCGGAAGTAAAAATTGGCAGGGATAAAAGAAAGTACGCTAGCTCAAGCCAGAAGAAATATGATCAAAGTAAGCACCAATTTCCTTGCCTGCTTCAGCGCCTAGCATGTCGTTAGTCACTTCCTTCATCGCCTGTACCGCTCGCACGGTCGCCCCTACAGGGACGCCCAAAGAGTTGTAGGTTTCTTTGAGTCCATTTAGCACCCGCTCGTCTAAAATTGAAGGATCTCCGGCCAGCATGGCGTAAGTGCCATAGCGCAAGAAGAAGTCCATATCGCGAACGCAGGCGGCATATCGGCGGCAGGTGTACATGTTGCCACCAGGAGCGGTGATGTCGGTATATAGCAATGCCTTGGCTACGGTTTTGGTCACAATGGTAGAGGCGTTGGCGCTGATAGTCATCGCGGCTCTTGCTCGCAAATCACCACTGCGAAAGTAGGCTTGCAAGTTATCTAGCGATGAGTCGTCCAAATATTTCCCTTGAGCGTCGGAAGCGTTGATCAATGTAGTGATGGCATCTTGCATGGAAAGTCTCCTTAAAAATCGAATAAATTTGACTGAATGGACTGATGGTCTAGATGACCTGAGTAAACAGCGCTGGTTAGGACAGTGACTGAATAATCAAATCGAAGTAGGCTGCTACTTCTTGGGCGTCTTCGTCACTCAAAACAGCCATGGCTTCTTCTTTCAAGCAGCGCATACATTCCGCAATGTTTCTAATCGGAATCTCAAGATTGTTGTACATTTCTTTGATGCCCACCGTGCCAATATCTTCTAGGGGCCGTTCGCTACCTGCCAAGATGGCGTAGGCAATCAAACGGACATACCAGCCCTGGTCGCGTTGGCAAGAGGCCGTCTTGCGTTCAACACCGCTATTACTTGGCGTATTGGGGCAGCGCTCCCAAAACCTTTCGCTGCCCTTTTGGACAATTCGCTGTTCATTCTGCGCTAGGGCTTTAGCAATGCGGACGCGCTGCTCTCCTGTTTTCACAAAATCTTGAAACATCCGAAGTTCCTTAGGCGCAGGATATCGGGCTTCACTGTCGGCGTTCAAAATTAGTTCGGTCACTAAGCTCATGGTAATTTCTCCTCTGTTATAAAAAGAGTGTGCTGAATCGCCTTAAAAAATTAGAAAATTTAGAGCGGCTGATGTGGAAGTTGCTATGACAGTAAACAACAAACATGAAGAACCTATGAAAAGATAGAACCTCTTGCAGCCAATCAAATTTGAGACTTATTTTAAGAAGCCGATCGTTCTTAAAAAAACTAGCTCAACACATTGCCTTCTATCTCCATAAGTTCTTCAGTCTTTTTCGCTAACTCTAATAGAACGGTATTCGGTTTAATAAGATGAAATACAAAGCGTTTGCAGCCATTGTGTTAGCTCTATGTGTGGGCTTACTGTTTGCCTGTAGCACCCCAAACGTAGGCAGCGATTCATTGAGCTATGACGACATTAGGGGCAGCGGTTTAGCTAACAATTGCCCTCAGCTTACGGGCACCAATATGGATTCGATTGCGGTAGAACCGGGCTCGTCTTACCAGCTCAAAGAGTTTTGCTTGCAGCCTGAAACCTTTGCAGTGAAACAATCGCCGCTAATGAAGCGGCAGACGGGAAAGTTTGTAGACAGCAAGCTACTTACCCGATCTAGCTTTACGCTCGATCAAATTAGTGGTCAATTGCAAACAGATGCCGGCGGAAACTTGACCTTTGTAGAAAAGGGCGGATTCGATTTTCAACCAGTTACTGTACAGTTGCCGGATGGGGAACGGGTTCCATTTTTGTTTACGATCAAAGGATTGGTGGCGAAAAGTCAAGATGCGATCGCAAACCTCAGCCCATCAACTCGTTTAGCAGGCACCTTCGATGTGCCACCCTATCGCACATCTAGCTTTATCGATCCCAAAGGTCGCGGGATAGCCGTGGGCTACGATGCAGCGGTCGGTATCCCCATTCAAGCCGATGAAGCCAAGTTTCAGCAGCAAAACAACAAGTCTTTTGAGGTTAAGCAAGGCAGTATTGCGCTTCAGATCAATCGGGTAAATAGAGCGACTGGAGAAATATCTGGGCTATTTGAAAGCATTCAGCCTTCTGATACTGACTTTGGCTCTAAAGAGGCAATGGTCGTAAAAATTCAAGGACGGTTCTACAGTCGCTTTGAGGGCGCGATCGCCTAGTCTCTGAACATAATTCGCCGCCATCAAAAAGATACTTCCAAAAAGAATTTAAGATTAAGAGGTGTTTCCAACATGGATATACTTGGCAAGTTGAGCCTAGAGCAAGAAGTTGAGTTAGAAATCGTTAAAGCGCAGGCCAGCAGGCTGTCGCTAGATCAGGCCCAAAGCTACATTGTCAGAATGATGAAGCATATGATGATTAGAGATAATTTAGTTGAGCATTTGCTGACAACAACAGGTCTGCCCCAAGAAAAATACTCTCAGGCTATTCTCTTTCATGAAGATTTTCTTTGACTGTTCAGCGTCAAGATATCATGCTCATTTTTGCGAACGGGCTGCCTTTATAAAATCAGAAAAGAGAGGATAAAAATGTTTTACTATCTTAAAAAAATCTTGACCAAGGCGCTGGTCGTCTATACGGTGCTCACCGTTTTGATGCTGTTTTTTGCCTGGACAGGGAGCGCGATCGCCGTAGAAATTGACGAATCTATCCGCACGGTTCCGCTGAACGACGCAGGCGAGCAAACGACGCTGAGCTTAGAACAATTTGCCAGAGGTCAGGGTGTGTTTAACAATAGCTGCGCTCAATGCCACATAGATGGGGGATCTAAAACTAATCCTGACGTGGATTTGAGCACCCAAACGCTGGCCAAGGCAACTCCAGCGCGTAACAGTGTTGACAGTATAATAGATTACATGAATAACCCGACAACCTACGACGGGCTGAGGTCTTTGGCCGAACTGCACCCCTCTGTTCTAAACGTCGATATTTTTCCTAGAATGCGAAATTTGAGTGAAGAAGATTTGAGGGCGATCGCAGGCTACATTTTAATCGAACCCAAAATTGTCGGCGACCAGTGGGGCGGTGGCAAGCCCGAACGATAAGACCCAAAAGGTAAAGCCAGTCCTACCGCCACACCTTGACAGCGGTATTTTTACCACCGCTAATCAGCGTTTGCTTGTCAGCGCTGGGCATAAAGGCCACCGCTAAAATCCAATCGGTGCTGTTATCCAGCGTTTTTATAAGCTCTTTACGAGACAAGTCCCAAAGCTTGAGGGTGTTGTCAATACTGCCGCTAGCCAGGGTTTGACCGTCAGCGCTAATCGCCACGCTCACCACCCGGCCCTCATGCCCCGTTAAGGTAGTCTGCAAGTTACCAGTTTCTAAATCCCAAAGCTTGAGGGTGCTGTCCCAACTGCCGCTGGCGAGGGTTTGGCCATCGGGGCTAATGGCGATCGCCCGCACGGCGTCTTCATGGCCCTCATAAGTCTGTAACTGCTCACCGCTGACCAAGTCCCATTTGCGAATGGTGCGATCGCTGCCACCACTCACAAATGACTGGCCATCGGGTGCGATCGCCACCGACCATACCGTCGAGCCTGTCTCCACGCTATAAATTGGCCTACCGCTCTCTAGCTGCCAAACCGTAATGTCTCCGGCGTAATTACCGCTCACAAAAGTGCGCTCATTCGGGTTGATTGCCGCCGACCACACAGGCGAACCATCTGCCGGAATGCTGTAAGCTAGCTCACCCGTCTGGGGGTTCCATACTTTTATCCCATCGCCACTTGTACTCACCAGCCACTGACCAGAGCGAGAAATCGCCAAAGATCTGATCACATCTTGATGGCCCGACAGCGTGCGCACAGACTCGCCTGTTTGACTGTCCCAAATTTGAATTTTGCCACTGTCACCCCCTGCGATCGCCACCGGCTGGCCACCCACTGACGCATGCATCGCCACCGCCCAAACTTGGCCATCCCCCTCAAAAGATTGAGCCAGTGCGATCTGTTCTGGGTCAGGTTCTGTAACCAGTTCTGCTGGCTCTAGGGGAGGAGCTAAGCCGGGCGCTTCAGCCACCGTCGGTTCTGTAGTGGCATTATTTGCTGTAAAAAATGCAGTCAGCCCTGCCAAACAGGCCACCGCCCCTACCGCTGTCACGAGCACAGCAATCGGACGGCCCTTGCGTCCGAGCCGATGAGCAGAATTTACCGCAGGCGTTTCACGGTTTGCACCAGAGATTTCGCGAGTCTCGCGGGTCTCATAGGTTGGGCTGCCTGGCTCAGAAAGCTGGGTTCGGTAGATATTGGCCTCAGCCAGGTTTACCCCTTGTAAGTTCGCCAGGCGCAGGTCAGCCTGATTCAAATGTGTGCCCGTTAGCTTAGCCTGGCTCAAATTTGCACCCGTGAGGTCGGCATTGCCCAAATATGCACCGCTCAAGTTGGCTGCGCTCAGGTTTGCCCCTCGCAGGTTTGCCCCGATCAAGCAGGCACGTTTCAAATTTGCGCTTTGAAGATTGACGTTGCTAAAGTTGCCTTCAAAAAAATAACCTTCGCTCAAGTCTTGGCCAGCTAAATCACAGGGTTCATCAGGATGGCGATCGCGCCACCGATTCCAGCTTTGTACACCGCTTTCCAGTAAGCTCAGGTAATTCATCTCATCATTTTATACAAACTTACCTAGAAGTGCGGGTTTGTTTAACATTTGGATGCAGCAAGGTGGATGCAGCAAGGCAGCTATGGTTGACTCGACGAACGAGCGGTGGCCGCAACCGGCGCTACAAACCGGCGCTACAATAGTAGGCAACTTGCACCGAAGGGTAAAAATACACCATGGTGATAACTGCTCGCGAACTGGCAGACATGATGCCAAGCGCCGCCTATTTGGAGAGTGATGAGCCAGAGATGGAAAGTTCGCTGCACTACTTTCAGTTAGCGCTTTTAGTGTCTTGCTTGGAATGGCTGTGGCGCGATCGCACTGACTTTTTCATTGGCGCAAATCTTACAGTTTACTTCAGCAAAGAGCAGCTTAAAACCAAAGACTTTCGAGGCCCCGATTTCTTTTTGGCAACCCAAACCGAGAAGCGCCCGCGCAAATCATGGGTAGTTTGGGAAGAAGGCGGACAGTACCCCGATTTGATTATCGAGCTGCTTTCAGAGTCTACGGCGCAGGTAGACAGAAATCTTAAAAAAGAACTCTACCAAACTCGTTTTCGGACACCAGAATATTTTTGGTTTTCACCCGAAACACTGGAGTTTAAAGGCTATCGACTTGCAGGCCGCAGCTACGAGCCCATCATTCCTAATGAGGCAGGTCAGCTTCAAAGTCAGGTCTTAGGGCTATTGCTAGGCGTACATCAGCAGCAGTTGCGGTACTTCTTTGAAAACGGTGAGCTAGTCCTTACTCTGCCAGAAGCAACGGCAGCGGCTCTAGCGCAGACCGAAGCAGCAGCCACGCAAGTGCAGGAAGCTGAAGCTCAGGCGCAGCAGGCAACCGCCCAGGCTCAAGAAGCCGAAGCTCAGGCGCAGCAGGCAACCGCCCAGGCTCAAGAAGCCGAAGCTCGCGCCGCTAAGCTAGAAGAGCAACTGAAGGCTCTGGGGATTGAACCACAAGCCTGATTATCTAGGGTTACCTTGATACTATTTCTCATTTTTGCGGTAGGGCTTAGCGCCGGGTTTGTTGATGCGATCGCTGGTGGCGGCGGTTTGATTATGCTGCCCGGCTTACTGTTTACCGGATTGCCCGTGAGTAGTGCGATCGCCACCAACAAACTCTGCGGCACCTTCGGAGCCCTGACTAGCTCACTCAAATTTGCCCAATCCAAACAAATCGATCGCCGCGCTTGCGCGCTCATGGGCCTACCCGTCATCTTTGGATCCTATTTGGGCAGTCGCAGCATCGATCGATTACCCAGCACCTGGGCCGAACCGATCGTGATCGCGCTCATGGTCGCCATCACCCTATTTGTCGTCTTCAAACCTAGTTTCGGCATTGCCCAGGCCAGTCCCCAACAGACCAGTCCCCAACAGGCCAGTCCCCAACAGGCCAGTTTCCAACAAACCAGTCCCAAGCCCAGTCCGAAACGCACTGTTAGCAGCGTCCTTGCAGGCGGTGCAATCGGCTTTCACGACGGCTTCTTCGGCCCTGGCACGGGCGTCTTTCTCGTCTTTGCCCTGCTCTCCTTGTGGCCGATCGACTTCCTCCGAGCCACCGGCACTACCAAAATTCTCAACTTTCTGGCCAATTTTACTGCCCTGATCGCCTTTGCCTTCGGCGGCAATATTGACTACTCCAAAGGCGTCTGCGGCGCGGCGGGCGTCATCATCGGCTCTTTTTTAGGAGCAACCTTTGCCACAAAAAAAGGCGCAAAGCTGATTAAACCCATCTTTATTACCGTGACCACAGCCTTGGTCATCAAGCTGTTGATTGACTATGCAACCGGGTAAATCAAATATCACTCATACGAGACAAGGAATGAAAAGACTAGTTTGCTAAAGTCTCATTTAAGACCTCGCTAAAAACAATTAAAAACAACTAAAAACAACTATATGATCACCGTTCACCATTTGAACAACTCTCGCTCCCAGCGAATTCTCTGGCTGCTAGAAGAACTCGGCCTGGACTACGACATCAAACGCTACGAGCGCGACCCCGAGACCATGCTAGCCCCGGATTCTTTGCGTAAGGTGCATCCTCTCGGCAAGTCCCCTGTGATCACAGATGGTGAGCTGACCCTGGCAGAATCTGGCGCAATTGTGGAATATTTGGTTGATCGCTACGGTAATGGCAACCTGGCCCCCGCGCCCGATACCTCCGAGCGGCTGCGTTATACCTACTGGCTACACTACGCAGAAGGTTCTGCGATGCCGCCACTCTTACTCAACCTGGTTTTTCAGCAGGTTGAAGAAAGATCGCCCTTTTTTATCAAGCCAGTGGCTAAGGCGATCGCCAGCCAAGCCAAAAGTTCCTTCATCCAACCCCAAATCGACCTCCATCTAAACTATATGGAAGCCGAACTCGCCAAAAGCGCCTGGTTCGTCGGCGACAAATTCACTGCCGCCGACATTCAAATGAGCTTCCCGATTGAAGAAGCCGCCGCCCGAGCCGGACTCAACGCCAGCCGCCCCAAACTCATGGCTTTTCTAGACCGCATCCACGCCCGTCCGTCTTACCAGCAGGCCCTAAAACGCGGCGGCCAATATGACCTTGCCTAACTGACTGATTTCGTCTACCTCACAGACTAGCTCACCGAATAGGCCCAGTCCTTCGCCCAGGCCAAAATTTCATGCACGCGCTCAATCGTCGGTGCTTCCGAATACAGCCGCAGCACTGGCTCTGTGCCACTAAAGCGAATCAGTAGCCAGCTCTCATCTATCAAATTGAACTTATAGCCGTCAATTGTCAAGACGTTATCCACCTTTTGCCCCGCCACTGTCTGCGGCGTACTCGACGCCAGCGCATTCAGCAGCTTAGCGCGCACTTCCATACTCGCCAGCGGCAAATCGATTCGGTCATATGCCGAGCTAAATCCAGTCTGCTCTCGAAGGGAATCGTTTAACGCCCCAAAGTCCTTTCCACTCTGCACCACCGCTTCTAGCAAATACAGCGCCGATAGCAGCGCATCTCGCTCGGGGATATGGTGGCCATAGCCAATCCCACCCGACTCTTCGCCGCCAATCAGCACTTCAGCATCCAGCATCCGATCGGCGATGTACTTGTAGCCAATCGGCGTCTCGTATAGCGGTAAATCGTATAGCTTTGCCAACGCTGGGAACAAGTTGGAGCCGCTAATGGTTTTAACGACTTCGCCTTTCATGCCTCGGCGCTTAGTGAGGTGCTCCATCAAGATAGGAATTAGGACTTGAGAGCTGAGGAAGTTAGCATTGCCGTCCATGCCAGCAATGCGATCGCAATCCCCATCAAAAATCAGCCCCACCGTCAGCCCCGCAGCAGTCTTATTTTTAATCGCCTCAAACAGCTTCGGAATATACTGCGGCAAAGGCTCCGGCGCACCCCCTTCAAACAGCGGGTCAGCCTCGCTATTAATTTCATTAATCTCCCGCGCCAGCAGCCGTTGCAAACCTGTCGAAGCGGCCCCATGCATCACTTCGCCAAACACAGTTAGCTGGCCATCATCAATCGCCTGACGAATCGCCTCAATGTCCACCATCGAGCGCAAAGCACTGCAATAGCTCGGCCAGGGATCAAAATTCGTCAGGCTACCCGCCTTTTTAGCCTCAGAGGTCTCTTCGCTCAGCCGGGCCTCAATCTTGCTGGTCACCTCTGGTGGCACCGATCCACCAAACGCGCTCTTCACCTTCAATCCGTTATACGCTGCCGGATTGTGGCTTGCGGTAATCACAATCGCCCCTAGCGCCTTTTGCTCGAACGCTGCCCAGCTAAACGCTGGGGTTGGCGCAAAGCACTCCGACAGCTTCACCTCATAACCCGCCGCCACTATACTCTCAGCCGCATAGCGCGCAAAATCGGGTGACAAAAACCGCCGATCATAGCCCACAATCACCGTCTTGCTCCCGTTGCTCCCGTAGGTTTCCTCCAGCACCTGCGCTGCTAGCGCCGCAACCTTCCCTACCCGCTCGAACGTAAAATCAGCCGCGATAATACCTCGCCAGCCATCCGTGCCAAACTTGATGCCTTTACCAACAAATGTAGAAGGAGAAACTGAAGCCATGATGGAGTAGTAAGTATAGAAAGCAATGCCTTGAAGTGTAACGACTGGCGACGTCAAAATACCAGATCAAATGCCAGCGATGCTCAACCCTTCACGACTCTTCCTTCAAGCGTTTCCTAGACAAATCGGGATAGCGAGACTGCGAAGTAGCCTCTACTTTTCTAACCTCAAAGTTTTAGGGCCTATGATAATCTTAATAAGCAGCGGCAAAATATCAGGCCGCATTTGCGGGATGTGGCGCAGTTTGGTAGCGCACTTCGTTCGGGACGAAGGGGCCGTGGGTTCGAATCCCGCCATCCCGATTTAACTGAAACCCTAAAAAAAACAAGCCTTTTGGCTGTTTTTAGACTTTCTGATCCTCCTGGCTATTGTCAGTAAGGACTAGGGATGTTGGACGAGTTTAGGAGTTTTTAGCTATCTATCGGGTACGGAATGGGTACGAAATGTATTTCAAGCGGTAGGAAAAATGAGCAGAGTATTTGCCTCCAATGCAGGTTCCTCAGCCTCTAAGATTATTGCTGAGCCGGGCTTTGTCAGCATCGAAAACCATCAAGGCCGACTCAGGCTTAGCTTCAGGTATGAGGGCAAAAGACAAGCGCTGGTAATAGGGCTGCCAGATTCGGTAGTCAATAGAATGTGACTAGCGCCAATGGCTAAATGAGTTGTGCGTAGCGTTTAGCCGAGCCAGCCTGTGGCCTTCAGATGATCCCAGGCAATTTCTAAATGGCGGGGTTTGAAGAGGTTCTTTTTGCGATCGCTCCATTCCTGTACTCGGGCGATCGCCACCTCGCAGTCCTGAGCCGCCTGCGGGTCTTCTTGTGCCACCCAATGCAGCGTAGCGAGCATTTCCATCCCATAGGGCGTTTCAAAGCCTTCAATCAGTTGACCGACTTGCGCTAGATACTGCTCGGCTTGCTGTTCCTGCGCTAGAAAATCGCGAGCTGCTGTGTGGCCTGCGGGCAGTATCTTAATCTGAGCGCGGTCACTGCCATCGCCATAGCCCTGTATGTAGTGACCTTCCATCCGTTGGAGCGCATGATTCAAATCGTGGGCATAGGGGCCATAGTGAAAGCGTTTGTATTCCAGCTCTTGCAGGGCTGGTTCACCCGCAGCCTTGAGAAAGTAGGCTAACTTTTGAATTTCAATCCGGCTGGTGCGGTATCCAGCTAGTCCGTGGAGTTCTAAGACTCGAATCAGGGTAGCTCTGGCGGCTGTCATCTTCGGCTTTGAGGTAGCTACGGTCATTTCGCTAGCGGCAGGGGCTCCGGCTGGCTCGAATAGGACAACTTCAACCTCAGGCAGCGTCTCAAAGGCTTGAATAATGAGTGGTTTGACCGCTGACCAGGCCAGTCCGCCGTTGCCGCAGCCAAGAGGCGGGATGGCGATAGAGCGAATGCTCAACGTTTGCACTTCTTGGACAAGGGCCAGCAAACCTGTCTGAATGTCTTCCAGAGAGGATTTTTGCCGCCAGTGTTTTTTGGTCGGAAAGTTAATGATGTAACGAGGATTGAGCAGCGAGTCGGTTGCTACTGTAAACATGCTTTCAAGCTGGACTTCACCGTTTTTACAAGCCTTGTGATACTGCTTAAAGTTTTCTGGAAAAGCTCGCTTGAACTGTAGCGCCACACCTCTTCCCATCACACCTACACAGTTGACGGTGTTTACAAGGGCTTCGGTTATCTCCTCTAGAAGGTTGCCACGCTTTAGCTTAAGCATTTTACAGACATGTTTAGTTCAATTGTACTACTAAAATCGCTCCGAGGAAATACTCATATACTACTGTGCTGCTAGCGATCAGTAGTAGTAGGTAGGGCGCACCTCAACGGTCGTGGTTTGTCCGAATTGGGTCAGGACTCGGTTTACTTCATCTGCAACTGTTTGATTGATGACGCAGATGCCACGAATGAGTGACCACGGCACGCCCTGATGCACCAGAAATTCGGCCTGTCGCCGTCGTTTGCGATCGCCTGCCGAAGTCATGTGAATATGCAAGAGGTGCAAGACCCGAGATACCCGAAAATTGCCAGCGGATTATGATGTGTGCGGGAGATAAAAACGTGTGCTGGCAGGGAATCTGATGAGCGTCATTACTGAACCTGGTTCTCATGAACCGGATGATTTGTATGCAAAGGTGGCGGGGTTGATCAGTAGTGCCCGTCAGCAGGTAAGGTCAGCCGTCAATCAAGCCATGGTGATGACATATTGGCAGATCGGGCAACTCATTGTGGAGGACGAGCAATCTGGCGAGGCCAGGGCTGAATATGGCAAGACCGTGCTTAAAAAAATGTCTGACCGGCTGACGCAGCAATTTGGGAAAGGTTTTGATATCAGCAATTTGCGATATATGCGACGGTTTTATTTGGCGTTTCCAATTCGCGACGCACTGCGTCCTGATTTGAGCTGGACGCATTACCGTTTACTGCTGAAGGTAGAAAGTGAGGTAGCGCGCCAGTGGTACATGCGCGAAGCAAGCTCAGAAGGGTGGTCTACCCGAGCGTTAGAGCGGCAGATTAATTCGTTTTATCATGAGCGGCTGCTGTCGAGTCAGGATGAAGCCCCAGTGAGAACGGAGGCAAAGCAGAATGCACAGGCTCTCTCACCCAGGGATGTGTTGAAAGATCCTTATGTGCTGGAGTTTTTGGAGCTGGGAGAGCATCAGAGTTTTACAGAATCAGAGCTGGAGTCTGCCTTAATTGAGCAGTTGCAGGCATTTTTATTGGAGCTGGGTAAAGGGTTTTCGTTTGTCGCGCGGCAGCGTCGCGTCACGCTGGGCGGAGAGCACTTTTATGTGGATTTGGTGTTCTACAACTACCTGCTCAAATGCTTTGTGTTGATCGATTTAAAGCTCGGCAAACTGCTCCATCAGGACATTGGCCAGATGGATACCTATGTGCGGCTGTATGAGGAACGGTTTCGACGGGAGGACGATAATCCCACTATCGGTTTGATTTTGTGCGCGGAGAAAAATGAGGCGATTGCAAAGTACTCCGTCTTGGCTGATGGGAAACAGATATTTGCATCAAAATATCGCCTCGTTTTGCCGACGGAAGAAGAACTAGCTCAGGGATTGAAGGCAATAGAAGCAGAGATTGAGCATGAGCGCCTAGACAATCAGAACTTATAGATTGTTGTCGTACTTGATCAGCTTTTCGTATTCCCATTAGCCTAAAACGGTGATTCTCAGGGACTTTTCAAAGCTGGTTCCCACTTATGATGGGCGAACTTAGGCATCTATGAACCTTATTTGGGTACGGCCTGGGTACGGAGCATTAATGACATCTGCTAAAATAAAGGGAGGCCAGTGGTTCTATTCGTTTAAAGAGTGTAAGCCCAACGGTTTGGTATTTCCTGCACCTCAAGGAGAAGAAATCAATGATCGGGGTTTTCGGCGACGAGCGTGGAAGAAGGTTTTAGAAAAGCTGGATATTAAATATCGTAAGCCCTAATATTTGGCTGCTCAGAAACGAACGAAATCTCAATGTAGCGATGTAAAGCCCCAGCATTTTGACGTACTATCCTTATGCTTTAGAGTTGTTTTTTCAATTCAATCGAAAATGCCAAGCTCAAATAGCTGTTTTGATAGCTGATAGTAGCCGAGATTACAAGGTGCTCTGGCAGCATTACCGACAGGGTGTAATGGCTCAAAGTAGTAAGGGTAAATTGGACTATCGTATTGGGCGTCGCGCGTTTATGGATGGGCTAGACCGAAAGGCGATCGCACTCATGCTAGCTTCAGAAAGTGCAGCGGTTCAGCAGGTTTACCGCAGCGATGGGAAGCAGCGGGCTATACGGTACGTGAATCAAATGGCTCATCGTATTTGTCAACAACCGGAGATAAAGAATCTTATGCAACAGTCGCCACCACCAAAACGCTACTGTTGAAATGGAATAGAAGCTGTAGAAATTTTATAATCTTAGCTTGTTTGCTTTTGCCACCAACCTGATTATGGTAAAAACCGCAGCGGCTGAGGAGTCTCGTCGTCTATCATTCTATTCAAAGCTTTGTAGTTGTTCATTCGCTGTTGCACTATCATACTGGCCACTGTAGCAGTCCGTCGATGCACGGAGCTGAGGGAAGTTCCCCTACCTGACAACAACGAGAGGTGACTTTACCCCGCCGCTTCAACCGCAGCCCGGTGAGTAGATTGACGGTAGGCTCTGTTAGTAATTTTAAAGGAGCTGCTGGCGCTAGATCCGTTGCTAAAATCATACATTCCGGTTGCCATTGGAGTATGATCTTGCAGAAACGACATCACCGGACGTACCAGATGAGCCAGTGGATGATTGGGGCACTGTTGAGTAAGTGCCAGATAGTCTCTTAAAAAAGGCGGGATAATTGTCAATGTGTAGGAGTGCATTCCAGCCAGGATACGGCAAGTTGCAGGTTCGATAGCAGGTTTCTGATTCTTGTTGTAGCAGTCTTTGCGCTGCGATCGCAGTGGGCCGAATCAGCTTATCGATCGCTGCGATCGCTTCAAGTAAAAGGGCTAGCCCAGTCTCGCACCCTGCCTAATGGAGAATGGGTCTACACCCTTGCTTCAGACGATAGCCACTATCTCACCTGTTTAAATTGCGGCACCTCTGTACCAATTGAAGAGTGTCCGGCGCATTCTCTAGAAGAGAAATTGGCTCAAACCTCGCAGTTTCAAATCTTCTATCACACGATAGAGTTTTGTGGGCCATGCCGTCCCTATAGGCGCGATCGCTAGGCAGTCTTCTAGTTTTTGATTGAGATCGTCAGTGTCTAAATGCCGCCTAATAAACACAAGCTGATTGCGAGGCGGCGTCGCCCAGGCGTGGTCTTCAAGCTGAAATCGCTTGTCCGTAAGCTGAAAGAGATGTCGAGCAGGACTCTCTTAAAACCACAGAATGCCTTTGGCGCGAAATATATTCCTAGGAAGCTGATGGTCGAGGAACCGTTGAAGTTTTTGAAGGGTGAAGGGGCGATCGCTGCGAAAAGGAAGCGCCACAAAGCCATCGTTGGCCATATGCTCAGAGAGCTTTTGCTCTAACAAAAGATAGGTTTCAACATCGGCTAATCCCACATCCAAAATCGCGGACAGCGGCAGGATCGCGTTAGTGGTCAGACTACATCTCAACAATCGCGCCCCGGCTTTTAAGTCATGAATTTTACGTTCTACGATGGCCGTCTGCGCTACGGTGACCAAATCGGCTTTGTTGAGCAAAATCACATCGCTATAAATGAACTGATTCATATACACCGAGCTATCCAACAGCGCCTCGCCAAACATCTCAGCATCGACCACACCCAGCACCGAATCCAGCCGGGTCAACTCTCGTAACTCTGTCCCGACAAACGTCATGATGATCGGCAGCGGATCGGCGACTCCCGTGGTTTCTATCACCAGGTAATCTATCCGCTCTGGGCGCTCCATCACCTGATAGACCGAATCCACCAGGCTTTCATTAATGGTGCAGCAAATGCAGCCGTTGCTTAGCTCCACCATATTCTCCTCAGCCGCCACAATCAGCTAACTGTCAATATTGATATCACCAAACTCATTCACCAGCACCGCCACCTTCAGCCCCTGGCAGTTGGTCAAAATGTGATTGAGCAAAGTGGTTTTACCGCTTCCTAAAAAGCCGGTAATCACCGTTACGGGCATTCCTTGCTTGGGGAGTGCGATCGCTGGCCAGTCATCAGGTATTGACATAAGGCATTGACATCATAAAGTGATAATGATTATCATTCTTACAGCATACCGGGATCAAAGATTCGTCAAAGCAATCTGCTATGCTTTCTTCGTGTCCACGATAATGATTATCATTTTTACAAGATGCTAGCCGTTCAAAATCTGTCTGTTAACTATCGAGGCATTGAAGCGCTGACGGCGGTTTCGCTGACCTTGCAAGCAGGCGAATGGGTAGGACTGATTGGCCCCAATGGAGCTGGTAAAAGCACTTTGGTAAAGGCCATTTTGGGGCTGACGCCTTACCAGGGTAAAATTTTGCTGAACGGGGCTTCGTTAAAGCGGCAGCGGCGGCAGGTGGCCTATGTGCCGCAGCGATCGCAAATTGACTGGGACTACCCTATCACCGCCTGGAATGTGGTGATGATGGCCCAAACAGCGGCAATCGGCTGGGGCCGTGCGCCCGGTGTCAAAGCCAAACGGCTCGTCAGCGCCGCCTTAGATCGGGTTGATATGCTGCCTTTACGCCATCGGCAAATTGGTCAGCTCTCCGGCGGTCAGCAGCAGCGGGTTTTCTTAGCCCGCGCCCTGGCTCAGCAGGCAGATTTATTTTTGCTGGATGAACCCTTCACCGGCATCGACAAAAAAACTGAAGCCATCATTCTCGGCATTTTCTCCGAACTCAGCGCCCAGGGCAAAACCCTACTCATTTGCAGTCACGAGTGGGGCAGTGCCCTCAACCGCTACCACCGCCTGCTGCTGCTCAACCGCCGCGTGCTCGCCAACGACACTCCCAAAGCGGTCATGACCATGGAAAATATTCAGCAAGCCTACGGAGCCAACATCCAATCGGTACTCAACAGCCAAAGCTCCATCCCGTTTGCGTGCTAGCAGTTCTTGCCAGTCCTGAAAAGGTTAGCTATGCTGAAGGCTAATCAATTTTGGTAAGCGTTTATGAGCAATCAGCAGACGGTATTGACCGCTTTAGGCTGTGCGGGTTCTTTGGCTGCGATCCTAGCCCTAACCAGCCCCGCAATGGCTAGCTCAGTTACGACTGATACAGTCACAGCCCCCAACGCTGCTTCAGATTACGGCCTGCCCACGCTCGTTCAAAATGAATCTAACCCCATCACAGACGCACTGGGCTGTACCTGCGCGGTTTGTACAGGCGGTGTGCAGCGACCTGTTCTTTAAAATCTATTTGAGAAATCAGAAACCCTTCAGAAAATACTTTTGGTAGTTGCTCTCTCAACAACTGGGAGAGCTTTTTGCTGGCCAAATAATCTTTTTGACGGCTTTAGAATATAGGCGAAACTCAAAACGATTAGCTACGCTTTTGAGAGAGCCAGTAGAGTGGGCACTGCCCACACGTCTATCTGATGAATGACTTGACCCCCTTAGCGTAAACGCTCTTCCCTCCTACCGAATCTAAGCTAAAATTGGGATCGCTAAACAAAGAGGCAGGCGGCATGTCACAAACCAACGTGATCGCAAGTATTAATTCACTACTCTTGCAGCTCCCCGAACCGCTCAAAGTCGAGGTATTGCACTATATTGAATATCTGACTTCTCGCCGTGTTAGTGCAGTCTCCCAGATTGGAAATCACCCTGAAACCTCGAAACGGAATGGTTTCGGCATTCTCAAAGGTAAAGTCATGATCGCTGATGACTTTGATGCCCCCCTGGAAGAATTTGCTGATTACCAATAATCTATGAACCTGCTCATCGATACGCACATTTTGATTTGGTATATTGCTGGAAACCCCAGCCTGAAACCCACGATGATCGATTTGCTAGAAGCGACTGAGAACGGTCTATCTATCAGTGTTGCCAGTCTTTGGGAAATCACCATCAAAGTTGGCAAAGGCAAGCTCGATCTGGGCATTGAGTTCCATGAATTGGAAGAGATCCTGGATCGACTGAACATCCAAATCCTACCGATATTGTTCGGCGATCTCAACGTTCATCGAACACTGCCCTTTCACCATACCGACCCATTTGATCGACTTATTATCTCCCAAGCAATCAACCAGAGTTTAGTGCTAATGAGTGCTGATTCAGCGTTTAACAATTATCCGGTGCAGAATATTTGGTCAGAACCGTGATGGGTATAAGGGTTCTCTCGTCCGTCCGTCGTCAAATTAGCTGCCCAACGGCTTAGCTGAGCGGCGGCAGATAACCTTTGCATCAACACCGAGATTTTTCGCTCGTCCGCTCCAGCGCGTTGTTGTGCTGCGCTGCTTACCAATAAGTCTGTGGGTTCTTTAAAACTGCGCCCTGCAATAATCGCCAAATTGATTCAACCCCGTCATGGAATAAAAAGACGACCAACACCCATCCAGGTCTGGATATCCAACACGATTTCGATAATACGGTCGACACAACGGTTTCGATAAAATCGATCAGCTAAAAATCGATCTGCGTCTCCAATTGTAATTACAGGAAGGGAGTCGACTGAGTTCTCTTCTCGAATAACTTGTTCTAGTGAGTCTTCACCCTTCATACTTCGGTTGGCAGTCAGCAAAATCATCTGATTTGCCTGAGCAAGTCGCCAAACCACTCGATCGTTACTATCAATGGATAAATTCATCTCCTTGAAGGTAGCAAAGCGAATCGGAAGTAGCTCTAGCCAACCCTGACTCGCGATATTGCCTAATAAAATCTCTGCATGTCCCCCCAAGTTGTGATCGATCAAAAAGTTCATGCTTCTAGCTCGTGCCTAGCTTTCTGCGCTTGAAGTTTTGCCCAAAGAGCTTCTTGACCTATCTTGGGAGATCTCTTTGCTGCACGAGCAAGATGTTCACGACTGCGCTCTTCCCAATACTGTCGATTTTCCTCAGCTTGTTTTAGAACCAGGTGATACTCTGCTTCAACTTCAGGGCGATTTGCTTCAATGTAAGATAAAGCAGTGTTAATCTGCTCCTCTGTTAAATCAAATAAGGAGCGAATAAATTTTGAGGGATACCGAGCCGTTACATAGTCCATCACGTCGTAGAGGGTGATGCGAGTACCAGAGATTGTCAGCCCTCGCTCTGTACGAATGATGGCTGGTTGGTAGTGGGATACTGAAGTCATACCCATAGCCTCTTAAGTTGTCCAGGAAACAATACCATTGTAACCCACAAATCTGAGGTGATGAACTTTGTCGACTACTAGCGGATCTCATCTGCTCCATTTTGATCCTCTCCTAGAGCGCGCTTAAAGCGTTCGAGGTAGTCTCGAACTGCGACAGGTCGCACAATTATGTCAGAAGCGCTAGAACGCAATTTCTTAAATTCAATCAACCGACTAATCACGATAGATCTAAGTTCGGCTTCTAGCTTCTTGCCAAGCGTTTTGGCATATTCATGGGCTTGCTGAATCGGGTAAGGCAGAATTTTGACGAGAGTATTGCTGCTCATAAAATTGTGGTCACGGTCATATGCCAATCCGGCTGCATCTATGGCATCCACTAATCTTTGGACGAGATCTAGAACGGCTGAAGAAGCTTTTTCGGGAGACTTTTCACGGAGAGAAGTTAGAAACTCGTATCGTGGAATCATAGGAGGTGGATCGCCAGCAGTATGACCAATATAGAAGTAAACAAAATCTGCATTCTCACACATGAATATGAAGTCATCATCTGCCAAATCAACAGTGGCATGATAGGGAAGTGACCCACCATGTGTGTCATATTCTGCTAAAGCTTGTTCCTTCTTTTTCTCGAAAAAATCCAGCCAAGATTCTTTCAAGTCATAGTTATAATATTCAGTCAACGATGGGAACTGCCGAACTAAAGCGCAAGTAACATAGTACTTCCCTTCATTCGAGTTGTTGGGTAGCTCGGCAAGAAGTGATGTCATGGCAGCGTTATCACTGATTGCAGCGGCTCGTGAGATGTTCCATTCAGGCTCGATGGCATGACCAAATGTTGTAGCTGATCCTTTTGAGATGTACCAATTTACAAGACGACTCAACACTCGCATTTGAGTGGATTTGACCGCCCCGGCAAAAATTGGAGGCTTATTTCTTGCGGAAATGATTCGTTCCAAGATAGTCCTCTCACGCCGAATACCTTCACGAACCATTTCACCGTAAGCATCGGATCTGCGATAGTGACCAAATTCACGCTCTTGCGGCGTAATCGTACCATCGCGGATATGGACTTGGGGTTTTGGGATTTGTGATCTTTCTGGAGGACTAATATCATAGGCTTTCCCAGTAAAAACTTCTTCATCGACTCGAAACTGGACAACATCAGAAGCACATTTTGCCATGTGCTCATACTCAGATTCTGAGAGATCAGGATACATAAATGGAGCAAGAACCATTCCTTTATATGATGGATCATCCAGAGTCTGACGAGTCAATGGTGCACCATATATCATCCCTTTCTTACCAATTTGCTTGGCTTGTAGGGGGGAGAGCCGAATATAAACGGTACTGTTGTTGAAAGTGATGATGTCACTAATATCCTCGAAATAGCCTTTAGCAGATTGAAGAGCAAGCGTTCCAGCGTGCATACTTCCATCACTACCAGAAACCACGATTTGCTGACGTGCAGGGGTCTGTCGCTCAGATGCAATATCTACAAGATAGATGAATTTATTTCCGAAAATTCGCTCTTGTAGCGCTTTCCTAAGCTCGTTTGAATTCCAAGTTACTTGCTCCTGATCACTTTGGAACAGTTTGTGTAGTCCTGGAAGATGAATTGCGCTATGAGGCAAACTAAGACCACGATAGGCGACTTGCTCTAAATCCCTATAGTCAGCATCAAATCGATGGCGGGAGTAAGTGTCTGCAATCTCTTGGTCACGAAGAATTGCCAAGTCCTTTTCAACAAGTTGAATCATGTCAATGAGCATCCGGTGGAACAGATTGATCGGATCTTCATCCAAAAGAGCTTGAGCAGTACGGCGAAGAATGGTGCGACGATGTTCTTCATAGTAGTCGCGGGCATCTACTGCTGCGGCGATCACCTGCGTTGTAGGTAAGTAAGGTAGATACTCATAAACATCATCCAACGTAATGGGGTTATCAGGATTGAGCGTAGGCGTGAGCGCATAGATTCGCCCCCGTTTTGAATCCTTAGTTTGAACCTCAATCTTGCCTGCAACCTCCATTCGATTAATTACTTTGTAGTAGGCTTCGCGAGTGACTGTATCTTCTAACTTCGCCGATACAGACTCGAAGATCTCGCGTGCAGAGGCCTTACCTTCCTCATTTAGATATTTGACAATCGCTCGTTCCCGATCAGCAACATTGGGTTTACTCATGGGTATTCTCCTGTTGAATAGGATGCTTGCCAATCCAACCAGCCGCTTCAAAATCTGACCAAATATCAGGAGTTTTACCACCATGCGTCGTGGAGCGCTGCCGTACCTGAATAACGCTCGCGTGACGAATGGTTTCGTAAGCACCCGTTAAAATACAAGTGCCTTGCGGCATTTTAGGAAGCTGCTTAATCAGATCTTCTGAAGCATCGGAGAATATACCTCTGAGAGAATCAAGCTGATCCGGTTCAATTGCGTGGAGAAAACGAGTGAGAAGGCGCTTAAGAATTGAGCGATCAACATCTTGAGGAGACTGAGTAGTAAGAATCAAACCAATACGAACGTGCCGACCAATACGGGCAAGTTCTCGTAAAACCTGAAGAGAAACAGTATTCTCATTGTGAGGTGTGACAAGGTGAAATTCATCAATTGAGAATGCAACAAATGGAAACTGTTTAGTCTGCCCTAACCTTTGAAGATCTCTTGCAACAGTGGCAGTAATAATTCTTAGGTTAGATACTAGCATCCCTTTACAATTAATGTTGATGAAAGCTCCGGGTTTAAGGGCTAAAGCCCAATCGTATGGAACACCCAAATACCTAATTCGTTTTAGGCTTTCAACACGGCTTATAGCGCGCCCACGTGTTGATGCAGCATTCATATCTAGGGAAGGGGCGACTTCTTCAATTTTGTTGATAAGATCCTTTAGCAGGAAATAGTTGCCTGTTTTTCGAGAAATTTTCAACAGCTCCTCGTGAGCATGACGCACCAACTCAATCATGTTTCCGTTCAAACTTGGAGTCGCGTTAATTACATCATCTGCCGTTAAAGCACTTAGCGGTAGTTGAAAATCAACACCTGGTTCAAGATTGATTCCTCCTAACTCCGTTGCCGCATCGACCATTTCTCCATTTACATCAATATTGACTTGAGGCACACCAAGCATCTGAAGCTCCTCAGCTAAAACCCCACGTGTGTAGCTCTTCCCAGAACCAATACCTCCTCCAATAAAGATATGGCGCTGGATAACATCACGCTTCAACACTACTGGAATCTGGGAACCTCTCAATACACCTATATGAAGGCCGCGCTCTGGGTCATCCGCTAATCCCAGGGCTTCTACAATTTGTTCTTCGGTTGCTTCGTAGACCGGAGCACCCGCACGAGGCAAGGTTTGCACATCACGAATTTCTGTGATTCGACCGCTCTTATCCAAAAGGGCTTCCTTGAGAGGCTCAATCTCTGCAACCCGATAGATCACGGTTGAAGAGCCTTCTTCGGCATACTCTGTTCTGATTGGGATAACCTCTCGCAGGTTAGAGCTAAAAGCATCTTCATGCGGGTTTACCTCCCAAGCATTGATGACGCGCTCCAAAATGCGGCTATGACGACCATCATCAGTTACGGCTTCCACTGCAACCATTGAGCCTGGTTTTGGTGATGGGATGTGAGAAGCGATCCGAAAATGCTGTTTTAGATAGTTGGGGGAGTGCGCTGATTCCAGAGCAATCAGCGTTCCTACATAAGCAGAAGGAGCAGGCACAATGGTAACAGCTACAGAATCCTTAGAATGACTGCCATTACTGGCATTTCCTTCAGGTAGACGATTTTGAGGGGTTAAGCGATCTTGAAAGACCATAAGCGACTAGCCTCCAGGCAACAAATAAGTGTTTTGTAACCTACTTTAGGTTACAGGTTACAAAACCGGCAACCCCAAACATTAAAAAATTCTGATCTTCCTTGGCTACTTAGCTTTGCACCCAGAGATATTTGGTTACAGACTTAAAGAACTGCTGATAGATCTTGCCAGATGCGATCAGCAATCGTCTGGGCCAGTACCGGCGGGACAGCGTTCCCAACTAAGCGCATTTGATCCTCTAGGTTGCCGTGAAACTCAAAGGTATCGCTAAACCCCTGTAGTCGTGCTGCCTCCCGAACCGTGAGCGTTCGTGGCTCAGTAGGATGTATGAACCGACCGCTGCCAGCATTTTGAAACCAAGTCGTGATTGTTCGAGCTAGCCCTTTACGATGCAAGCGCCCGTATGCTTGCGAATAGTGACTTTTTGGGTGATACTGGGCATCAACATCTGCAAGTCCGCCGCCTTCAGGAATCAAATTGATCAGTTTTAACAGCTTTCCTTGGTGGATGCGTGGGATATGGTTGGGAATTGAAGAAGCTTGATAGCTGACCAGATCGCTGATCGCTTGCCCTACTGTTATCAAAGGCTTTACCTCTCCCATGCCTCTATACTCAGCACTGGTCTCTTTAAAGGCACGAACTACGGAAGGATCTGCACCCAAAATTCCATCCTTATCGGCTGACTTATTCCGAGGATTTTCTAAGCGTTGGCGACGGTAATTAAAAATAAAGTGTTTAACAAAAGCATGGGTAGGAGTCGGGAAAGCAGGTGTTATGCCTAGTCGTCGATGGAACGCTAAGACAAAAGCCCGATGACGAGTTTGAGCAACACCATATTGGGCAGCATTTAGAACCGTGAATCGAATTTCAAAATCTTTCTCTAATGCCTTAACCAAAGCCTTAAATTGGGGATGAAAGATGACCTGAGGAACGTTCTCCATCAGTAGGAAGTCTGGTTTTAGTGCTTTAACAAACCTAACGTAATCGCCAATATATTGATTTCGTTCGTCGTCAGGTCGCTTTAAGCCAGCCAAGCTAAATCCCTGGCACGGAGGCCCACCCAGAACTCCTGATACGGAACGACCATTAGCTTTCTGAAGTAATTGATTGGTTTTAAGATCCTTAATATCTTCGCAAAGATACTCAATGTCTCGGCTTGGGTAGTTTGCCTTGAAGGTCGTTTTCGCCTTCTCATCAATATCTGAGAGGGCAATTAGGTCGTAATGCTGAGTTTGTAGAAATCCTTGAGCAAGCCCACCAGCACCCGCGAACAATTCTACTAGACCTAGCTTGGAGCTAGTCGAGAGATTTTCTGAGCTTACGGATTCCTGAATAGTGCTTGATGGATGTGAAATCAACTTGGCCTTCATTGCTCATCCTCTACAACGCGAGGTTTTAGAAGTTCTTCAAGATCACGCCTTTGGTAGTAAGCACGCCTATCACCAACTTTCTTAAACTGTTTAATCTCACCAGCCTTGCGTCTTCGGTAGATTGTGCTTCGATCAACACCAAACTCTGCCTCAATTTCGTCCAAGCTCATTAGTTCTTCTGGGTCAGGCTGACTCATACTTCATGCCACTTGTAAGTGTGCATCTCTATTAAATCATGCAACTCCCATCAAAGTCATGCAATCTACTGCAAATCTTTGCAACTCCAGTCATGGGCTTTCGATCTGTTTTCCCAAGGTTCTGAACAAATAGGCGCATAGAAGTCTTAGCGATCGCTATTTAGGGATCGCCCCATGCCATATCTTCTCCAGTTAATTAGTCTAGGTGGAGCGCAAAGTTACCGCATTAGCAAAATCACTTTAAAACTTTGAAGCGGGGTGATTGCCCAATACACAAAATTTCCCATCGATAGCTTTTTGGTTGCTTGATACTTAACGCCAACAGGTGGCCTTTCAACTACTGCCCCCACCAGCGACCTGAGCAGCACAACGGTTGTGTTCAGCGGCGGCTAGTGTCTTTCGCATCTTAACTAAGAACTTCATCTCGTCCGCTGCAACACGGTTGTTAGGCATTTTATCGACAGTCTAGCTATACATAAATAAGCACAAGGAAATCTTGATTGTAGCTAACTCGATTTTACGCTTATGGCAACCATTCACTCTGTGATTCAATCACAAAACTAACAATAAACTTGTCGGAGGAAAGTAGATCCATTAGGAATAGTTTTGCAGCATTGTTACATATGTCTCTGTAGTCATGCCAGCGAGTCGCTTTAGTCGAAGAGTAGTCAGCTATCAAGTCTAACTTCGGCTGAATAGAAGTATTTTCCAAAACAAAGGTCTCGACACTAATAACAGCAAGGTCGTTCTTCTGGCACTCATCAACTACCGCAAGCCCTACAGAAGGTGGAAGGTATGTTTCTGAACTTTGTACAAAACCACGTTCACTGTATCGTTGAAGAATTTCAGTTTCTGATAACATTCTGGCTAGTCTCCTTAAAACGGTGATTGCCAATTAGGGTCATTACGATTTGAGATTTGAACTATTTCACCTGTCACATCATTCCGGATGACATAAGCTCCGTTGATGTCAGTGTAGGCCGTGGCTGGATTATCCTCCCTACTGCCATCCGCACGATATCTAGTATCTCTTGTTGCTATTGTCCTCGTAGAGTTATTTATAGTATCGCTAACATCTTGCTTTGTCCATCCCCTTTTAGGCATCTGCTTAAGAATTTTAGGGCTAAATACGGCGTTGTTGCACCAATATTAGAACAGCACTGTTATCCTAGCTAGCCCTCAGATTGAGGGCTTTTCTTCGATTAGCAGGCATAGCTATCCGGCTTAGCCACTTGAATCATCCGGTTGAGTACCAGA
>JBAQZP010000082.1:0-105762 GCA_049791095.1 Phormidesmis sp.
GCTCAATCCGGGTATAGAGTTCCATAATTGGACTGGTTGAGTGTGATGATTCAACCAGTCTCGAACATTCCTTGCCCTTTGGGTCTGGGAATGTTCGTTAAAGAAAAACTTCGCACTGTCCAGATTCATTTATGGAATGGAGAATAGCGCAGGCTAAACAGCAGTTCTCTGAGTTGATACAGGCTGCGATGAGCGAACCGCAGCCAATTTATAGACGCAACCGACTGATGGCGTTTTTAGTAGAGGCTGAGCTTTTTCAAGAATTTATGGAATGGCGTCGCCAGCAACAAAATCTGTCAATTGCAGACACTTTCGATCAAATTCGAGAGTTTGCTATAGAAGAGGATTTTGCTTTAGAAGTTCCTCCTAGACATAGTCGAGATAATCCATTTGCAGACGATGATGTTTCTGTATGACACCAATATTATTAGTGAATTGGTACGGCCTCAGCCTAATGCTGGCGTTGTTTCTTTTAGCAAAAGTGTTAGCCAGGTTTATTTTAGCGTTATCACTATCGAAGAAATTTTCTATGGGTTAACCGCAAAGCCTGCGCCTAAAACGATGCAGCGAATAGAATCTTTTTTGCAAGAGCAAGCAGTTGTCTTACCTATGACCGATGAAATTTCTAGACGAGCGGGTGAGCTGAGAGGTTTGCTGCAAACGCAGGGCCACACTCGCAGTCAGTCGGATATGTTGATTGCTGCAACGGCGCAGCGCCATCAGCTAACGGTGGTTACTCGCAACCTCAAGGATTTTGAAAACTGCGGAATTCCTCTGCTTAATCCCTTCTCAACAGTTCAATAGTTGGCATGGCAGGAGCCCAGAGACAGAAGAGCCTGACCCATAGAACAGCTATTTAGTAGCGAATGCGCGGATCGACATAGGCATTGAGTACATCGATCGCGATACTCACGACAACAACAATTGCCGAGAAAAATACCATCAGTCCTTGCACCATTTCGTAATCGCGCTGAGAGATGGCTTCGTACAAGCGGTTGCCTAGCCCTGGCCAAGAAAAGGTGACTTCGGTAAGGACTGCGCCGCCGAGCATAGCAGCGAAGGTAAGGCCCAAAATGGTGATCACGGGGATCATGGCGTTTTTGAGCGCATGGGCAGTCACAATCCGAAATTCTGAGATACCTCGGGCGCGGGCGGCTTCGACATAGTCAGCCTTGAGGGTTTGACGCAGGTTTACCCGCACAATGCGCTCGAAGACGCCGCTGATGAGGATGCCGAGGGTGAGGCTAGGCAGTGTGAGGTAGTGGAGGGCGGTGATGAACTGGGCTGGGTTTAAATGCAATACGCTGTCTAATAAATAAAGGCCAGTGGGGCCAGTGGGGGGAAGCTGGCTGAGGGGGAAGCGGGCACCAATGGGGAACCAACCGAGCTGCACGGCGAATATGAGCTGTAAGATCATGCCGAACCAGTACATGGGCAGGGCGTAGGTGACAATCCCGAATATGCGCCCACCTGCATCAACGGCTGTATTTGGCTTGGAAGCAGCAATAGAACCGACGGTGAGCCCTACAACAGCGGCGATGAACATGCCGCAAAGAGTAAGTTCCATTGTAGCCGGGAAGTAGTCGCCGATGACTTTGAGGATGGTTTGGCCCTGGCTAAAGCCGGATGTGCCCAGGTCAAGGTGGATAAGCTTGTTGAGATAGCTAAGGTATTGGATATAGATAGGCTGGTCGAGGCCCATTTGGGCTCGCATAGCTTCTTTGACTGCTTCGGGTGCGCGCGATCCTAGCTTGACATCGACGACGTCACCGGGTGCGGCCCGCATCAGCAAAAACACAACCGTTGTGGCCAGCCAAATCATCAGCGGGGCCAGCAGCAGCCGGGAGGTAATGTACATCCGAAGGGAACTTGCACGGGACATAAGGATGCTCTTTACTTGTGTGTGCTTTGACATTTGCTAGATAGCATCTTACCAAACACGTTGAGTTCTCTAATGTGCTTTACGCTCTGTCCGAGGAGTTATTTAGATGCGGTAAAAAAATGATTTGCTATAGGGGTTAGCTGGGGAAACAGTGGCGATAAAATCTGTTCATCTTTGCGAAAGCGAGAAACTTCGTATTCGCCTTCAACGAGTGTGCAGATTGTTAGGGTCGGTTGTTTTGGCCTGCCCAGATGACGAACGCCGCCTAGCCCGGCATAGTCTACAATCCAATACTCGGATATTTGCATGGACTCATAGGCTGCTAGCTTCAATTCGTAGTCGTCTTGCCAGTTGGTGGAGACAACTTCAATGGCGAGTTTGACGGAGGTTCCTTTTTCAACCGTAGATGCTTTTTCCCATAGAGGTTCTGCTGCTAAGGCTGCTCTATCTAGCACAATTGCATCTGGTTCATAGGCTGTATCGTCGCTGACTTTGATAACGCATTCGCGAGGAATAAAGTAGGGCTGGCCTGCACGACGAATCTCGATGGCTAGCTCATCATGAATAAAGCCTGCTATCTCCGAATGTTTCCCGCTGGGCTTTGGCCTTTGAATGATTACCCCACGGCGTAGCTCGTAGCGGTATTGCGAATTTTCGGGATACCAGTCTATGAACTGCTCGAAGGTTACCGGCTTTGGTAATGGATCGATAGGTTGGATGGCTCTTTCAATGGCAGCAGTCATGGCTTTGCTTGCGCCTGCTTCAAGGTGCATTACCGATGAGTCAGATTTTAGCAGCGATCGCACTTTCTTCAACGGCTCTGGCATGGTTCAAATTTGTAGGCAATTTGCCTGTTTAAGCCGAACGAATCGCACCTCCAGTTTTGAGCCACGCTCCTGATGGTGCCTATAGGGTTAGTGATGAGCTGTGTCTCAAATGCACTATCATGGGCTAGCAGCCGTACGAGCGTAATAAGATGATTGACTGGTCTGCCTGCGAAGCGGTTGAGCGCGACCCTGAGCGCGTCAGTGGAGCTTGGGTCTTTCGAGGTACTCGCGTGCCAGCATCTGCACTATTTGAAAATCTAGAAGAGGGTACTAATATTTCACAGTTTGTGGAGTGGTTCCCAGGCATTACGACTGAACAAGTGCGGCAAGTGCTAGCGTATGCGGCTAAAAGCACCTTGTTGGCTGTGTGAATGCGCTCTGACAATATCTTGCTTTTTGTTGATATGAAAGATGGTCGTTTGCTCTGGGAAGATTAGAACCAACATCAACAACTTTGCTGTTTCTTGTTGTTAATGCCTTTAAACTTTAGCATCCGTAAGTGAGTCTATTATGCCTTACAAACCTGTCAACGCCGAACTTCAGCCTGAAGATGTAGAGAAGATCAAGGCTTCGCTTAAGGCTGTACGAGAGCTGATGCCTTTTTTAATTCATCTGTCGGTTCAAGAGCGGCGGCGCTTTTTGAAGATGGGCGATAAGAGTTTGGCGTTTGTGACGAATAGCCTGTCGGCGGCGCAGTCCAATCCGGAGATTTTGCCGGGAAGCTTTGATGTGGCAAGCCTGGGCCGTGACTATCAGCTATCGAGAGATTTGCTGGAGGTGCAGACGTTGTTGAATCAGCTCAGTGAGCAGGTGGATGACACGCTGCTGGCGGTGGGCAGTGAGGCGATGACGAACAGCTTGAGTGTGTATGACTATGTGAAGACGGCGGCTAAGCGTGAGCCTGGTTTGAAGGGGTTGGCGGAGCAGCTAGGTGAGCGGTTTAAGAAGATTCGTCGGCGTCCGCGTCAGCTACAGGAGGTTTAGAGCGATCGGAAGATGTCGGTTTTTGCTGACTAAAGGGTAATGAGGGCAATGGTAAATGAGGCGAGTTCGGCAATGGGTCGGGCTCGCTTTTTTGATGGGTTATTTTGCGATCGCATCACTATCCAACCGTCGCAGCAGCGCATTATGTCCTGTCGCATCAGTACAAAAGACTCGTAGAAGAATGGTTCGTACTATTGAGTCAGTACAAAAGACTGATTGAAGAGCTGCGTATGCTGTCAGGTGAGTGAAAATTGCAGATTCTTCACATCCAGAGACTGTCTGCCAGGGCGGAGAGTCTTTAGGCAAGTTGCGCCATTTTATCCCCGTTCAACGATAGCTTCTGTTTTACTTCTCTATTTGCCATAGCAAGAACTGCTGATTCGGCTCAATCTCAACGCCGCTGACATCGGCGGTGGCAAACACGTAGTCCTTGGTCTGCCATAGGGGAATGTAGGGTACATCTTCTGCCGTGAGCTGCTGTAATTCCTTGAAAATGTCATCTCGTTTGGCAGGCTCGCTTTCGGCGTTTTGGTCAGACACGAGCTGATTGGCCTTGTTGCTGTAGTAAAACGAACCGGCGCTTTGAGATTCTCCAGACTCGCAGAGGGTTTCTGGTGAGCCCGTTTCACAGGTCAAGAAGGGCTGTACGAAGTTCTCGGGGTCAAAATAGTCGGCGTACCAGTTAGAGAGCACGCTGGTATAAACGCCTTCTTCTACGTTCTTCCACAGCGTGGCCGATTCAGCCGTGCTCACTGTGACATTCACCAGGCCCGGTAAATTCTGCTCAATTGCCTGCTTGATCGTATTAGCGGCAACGGCTCTGGGGGTAGAAGATGAGGGGTACCAAATCTCGAACTCTAACGGGTTGGCTTCGGTGATATTGGCGTCAGCGAGGTACTGTTTGGCAGCGTCATAATTGCCGTCGCCGTAGACTTCTTCAAAGGTGGGTTCGTAGACTTCAAAGGCTTTGGGAATCAGGCTGTAGAGGGGTTCGGCCTGGCCTTTAAAGGCGCGATCGCTAATCAATGGCCGGTCAATCATTGCCGCGACTGCTTTACGCACATTCAGGTCATCAAAGGGCGCGATTTTTTGGTTGAGGGCCATATAGTTAATCACCGTACCGCCCGCTTCTATCACCTGCCAGTTGTTTGCCGGTGCGTCGGCCTCTAGCTGAGAGATCTGGTCGGGGTCGAGGGTTTGGTAGGCGATATCGAGCTGGCCAGAGGTAAAGGCGTTGTACAGGTTGACCGCGCTGGTGAAAATTTGAATGTCGATGCCTTCGTTCGCAGGCGGCTCGCCCCAGTAATCTTCATTGGCGTCGAGGCGGATGACGTTGTTGCTTACCGAGCTGAGTTTGTACGGGCCAGAGCCGATGAAGGCGGTGGGCTTGAAGTTGCCGACGCCAATTTCGTATTCCTCAGGCGAGACGGGGGTGACGCCCGAGAAGGTGAGCAGGGCGGGGAAGGCGGCGACGGGTTCTTTGAGCTGAATTACCAGTTCGGTAGAGCTAGCGGCGCTGACGGATTCTACTTTGCTGGCGAGCAGGTCAGCCGGTCGGCCCTGGTTTTCCATGAAGCGCTGAATAGAGAAGGCCATGACTTCGGCGCTGAAGGGAGTGCCGTCATGCAGGGTGACGTCGTCGCGCAGGGGGATGGTGTAGGTGAGGCCGTCATCGCTGATGGTGGGCAGCTCGGTGGCAAGCTGGGGGACGAGTTCGGTGGTGCCAGGTTCGTAGGTGTAGAGGCGATCGCCCAGGTTGTACAGCAAAATGCCAGGGAAGGTTTCGTAGGCGTCGGCAGGGTCGAGGCTACCGGCGCTGAGAGTGGTGCCGATGGTGACGCGATCGCCCGTCCCCCCCACTTCTGCTGTCCCCCCATCCGCAGTTTCCGAAGATCCGCCACCACAGCTCACCGCTAGCACCAGACAAAGGCTAAACAGCCCGGCATACTGACCGACCTTTAAAAATCGCCGTCTAGAAACAGATGAACCTAGCAGCGCCTGCCGTAACAGAAGGAAAAAAGAGACCATCATGGAATACTTGCGAACCTACAACAGGTCATTATGGGGGATGGCGGCTAAGTTATCAGAAAATCTTGTGACAATTCGTTGACCCAGCTCAGTGTTAGCTCAGTGTTAGCTCAGCGCCTCGGTACCGCCGGGCTCTGATAGTCCCAACCAGCGCTCTTGCAGTTGCGCGGTAATCAGGTGGCAAAGTAATCCGATTGGCCCAGCGAATAAACATAGCGCTAGCGAATGCCGCGTCCAGATGCCTTTTTCTTGCCCCTGCCAGTAAATCCAGCGTCCGACGAATAAGTCCATCACAATAAAGTGAATCCAGCCAGTAGCCATCACCCGCTCGTTTGCAAACAGGCCCGCTAGCTGAGCGAGGGTAGGACTTGCAAAGGCATCTAGCGTGTTGGGGTCAACGCTGGCGATAAAGCAGTAGAGATAGGCAAGGGCGGTCGGCACAAACGGCAGCGTAGAGGCCATCACTCGGCGCGTGAGTGACCAGCCCGGCAGTACCACCATCAAAATCCAAAAGGGCAGCACAAAAAGATTGGCACCGTTGTATAGATATTCGTAAACCATAGGAGTTGCCCAAACAATGCCGACTGTTTTTAACGAAGATGGCTATAGAGGAATGGTACATCCTAACGACCACGAACCTGTTCACGTTCATATCTGTAAGAATGGAATATCCATTAAAATTGACGTTGAAACCTTTGAAGTGATTGGTGTGGTAGGCGGACTACCAAAGCTGAAAGAGGTAAAGAAGGCGATCAAACTTACTAAGAAACATAAGCAAGCAATAGAAAAAAATGGGGAGAGTTACATGAGTGAGTCTGTCGATACGAGCATCACTCTTGAGGATATAGAAAGGATTAGAGCGCGTAGCCAACAGCTTGAGGCAGTGGAGCATCGGGCGATGGCGGTTCGCTATGACGCTGGCCAAAAGCGTTTGCATATTGAAACCCTTAGAGAAGATGCGTTTTCAGTGAATGTAGATCTGCTACAGGGCGTCGCTGGCGCTGATGATAGGCAGATTGCGAATATAGAAATTCTGCCAGGAGGTGAAGGGTTATATTGGCCCGATCTGGATGCTTCTTTGCTGGTGCATGGCATTTGCACGGGTGTGTATGGTTCTAGGCGATGGATGGCGAGAAAAATACGCAAAACAGGCTTGCACTCTGAAATAAGCGCTGTAAGCTAAGTAACAGATAAGTTGCTATGAAACCTTTCAAGCTAAACAGCCATGATTATCCTGCCAGGCTCCCCTGTTCGCATTACCAACGTTGACGATACCTACTACGGCTTTGAAGGCCAGGTGCAGCGCACCACCGATGGCAAAGTTGCCGTGCTGTTTGAAGGCGGCAACTGGGACAAGCTCGTCACCTTCAAACCCAGCGATCTAGAAGTTGTCCAGCCCAAGCGAGGCAAAAAGTAACTGATGCGCCTGCCGCTCCCACAGTTTGACGTGGCCCAACGGTCGCCTGGCCATATTGCTGAGGTGATCGAAACCTCGACGACTGAGTTTTTGGCACAGTGCCTAGAACCCGAGGATCTGAGCTTTCCGGCAATGCCGCCCTTTGGTAGCTGGGTGAAAGCTTATGACGAAGAAGCCGCCAATCAAATTTATGGGGTGGTGTATCATGCCACCACCAGCCCACTAGATTCGGTGCATCGGGCCAGAGCGCTGGGCATGTCGCTAGACGAACTGCGCGAGCAGCAGCCGCAAATTTTCGCCATGCTCAAAACCGAGTTTAGGGTGGCGATTGTCGGCTTTGTGCCAACCCGAGAAAAAGATAAAATCGCCCGGCCTTTTTATCAACACTTACCGCCGCGTCCGCCGCAGGTTCATCAGGCGGTTCATCAGTGCAAAGCGGCTGAAGTAATTCGCTTTACCGAAGAACTGGACTGGCTGCGAACGCTGTTGCAGGTGAGCGGCGTGCCGACTGAAAGCCTGGCGGCGGCGACGATTCGTGAGGTTTATAATTTGCGCGATCTTGACCGCGATTGGCTGGTGAATGCGGGGCGGATGGTGAGCGTTTTGTTAAAGGACGACTACGATCGCCTGCGGATGATTCTGTCGCAGATTCATCCCTAACACCCATGCAAACCTACGATGTGATTGTAATTGGCAATGGGCTGGCCGGAGCCGCCCTTAGCTACGAGCTGGCTAAAGCCGGTCAAGCTGTTCTGTTGCTGGATGATGGCAATCCTGATAGCGGGACTCGTTATAGCTATGGTGGCATTGGCTATTGGGCCGGGACAACCAAGCTAACAACAACCCTTTTTCAGGCAGGCATGGCACGCCATCTGGAACTGTCTGAAGAGCTGGGGATGGAAACCCAACTGCGAGCGTTAGATCTGTTGTTGACGGTGGAGAAAGGCGCTGATGTTGAAGCGCTGGTTCAAGCCTATAAGATTTTTGAAACGCCGCCGCAGTTTGTTTCGGCAAAAGATGCCTGCAAGATAGAGCCGCAGTTGAATTCTGATGTGATTGAGGGTGCCTTCACGATTCGCCATGCTCATGTGGATCCGATGGCGGTCGTAGCAGCCTATAACCATGCTTTTAGAAGACTGGGCGGGCATCACAACTTATCAGCAGCTACTGAGCTGGTGAGAATTGGTGATACGGTGACAGGGGTTTTAACCGAGGCGCAGGCGTATCCGGCTAAGACGGTGGTCGTGGCGGCAGGTGCTTATAGTCGTCGGCTTGTTCAGGCGGCTGGGCTGCAAGTGCCGCTATATTTCACCCACGCGGAGATGGTGGAGACACAGCCGCTGGAGGAGGCGGTGCGATCGCTAATCATGCCCGCCACCAACGCCCGCTTTGAACAAGAAGCCCAAGTGGCCCATAGCCCCGACTGGCAACAGCCGCACCACCAAATTAGTCCCCCTGTGCTCGAAGCAGGCGTCATTCAGTTTGCCGACAAAACCGCCCGCATTGGCCAAATCAGCCGCTTTCATACCGCCTACACCTCACCCGCAGAGCCCGCCGCCAGCGAAGCCAAAATTCGCCAGGCCATAGAACCGCTCGTTCCTACCCTCAAAGGAATACCGGGCAACTGGCGGCACTGTCTCGTCAGCTTTACCCAGGACGGTCTCCCTCTGCTGGGCCCGCTACCAAACGTCACGGGCCTTCATGTCTTTAGCGGCTTCACCGGCCCCTTTGCCCTGGTTCCGCCCGTCGCCCAGCGCTACGCCCAGCATTTAGTCAACGCACCTGATTCATTGATCGAGCAGATGCTAGTCACCCGGTTTGTTGCTGGCTGATATATTTTAAGGCTGCGCTTATACAGCTACGGCCACTGGCTGGAAAGGATACATCAAGATGCCTAGAATTTGTTCGATTTGATTGATGTAATATTCCAGACTATCGACATAAACGGTCTGTCCTTGCAGCTTCAAAAATTTCCAGTTTGTGCCTGAAGTAACAGATCCATAAACCGACTCAATCGCAGGCTCTGAGCGTTGATTAAACTGCTGGGCAGCAACCATGGCGGCAATACACTGTCCTAGCCCGCCTACGATATCTTCACGCTTGGCTTCGATGATAGTGACGAGAGGCCGTGTGATCATAAGCTGCTCTGGCGAGGCGCAGAGCATATAATCACAAAACCCCTGCAACCCCTGCTCGGGAGCTACTGTAAATTCGCTACCCAAAAAGAGCGAGACTTGATTGCGGAACTGTCGCCTGACCTCGGCTAAAATAGGCGCGATGAGGAATTCAGATCTTGCTTTTTCTGTAGAAATAGCCGTGGCTAAAGGGATATAGTCGTTTAGCAGGGTTGTTAAAGTAGCTGAAGGCGCGGCGGCTGGTATTTTGGCGAATAGGCCATGGCTCTCGTGCAGGGTCAAGTCAAAGGCATCTTTGACGGAAGCTAAGCTGAAACTACTGTAGGGCATGGTCTATATCCTGTTTGGAGCTTTGCTCTGATTTAAAGTTACATCACTGCTTCAGCATAGGCTGTGGGCTTATCAGATGCGATTAGCGGATTTCTGGCGGCTGATTCTCCACAGCAGAAGCTGACGCCTTGCATATTTGTTGATTGAGTTCGGGTCGGGCCACGAGCCAATCGGCTAACCAACGGCATCCTTTTGCCAATAGTGCCGCTAGCCGCAAGTCCCAAATCCTGACGGTGCCATCGGCGCTGGCCGAAACCAGACGCTCTCCGGTCGCGTCGAAGTCAATATCCCAAATGACACCGTCATGGCCGACCAGCGGCGGCAAAACTTGACTGGTTTCTGTACTGTCAGACGCACGCTTTGGCTCGCCGACCGATTCTAAACTCTCTGAAGATAGCGACCACAGGCGCACAGTGCCATCGTCACTGGCTGATGCTAAAAACTTGCCGTCAGGGCGAAAAGTCAGGCTGCGTACCCAGTCGCGATGGCCCCTTAACTTAATTGGGTTGGGCTCCAGGCGAATTTGGTGCGGCCCCTGCCAGCTAATTGACCACAGGCAAATGACGCCATCGGCCCCGCCCGACGCGATATGCTGACCGTCGGGGCTAAACGCCGTACACCAAACGCCGCCATCATGAGCTTTTAGCGTTTGCATCAGTCCTTTTTTGGGGTGCCACAGGCGCAGCGTGTTGTCTTCGCTGGCGGTAATCAGGTGGTGGCCGTCGGGGCTGTAGCTGACGTGCCAAATGGTGTCGGTGTGGCCATGCCAGGTTTTGAGCAGTTTGCCTTGGGGGCTCCAGAGGCGGAGGGTGCGATCGCTACTTACCGACGCCAACTGACGGCCATCTGGGCTATAGCTGACCTGCCACACCGCCGCTTCGTGACCGGTCAGCTCATGCACCAAATCCCCTGTCCAAGTCCACACCTTTACCGACTGGTCAGCGCTTGCCGAAGCAAAAAAGTCTCCTTGCGGATGCCATGACACGCTATGCACCCCTCGACGATGACCGACAACAGACTTTAAAGTCTCACCACTGTCATTCCACAGCCGCATCGTGCCATCACTGCCCGCCGACAAAAGCATGGCATTATGGTTGGCCTCAGGCCGCCAGCGAGCCCCCCACACAATTCCCGCATGACCCTGACACACAGGTTCGGGTGGCCCTTCAAGCTGCCAAATATGCACCTGATCATCGTCTCCGCCCGCGATCACCGACCGACCATCCGCGCTCCAGGCAACGCTGTGGACACTGCTGCGCTGGTCAAAAGACTGTTGCAACCTGCCATCTAAGCCCCATATCTTTACCGTTTGGTCGTCGCTGCCCGACACGATTCGCTGCCCATCCGGGCTAAACGCTACCGAACGCACCCAGTCCTCATGCCCGTAAAACGTCTTTAACTTATGGCCGTCTAGGCTCCAAAGCCTGAGCGTATTGGTATCGCCTGCCGATACCAAAGATTTACCGCCCTCAGGGCTAAAGGCCACTGTGCGCACCCAGCCCTGATGCCCCTGTAAAACATGCAACCGCTCGCCAGTCACCGACCACAGCCGCACCGTTTGGTCTTCACTGCCGGTCGCCAGCGTTTGCCCATCGGGGCTAAAGGCCACTGAGCGCACCCAGTCTGTATGACCTTCCAGGCTGCGAATTAGCTCTCCTTCCAGATTCCATAGCCGCACCTGGCTGTCGCTATAGGTCGCTGCAATTACCGGTTCTGTGGGGCTAAAGGCTAGGCTAGTAACGCTGGCCGCACCATACTCGATGCTGCGCACAAAGTCACCGTCGGCTCGCCATAGCCGAATGGTATGATCTAAGCTGGCACTGGCGATGTATTGTCCATTGGGGCTAAATTGCACGCTCAGCACGCCTGCCTGATGGCCGCTCAGCGTGCGAATGAGCTGACCTCGCCCATTCCAAAGTTTCAGCGTACTGTCTTCACTGGCTGAAATAATTCTCTCTTCTGTAGCATCGTCGGCTGCAATTGGCGAGCAGTGGACGGCGAGCACCCAGTTCCGATGCCCGGCCAGTTCATTTTTCTCTCGAATCTCTCGCAGAGCAGCGTCGAGGCAAAGGGTAGTTTGGAGGGCGAGCAGCGGATCTTTGTCAACTTGCAATTCGTCTATTATTTGAGCATCTATTGCTTGCAGGTCTATAGCTTGCACCTGGCGGGCGGCTCTCATCGCCTTGGCCAATGCGCTCAGGCCGTTGCCCGACAGGCGTAAAGCTTTGGCCACGGAGATTAAGGCTTTAACTTCGGCAACGTTGGCCTTTTGACGGGCTAACGTCGTTTGCACGAGTGAATCGGACTGGGCTGCAAGCGCTTTTTCTAGCTGCTGTTCGGTGAGCTGTCGCCGCTGCCTTTCGGTTTGCAACGCTTCGACTAAATCGGTAGGCTGTTGCTGGGCGACTAAGCTGGCCAAATACTCATGCACGAGCTGGTAGCGTACGCCTGACACTTCGGGCACTTCAAATACTAAACCAGAGCCAACGAGAATATCAAGAACGAGCGGAAGCTGATGGTGGTGGGCGCTTGCTCCGGCGATCGCCAGGGCTTCTTCTAACTCAGAATGACTCTTTAGCGGTCGCCCGGTGCCTTCACTCAGCAAAAATAGAACAGATTGAGCAACGCTGCGGTTCTCTGGCCCGCAGTCGGTTAGCACGCTTTCTAGAAAGTTGTTGAGAAGCTGAGCTTTGGGCGATCGCCCCAACGCCTGATACGCCTCTAGCGTGGTGATATTCTCTCGCTGCAACTGCGCGCCGACTACCTGCAACTCAATCGGCCTGACTTCTCCTGTCTCGGCGGCCAAATCGTCTACCAGCGCCGCAATCAGCCCATCTTCTAAGTAAAAACCTGCCGCTTCAGTGAGCTGATGAATCAAAGCTTCAGCCGCTTTGGGCATAAAGTTACCCAGGTAATAGCGAATTTCTTTACTTAAAATGTCGTTTTCAACAATGCTCAAATCTGCATGGCGATCCCATTCTAAAAGGTAGTGTAAAAAGTCTTCTCGCAGCGAGAGTACTACTTTGACATAGGGCAAATTCAAACAATCGCGCAAGAACAAGTACAGGTCATGTCGCTGTTCGACCACCGGATAGTCGTAAAAGAAGTCCTCAAACTGATCGAAGATTAAAACAATTTGCTGATACTGCTGATTGGTCAGGGTTCTGAGCTGATTGATGAGCGCTTCAGGTGTTTCAGCAGCGGCTTGACTGCCGGGATCTGGCGCGATCGCAGCGCTATGCCAAAGGTTTGTGGCAATTTGATTTAGCCAGTTTCCATAGCTATCAATAAATAAAGGCAGCGTCGTTCGGCCTTCGCTCACCAAACTGCGCAGCCTGGGCAGCAAACCTGCTCGCAGCGTAGAGCTTTTGCCTACCCCCGAGCGACCATGCACCACAACAATCGGATAGCGCGGCTGCGAAAGCCGACTGGCGAGCGCTTCAATAGCTTGGGCGCGGCCCGACGCCCTAATTTCTGCCGCACATAGCCGTTCGGCGTCAGCCTGAGTCGCCGTCATCCGGGTGCGCGTGATTGCTTGATTGGGCACTTGATTGGGCACTTGATTGGGAACTAGACTGCTCGCTAGCTCTGGAGGCGGTTGAATCTGGCCCGCGCCGATAAAGGCCCGCAGGCCAAAGAGATTTTCGACTCGCCGCTGCGCCAGCTTGATCTCAAACGCTTGGCCATAGTGCTGATGGTCGAAGTAGAGCTGCCAAAGCCGCTTGAGAATGCGACGATACAGCGAAAAATCATAGTGAGGGTCGGTTTTGGCGCGGGCTCGCTCTAGCTGAGTGAGGGCGGCGGCGGGCTGACCCTGAAGCTGCTGGGCCACTGCTAGCAAATATAAGTAGCACCCCTGGTGATAGCGCAGGGCGACTTCGCTGGCAAACTGTTGTTCTGACGGATGCGCTTCTCTGTCGGCAGGGGTTTGCGATGGCGATTCTGTAGCGCTTTCGCTCTGGCTTGTTGCTTTGGATTCTTCCTCGGCGCTAATTGGCAGTTGCAAGATATCGTCTTCGCCGGGTGCTGTCTCTTTTTTGGGATTGGCATATTGGGCGCTGAGCGATCGCACCACCCGCTCCGAAATCTCTAACGCCTGCTGCGCAAAGCCCTGAGCTTCACTCAAGTAGTCTGGGTGAGGATCGCTTTTGTAATGGGCCAGGGCGACTTCTGCCAAGTAGCCATAGTCTCTGGCCAGGCGGGCGGGGTCGCTGTGGTGTAAGTCGGTGCCTGCTTGGGCGGTTGCACTCAGCGCTGGCCAATTCTCTAACTTTTGCAACACTTCTGCCAGGGCCAAAATAAAACGCCCAACGCGATCAAGGCGATTTTGCTGACGAAAAATGCTCAGACAGCTTTCAAAATATTCCTGAGCCTTCAAACAGGCTTGAACATAATCATCTGCTTTGCGATCGATTTGAAGGCTACGCGCTTTGGTGACGCCGTAGCTGCGCCACCACAGGCCCAGGTGAAATTGTAAAACCGCTTCTTTGTCCAGGCTGCTGAGGGCGCGATAGTCGGCTCTTTCGTGAGTGGTTTTTTGTTTTTGCCAGTAGGCCAAGCTGTTTTCGTAATAGCTGCGAGCCCGAATTAGATCGCCTTGTTGATGTAAGTTTCGTCCTTGCAGAAACAACAAGTCGGCGATCAGTTCGTTGCTAACGGCCTGTTCTTCACTTTCTAGCTGAAGTAGCGCAAAGAACAACTCCTGATTAGCCAGGGGCGCTTGAATGCCAGCAGGCAGGCGGTTGTTGAGCACAATGCCCTGATCGATGTCTAGAATTTGGCTGAAGGTGTCGTTGGCCTGGGCAGTGAGGACGGTGATGAGCGATCGCACCGGATACTCAAAGCGAATTGGCGTGGCCGCAAAGCTTTTCAGATCGGGCGCATAGCGGTTTAAATGCTGCAAAACCGTATCGTTTACCCACAGTACCACCGGCATTTTGAATGTTTTGGGCAGCTCATCTCGGCCCAAATTCGCCGCTTTTAACAACGGCTCCAGGGCATTGACCTCTGCCAGACCCGTGATCATCAGCGCCTGTATTTGCTCAGCGGCTCTTGCGGTCGGGGTTCTTGCGGTTGAGGTTTTGGGAATCAGGCGCTGTGAGGTCGGCGCTTGATCGAGGATGGCCGCCCTTAAATTTGGGGCCGTTGGCGGCAATTGCACCAGCTTGAAATGGAGCTGTTCGCGCAGCTCACGTAGCAGTACCTGCTGAAGCCTGTGGTAGTTCACCCGCACCAAAATCAGCGAAAACTGGCCCTGACCCAAAATAATCGCTCGCCGCAGGTTACGCAGGGCGTTTTTGTTATAGGTCACAATGTCTAAAGTTTGGTCGTTTGCCACTGCGCTACCGAAATGCTGTTGCTAGACACCCTGAAATCACGTTCGATCTGTGCCCTGATATATACCCCGTATTCTATCGCTTTCGCTCCCACCCAGAACCATCCCCGAAATCGTTCACGCTTGGCGTTTACGATCGGCTAGCCTGCCAGCTTCGATAGCGCGTCGTTTCTGCCAAAATGGGGTTAAGCCCAAACCAACGCCCGTCTTGATCGCGATACTCGTACAAAAATAGGCTGCGCAGCAGTGGGTTATAGGCTTCATTACCCTGCTCATCGCCTTCGCTGATGGCCTCAAACAGCAGCCGCCATTCCTGGGCGTCAATCAGCCCTAGCATGGCATCGCGCTCATCGCGAATCACGGACGCTAGCACCTGGCGGGTAATCGGCGGATCGACTTTTTGCAAGCAGCCGTACAGCAGCCGCATCAGGTTGCGCATGTGGCCGCCGCTGATGGTGACCAGGCGCATCAGCGTGTCGGGCGAGTCGAATACCTGGTGAATGTGCTGCTCGCGATCGCCCGGCTTCAGCGTCGGGAAGGCCCTCGCTAATACCATTTTTTGTAAGAGCGATCGCCCCTGCTCAAAGGGCTCTCCGGTGCGGGTCGATACCGGTACCATCCCCAACAGCTTGGGGGCAACGCCAAACCGATTGGCCAAACGGGGCAGCTCGTCCGAAAAGATTAGCGCCAAAGGAATGGTGTACACCACATGCGCATTCAGCCGCTTAAGCTGCTCGCCGCGATCGACAAATAAGTATTCTGACTGACTGCGACCATCGGCCCGGTTAATCGGGTCAATGCGATCTAAATTATCGACAATCACCACCAGGCCGCGCTTGCCCTGCGCCTTTAGCTGCTGGTTCGCCGCTTCTAAAATTTCGGTGTTGATGGCGTCAATAATGCTTTTGGTGCGCGGCTCCAGGTATTGCCGGAGCTGGCTGCGCATTTCGGGGCTTTCTTTGGCTCTGGCCGTAATCGCGGCAATGCCTACCGAAAAGCTAACGTCGCTGATTTCCATCGGTGACCGGAGGGTCTCCATCAGGCTTTGAAAGAGCTTTTCTAGGTAAGTAGGCCGCAGGCGAATGCCGATCGCTTCCATACTTTCGCTGACCTGATGGGCAATCATCAGCAAAATATCGCTGATATCGACATCGGCCATTTCCAAATCTCGATCCGACTCGAAATAAACCACCTGAAAATTCTGTTGTTCGAGTCCGCCTTTCAGCCGAAATAGCTCTGTCGATTTGCCGCAGCCAATATGTCCGGTAAATAGCTGCGTGGTCGGTTCGTTGGGCGACAGCCTGACGATAGTGCGGCCAATTTCGCTGACAATATCGCCGCCGCGTACCGAGGAAAAATCGATGTAGTAGCGCCGATCTTCGCTCTGAGTGACCTTGAGCGGGCGGCTAGGATTGGCAGCGCGGTAAAAGCGGGCAAGATCGAGGGGCATAAGGGGAGCATGGACGGATCTGTATGCTACCAAAACCACCGGGCCAGTGGCTTTTTGTCGGTGAGGGTCATGCTATAGCGTAGGGATCAGGCAGCAGAGCCAGACAGGGCAGATCCTGTAGGCGCGATCGCACCACCTTTTCCCAGGTTTTCAGCCCTACCGTCCCATCTGCCACCAGCCCATGTCTCTGCTGATAAATCCTCACCCCTCTGGCCGTTAGCTCATCAAAGCAGCCATTGGTTTCAACTTGAATCTGAATACTCGCCAGCACCTGCTGAACGGCCATCACGCCTGTGCCCTGGCTCCCAATCGCTAAGGTTTCTAGTCCGGCTTCTCCATGATGAATGAACCCCTGAGTTTTCAGATCTACCTGGCCATTTACCGGCAGCCCCCCCACGCACTGCAAGTATTTCACACCCGTCAGGGTCTCGTGGTCAAAGCGGCCATCGACCTGCACAGACATTGAATCAATCATGCCGAGCTGTTCAAACCTTGTGTTGAGGCTGGTTTGAAGTGCCCGGACGGCGCGACCTTGAGAACCAAGCGTGAGCATTGTAGACATGGGGATAACGGGGCGATGCAATATAGTGTGGCTTCAGCAATCTATTCAATTCAATAATCTATAGAAAGCGTTTACTTAGCCCTATAGGGATGCAGTTGGCGATCGCAGCCGGATTTTTTAGTACGTACGGCCTGTTTTGGTTTTGGCGCGATCGCAAAAGTCATAGTCATCTGGTGATAGGTGGCTTATGCGACCTATCAGACGGCTGAGCAGGTTTTCTGCAAGCTGGTTCTGCAACCAGGCCGCCGCTTACATGAACCGCCCGATCACCTGCGCTGTCTGCTCGCCTGTTTTTTGCCAGCTAAAGTGCTGCGCTCGCTGGAGTCCTGCCGATTGCAAGGTCTGCCGCAGTTGAGTATCGCTAGCGACTAATCGCATTGCATCTGCAAGTTCGTCAATGTTATAGGGATCCACCAGAAGGGCGGCATCGCCAGCGACTTCTGGTAAGGACGATAGGTTAGAGGTGATCACAGGCGTGCCGCAGGCCATGGCCTCGATGACGGGTAGGCCAAAGCCTTCCCACAGGCTGGGCAGCGTCAGGGCGATCGCGCCGCTCAGCAGCCGGGGTAGCTGGTGATAATCTACATAGTCAATAAAATGGACGCGATCGCCAATACCAAGCGAGTCAGCCTGGGCAACTAACGTTGGTCGATAGCGTTTGTCCTGAGAGCCCACGAGCTTGAGTTCCACCTCGGCGTTCTGCTGGCAAACCCGATCAAAAGCAGAAATCAGCCGGGGAATATTTTTATGCGCGTCTTGTCTGCCCAAATAGAGAAAATAATTGCCCGGTTCCACCGCCACAGGCCGAAAATTCTGCCGATCGTAGGCCAGCAGTATAGGCGTGATTTTGCGCTCTGGTATTTGATAAAAGTGAGCAATGTCACGAGCCGTCGTCACAGAGTTGCAGATGATGTGCTCTGCCTGAGCCAGCACCCGGCGAATGTAATGCCGAAAGTAGCTCACCAGGTGCCAGGGGAAAAACTCAGAAAATCTGAGCGGAATCGTGTCGTGGGCGGTCACCACAAATCGACAGTCTGAATAGAGCGGCGCTTCGGGCAGCGGCGAAAAAATCAATCCCCCGTTAGATTGACGGTAGTACTTCGGCATTTCGTTTTGTAGCCATAGCAACCGTTTCAGGTGGCCTTTGCGACCAAAGTCGGGCGATAGACCCGGTGGAATGGTCATAGCGTTGCGATCGCGCAGCGGCAGTGCAGTGAGGAAAGTCGGGTCGAGCTTTTGAAAAAATGGAATCAGGTTTTGCGCATAGGTGCTGATGCCAGTCGGGCGATCCATTAACGCTGACAGATTGACAAGCAATGACTTCATCAGAAATATCAGAAGGAAGGATATCAGAAATTGATAGATAGAATTGACAGCATCCGCCCTTTCATAGGTAAATGCCAAAGCGTCATACATCTGAAAGTTTGGCAAATCATAGCAACCCGTTTACTAAGCGTCCCTACTAGCTAAGCAGCGGCCTGTAAAATGCTATACACTAGCCAACTGTCTGTATTGTACGGACGGTGCCCCTATAGCCAGGGATCTGAGTAGATATGAAGTCTTTGTTTCTGTCTGTTTGGCGATATAAATACTTCATTTTGTCGTCTATTAAGGTTGATTTTCGCAGCCGCTTTGTCCGCAGCCGCTTGGGCGGACTATGGATGATTATCAACCCCTTGGTTCAGGCCGCGATGTTTGCGCTAATTTTATCTCAGGTGCTCTCTAGCCGACTGCCTGATATGTCCGACAATAAGCTAGCCTATCCGGTCTATTTGCTATCTGGTACGCTAGCTTGGAATATATTTACCGAAATCATAACTCGCTGTCTGACGGTATTTATTGACAATGGGAATCTGCTAAAAAAGCTGGTTTTTCCTCGTATTTGCCTGCCGATGATTGTCACTGGCTCGGCAGTCGTCAATAACCTGCTTCTGTTAGGCGCAATTTTGATAATCTTAGCAGTCTTAGGCTTTATACCTGGCTTTAACGTTGTATGGTTACCCCTGTTGATGGTGATCACGTTGATTTTGTCTTTAGGCATCGGACTGATTTTAGGCACCCTGAACGTTTTTATCCGCGATATTGGTCAAATTGTGCCAATTGTTTTGCAGTTAGGCTGGTGGTTTACGCCCATTGTGTATCCGGCCAGTATCGTGCCAGCGCCCCTGCTGCCGTGGATGCAGCTCAACCCCATGTATTGGCTAGTTCAGGGCTTCCAAAATGCTATTCTGTTTGACCGAGCACCTTCCTGGCCAGCGCTCGGCTGTATTTCTCTGCTTGCTATGGTATTGCTCCGAATCGCCATGACGCTCTTTCGGCGCGCCAGCAGTGAGATGGTAGATGTCCTATGAACAGGCCCGTGCTACAGGTAGAGAATCTAGGAAAAACTTATGTCCAGTACCGTTCTGAGCTAGCCAGGGTTCTTTCTTGGTTTGGTTTACCTGCCAAGCCCGCTGTTCAACATCGCGTATTGCAGGGGGTTTCTTTTTCTATTTCACCTGGAGAGGCCGTTGGCATTGTTGGGCAAAACGGGGCAGGTAAGAGTACACTACTCAAAATTGTCACTGGTACGCAGCTACCCACAACCGGACACGTTCAGGTAAACGGACGAATTGGCTCCATTCTAGAGCTGGGGATGGGGTTTAACCCAGATTTTACGGGGCGTCAAAATGCCTATCATTCTGCCGGGCTTATGGGGTTCTCTCAAGCAGAAATTGAGACTGTAATGCCAGCGATTGAAAGCTTCGCAGAAATTGGCGAATATTTTAATCAGGCTGTCAATACCTACTCTAGTGGCATGCAAATGCGAGTGGCCTTTTCAGTGATCACAGCTTTTCGCCCCGATTTGTTAATCGTCGATGAGGCTCTTTCTGTGGGCGATACCTACTTTCAGCATAAGAGCTTCAACCGCATTCGTGAATTTCAAGATAAAGGGACTGCCCTATTAATTGTCTCTCACGATCGCAGCGTTATTCAAAGCCTATGCAAGCGCGCCGTCCTACTTGACCATGGCAAGGTTGTTAAAGATGGCAATCCAGAGGCCGTTATGGATTATTACAACGCTCTAATTGCTGAAAAAGAGAACGCTACTATCAGGGTGCAAACGCTCAAAGACGGCAAGGTGCAAACGATCTCCGGCACGGGTGAAGCCAGCGTTGCGGCGATCGCACTTTTGGATAATCAAGATAATCCGGTTGAATTTGTTAACGTCGGCGATTCTGTATCGTTAAGAATTCAGGTAGAAATTAATCAAGATCTTCCTGTTTTAGTCCTTGGCTACATGATCAAAGATCGTCTAGGTCAGACCATATATGGCACTAATACCTGGCACACTAACCAGGCTGCATATGATTTGAGCCAGGGCGATCGCTTGACTTTCTACGTCAGGTTCTCAATGAATTTGGGGCCCGGAACCTACTCTGTTTCAACAGCGCTAGTCAGCACTGACACTCACATGGCAGACAACTATGAATGGCGAGATTTGGCTCATGTTTTTGAAGTTGCCAACATGGATAAGGTGAAATTTGCGGGTAGCGCTTGGATTCCTCCTACTATTGAGATTAGATAAGAATGAATTTTATTTCCTACGCTCAAAACTATGAGGATGTCATGCTGTGGCGATCGCTTAAGCATGTGAAACAAGGGTTCTATATAGATGTGGGCGCTAACGATCCTGTTCAAGATTCACTCACCAAAGCGTTTTATGATCGCGGGTGGAACGGTATCAACATTGAGCCTGTTACCGAGTGGTACAAAAAACTGAGTGCAGAACGCCAAAGGGACATTAACTTACAAATTGCTGCGGGAAATAGAAACGGTGAACTGCGCCTTTTTGAGGTTGCAGGAACCGGCCTCTCCACAGCTAGCGAAGACTATGCTCAGCGACACGCTCAAGACCAAGGCTATGAAGTGAGTGAGCAGATAGTGCCGGTTCGAACATTAACCGATATTTGTGAGGAACAAAACGTCTCTGAGATCCATTTCCTCAAAGTGGACGTTGAGGGCAGCGAGAAATCTGTTCTAGAAGGACTCGATCTCACCTCCGTCAGACCTTGGATTATTTTAGTAGAAGCCACTCAGCCCCAAACACAGATCTTAGATCATTACCAATGGGAGCATCTGATCGTAGATAATGGCTACCAGTTTGTTTACTTTGATGGGTTGAACCGGTTTTATGTTGCCGACGAGCATGCGAAACTGGCCAGCATGTTTAACGCCCCTCCTAATCCTTGGGATAGATATGAACGATTCTGTGACTCCACTGTCGTTCGCCAGCAGTATGAGACGCTCAAAGCAGCCTATGAAAGCCTTGACGCTAAACGTAACTTTCTAGAAGCCCAAGCAGGCGATCTGAGAAAACAGTTAAGTTCTCAAACCAACAATAATCACGTTCTAGAAGCAGCCATACAAGAGTTGCTTAGTAGCCGTTCTATGCGGGTCACTGCGCCTTTGCGAGGGCTGTTGAATCTGGCTAGAAACACAAAAATGCTATCTAAGCATTTACCTCGTAAAATTATTCGCCAGGCTTTGCGTAAAGTCATAGCGCAGCCTCGTCTACGTCAAATGGCAAAGACGCTTGCCAATAAGTATCCAACATTTGTTTATCGTATAAGCAGTCTTCTGCACGAGGAACCAGCCTCAAAATTGAATGACTTCATGCATTTAAACCAGACAGACATCCCACCTCGGGCCGTGAGAATATTAAACGACCTGAGACAGGTGATTAGTGAGACAGGTGATTAGATAGTACGTAGATAGAAGAGTTCATCTTTATAGTTATGCGAATTGTTATTGACCTTCAGGGCTGTCAGTCGGCGAGTAGTCGAAACCGTGGCATTGGCCGCTATAGTATGGCCTTAGCAAAAGCGATGGCCCATCAAGCAAGCGATCATGAGCTATGGCTGTGTTTAAACGGAAAGTTTTTAGAGGCGATCGCCCAAATTCGCCAAAGCTTTGCTGCTGACATTCCCGCTGAGCGTATCGTGGTCTACGATTTTCCGGGGCCTACCGGCGAAGAGGATACTCGTAATCTCTGGCGTCTACAGGCATCTGAACGGATTAGAGAACATGTGATTAGTTGCCTGAGGCCAGATGTCGTGCATGTATCTAGCCTATTTGAGGGCATAGGCGACAGCATTATTACTTCCGTAGGCGTTCTCGATCCAGCACTGGCGACCGCTGTTACGCTCTACGATTTGATTCCGTTAATGAGAGAAGAAACCTACCTAGAGAACAAGCTAATTCGATCTTGGTACTATCGCAAAATCGAGTCGCTCAAAAAAGCTAACCTTCTCCTTGCCATTTCTGAGCATTCTAGAAAAGAAGCCTTAGCAGCTCTGGAACTGCCTGAAGACAGAATTGTGACGGTCTCGACAGCCGTTGATGACCATTTTCGCCCTGTGCAGCTCTCGGTAGACGCGGTTCAGGTGCTGCGACAGCGCTATGGGCTAATCCGCCCCTTTGTTATGTATACCGGTGGTATTGACCCTCGCAAAAACATTGAGGGGTTGATTAAAGCCTATGGAAATCTCCCTTCAGACATTCGCCAGGCGTATCAGCTTGCCATTGTCTGCTCAGTGAAAACGCATGAACGGGAGCGCCTGATGGCTTTAGCCAGCCGTTACCAGCTAGCGCCAGGCGAAATGGTACTTACAGGCTTTGTTCCCGATGCAGATTTGGTCGCGCTGTATAATCTTTGCGAGTTGTTTGTTTTCCCCTCGCTGCATGAAGGGTTTGGCTTGCCAGCGTTAGAGGCAATGTCTTGCGGAGCAGCCGTTATTGGATCTAGCACAAGCAGCATTCCGGAAGTCATTGGCAGAGACGACGCACTTTTTGACCCTACTCGCACAGAATCGATTACCCAGGCGCTGCATCAAGGACTGACAGACCCCAACTTTAGAAACTCTCTGCAAGAGTTTGCCCCACAGCAGGCAGCTAAATTTTCCTGGCAAGCCTCTGCTCGTAAAACTTTAGCGGCATTTGAGCAGATTGACGAACAGAACCGCCCGACAACTCCCAAAATTCAGGTAGAGTTTTCTGCGGCCAAGCCTAAGCTGGCCTTTGTTTCACCAATGCCGCCCGAGCGCTCTGGAATTGCCAATTACAGCGCTGAGCTACTACCTGTTTTAGCACAGCAATACGATATCACTCTGATTATTGACCAGTCTACCGTTGATGGTTCTTGGGCTGATACGGGCGTAGTGGTTAAGTCTGTAGATTGGTTTAAAGCACATGCTCAAGAATTTGATCGCAGACTTTATCAGTTTGGCAACTCTGCGTTTCACCACCATATGTTTGAGCTGCTAGAGCAGTATCCAGGGATTGTTACTCTACACGATTTCTATTTGAGCGGCGTTTTGCAGTGGATAGATATTTTTGTTGGGCCTGCCGGAATCCTCTCACAGTCACTCTATTATGCTCATGGATATTTAGCGCTTTTAAGCTTAATTAATGAAGGTGCAGAGGCGGCAGTTTTCCATTTCCCTGCCAACAAGTCAGTCATTGAAAATGCGACTGGCATCATCATTCACTCTCAATACTCAAAAGACCTCGCAAACCAATGGTACGGGAAAGGCGCTAGCCAAAATTGGCAGTTAGTTCCTCACCTTCATTCCTCGACCCACGAAATAAGTAAGTCGCAGGCGAGAGAGAAGCTACAGATTAAGGACGAAGATTTACTCATTTGCTCTTTTGGCTTGGTTGCGCCGACAAAACTCAATCAAAGACTGCTGAGTGCTTGGTTGGCTTCAAAACTGGCTAATAACGAACGCTGTCACCTGGTTTTTGTAGGGGAGAATCACTCGGGTAACTATGGCCAGCAGTTGCTGACGGCCATTCAGCAGGCGGGGATGACAGATCGCGTCAAGATTACTGGCTTTGCAAGTTCAGAAATCTATCATCAGTATTTAGCAGCGGCAGACATGGCGGTTCAGCTTCGTACGCTCTCACGAGGAGAAACTTCTGGCGCTGTTTTAGAAGCGATGCTCTATCAGTTACCGCTGATTGTTAATGGCCACGGTACGATGGCCGATTATCCAGACCATGCGGTGATGAAGCTGCCAGATGATTTTAGCGATCGCCAACTCACGCAAGCTCTAGAAACACTCTATACTGATGCTGCCTTACGCCAAGATTTAGGACAGAAGGGATATCAATACATCACTCAACATCACAACCCAGATAAGGTTGGAACGCTTTACTGTCAAGCCATTGAAGCCTTTGTCGCCGACAGCCCGTACGCGCGTTACCAACGGTTGCTAGCGTCGTTCAAAACGATAGAAAGTTCAGCAAGTCCTCGCGAAGAGGATTTGGTGGCTACGGCAGAGGCGATCGCGCGAAACACCGGTCGCTTTGGTCGGCCTCAACTGCTTGTAGATGTCTCTTGCTGCCTTCAAAACCGGTTAAAGGAATCCGACAAAGGCACAGTCCGTGCCACAGTTCTGAGATTGCTCAAGCAGTCTTCACAACAATGTCGGGTCGAGCCTATCTATGCCGATGGGAAAATCTACCGTTACGCCAGGCAATTTAGCCTTGAATTGCTAGGTATTGGGCCAGTCAAGGGATTAGAAGACGACCCGGTTGACATCTCCAGAAAAGACTTGTTTTTGGGAATAGACACGGCAACGGTGCTCACCGCCCAATCGTATTATGGTTTGATGCGGTGGCATCAGCTTGGCGTTCAAATGTATTTAGCTATATTCGACGACATCTTTACAGCTCAACCTCAGTGGTCAATCTCAGAAACAAAACCTGAGACTCAAGAGTGGGCGCAGGTGATAATTGACATCGCTGATCATGTGCTTTGTGCTTCCGCTGAGCTATTTCAACAGCTCAAAGGGCATCTGAGTGCCAACGTCACGGCTGAACAAAAACTGCCTAGCGTTGACCAGTTTGAACTCATCTCTGGGCCTAATCAGCCCCCTTATATTGACTTTTTAGAAAAAATTGATCAGCCTGACAAGTCATCTTAAAAGGCATTCTATGACTTCGTAGCCTAAGGTCATACTCACTACAATATAAAACATGAACGCCTAGTAAAATGTCTCTTTACCCCTTGTGAAGGCTTAATTGATTGCTGTCTTCTAGCCAAAGTTCGTTCCAGCGAATTATTACGGGCGTTTTGTTCTTTGTGGTCACCATAGTCGTGGCGGTGACTGGATACGTGCTGGCAGGCTGGACGCTACTGGATGCTATCTATATGGTGGTGATCACCATTTTTGGCGTGGGCTATGGTGAAGTAAAGCCGCTAGAAACTACTAGCCTGCGGGTTTTTACCATTTTAGTTATCATTGCCGGGGCGCTGTCGGTGGCCTACACTGTCGCTGGCTTTGTGCAAATGCTGACCGCTGGCGAAATTCGCCGTACCCTTCGCATCAGGCAAATGAGTCAAGAAATTCAGAATCTGTCTAACCACGTAATTGTTTGTGGCTACGGGCGTATGGGCCAAATGCTGACTAAAAAACTGCGAGAAGACCATCAGCAGTTCATTATCTTAGACCTGAGTCCTGAGCGGATTAATGCGGCGCAGCAGAATGGTCATTTGGTGTATCTGGGCGATGCAACCAACGAAGATCATTTACAGGCGGTCGGCATTGAAAGAGCCCGGACGATCGCCACCGTGCTGCCCAACGATGCGGCCAATGTGTTCATTAGCCTAACGGCGCGTGAGCTAAACCCAAAGCTGATGGTCGTGGCTAGGGGCACGTTGCCGTCTTCGGCCAAAAAGCTGCGGCTCGCCGGGGCCGATCAGGTGGTGCTCCCGGCGACCATTGGCGCACTGCGAATGGCTCACATCATCAGCCATCCCAACGCCGTCAACTTTATTGCCCAAGATGACGGTCGCGCCAATTTGAACGAGCTGCTAGCTGAAATTGATATTCAAGTGAACGAGCTGTCTGTATTAGCTGATTCGCCTTTGAAGGGGCGTACCATTGGTGCGGTCGAGACGCACGGGCGCGGCACGTTTATTGTTGTGGCGCTGAAGCGCAAAGATACGACGATTGTGGTTCACCCTGGGCCAGATGAGATTTTGCAGGAGGGCGATGCGGTGATGATTATGGGCCATCAGGGCGACATGCCCAATTTTGCGCAGCGGTCGGCAGCAAAAAGTCAGATGCGCTACCGAGGCGCGCGGGTTCAGTAGTACCTTGACTCATTTCCCTGTGGTTTACCATCCGGCCTATGTGACGCCCTTGCCCGCTGGCCATCGCTTTCCGATGCCCAAGTTTCAGCTTTTGCGCGATTTGCTGGTGGGCGATCGCGTCATCACCCAAAACCAGCTTTATCAACCCGGCGCACCCCCCCGCGAGTGGCTAGAGCTAGTCCATGAGCCAGACTATGTACAGGCTTATTGCCAGGGGACACTGACAGCAAAAGCACAGCGACGAATTGGCTTGCCCTGGAGTGAGGGCCTGGTAATGCGAACCTGCACGGCGGTGGGCGGCACCATTTTGACCGCTAAGCTGGCCTTACAGCATGGCATAGCTTGCAATACGGCGGGCGGCACCCACCATGCGTTCCCGGCCTACGGCTCAGGATTTTGCATTTTTAACGATTTGGCGGTGGCGATCAAAGTTCTCCAAGTTCAGGGCCTGATTCGCTCCGCGCTGATTGTTGATCTGGATGTACATCAGGGCGATGGTACGGCTTTTATCTTCCAGGGCGACCAGAGTGTGTTTACCTTCTCGATGCATTGCGACGTTAACTTTCCGGGCCGCAAGCAGCAGAGCGATTTGGATGTGCCGCTGGCTGAAAATACGAGCGATGGTGAGTATCTGAAGGTGCTACGCCAGCACCTCTCGCCTTTACTCACTCGCTTGCAGCCTGATTTGGTGATGTATGATGCGGGCGTAGATGTGCATCAAGCAGATCGGTTGGGGAAGCTGGCGCTGACGGATGCGGGAATTTTTGAGCGCGATCGCACCGTCCTCCAAACCTGCCATACAGCAGGCATTCCCCTCGCCTGCGTTATCGGTGGCGGCTACAGCGAAGACATGAGCGCTTTAGTTTACCGGCATTCACTCTTGCACAGAGCGGCCAAAGCCGTGTTCACTCAGTCCGGCGAGTGGCAAAATGGAAACTGATATTATCTACGCTGCGTCCTGCGCCATCGATATGCCTTTAACTGTTGCAACCTTCTATAAATTTGTAGCGCTGAGCGACTACGTATCTTTACAACAGCCGCTTAAAGAAGTTTGTAAAAGCGAGGGCGTTAAAGGCACCATTTTACTGGCAGCAGAAGGCATCAACGGCACGATTGCTGGCCCGCGTCAGGGCGTAGAGGCTGTTCTTTGCGCGATCAAATCAGATCCGCGACTGAGTGATATAGATATCAAACTCTCTGCGGCTGAAACCTTCCCGTTTGAAAAGCTCAAAATTCGGCTAAAAAAAGAGATTGTCACGATGGGACTGCCCGAAGTTAGCCCTACCCAGCAAGTCGGCACTTACGTTACCGCCCAGCAGTGGAACGAAATCATCCGCGATCCAGAAGTTGTTGTGATTGACACCCGCAACGACTACGAAGTGAGCATGGGCACCTTCCAGCGAGCCCAAAACCCTCAAACAGAAAGCTTTCACGAATTTCCTAACTATGCAAACAACAACTTAGATCCGGCCCAGCATAAAAAGGTCGCGATGTTTTGCACTGGCGGCATTCGCTGCGAAAAAGCTTCCGCTTATCTGCTTTCGCGGGGTTTTGAATCGGTTTATCACCTCAAAGGCGGCATTCTTAAATATTTAGAAGACATTCCAGCAGAAGAAAGCCTATGGAAAGGCGAATGCTTCGTTTTTGACGAGCGCGTCTCCATTAAGCAGGGCCTCGAAGCAGGCTCGTATGCCATGTGCTACGCCTGCGGGCATCCGATTTCGCCCGCCGATCAGGCCACTGCTGACTATGAAAGTGAAGTGTCTTGCCCGCACTGTATTCAGTCGCTGAGCGATGCTAGACGTGAAAAGCTGCGCGAGCGAAAGCGTCAGCGTCAGATGAATAAGTAGATGAATAGGGAATCAACTTAAATCGGGAAAAACTGGCTGGGAAAGAAGTCAGAAGGCAGAAGGCAGGCTCTGACTCCCGACTCCTGACTCCTAACTTCCCACTAAAAGACAGCTAAAAAACCGGCAAGACAATTGCCCCTCTATCAGCTTTTCTGATAGCTTAAACAAATGTTGCTTATCGTTAAGGAACTCTAACCCTTCACCGCCGTGTTTAACTTTTACTCCAGTTCTTCAGTCAATCCTCTGGGCCATTTTCCGACCGGCCATTCTTTAACCGGCTCGCCTACAAAAGTGCCTTCTCTCGGGGAACCGCCTTTGGCAATGCTGAGCATTAAGCGATTTGTGAGAGGGACGTTGAGGCAATGTGGGATTGGGCTGCTGTCGCTGATAGTGATTTTGAGCGTAGGCGGCCATGTCCTGCTCGAAGTCCCTGAGGCAGATAGTATTGATAGCTTCAAGGCCAGCCGTCTCAGCGTCGTCAGGGCTTCCCTACCGACAAGCGCACTGTCTGATTCTGCACACCAGCCCGCTGGTCTAGAATTTTCTACAGCCGATCCGCTACCAGGCGCTAAAGAGCCTGTGAGGATGCTATTACCCAAAATGACTCACCATCGCTTGACGGGTGCTCGCCTGTCTGTGCCTGCGACGCGACCCGAGCATACCGTTGCCAGCCTGTCTGAAGATTGATATGTTAGCTGCTTGAGTTAACGGTCAACGGTGCGATGATCGAGGTAATTTGCCAATGAATAGGCGATCGAGCAGTGGTAGATTGCCCGCTTTTGGGTGGGAAGTTAAGCAATGTTTTAGAGTCGGCGCTTTCGCTGCGATTTGGCTAATGGCGACTGCCCCTACGCTGGCTAATGCTTTGGCCAATGACGATTCGGCAGACGCTTTGGCGGCGGATGGGTTAGCCCAGCAAACTCAGCAGGCATGTGAGTTTCTCCCAGAATCTGAGCCATTGAATACTCAAATACTTGAAGACGAAGATGAAGCGGTAATTGTGATCGGAAATCAGCTCGATCGGCGATATCGAGTGATCGTGAGGAGCAATAACCCTGACAATCTAGCAGCTATACGGGCTTGCGTGCCCGATGCTTTTTTAACTCGCGATCGCCTGGGCTCTCATATTCGAGTCGGTAGTTTTGCCCGCCGTAGTGAAGCCGAAGCCATGCATCGAATTTTGAGGCAGCAGGGCTATCGCTCGCGGGTTACTTACAGTCGCTAAAAGAAGGAAGTAAAAGCGTTTTGCTAGTGATTAAGGATTTTTTCTAGCGCTTGCTTCAGATGTCATGACATAGTGAGATCTAGCTTTTTTTCTGTGCAATGTCAAAAAATCGTCGCTCGTTTCTGTTTGCTGCTGTGTGCTGTTTGGTGGTTGCGCTGACAACGGTAGCTCATGGTCAATCGCTCACTGTTAGGGGCGATCGCTGGCTCACCCTCACTCAGAAGGAGGGGCCGGTAGCATTGATCCCGTACCAGAGCGAACGGCGAGCAGCCAGGATAGGCGATCGCCTGGTCAGCGCAGGCGACACTGTCATCACAGGCTCAGAGGCATCTGCCCGACTAGACGTGGATACCGGCACAGGCTTTGTGACCATGGCCGAAAATAGTCGTTTGAGCGTACAGTCGTTGAGCATTACTGCCGACGGTGGGCGAGTCACCGAACTAGCAGTCGATCGGGGGCAGGTGCGCTTGCAAGTGCGCCCTCTTACTAATCCCGGTAGCCGGTTAGAAATCTATACGCCAGCGGGCGTCAGCGGCGTGCGCGGAACTGAATTTGGCATTGCTGTACAGCCTAATGGCCAAACCGGCGTCGCGACCTTAGCAGGCAGTGTAGCGACCAGCGCTCAGGGCGAAACGGTGATTGTGGGTACGCAGCAACAGTCTACGGTGCGTCCAGGTGAGCCACCAACGCCACCAGAGCCGCTGCGAGACGATCCCACTTTATTTGTTACTTCGCTAAGCACCGTACGCGGTCAGCGAGCTGTCCGTATTATAGGATATACAGACACTGTTAATTTGTTGGAGATTGACAACGAACTGCGAACCTTAGATCGAGAAGGCCGATTTGATCTGGTGATCCCGCTGCCTGCGGTAGACGGTGATCTTTCTCGCTACCGGCAGCGTCGCATTCTGGCGCTAGTGACCACGCCTTTAGGCACCGAACAAAAGTATGAGCTAGTGGCACCGTGATCCCCATTGTCAGACGACTAAAAGGATTAAACCGGATGATGCCGGGCCTGATTATTGGGGTTGGCGTGGTCGTGCTGATGCAGCTTCAAGCCTGGGCACCGCTAGAGCGAATAGTCGATTCTCACCTGATACGCTGGCGAGGGGCGACGATTTGGGACAGCCGCATCGTAATGATTAGCATTGACGATAAAACCTTGAGTCAGCTAGGGCAGTTCCCGATTTCTCGTAGCTATTACGCCGAGCTGATATGGCTGCTAGAGCAAGAAGAGACTAGCGTGGTGGTCTTTAACATGCTGTTTTCGGATGATGGGGTAGCAGAGCGCGATCTGATGGCGAGTAGTGCGGCCAATGCGCAGCTTGCTAATGCGATGGCTACTCATGGCCGGGTGGTGATTGGCGAAACCTGGAATGACAAAGGCAATTTGATTAAGCCGGTGCCAGTGCTGGCTAAGACGGCAATTTCTATGGGGCATTTGCGGTTGAATATTGACCGTGATTTGTTGACGCGATCGCTAGAAATGTCGCGGCAAGGCGTGCCTGCTTTGAGCGTAGCGGCGATTCAGGCATATGGTTTGGAATCAGAAATAATTAAAATTCCCACAGAGTTAACCACCCTCAAAATTAACTGGCCAGGGCCTGCGGCTGACCTGGCGACCCTCAGCTTTATAGATGTGCTCAACGGGCAGGTTCCGGCAGGTTACTTAAAGGGCAAAATCGTCATTGTGGGCTATGGCGCTACCACCGGTCAGGCTCCGTTGCGAACGCCGTTCGACAATCAGGTGCCCGTGCAGGGAGGCTATATGCACGCGGCGGTGATTGATAATTTGCTGGGGCAAAACTGGCTGCGCTCGATTCCCGAAAGCGCTACTTTGCTACTGCTGTTAGTTGGGGGGCCGTTATTTAGCGGCTGGCTCCGTCAGCGTAGAACGTTGGTGCAGGTTGTGATTAGCGCGGGGATGGTGGCTGGCTGGCTGTTGATTAGCATGGTGGCGCTTGAGTTTGACTATTTGCTGCTGGTGGTGCCGCCGCTGATGATGCTATCGCTGGTGGGGATGGCGGTGACTATTTTGGGATGGTTACAGTCGAATGCGCTGCTTCAGGTACGTTCGGCATTTTTGAGCACGATGAGCCACGAAATTCGCACGCCGCTCAATGCCATTGTTAACCTGTCAGAGCTGCTTCAAGAGACGCCGCTAGACGATCGCCAGCGAGAGTTTGTCGATACTCTCAACAACAGTAGCCAAACGCTGCTGGCGCTGATCAATGACGTTCTGGACTTTTCTAAAATAGAGTCGGGGCGCTTTATGCTCGAAGCCTATCCTATTCGGCTCGCTGATCTTTTGGAGCGCAGTATTGAAATACTGGCTCCACGGGCGGCGGGAAAGGGCCTTGAGCTGGTGTATGCCATTACCCCCGATACACCGCCAGTGATTATGGGCGATCCGGTACGGCTTAAGCAAATTTTGCTGAACTTGCTCAGCAACGCGGTGAAATTTACAGAGCAGGGAGAAGTGTCGGTGCTGGTTCAGTCCAGAGTGGTGTCTGAACGGCCATCGCTATTTTTGCTGGGACGGCAGCGTCTGCTTAATAGAATACTGGATCCGCCCCTGCGGCTGCGGCCCTGGTGGCAAAGGCCGTCTGGTGATATGGCGCTGTCGGCAGCGGCCTATGACTCGGGCGATCAATACGAAATTCGCTTTGCCATCCGCGATACGGGAATTGGGATTTCGCCAGAGCAGGTTCGTATGCTGTTTAAGCCGTTTAGTCAGGTGAGTGCTTCGACGGTGCGAAAGTATGGCGGCACAGGGCTGGGCCTGTCGATTAGTAAGCGGCTGAGCGAGCGCATGGGGGGCGATCTGTGGGTGCGCAGCTATCCGGGGGAGGGCAGTACGTTTTGGTTTACGCTGCGATCGCGGCTAGCCGATGCCCCGCAGGTACTGCCAGACTATTTGGCGGGCCTCAAGGGCAGTCGGCTGCTGCTAGTCGATCGCAATGCGACCCGGCGCGATCACTTCGTATGGACGCTGCAACCATTAGGCATTAGCCTGGCCCAGGCCACTTCATTTTCAGAAGCGATGTCGTTTATGCGCAGCGATCCAACCTTTGACGGCATTATTTTAGATGAAGCGGTGGTGGTTACGCCCGATGAGCGGGATCGGGTGGTGGCTAAGCTGCGTGAACAATCCGGCCAGCGGGCGCTGCCGATTATTTTGTTGAGTAGCCTCAAAAGCAGCACCGGCGGGGCGCAGCTAGAAACATTTAGCGATACCACTGTTTTATGGAAACCGGTTAAGCGGGCGTCTCTTTACCAGGCGCTACAGGCTATTCGACCGCTGGCACTGGTGCCTTTGGCTGAGGCGGTTGAGACCACAGGCGATCGCCGATCGCCCCCGGCGCTAGTCAGCGTGCCAAACGAGCCGCTTCCCCCCGCGCCAGTCAATATATCGATCAACATTTTGATTGCTGAAGACAATCTGATAAACCAGCGGGTAGCCCTGCGTCTGTTAGAGCTATTGGGCTACCGAGCCGATGTCGTAGCGTCTGGGAAGGCGGTGCTCGCAGCCGTTCGGCGACAGCACTACGAGGTGATTTTGATGGATATGCGAATGCCCGAACTCGACGGGGTAGAGGCAACCCGTCAGCTTCGCCAGATGCCACAGCATCAAGATACCTGGATTATTGCAATGACGGCTAACGCGATGACCAAGGATCGGCAGCGCTGCTTTGCGGCAGGCATGGATGACTATTTGAGCAAGCCGATTAATCGCGCTGCACTGGCCCAGGCATTGCAGCGGTGCCCGGCAGTCCAGCGGGTGAGTTGAGCCGATTATCTAGCAGGGCACTTAGCAGGGCACAGGATGCTGGTAAATGTCGAGGATGACCTGGATGATGCCGATTAGGGCGATCGCGCCAATCACGCCCACTGGCGAAAGGGCCGACCCCAAAGCGGCGATCGCCAGCATGACCACAGCGGCAGCTAAGCGATGACGGGTTCTGGCCTTACAAGCAAAAATAACGCCTGTGCGGTGCAAAGCAGCCAGGGCCAGATAGCACAGCGCCACAGAGCCCGCCATCAGCCAACGTTCGTTACCGGGCAGGGGCTCACCGCCTGGACTGGTGACAATATGTTCTACCCCAATGCCAGCAGCGGCCAGGCCAATCACCAGGGGCAAGTGGCCATATAGCCAAACTTGTAAGATTAGAATTCGACCGGTGCTGCGCGCCTTTTCGAGGGCTCTGCCCAGCGAGTTTTCAAAGTACAGCCACCACAGGCAAAAGGCCGCGACAAAGCCTAAAGTAGCCGCGATCGCCCCGCCCATTCCCCACTCTATTTCCGAGATGCCGTTGACCACGGCAATCACCGCCTCGCCCAGCACGATAATGGTGAACAGGCCAAATCGCTCGGGCAAATGTTCTGCATGGGGTGGCAGTCGGCGCTGAGCATCCGCAGCGAGTAAAGGCGCAATAAAGTCCACCAGTAGCCCAGCCGCCCAAAGCCCAAACCGCCAGGGCGTCGGCACCCACAGCGATACTACCCACAGCAGTGCGCCAATCGTAAAGCCCAGGTTCATGCGGTAGATGAGCGATCGCGCATCGGGAATATGCTTAGCCGCTCGCAGATATTCCACAATCAGCAGCCCCCGCGATGCGATATAAGCCAGTGCAAATCCAATCGAAGTATCTGCTTCAGCATGATGAATATTCACGGCTAGCGCAGCGATCGCCAGCATTTGCAACCCCATCATCACCCGCCGCACCGTGTCATCCGAATCAAACCTGTTGGCGTAAAAAGTGGTGCCGATCCAAGTCCACCACAGCGGCACAAACAGCCCGGCATAAATTGAAAATCCACGAACCGAGACATTTCCACTGAGCTTATGAGCAAGCTGAGAAACTGCCACGACAAACACCAGATCGTAAAACAGCTCTAGCCAGGTGGCGTGGCGGGGCTCACCATTTTCAGCATCATAAATGCGCAGCCGAGGCGGGCTGATAGTCGGCATATTGAAGATGGGCTTTTGCTGGGGGGATGGTCTCATGGGCTATCGGAGGTTTCTGCCTGGGTGCTTGCAGTCGGATTGAGAATCTCTTCGGCGGTAATCCCTTCGGTGGAGTTACCAAAGCGCCAGAGGACGGCGGCGGCTTCGGCGCGGGTGGCGGCTTTATCGGGTTGAAACAAGGTGGTGTAGCTAAAGGCCCGGCGGATGTTAGCGAAGTCGCCGTTTTGGTAGTCGGCCAGGACGGCTTGCAGCGCACGCGGCTCTATTTTAGCGGCATCTTGAAAGCCCCAGGCTTGTTCGACGGCGGCGGGCGTGGCTTGGGGTAGGGGCGATCGCGTATCTAAGGGCACTTTCCACAGCAGCAAATCTTTGCGCGTCAGCGGCGCATCGGGGCGAAAGGTCACCGTCGTACTGCTGCCCGTCAGCGGGCTGGGAATGATCCCCGCTTCGGCCAGTCCTTGAATTGCGCCAAAGTCTGAATCGTTGGCCTTGACATCTTGAAAAACCGGCTGACTGCTGGTAACGCCAGGGCGAATTTTGCGGCTGGGCTGTCCTCGATAAAAGCGGTTGTTGGCGGCCAGCAGCCAGCGGGCGTATTCGCGGCGGGTGATCGCCTGGTTGGGCCGAAATTCGTCGGGGCCGGGCGGGGTGGGCGGTTTTGCTTTAGGCTGTTCACTACTCTGCTCGCTATTGCTGGGTGTCGTCGCCGGGGGGCTGGCGGGTGGCGCGGTGGGCGGACGAACTTCCAACAGGTTTAGCTCCAGCAGATCGACCAGATAGGGCTGAATTTCTTCGGGCGCTTTGGCAAGATCGGTATAATCGCCGCCCGTGACTTTGGGTTCCTCGGGCGCTTGGGCGACAGGCGGGTCAGGCTTGGGATCAGGAACTGTCTCCACTGTATCTGACTGACTTGGGCGTGGCCTGGTAGCGGCCTCTGGGGTTTCTGTCGCAGTGACTTCGGCGTTCTCGGCAAGCTGGGGATCGGGTTCTAGGCTTTTGCCGACTGTATCGCCGAGCTTGCTGCCCGAGCAGCCTGCGATCATAATTAGGCTGCCGAGCAGCGATAGTTTAGTGAGCGATCGCGTAAACCCAACCTTCAAAAAATAATCTTTAAACATCCCAATTATTACCAACGCCAAAGAGTTTGCCAAAGCAGAAGCCGTGAGCCTGTAATACGGCTATTACGCTAGCGTACAATGGCTTGCCTATTAATACCGATCGCTCACTTTTGTAATCTATATTCTTCATCCTTATTCTTATGGCCTCACCGATTATTATCGACTGCGATCCGGGAGTGGATGACGCGATCGCGCTTCTATTCGCCTTTGGTCACGCTTCCCCCGACTTAGGTGCCCTGCTCGGCATCACCACGGTTGCGGGCAATGTCCCCTTGGCCCTCACCTTCAGCAACGCCCGCAAAATTTGCGCCCTCGCAGGCAAACCCAACATGCCGGTCTATGCTGGCTGTCCGCGCCCGATTCTGCGACCATTGGCCACCGCTGAGGAGGTGCATGGGGCCAATGGTTTGCAGGGCGCAGACCTGAACGAGCCCACGACTGAAAAGCAGACCCTGCACGGCGTTGACTTTTTGATTGCGACCTTGCTAGAAGCGCCTGATCCGGTCAGGATCGCCGCACTGGGGCCGCTGACGAATATTGCGATCGCCCTGATTAAATGCCCGCAAATTGCCGAGAAAATCGCTCAGATTGTGATTATGGGCGGCGCAATTAAAGCAGGCAACATTACGCCCGCCGCAGAATTTAATATCCATGTTGATCCCCACGCCGCTGCTGTTGTCTTCGCGGCGGGCATTGCGACGACGCTAATTACGCTAGATACCACCCATCAAGTGCTGACAACGCCCGAGCGCCTAGATGCTATCCGCGAGATTGGCAACCCGGCGAGCACAGCGGCGGCTGGGATGCTTTCGTTTTATGGGCAAGGCGATCGCCAGCGCGATGGGCTGGCGGGTGCGCCGCTGCACGACCCCTGTGTAATGGCCTATTTACTTGCGCCCGAGCTGTTTACAACACGCCCGGCAGCAGTCACAGTAGAAACTGAAGGCGACGCGGTGGGTCGTACTATTGTGGATTGGGTTACCGATGGTAAGGATGCGCCTATTCAGGTTGTAGAAAAAGTCGATGCGGCGGGTGTGTATGCGTTGGTACTGTCTGGCCTGGCGAGTTTCTCCTGAGAATTTGGCCCTGTTCGGCAAAAATCAATAGTCTGGCTTTAGACATTTCAACCACCGGGTTTGGGCATTCCTGATAGAATCCAAGCAAGATATACTGACGTAATCTTTAGCGAGCTATGGCTTACACGACCGCCCAGTTGTTAGACATTCTCGATGCGGAGATGAAGGCAGCCGTTCGGGGCGATCGCCTCTTGATGGGCGATCGCCGCCTCGATAATCCGGTGATTACCAAAGCCATTGGCCCTCAAAAACTCAGTCAAATCTACGCCTTTCAGGACTTTCGCGAACAAATTCATCAGTACCAAATTGCCGAGGGCGTTTCTGGTATCGTCTGGCGCGAATGCAGCTTTCAGGGCCGCACCGTGCGCTTTCCCGAAATTCACCCGCAGCTAGCCGCCACTGCCGAAGACAAGCTCAGACTTGGCGCAGCTAAAGGGGCCGTGATTGCCTTCTGGCGAGAATCGATTGCCGACTTGCGGCTGTGGCGAGCGAGCAACCCGCCAGAGCCGATTGATTTACCGAAGGTGGAAACGCTGATTGAGAATGCGGAGTGGGCCGACGTAGAAGCGACCCGCAGCGAGCTGTATTTACTGCTGTGCTGGGGCAACCCCAAGGAGAGCTATTATGCTTGGGCCTATCCTGATTCGGGGTGCGATCGCATTATTGCCACCCGCAACCAGCCTAGCGGCATTAAAGTGTGAGCGACGAAGTCTTTAGACTTCAGTCTTTAGGAAGCGTATGATTAAATAAATAGCTAAACATTCAGCCACGCACCGGCTCCTTAGTTCATCGTTCCTCCTTTACACTTTCCCTATGCCTATCGCCGTTGTCACCATCGAAACCCATGGCTTCCCAGCATCCCTTGCCGCCGCTGATGCCATGGTCAAAGCAGGCCGCGTTACCCTGATTAAAATTGCCCCGGCTGATAGTGGTCACCAGTATGTTGTCGTGCGAGGGCCAAATGCAGAAGTGGCAGCAGCGCTAGAAGCCGGGCTCAAAGCGGCGAATGCTTGTCATGGTGATGGGGCTTATGCCCATACCTTAATTCCCAATCCTACACAGAACGTTTTAACCACATTAGAGCTGGACTATACCGAAGAATCCATGCCATTTGTAGAATGACAAAACTGTGACGAAACCAAGCTGTCAATGCTCAGCTACCTGTACAATCAATGATGGAGTTCATGAGCCCCCAAAAGGCAGTAGAAATGACCTCCATTCACGTTGTAGGAGAGCTATAGATGGGACAGGCAGTTGGATCACTCGAAACCAAAGGGTTTCCTCCCGTATTGGCCGCAGCCGATGCCATGGTGAAAGCCGGTCGAGTGACACTAGTTACCTACATTCGAGCAGGCAGCGCCCGGTTTTGCATTAACATTCGCGGCGATGTTTCAGAAGTCAAAGCGGCCATGGAAGCAGGCGTAGAAGCCGCCCAAAACGCGCCCGGTGGCGTTCTAGAAACCTGGGTAATCATTCCTCGCCCCCACGAAAACGTAATCGGCGTTTTGCCCATTCAGTTTGACGAGAGTGTTGAAGGTTTTCGTGAAGCGGTAGAAGTGCCGATTATTCCAGGCAGCACCAGCGGTCGCCAAACCTCATAAGTTCTTCTATAAATATCCCTTAACATTCCGTAGGGACATAGCCTGCTACGTCCCTACAATTCTTGGTTACTGCCAGATCATGCCAGCCCTTCTCACCGCTAATACTCCCGAAACATTCCCCCTTATGGCCGTAGTTGGTCAGGACTCTATCAAGTTCGCGCTGCTACTATCGGCGGTCGATCCTGAGCTGGGCGGGGTGGTGATTGCGGGCCGTAGAGGGACGGCAAAGTCTGTGCTAGCAAGGGCGCTGTATCAGCTGCTGCCGCCGATTGAAATCATTGAAGGCTCTAGTAACTGTGACCCCACTCAGCCAGGCGAGTGGGATGATGAGACCCTGAGCCGGTTTGAGGCAAACACGCCCGTAGAAGATTTGCCGACCGCTGTCGTTAAGGCTCCTTTTATTCAAATTCCCTTAGGCGTTACCGAAGATCGGCTGCTAGGCTCTGTCGATGTGGCAAAGTCTATCAGCACGGGTGAGAGCGTCTTTCAACCGGGGTTGTTAGCCGAAGCGCATCGAGGCGTTCTATACATTGACGAAGTTAATTTGCTCGATGACCAAATTAGCAATTTGTTGTTGTCTACGCTGACGGAAGGGCGCAATCAAATCGAGCGCGAGGGGATCAGCTTTCAGCATCCTTGCAAGCCGCTGCTGATTGCCACCTACAACCCGGAAGAAGGAAATTTGCGAGAGCATTTGCTAGATCGCATTGCGATCGCCCTCTCCGCAGACACCAGTCTTTCCCTCGAAGATCGCGTTTGCGCGGTCGAACAAGTCAACCGCTTTGCCAATGACCCCACCGCCTTTTTAACTGAATATGAAGACGATATTGACTCGCTAAAAACGCAAATTATTCTCGCGCGCGAGTGGCTAAAAGATGTCACCATTACCCCTGACCAAATTAACTACCTGGTCACCGAAGCCATTCGCGGCGGCGTCATGGGCCACCGGGCCGAACTGTTCGCTGTGCGTGTAGCCAAAGCCTGCGCCGCCCTAGATGGCCGCGTTGTGGTCACCGCCGATGATTTACGCAGTGCCGTAGAGCTAGTCATCGTCCCTCGCTCTAGCGCCACCCCGCCCCAGGAAGACAATCAGCCGCCGCCGCCCCCGCCGCCACAAGATCAACAAGACGATTCTGACGAAAATCCAGAAGACGATTCTGATAGTGAGGATGATAGTGAAGAACAAGAAGAACAGCCTGAAACTCCACCCACTATTCCAGAAGAGTTTGTATTTGACGCGGAAGGCGTTGTTCTAGATCCTGCTTTATTAGGTTTTGCACAAACCACTAGCAAGCAGGGCACTTCGGGTAAAAACAGCGTTATCTTCTCCGATGAAAGAGGCCGCTACATCAAGCCCTTTATTCCTACCGGTCAGGCTCGCCGCATTGCTGTAGACGCTACCCTTCGCGCGGCGGCCCCCTATCAAAAGGCCCGCCGCGATCGCTTCCCTAATCGCAAAGTCATTGTCGAACAAGGAGACATCCGCGCTAAACGACTGGCCCGGAAGGCAGGTTCGCTGATTATCTTTGTGGTTGATGCCTCCGGCTCGATGGCGCTAAACCGTATGCAAAATGCCAAAGGCGCGGTACTGAGCCTGTTGACCGATGCCTACCAAAATCGCGATCAGGTGGCTTTGATCCCTTTTAGAGGCGAACAGGCCGAAGTGTTGTTACCACCCACTCGCTCGATTACGGCTGCGAAACGTAGATTGGAAACGATGGCCTGCGGGGGCGGATCTCCTCTGGCGCATGGACTGATGCAGGCTGTACGGGTCGGGACGAACGCTCAAAAGTCGGGAGATGTCGGCAGTGTCGTCATTGTGGCGATTACCGACGGTCGCGGCAATGTGCCGTTAGCGCGTTCTTTGGGCGATGAACTAGATGAGAATGAAGAAAAGCCTGATATTAAAGCGGAACTGCTAGAAATTGCCGCTAACATTCGCACGACAGGCTATCAGATGTTGATTATTGACACTGAGCGTAAGTTTGTTTCAACCGGGTTTGGTAAAGAGCTAGCGAAGGTGGCGGGTGGACGATATTATCAGTTGCCCAAAGCGACCGATCAGGCGATCGCATCTATGGCCCGCACTGCTCTTTCTGACGCAAAAGCGTGATCCTCTTTATATTTGAAAATAATTGAGATTCTTATAATTTCTTATAATTGAGAGCATAGCTTTGTAAGGTTGTGGTGATTTGCGATGGTACTGACCAAAGATATTCAGCCAAAGGGGGCCACAGCATCTGCTGATACTCAACCGACCGAGGCAATCGAGACGATCGATCTGCCATCGATGCCGCCGACTGACCTCTACAGCGATGAACCCGAATTGGAAAGCGATCTTCACCTGCGCCAGATTTTTCTACTGATTGCGAGTTTGGAATGGCTGTGGCGCGATCGCAATGATTTTTTTGTTTCTGGCAACCTGACCGTCTACTTCAGCCCAAAACAGCTTAAGTCACGCGACTTTAGAGGGCCTGACTTTTTAGTCGCCTTGAATACCGAACGACGCACCCGTAAAAGCTGGACAGTCTGGGAAGAAGGTGGCAGATACCCTGACCTAATTGTCGAAATCCTCTCTGACAGCACCGCTCGGGTAGATCGAACCACCAAAAAGCAGCTCTATCAAAACATATTTCGGACAACCGAATATTTTTGGTTTGACCCTAACACTCTAGAGTTCGAAGGATTTGTTTTGATGGCAGGCCAATATGAAGCCATCGAACCCAATGAGTCGGGGTATTTGTGGAGCCGCCAGCTCCGTTTACACCTGGGTGTATACAACTCACAGCTTCGATACTTCATGGCTGAAGGGACATTAGTTCCAACCCCACAGGAGGCTGCGACTCAAGCTCAGGAGGCCGCGACTCAAGCTCAGGAGGCCGCGACTCAGGCACAAGATGCTGCTACGGCATCGGCGCAACGGGCAGAACGGTTGTCGCAAAAGTTGAGAGAAATGGGCATCGACCCAGATACGGTGTGAGTTCTATTTGAGGACGTTTTGATGTCTAAGATGGCGTAAACTCTTGTAAAACGCTGCGATTTTGACACCGTTAGTTGAGCCATCGAGAGGACTAAAATAAATGAAACGTCGTGAATTTGTAAACTTTGTGGGGTTAGGCTTAGTGGCGACCTCTTTGCCGGTTGCGATCGCCGCCTGTACTCCCACTGCCGAAGCACCTGAAGAAACTGCCGACGAAGCCCCGGCTGCTAACGAAACCGCTACTGCTGAGGCTGGCTCTAGCCCCGGCGAAGACGGCTTTGCCTCGCTGGGCACAGTTTCCGAGCTAGATTCGGCTGGTTTTTTGGCATCTGAAGACTTTGCGGCTGGGCCAGTGATTGTGATTCGCGACCCTGCCAATACAGAAAATGTGATCGCGGTAAATTCTACCTGTACCCATCAGGGTTGCACGGTGGCCTGGAAAGATTCTGAGTTTGCCTGCCCTTGCCATGGTTCAAAGTTTGAGGTGGATGGCAGCGTTATAGAAGGGCCAGCAGCGGAGCCTTTGGGCACTTACGAAGCTAAGGTAGAGGGCGATTTTGTACTGGTGAAGGCGGCCTAAAGCAATGACCTAAAGGGATAACGTTCTGGCGCGGCGGGCGTAAGGCATTACGCCCCTACTGTAGCTGGCGCGATCGCTGCTTTGGCTGTTGTCTGATCCAGGCGAGATCTTTTTCTTGCGTTTTTTTGTCTTTTTTGCGTGAAACCAGCACTTCACATTTGTGACGGGGTGATGCACTTTCTTTGCGATAGTACAGTCGGATCATTTTCATATGGGGCGCTCTGCATTCTGACCAATCTCCGCCAGTCGAATGCACCTTTTTTGAATATTCAAAATTCTTATTGTTGAGTGCCTGAAGCCGCCGAAGAATGGCGCTGACGTCACGTTTGTTGCGGTTGATTTCGTCAATCGAGTCGCGCAATAGTTCCAGACTAGGAAACAGCTCGCTAATGATTTTGCCAAAGTCTATATCAGGATCTTCGCAGGCTGTTTTAAGTGCTTGATCGAACTGTTCTTTTTCTGTTTGAAACTCAAGCTGGAGGTTTTCTTTTTCTGACCGCAGCCGGCTGACTTCGGCTTTTAGCTGGCGATTGCTTGCCTCGATAGCAATATCTTGCTTAAGCGCTAAGTCTATATTAGCTTCGGCTTCTTTCTTATAATGTTCATATTCGGTTTGTAGTTTGACGCGATCGCCCCTTTCAGTATTAAGCCGTTCTTCATAATCGTTCTGAATTTTTTGGCCGTTAGCTTGCGCTTCTTTTAACATCTTTGCAAAATTAGCTTGCATGTGCAGGCGATCGCGCTTTTCACCGGCTAGCTGTTTTGTCAAAGTCTCGCCTTCTTCTGTTAGCGCATCACCTTTGGCGAGCAAATCACGCACCCGCAATTCTAGCTGACGTCTGCGCTGTGCTTCTATTTGACTGTTTTCTTTATACTGGTCATACAAAGATTCCTTGACTTCCCTTACACGCCTTGTCCAGTGCGATTTTGCATAAGCTCGATAAGCAATGCTACCCGCCAGCGCGCCCGCCAGCGCGCCACAGATGAATGCAACAATTGTGTTTATCATCTTGAATAAAAAATAAAATATGTTCATGCACCTTAAGGTGCCCAGTCAGTCAAATGGCCTCCATAGTGTATGGTCAATGTACGGCTAGTGTACGGCTTAACCTGGCGGCTAGTGAAAAATGTATTTGAAGTTAATCGTTAAACAGCTCAGCCTACTTGGCTCACCCTATTAGCGATTCCAATCGGTAGGAACCGGTTATCAAAAACATAGACCAAAGCATAGAGCAAAGCATAGACAAAACCCAGACAACAACTATGGCTGCCTGGGCCTTTGCACAACTATTTCTAGAGATAATGCAATTTTTAGAGAGGATGCGATCGCTTTACTAGATACGATTGCTTACCGGTAGTAAGACTCTTTGAGCTGCTCTGCTTTAGCCGGGTCACTGCGCAGTGCGCCTTGGTCTTGCCCAAAGCCGAAGAAGGCCGCAGGCACAGCAGTAGCCAAATGCAACCAAACGTCGTTACCGAAAATAGGCATCAGACCAAAGAGCGTATTTGCAACTGGAATTAGCCCCAATAAGCTGAATAGCCCCAGCCAAACGGCAAAGAAATCCACAAACAGACGAGCAGTAGCTTCGGGAGCGCGGTATCCGGCAATGCCGATTGCCCCAATTACAATATAGACAAAGCTGCCAAATATGTTAGTTGGAAACAAGCCCAGCAGATAGCCGTATCCTTGAGTAACGCCAACTTGCGTCATAATTTCGGGTACTGAAGGAGCCGTCTCAACAAAGCCGGGAATGAGCCCTAATATACCCAGCACGGTGTAAACCACACCGACAACAAATGAAAATGAACGAACGGTCATGAAAGATTCTCGAAAAGACTGCTTCTACAGTAGAAACTTTCTGTTGCTTTTTGACCTTGGTCGAATGGCGGAGGTCTTTATCTGTCAGAAGGCTTGAACCATAAGGCTTAGCCGTGACCGCAAGCTTGTCTATACCGCTTGAACCATGACAAATTGAGCGCTCTTTACTATCTTTAGCAGAGTCTCCTTTTTAAAGAGCTAAAAACACCCATGCGCCAACTCACAATTCAAGTCCCCAGCGGCTCCGGCGATTCGGTTTTACAACTAGCCCACCGTCACAATGGCTGCAACCTGTCGCTGAGTTCAGTAACCGGCATAGATGGCCCCATTGATAGCGTCAAGGCACTGTTACCTAATCGTCAGGTAGGAGATTTGCTAGAAGAACTAGAGCGGGCTTTGCCCGAGGCGGAGGTATCGCTATTGCCCAGCGCAATTTTATCGATGCAGCTACCGACTGATGAAATTCCGGAAGGTCAAAAGGAAACGCAGCCGCGCAGCTCAATTGAGGTGTTTTTGGAAGGGGTGCAGAGCATTGGCTCTTGGCCAAGCTTTCTGGCATACGCGGCTGTAGCGGGGATAATTGTTTGGATTGGGCTGTACACCAATAGTGTGTTTTTGCTGGTAGCGGCGATGTTGATTGCGCCGTTTGGTGGCCCCGCCATGAACGTTGCGATCGCCACTGCCAGAGGCGACTTTAATTTACTAAAACGCAGCATTTTGCGCTATTTTGTAGCATTGCTAGTGGTGGTAGGCGTAACTCTAATACTAAGCCTTTTGTTTGGTCAAACCGTTGCTACCAACCAGATGGTCTCAGCTAGTGAAGTGTCGGCAACGGCTGTGCTATTGCCGCTAGCAGGTGGCGTGGCCGGTGCTTTGCAGTTAGTGCAGTCTGAGCGCAGTAGTCTAGTCTCTGGGACTGCAATTGGCATGTTGGTAGCCGCAGCGCTAGCTCCACCAGCGGGATTAATTGGGATGGCGATCGCCATCGGTAAACCAGAAATGGTGATCAGCGGCGTCTTTTTATTATTGCTACAGCTCGCCGGTATTAACGTAGCCTGCGCGGTCGTATTCCGCCTGTACGGCCTCAATTCGCAAGGCGCAGTATACAAACGGGGCAAGCGGCGGTTCTTTCCGATCGCCATAGGATTCTCTGTGGTTGTATTGGCTTTGTTACTGAGCTGGCAATTTTCTAGTACGCCCGATCTTCTTCGCTCTAGCCGTACGCAAAGGGCTGTTGCGATTATCCAAAAAGTTGTTGAAAATGACCCTTACGTCAGCCTAGTTGAAAGCGATGTGCGCTTTACGCGCGCAAACATTCAGGGCCAAAATACATTACTTAGCAATATTTACGTGCAGCCCCGAAAAGGTCAGAATGTTGCGGCTGATTCAACCAGCCGCCGCTTGAGCGAAGAGATTCAAACAGAGCTGATAGAAGAGGGCTTTAACGTGACGCCACTGGTGAATGTAACGTTGTTAAAGCCCCCTCAAAACTAAACTCGACTCAAATGTAAGCCGAAACGCTTAGCCAACGATGGCATTGCGAACAAAGACATAGCTGTCTTCAAAGCTGATGTTGTTGATTTCTTCAACCAGTTCTTTAGCCTTGTCAGACAAGCTGTAATCGCTAGGAACTTGAATGACAGAACCTTCTGCCATGCCTTGCCCTAATCGATACCACAGCGCGATTTTGGTAGTTTCGCTCAGTTTGCTATAGCTGCTGGTGAGGTTGTTGCTTTCACCCGAAAGCACGTCACGCATGAACTGAAGCTGTTCGTCATTAGACTTGTCTTTTAGCTGATTGTAAAGCTCAGAAGAGCTGTCTGACTCCTTGTTGTCGTCAGGATTCTCGATTCGCTCGTCTCCGAGTCCGTCATAGACGTACCAGAGCGTTGCTAGCTTGTCATCAGCGCTGAGTGAATCAAAAATCTGCTTATACTCAGTCAGGACGCTGACCTGATTAGGATGTTCAGTAGGTGTGGCGGTAGCCATGGAATAAATCCTCAATAATGTGTTCATAGGCTTTGTTTGCCTGTTTACAGATTAGAAAAGTTAAACTTATTTTTTTACCTTCAAAAGAGAGAAAGCCGCAGATTAATGATCTGACGTGCGAACGAGACTCTAGCCGCAGCTTACTGACCGAAAGGAGTGGTATCTCCTGATACCGAGATTGCCTGAAGGCGATTGGTTATTTGAACTTAATCAGCTCTTGCAGGGTTGCTAGCAGCTTTACTTTCACTATTATGATTTCTGCCTGGTCGTTAAGAGTGAACCGCCAGGCCACATTGACTTTGAAGAGGGCGGTTTTGACTTTGCCTCTCACTAGAAATGTTTTGCCTTTAAGCGTACTGTCTCCGGTATTTTCATCTATAGGTTCGCACTGCATGGGCACCAGCGTCATTTCGTTGGCCTCAGTGCGAAGATACTGTGCCACAGCCTTTCGTCCTACAATTGGTTCGTCAAACGGTGGAATTAATTGCCCGTTTTCGGCAAATAAATTGGCTACCTGCTCAAATTCTTTTTGGTTAAGACTGTCAAAGTAATGCTGAATCTGCAAGGGCAAGTTTTTGTCTACCTTGTTTTCTGTTTGGGCCTCGTTTTCTGCTTGGGTCGAAGGCGTTAAAGTGCTGGTTGAATCTGCTGTAGAAGTCATTGTCTTAACCAGATTGAGATACTTGATTGCTTCTATACAAAGGGAGAAAGGTGTTGACGCTGATCTATCTGTAGTCGGATTTATGCCCTTTAGCAGCCGCTGAGTTTTATTAATCTCTTTAACCAGGCATTTGCCAGCCAGCACGACTAAATGACAGCCCAGCTTTTGGGCAAAGCTCGCCCCAGCCGCCGAGGTCACTGTCATTCTTCAGCGCAGGTAATGCTTTGGCGGTAAAGCTGTGCGCCCGCATCCGCGCATTGAGCCGCGCATTGAAGTTATCCAGGCCAAAGTAAATCGCATCGGCTCCATTTTCTACCGCAGCTTTGGCGCAATCCCAGCTTCCTGCTGAGGCTAGCAGCGCAGGGTGGCGAAGCGGCGAAGCGGACGTAAGCATAGGAGTCGCTTGAGTCAATGACCGTTGATCTCTAGAATTGTAGAGTGTATTAAATAGTGCAAAAATATTTTGCCAAAAAAATTTAGGAGGAACTATGGCTGAACGTCCAATCATCGTTGGCATTGTGGGCGATAGCGCCGCAGGCAAAACCACATTAACGCGCGGCATCGCCCAGGTGCTCGGTGAAGACAACGTTGTAGCCATTTGCACTGACGACTATCACCGCTACGACCGCAAGCAGCGAGCCGAAATGGGTATTTCTGCCCTGCATCCCGACTGCAACTACCTCGATATTATCGAGCAGCACCTGCAAGATTTACGAAACGGTAAGGCGATTCTTAAGCCCATTTACAACCACACTTCCGGTGAATTCGATCCGCCCGAATACATCCAGCCTAAAAAGTTTGTCATTGTCGAAGGCTTGCTAGGCTACTCGACTAAAGCGGCCCGCGATGCCTATGACGTAAAGGTGTACTTGGCCCCCCCAGAAGAGCTTCGCGCCAAGTGGAAGATCAAGCGTGACACCCGCAAGCGCGGCTATACCGATGAGCAGGTGCTAGAAGCTTTGCGTAAACGCGAACCCGACTCTGAAGCGTTCATTCGCCCCCAGCGTCAGTGGTCTGATGTGATTGTTTCTTTCATACCGCCTAGCGACGACAATGAGGACAGCAATGACCTTTTGCTAGATGTAAAACTGGTGCTAAGGCCGACGCTGCCCCACCCCGACTTCACTCACATTCTGGATGATACCGGTAACGACCTGGGCAATGCCATCCGCCTGTTATTAGATCGTGATATGGGTAAACCTGTCGATGTGCTGTCTGTGGATGGTCATGCTAACAAAGAGCAAGTGCAGCAGTTAGAGCGGATTTTATGTAATGAAGTGCCCTATCTAGGCCAGTTCTGTAGCCTCGAAGGCAATCAGGATGTGGGCAAAGTGGTGGGCACTACTGGTGAGACGTTGCAAAGCTATCCGCTAGCTCTAACGCAGTTGTTGATTACCTATCACATGTTAAAAGCGGTTGAGCGTACACAAAAGGCAAAGTAAGTCCTTTTTATGCCCAATTTTTGGCCTGTCTCTTTTAGAGGGGGGCTTTTGTGGTTGCTTTTTCTAGTAGGCTGAGCAGCGCTGCCGATTCTTTGAGGGTGACGAGGCTGTTGGCACAGAGGATGCCGGAGGCTGCTACGGCAGGCACCCCAATGCCAGGCAGGGTGCTGTCACCGACGCGGTAAAGTCCCTTTAGGGGCGTTTTGCAGCTCGGAAAGCGGTTCCCTTTGGCGGTGTTGAGGATGCCGCCGCCTTGAGCGATCGCAGGCCCATAGGTGCCTCTGTAGCGCCTGAGGAACCGGCTGTGGGTGAGCGGGGTGCCGATAAGTTCTAGTTCTATGCGATCGCGTACATCCGGAATAATTCTCTCCACGGCACGAAAAAGTGTCTCTGCTTTCTCTCTTTTTTGCTGTTCATAGTTCTCTCCTTTTGCCCAGCCATCGTAAGGCTCTAGCGTGTACGCATGAAGGGTGTGGTAGCCGGGCGGAGCCTGCTGCGGGTCTAGCACAGTGGGAATTGAGACCATGCAGGTGTTGCCTGGCGCGGTGACGGCTGTGTTGTCATGTACAACTACATGGTGAATAGGAATATCTTCTATGCCATCGGCGCGAATGCCAAGGTGCAGATGCATAAAGCTGTCTACAGCGGGGGTTGCTAAAGCGGGTTCGCGGTAGCTATCTGGTAAATCTGACGGGTCGAGCAGGTGGCGATATGTATCCCAGATAGTGGCGTTAGAGATAACGACGGGCGCGATGATGCGATCGCCATTCTTCAACCGCACACCGGTTGCCTGCCGATCCGCCATGATAATCTTTTCCACATGGCTACCCAACCGCAGCTCGCCGCCCCACCGCTTAAGCCCGCGTACTAGCGCATCGACAATGGCACCACTGCCGCCGATTGGATAGTCTACAGCAGATTGAGCAGAATCTCGCTCGCCAAACATAAAGGCCATTTCGGGGGCAACGGTTTGATCGCAAGTGAGCCCTGACAGCAGAAAACATTCTAGATCGAGCAGACGCTTTAGCCAGGGGTCACAGCCGTTTGAATCGCTGATATTGTCTATGACCTCGCCTAGAGATCGGCTGAGGTCAGGCAGGACGGGTAATAGCTGGGCGATCGCCCGAGGATATTGCCCGATCAGTAGAGGTAGCAGTTGCCAGTCTGAGCGCAGTGCTAGCGTGGGGATGGCTTTTAACGGGGCGTATATTTTGAGTAGTTTTGTCGCTAGCTTGGCAAATTGGGTGGCGGCTGCGGGGCTAAATTGGGCTAGGGCCTGCTGGTATTTGGTGCGATCGCCATACACCGGCAACGTCCCATCCGAAAAGTGATAATACCCAAAGGGCTCGTACGGCACCGCCTCCAGGGTTTCGCCCAGGATGGTCAATACCTGTGTCAGCGGGTTCGCAGAATTGACATCGGCAAGGCCACAGTAAAAAGAAGGCCCGGAATCGAAGGTGAAGGTTTTGCCCTGAGCGCTGCGGGTAAAGGCGTGGGCGGCTCCACCGGGTAGGGTATGGCTTTCGCACACAATTACCCGGCGACCGTAGCGGGCCAAGAGCGCCCCGCACACTAGCCCACCTAACCCGCTGCCAATAATGACGACGTCTGCGGTTGACTTTAGAGATGAGTTTGACATCGCTATGCGCATTTTGACGGCATCAGCGTTTTTTCAATGTCGCTCAGGTACTGTCGCACTACGGCTTCTTCTTCGGGGGCGATCGCGCTTAGCGTCTGTATGCGCCATTTGTTAGCAGAGGTCATCTCATTCAACTCCTGCTCTACTTTCTGACGTTCGCGATGCCTTTCTGATTCGCTCAGTTCTGTGTGTGTTTCAATTTGCGCTAGCTGCTGGTTTAGCAACGCCGATTCGCGCCTGGTCAAGGCATTCACGGCTTCAATTTGAGCAGTTACCCCGCCCGATTTCACCACCGAGTAAACTTCCATGAGCCGATAATAAGCCTGTAAGTATGTTTCATCGCCTCTGGGCAGCGTCGCTTGTAAGTTGCCAAGGCTGGCGGTGCGTTTGCGCTGTTGCCACCAGTTGAGCAGAAATGGAATGGACAGACTGGTTAGGGTAAGAGACTGTAGAGACATTGATAATCTTCTCAAAAGTTGCCGGGATGATAGAGTCGTAGCGGGCAGAATTGAGACGCTGATCAGAAACTGAGCAAACCTGCGAAAACCAGGCCGGTTCTTATTTTAGAACGTGTTTAGGACTAATCACCGCTTCCATTCAAAAGACCTTAACAATTAAACATCAGAACAAAATACGGCATCTGCGAATTTAGCCGAAGCGCTCGCGTTACGCTAGAGGTTGCTCTGAAAGAATACAAAAATGCTTACCCATGGCACTTAAGGCGGCTCTTTTTAGCTTTAGCGGCATCATTATTAACGACGAAGACATTCGCCGTACGCTAAGCGATCAGATTTTGCTAGATGAAAATCTCAGGCCCGATATTGATGATTACCTTCAGGTCTGCCGGGGGCGAAGCGATCGCGCCTGCCTGCAAGCTTTACTTTACCAGCGAGGACGCAGCCTTACGGGTAATGCACTAGACAGTCTCCTTAACAAAGCCTCTATTGCCTACCAGACCTGGCTGGACGGTGTAGATAAGCTGCCTATCTATCCTGGTCTGGAAGATCTGACTTTTCGCTGTCAGGCGGCCCAGGTCAAAATGGCTATTGTCACAGGCGTTGAACGACAGCAGGTGGTCAGCGTTCTAAAGCAAGCCGACCTGACTCAATATTTCCCGATTGTGATTGCCGGCGACGATATCTCGGCAGACGGCAGCAAACCCTCTCCCGATGGCTACTTCAAAGCCATTGATCGGCTAAATCAATCTGATCCAAACTTGCAGTTGCAGCCTGGCAATTGTGTTGCCATCGAAGATACCTTTGCAGGCATTACTGCTGCTAAAGATGCGCAAATTCCAGTCGTGGGCGTTGCTCATACCTACCCTAACCATATGCTTCAGCGGCGAGCTACCTGGGTGGTTGATTATTTGCGAGAGATTAACTTTGACTGGATTGGAGAGAAATTTGGGGGCGATCGCCCCGCCCCTGAGCCTGCAACCGAAAACCCTACAGTAGACGAAAGAGACTAAGGATATGTCCTCACCCTTTCCAGGCATGAATCCATATTTAGAAAATCCTGAGCTATGGCCGGAGGTGCATAGTCGGCAGATTGTTCTTGAACTACCGGGGCGTATTTTGTGCCTTTGCCATTTCCTGCGGATCGCCAATCGTCTCTTTAATTTCACTTTGCAATCGCTCTAAAGTAGAATCGGCCTTGGCCCTGGTCAAAATGTTTTGCATTACCGTATTCACCCCCTTTGGCCCCCAAGTACAGCCCTGTTGCAAATAGAGTTTGGCCGCTTGACCGACTGCATAGGTGCCATAGCCCGCCGCCCCGGCTTGCGCTGTCATTGCACTAGCATAGGCCGTCAACCCCGAAAAGCTCTCAAAGGCGCTCCAGATTGCCGCCCCGCTTTTGCCGAAGCCCAGTATCAAGCTGGTGCCAAACTCACTCAGCAGCAGCGTGCCCGAACTGCGGATGATGGACTGCCACAGTTTGCTGGCTTCAAAGCGGGTCATCGGGAAGCCGTAGAGCCGCGAAAGCGAGCGAATCATCACAATATCCGAGCCGATGCCGCCGAGCATATCGATTACGGCGATTGGGTTGAGGGCGACTGCGATCGCCTTATACTTCGCATACTGCCAAATCAGCTCATCCGCACTTGCCTGATTCAGCCCAGCCGTCTCTTCTACCAGCTTTTGTTCTATCACACCTGCCTGCCGCAGGGCATTGAGCGCCACCAAAGTCGGCCCTTCTTCTCTGACAAGATTTAACAAAGTAGTCTTTAGCGGTTCTATTTGCGCGGGCGGACTTTCCCAGTCTTCACTGACGCGGCCATCGGGCCATTCCACGCGCACCTGCAACGGCGTTGGCTCCGCCGAAACCATCACAATGTCATCCACCAACCGCGCCCCTTGAGGTAAATCTGCCTTACTTTCTGCCTGTTGCCACAGTGTCTGAAGGTTTTGCGCCACCGATTCGCGATCGGCATCGGGATATAGGTCTACTTTGTTGAATACCAGCAGCAGCGGCTTGCTGGTCGCATAGAGCTGTTGCAGCGCTTCATATTCTGTTTGAGTAACATCGCCAGAAACCACAAACAAAATCAGGTCTGCCTGCTGCGCAACATCCTGGGCCATATCGGCGCGAGCCTGACCGGCGATTTCGTCTAGTCCTGGCGTATCTATTAGCTCTAGCTTGAGCTGGCTTTTGGCATCATCGGTATCGGGCAGCCAGTACACCGAGCGGGGCCATTGCGTCACACCGTTTAGCGGCCCAGTTTCTAGTACTTTTTCTCCCATGAGGGCGTTAATCACTGCCGACTTTCCCCTACTAACCAGGCCAAACACGGCCACTCGCAGCAGCGATCCATCTAACTTGTTCATCAGCGCTGTAAGCTGATCAATCCCGCCTTTAACAGCGGCCTGACGGCTCAGCTCTGCCGAGTCCAGGCGAGTCATTTTTAGCTGCGGAATGTAGCGATCGATCGCTTGCCGCAAGCTAGTACGCGCTTCTTCTACTAACGGATTTAGCGGTTTAACAGACTCTGCTTTCGCCATGTTTTATCACAAAAGATTGTGAACACTCTTGTTATGCAGCCGCTTGTTTGGCCTGTGGCAAAGCCGGTAGGTGAGTCAATGCCTGATCAACAAACTTCTTCAAGGTTGAACCTTGCTTGGCGGTGGCAAAGAAGATTTGCAGGCGATCGCCCATCTCGCCAAAGGCAAACTTTTGCTTTTCGGGGGCCAGCAAACTTTGTTCTTCAAAGAAGTCAATCAGGCTAAGCCCGACCATCCGCGTTAGGTAAGCTGCACTGACGCCCTGCACAGCGCCACCCGCTACATAGGTGGCCGCGTGAGTTTTTAGCAGGCTACCCAATGCCTGCGTAGACAGTTCGACTAAGCCCAGCTTGACCAGTAGCTCAGCGAGTGTACCTGCTGCCGTCTTTGCCTGCTCCATCGAGAAATTTTGGCCGTACACTGCGCCCAAGTCCATAATCATTTGAGCGTTGATGGCGGTAGCAGCGAGTAAATCTAGGCTGGGTAAAGGGCTGGCAAAGGCGCTGCCCGCTGCAATCCACTGCATTTGTTCGACTAAAGGAATCGCTTTTTGTCGGCGCTGCTCGTTTAGCAGGGTTTGGGTAGCGGCTAGGAGAGTTTTTGCCTGTCGTAAGGTCGTGGTTAGTACGAGCTGCTGCGCTTCGGTTTCTACTAAATGGTTGAGCCGCTCGGTGAGGGGTTGTAGCTGGGGGTCGGGTTGCTCCAAAAATTGTTGTATGGTGCCGTCTGCCTGGTGGCGGCGAACGGTGATGGGGTTGGGTTGGGTGGCGATCGCCCGTACGTCAATCCCCAAATCTTCTACCCGCGTTTGAATGCGCTGAATCACCGACTGGCGATCCATCGGCGCGAGCTGATCTTGCTTGTTAAAGGCAAGCTGCACCCGATAGCCGTTTTTGAGTAAAGACTGAATGCGTTGTAGTTCTGATTGCGTCAGGTCGGCGGCGGTGACAAAAAGAACAAGATCGCTGTCCGTAGGTGGTAGGTTGGCTTCGCCGGTAACTTCTGTGATGGAGCGGACGCTGGGCTGAGCGGTTTGCCAGGTTTTGCTAAGTTGAGAAACTAGCGCCGTTTTTCCGGTGGATTTGTTGCCGACGACTGCCAGGGTGAGTGACTCTCGGTTGAGGTTGGTCAGGAGTTGGGCGATCGCCTCTCTTTTCTCTGCTATCTGCGACCAAATCGGCTTACTTTTATCTGCTTTAACCGCTGCGGGTAGCTCCTCTATTAACGACGCTAGGCGGCTTTCTACTTGGGCGATCGCGCCGTCAATCGCCGCTTTATCAACCGGGCCAATGGCCAGGGGGGCCGCCAAGTCAATGTCGGTGCTGCTATTGCGTTGCTTTAGCCACCAAACGCCAGAGCCAAGGGCGACCATGCCTAGCATCGTCGAGCCATCTGCCAGGGGAGATTGGCCAACGACATTTAGCAGCCATAAGCTGGCTGATAGTCCTAAACCACCGACGAGAATTGGACGCTTCAGTTTCATAACAAAGTCACCGCGAGGAGCTGTCTTTCTATTGTATAGAGGCAGGCAGGATTGGCAAAGTAGTAAGAACCGATAGGTTATGTGTCCTGATCCTGCGGGCCACCCCTTCATCGGAGGCTGGTATGTACACACAAGTGCAAGAATCCGAAAATGTCGGTTGTTAGCGTGAGCTGCTGACCCACCCCGCCCTATCGGGCACCCCTCCAGAGGGGATCTACTTCAGGAGGTGAGCCTAAAGCGATTGATTGCGATCATATGATGCTACAAAGCCGGGACAAATCCCCTCTGGAGGGGTGGCCCGTAGGGTCGGGGTGGGTTTCGGTGTCTATGCCATCACACCTGTTTTTGCAATAGGCTAATGACCTCTCCGGGGGCGGGCGGGATCACGAGCGGTTCTTGGATGGCGATCGCCCGACTCCAAAGCAAGGTTTCGCTATAGCGCAGCGTATGCAGCAGGTGAATGGTTTGCCGTACGGCCTCGGGACTGCCTAGCAAAATATGCCGAACAGTCGATCTGCCTGGGTTGGCGGTGGGTGGCGTGAGCGGGCAAAAGTCGGGCGCGGTGGTTGGGCTGGGCTGGCTGAATCGGCTATGGCTAGCGGGCTGAGCCGTTGGCAAAAGGAGCATTTTCATGGTTTCTTCTGGGTCTCTTTTGAATGGTCGAGTGGGAAGAAACCTTAAAAATTTAGCCACCCCAACTTGCCAAGAGTTAGGGTGACCATGCCATCATAGGCATAACCTCCTATCTGCCTGTTACAGACTGGGGGCGAGTTGCTATCGGTGGCGGTAACCACTGGTAGCAACGACTAAATTTTTAAGGCGGTGGGGTGGCTGGCGCGATCGCATCGCCACCAAAATAAGCGTATCAGTATGCTTTCAAACGTGTCAATTAATTTACATCAAATCATCATAAACCCACGTCACTATCCAATTAACAGACATGAGCAATCTTCAGAAAATTGAGGCCGCTGTCAGTCAACTCTCTACAGATGACCTGATAGCCTTTAGAGAATGGTTTGCCAAATTCGATGCGCAACAGTGGGATCAGCAATTTGAGGAAGACGTTGCCGCCGGTAAGCTCGATGCATTAGCCGAGCGAGCTTTACAGCATCTCAATCAGGGACGCTGTACCGATCTGTAGATTATTGGTATGAAACATCGAGCAACGCCCGATTTCTGGTATCACTATCGCCAACTGCCGGACGATATTCAAAAGCTATTCGATCGCTGCTACACCACTCTCAAGCAAAATCCTCTCTACCCATCTTTGCATTTCAAGAAAGTTGGAAAGTTTTGGTCAGTGCGAATTGGACTGCACTATAGAGCCCTGGCGGTTGAAGAAAGCAGCAATATTGTCTGGTTTTGGATTGGGCCTCATGCAGAATACGACCAGTTGCTTCGGGGTAAATGAAAGCGGCCAAAAGAAATTCTAGGGTCAATCCTGCCGCCCTCATCCCCAGAGCGAAAACTTAGCTAGCGTACACAACAACAAAAACTGCTACAGACAACCCCAAAAGGCTTTCCACCTTCACGTTTATCGTGTCAACGAACCCCAAAAGGCTTTCCGCCTTCGCGTTTATCGTGTCAACGAACCCCAAAAGGCTTTTTGCTAACCCCAAAAGGCTTTCTGCATAGCCCTACAGCCTTACCGCATTGCTTTACCCTCGTTACGGGTAGCTATTTCACCCCTTCCTCGCAAAGCTACGCAAACCCTCGACTGCAAACCCTCGAAGAATAAACAATTCTACTTAGGCCATTTTGTGGCAAAACGAACATGCTAAGAGTGTTCCGACTTAAGGAACATTCCGCCTACTTAATCTCAAAGGAATCCCATCATGGCCCGCCAAAAAAGAAGCTCTCGCATTCTCGAAAAAGCCCAGCGTCGCCTGGCCAGCATTCAATCGATTGATGCCAAACTTACTCTGGATGGCGGCATCTCTATCCAGACCTACGCCAAAGTGATTGGCGACCTGCGCAGCCAGCTAGACAGTTACAACACCGCCCTTTCTACTATCGATGATTTGTACAACAACATTGCCGACGCCGAACGCCAGCTAGCCGACTACTCCGAGCAAATGCTGTTGGGCGTTGCCGCCAAATTTGGGAAAAACAGTAATCAATATGAGATGGCCGGAGGGGTGAGAAAGCGCGATCGCAAACGCCCAGTTCGCCGGGCGATCGCCGCAAAGGCAGGTTAGATCCATCTTTAAAGGCACCCTCACGCGGCAGGACTATTCGCTAACTCTGCCGCTTGAGCACTGGTATCAGCTAATGGCAAAGGGATACCGTTTTTCTAAATTGACGCTTAAGGTGCGATCGCGTTCTGCAAAGCCGGATTGAGCGCCTGAGCCAAGTGCAAAGGATCGACGCCGAGGCGCGATCGCTGCCCTTCAGCATAAATCGCGGCTTGAGAATGCCACCAAACCGCGCCGAGCACAGCGGGCGTCAGCCCCTCAGAATCGCTTTTCCATTGACCAGATTGAGCCGCGCTCGCCAGCAGGCCGCTCATTAAACCGGTGAGCACGTCGCCACTGCCGCCACGAGCCAGGGCCGGGGTGCTGTGAGGATTGAACCAAAGATTTTGACCAGCGGCGATCGCACTTCTTGGCCCTTTCAGCAAAATGGTGGCACTGCTCGCCTGCGCTGCTTTAGCGGCAATCTCTCCAGGTAGGCCATTCTCGCTGTGAATATCTGGAAACAGGCGCTTGAATTCGCCGGGATGAGGCGTGAGGATAGTCGGTGCGTTGCGCTTTTGAAGCTGTTGAATCGGATTGTTCTTGGCTAGCAGGTTGAGACCATCCGCGTCTAAAAGAAGGGGACAGTCGGCGGCCAGCACTTGAGTCAAAAGAGCCGGGACGGTGGGGGTAAGGCCGGGGCCGAGGGCGATCGCGTCATATTGACTCAAGTCCAAATCGAGGTGGGCGATCGCGCCCGATTCAGTTTCTGGGCAGCCCACTAGCAGCGCGCCAGGTAGCTGTGACAGCAGGGCAAGTCGAATGGATTCGGGGACTGCCAAAGTGAGCATCCCGACGCCGCTGGCGATCGCCCCCAACCCGGTCAGTAAAGCCGCACCCGCATATTGCTTTGAACCGGCGACCAGCAGTAAATGACCTGCTTTGTATTTGTGAGCGGTGGGCGAGCGATCGAGCGGGAGATAGCTAATTGTTTTGTGATCCGTCAGGCGTTGAACAGTGGGAAACTCTCCCAGGACGGCGGTAATATCGGCGAGAGGAATGTCAAAGTCTATCAGATTGCAGTTGCCGAGGTGGGCGATCGCATCCTCCTGCATAAAGCCTCGTTTCCACAAACCCAAGCAGGCCGTATAGCTCGCCTTAATCGCTGTGCCCATCACCCGCCCCGTATCGGTGTTGATGCCAGAAGGCAAATCGATGCTAAAGACAGGGATGGCTTGTTGATTAAGACTTTCAATATCAGCCGCTAGTTCACTTGCGATCGGGCGAGTCAGGCCAAAGCCAAACCAGCCGTCAATAATGGCATCACAAGCAGCGAGATCTTCTATCGACTTCACAAACGGAATACCTAGATTTTTGGCATAGCCAGCCTGTTGTTCCGTCAAAGGTTTGAGCTTAGCAAAGGGCTGATACACAACAACATCGTAACCAGCATGGTGCAGTTCACGAGCAACCACCAGCGCATCGCCCCCATTGTGACCGGGGCCAGCCAAAACGCCAATCTTTCCGGTTGTAGATCCGTATTGAGCAATGAACCATTGAACAATTCGCCCAGAGACTTTTTCCATCAGCGCCGCTACGGGCATTCCGGCGTCAAAGATGCGCTGTTCAACCTGCTGCATTTGTTCCGCAGCCACTAGAAAAGACTGAATGGCTGGGCGAGGCTGATTGATGGCTTGGGCCGCCGTTGGATTTACTGGATTCATGGCTATACCTGGAAACAAATTAACGCCATATGAAGCGGCGGCGAGAGGGTGCATAGAAGTTGAGCCGTTCGATACCGGCATATTGACCTTCGCAGGCACCGACGGGAAAGGCCGTGAGCTGGTAAACATAAATGCCATCACGGGGATTGCGGGCTCTGAGGGCGACGGTGACGTTGCGACCGGGTTCGATGGGTGGGTCGAATTTGACGGTGATGGTTTTTTGATCGCGGTTGTTGTTGACGGATTCTAGAGGAAGTTGGGCGCGATCGCCAGCATCAAAAGCATAGCTATCGTCAGTGTCGTATTGAGGATAGCCCACGCCTTCAATTTGCTCAAACACTATCTTTTCGAGCGGTTCTACGGCATCAGCAGGGAAGTCGATGGTAAACAGATAGTCTGAACGGCGAAACTGCCAGTTGTTAGGAATGCGGACGCCACTGACACGCAGCGGCCTACGAAAGCTGATGGCAGGGTTGCTGGCTGGGGTAAGCCTATTGATTTCTTGAGTGCTTTCTTGAGTGCTTTCTTGAGTGCTTTCTTGAGCGGCGGCGTTCAACTGGACTGGGCTAAAAGTCGCCAATGCCGTTAAAGCAAACACACTTGTGAAGATAGAAAGGAACCGGACAGGGCGAGACATGTTTGATAATTTGTGATAGGGGGGCATTAAATCCTCACAATTAAAGTTTAGGCTGTTGCCCGTTGAATCGACTACCATACCGAAAGTCCCTGTTTGTTTTCAATGCTTTTAACCCTGACGACCACTCACCAGCCCGCGACCGACTTAGGCTATTTATTGCACAAGCACCCCGACCGCTGCCAGTCTTTTCCGATGAGCTTTGGTCAGGCCCATGTGTTCTATCCAGAGGCGAATCCGTCGCGCTGTACGGCGGCAGTGCTGCTGGATGTAGATCCGGTGGGCCTAGTGCGAGGAAAGGCCGATCGAAGCAATGAACAGACGGTTGAGCAGTATGTGAACGATCGGCCTTATGTGGCGTCTTCTTTTTTTAGCGTGACGTTTTCTAAGGTGTTTGGCACGGCGCTGGCGGGGCGCTGTAAGGATCGCCCGGAGCTGGCGAATACGCCGATTCCGCTGGTGGTGAATGTGCCAGTGTTGCCCTGCCGAGGGGGGGAGACTTTTTTGCGAGCATTGTTTGAGCCGTTGGGGTATGAGGTGATAGCGCGATCGCTCCCCCTAGACAAAACCTTTCCCGACTGGCCCGACAGCGTTTATCGGGACGTGACGCTAAAAAACACCATTCGTCTAAGCGATTTGCTCAGCCATTTGTATGTGTTGATTCCGGTGTTGGACGCCGAAAAGCATTACTGGATTAGTGATGACGAAGTTGAAAAGCTGTTGCGGCATGGTGAAGGCTGGTTAAAGGAACATCCGGCGAGAGAACAGATCACCCGGCGGTATTTGAAGCGTAAGCGGCAGATGGCGCAGGTAGCTTTGGCGCGGCTGATGGAGGGTGAAGATCCAGATGCGGCGGCGGAAGCTGAGGCTGAGGGTTGGCAGGCGATCGCAGCCAAAAAACCCACGAGCTTAAACGATCAGCGAATGGCTTTGGTGGTGCAAGTGCTGAAAGAACATGAGGCAAAGCGCGTGGTGGATTTGGGCTGCGGTGAGGGGACTTTGTTGCGATCGCTTCTGGCCGACAAGTCATTCGAGCGGCTAACAGGCGTAGATGTCTCCTACCGTGAGCTAGAAAAGGCTAAGCGACGGCTAAAGCTAGATGATTTACCGATGCATCAAACGGAGCGTATTTACCTGATGCAAGGCGCTTTGACTTATAAAGACGAGCGGCTGCAAGGCTACGACGCGGCAACTGTTATTGAAGTCATTGAACATATGGATTTAGATCGCTTAACGGCGTTTGAACGGGTACTGTTTGAGTTTGCTCAGCCGCCGTTGGTCATTGTGACAACACCGAATTCTGAATTTAACGTGATGTATCCAGCCCTGACGCCTGGCAAAATGCGACACCGCGACCATCGCTTTGAATGGACGCGGCAGGAATTTCAGGACTGGGCGAATAGCGTTTGTCAGCGGTTTGGCTATCGGGTAACGTTTCAAAACGTCGGCTTTGAAGATTTAGAAGTAGGGTCGCCCACGCAGATGGGGGTTTTTGTCAAATGAAGCTAACTTTTCCAGAACTCTCTTTGGTGGTTTTAATCGGGGCATCGGGCGCAGGAAAGTCTACGTTTGCGCGACAGCATTTTTTAGAAACAGAGATTCTATCTTCGGATCATTTCCGGGGCGTGGTATCTGACGATGAAACGGATCAGAGCGCGTCGAAAGATGCCTTTGATGTGCTTCACTACATTCTAGAAAAGCGGCTGGCGGCGGGTCGGCTGACGGTCGTTGATGCGACTAACGTACAGGCAGAAGCGCGAAAGGCTTTGTTGCAGCTAGCCAAAAAGTATCACTTCTTTGCGGTAGCGATTGTGCTAAATTTGCCTGAATCGCTGTGCTATGAGCGCAATCAGCAGCGCCCGGATCGGCAGTTTGGTTTGCATGTGGTGCGCAATCATGTGAAGGGGTTGACGCGATCGCTCAAAACTCTAAAGCGAGAAGGCTTCCGCTACATCTACACGCTCAACTCACTCGCAGATATTGAAGCGGTTGAAATAGAACGACAGCCATTGTGGAACAACCAAAAGCAGGACTCCGGCCCGTTCGATATTATCGGCGATGTCCACGGCTGCTGCGATGAACTAGAACAGCTTTTGCAGCAGCTAGGCTATGAACCAGAAAGTACTACAGCAGAAAGTTCGTTCTGGCATTTCCCTACTTACTCGCACCCCGAAGGGAGAAGGGCTCTATTTTTAGGCGATTTGGTTGACCGTGGCCCCCGCATCTTAGACACCGTGAAGCTGGTACACAACATGATGGCAGCCGGATCGGCGATGTGCATCTTGGGCAACCATGAGAACAAGCTGATGCGCAAGCTAGACGGCAAAAACGTGAAGCTAAATCATGGTCTAGAGCAGACGGTGGCTGAGATAGAAGCGATTCCAGATAGCGTTCGAGAGAGTGCTACAGAAGAACTTCAGGCTTTTTTGAAGTCGATGATTAGTCATTATGTGTTCGATGACGGCAAATTAGTTGTTGCTCATGCGGGACTGAGAGAAGAACTGCAAGGGCGCGGATCTGGTTATGTGCGAAGCTTTGCGCTGTATGGCGAAACAACAGGTGAGATCGATGAATTTGGCTTGCCAGTGCGCTATGAATGGGCCGCTGAATATCGCGGCAAGGCAGCGGTAGTGTACGGGCATACGCCCGTGGTAGAAGCAGAGTGGTTGAACAACACCATCGACATTGATACGGGCTGTGTGTTTGGCGGAAAATTAACGGCACTTCGCTATCCCGAGAAAGCACTCGTAGATGTAGCCGCCGCGCGAGTTTACGCTGAGCCCGTGAAGCCTTTAGATTCGCCGCCTGCTGATGTACTCAGCTCGCAGCAAATGAATGACGATATGTTGGATATTACCGATGTGTTGGGCAAGCGGGTAGTTTCTACGCAGTTGTACAAGAAGATTACCATTCGAGAAGAGAATGCGATCGCAGCCCTGGAAGTCATGAGCCGCTTTGCCGCCAATCCCAAATGGCTGATTTACCTGCCGCCTACGATGTCTCCGGTGGCAACTTCAAAGCTACCAGGGTTGTTAGAACATCCTGCCGAAGCGTTTGACTACTATCGTCAGCAGGGCGTCACCTCTGTTGTTTGCGAAGAAAAGCACATGGGTTCACGAGTGGTTGTTATCGTGTGCCGCGATGAATCTGTGGCTAAAAAGAGATTTGGCATAGAAGGTGAAGGCATTGGTATTTGCTATACCCGTACGGGTCGGCGCTTTTTTAACGAGACCGATTTGGAAGTTGAATTTCTCAAGCGGCTTAACCAGGCGCTGACTCAGTCAGGCTTCTGGGAAAAATTTACAACCGATTGGGTATGCCTCGACTGTGAGCTAATGCCCTGGTCGGCAAAGGCTCAGGGATTGATAGAACAGCAGTATGCGCCGGTTGGGGCAGCGGCTAAGCAGGGATTGAGTGCTGCGATCGCTTGTTTACAACAGGCTCAAGAACGCAATGGGAATGTGCCTGAGCTGTTGGATCATTATCAGCAGCGATCGGAGCTGGCTCAAAAGTATGTGACGGCCTATCGTCGCTATTGCTGGCCAGTGAAGGCGCTGTCCGATTTGAAGCTGGCACCGTTTCATATTTTGGCAACGGAGGGGCAAGTGCATGTCGATCAGACGCATGAGTGGCATATGGATGGGATTGGTGCGATCGCCCAAGCCGACCCCAATTTACTACTCGCCACTCGCTACAAAACGATTGACATTACCGATCCTTCAAGCTGCGCCGAGGGCATTCGCTGGTGGGAAGATCTTACAGCGTCAGGCGGGGAAGGCATGGTAGTAAAGCCCATGGCGTTTATCCACCGGGGCAAGAAAGGCTTTACTCAGCCTGCGGTGAAATGTCGAGGGGCTGAATATCTGCGGATTATTTACGGGCCAGAATATACGCTGGCAGGAAACTTGGAGCGGTTAAAGAAAAGAGGGTTGGGGAGGAAGCGATCGCTCGCCCTGCGTGAATTTTCGCTTGGGATAGAAGCGCTAAACCGCTTTGTAGATAAAGCGCCGCTGCGAAGCATTCACGAATGTGTCTTTGGCGTACTCGCTTTAGAAAGCGAGCCAGTCGATCCGAGGCTGTAGGCTCCAACGGACTTTAGTCCATAGTGTATAAATTCTGGCAAACTCTTTCTATTGGATGAGTCTTGAACAGCAGGCATATTTTAGAAGTGATTATGTACTCTCTAGAAATATGCGCTTGTCAGTATGCAATCTTATGATGTGGTAATTATTGGTGCCGGACACAATGGTCTTGTTTGTGCGGCCTATCTGCTGAAAGAAGGCTATAGCGTACTGCTATTAGAGAAGCGTCCTATTCCAGGGGGCGCGGCCACTACAGAAGAATCTATGCCGGAGGAAGCGCCCGGTTTTCGCTTCAATTTGTGTGCGATCGATCATGAGTTTATTCACCTGAGCCCGGTGGTACAAGAGCTAGAGCTAGAGAAATATGGTCTGGAGTACTTATGGTGTGACCCGGTAGTGTTTTGTCCAAACCCTAGCGGTAAAAGGTTTTTGGCCTATGGGTCGGTAGAAAAAACCTGTGCGGAGATTGCTAAGTATAGCGATCGCGATGCCAAAAAATACGCCGAATACATGGACTTCTGGCAGCGTATGATCCAAGCCGTAAAGCCCGTATTCAACGCACCACCCAAGTCCATCATTGATATGGCCGGTAACTATGGCGTCAAGAATGTTCAAGACTTGCTCTCTTTACTCGGTGGCGTAGACGACACCCTAGACTTGTTGCGAACGCTGCTAACGAGCCCTAAATGTTCTTTAGAAGAATGGTTTGACAGTGAATTTTTGATTGCACCCATGGCTCGGCTCGCTTCAGAGCTAGGGGCACCCCCTTCAGAAAAAACAATCGCCATTGGCGCAATGATGATGGCCCTGCGGCACAATCCTGGCATGGGTCGGCCTCGCGGCGGTACGGGAATGTTGACGCAATCGCTAGTGAACCTGGTTAAAGATAAGGGCGGCACTATCCTGTGCGATCAGAGTGTTCAGCAGGTGCTCGTGAATAACGAAGGGAAAGCGGAAGGCGTGAGAGTTGCTAGCGGACAAGAGTACCGAGCAAAAAAGGCCGTTATCTCGAACCTTGATGCCAAAAGACTGTTTTTGCAACTGGTTGATGATGCAGATGTGAATGCGGCAGATCCTAATTTGCGAGAGCGGGTAGAGCGGCGAATTGTTAACAACAACGAAACTATCTTGAAAATTGACTGTGCGCTGTCTGAAATTCCGCGCTTTGAAGACTTTGACCATAGAGATGAATACTGGTCGGGTTCGGTATTGATTGCTGACTCTTTCAATCATGTGGAAGAAGGGCACACTTTGCCCTCTGTCGGCAAAATTCCTGATGAAAACCCTTCGATGTATGTAGACGTGCCCACCTTTTTAGATCCTTCTATGGCACCGCCAGGCCAGCACACGCTGTGGATTGAGTTTTTTGCGCCCTATCAGATTGCTGGGGCCGAAGGTACAGGACTGAAGGGAACAGGCTGGACGGATGAGCTTAAGAACAAAGTGGCCGATCGCGTAATTGATAAGCTAGCAGACTACGCCCCGAACCTGAAGTCTTCTATTATTGCGCGGCAAGTAGAAAGCCCGGCTGAGTTAGGAGAGCGGCTAGGTGCATACAAGGGCAATTACTACCATGTCGATATGACGCTGGAACAGATGCTGTTTTTACGGCCATTGCCAGAAATCTCTAACTACACCACGCCGATTGATGGCTTGTATTTGACGGGCGCAGGTACCCACCCAGGCGGCGCAATTTCGGGTATGCCCGGTCGCAACTGTGCTCGCGTGTTTCTAAACAATCAACACCCAATTTCTCAAAATGTTAAAGAGCTAAGCGATTGGGTTAAAAAGGCTTTTAAGTCGTAAACGCACAGACGATTCTCTAGAACAAATAATATGGGAAGAGAATACCCCGACTTCCTCACCAATTTTGACAGGTAGCCCTCAGCTCAATCGGGTGCCTACTGGTAGGATACCCCAGCTATTACTCACGTTTTGGTTTTACTTCGGCCCCAAGCCTTAGCTATCCAGACCTGCCATCGGAATACCTGCAAGCTATTTCGTTTGGCCCATTCAATGCTCGTGGCATCGTTCGTTTTCATGAAGCGTTTGCAGTTGAGGGCTAAAAACGCCATAGAGAAGGATGAGAGGGACGCATTCTCCGCTAGTGCGCTCTCCGCTGTTAAAATGGGTGGCAAGGGGAGTAAGAATGGAATGCCTACTGCTGCTCAGTTGGAGAGTTTATATCGAGTTAGCTATCAGTTGACGTATACTATGCTGCAACCGATTCATCTAGTTTGTGTTGATCATCGGACTCTCAACATATATGTTCTGGCTGGATATGGTGAAGACCTTGAGTTTGAAATTGTACAGAATGGCGAGGTGTTTTAATGAGCCAAGCGGATTTTAGTGCCATGAGTGATGCCGAATTAAAACGGTACTTTCTAGCAAACCGCCAAGATCAAGCTGCTTTCGATGCCTATTTGGATAGGTTCAGTCAGCGTCCAAAATCACTCATCGCAAATCCAGACGATCCTGAGTTTGACGCAAAGATTCAAGCAGCAATTCGGCAGAAATTAGAAGCATCGCGTCGTAGCCAGCTAGCTAATAACACAGTGGAGCGAACGGAATAGAGCCTTTGCGCTTTGTTTCAATCATGGTATCTGCCGCCACTTACTTTAGCCGTTAGGCTGCTGAGTCATTAGCAATAGAATCTACCAAAAGTTACCTACGCACTATCTATGCAATCAAAGAGTATAGATCCAATCTTGAATTCAGTCGTTGAGTGGGCTGAGAGCTGCGGAGATATCTTAGCAGTCGCCTTGGTTGGCTCTTGGGCAAGAGGTACAGCCCATGCAAATTCCGACATCGACTTGATGTTTTTGACCCCCGACCCTAGGAAGTATCAAATTAGCCAAGAATGGATGCATGAAATTGGTTGGAAGGCACCAGGATGTAAGGTCAAACACTGGCAAGACAAAAACTATGGCATAGTTTGGTCACGCCATGTTTACCTTAAAGCTGGAACAGCCATCGAGTTTAGCTTTGGCGCATCTACTTGGGCTGAAGTTCAACCAATAGATCGAGGAACCTTGGGCGTTGTCAAGGATGGATGTGCAATTCTTTACGATCCTGCAAAAATATTGGCCAAGCTAATAGCTGCCGCTAAAATGGTACCAGGCGAGTAAAGTGCTATAACTTTTTCGGCAAACTACAGCGGAGGTTCCAAGGCTACCGGTCGATTAGCAGAACAGAATCGTGGGTGAGGTTCCAATTTAACTATGCCAGAATTAGGCCAGCTAACATCAGCCCATTGATTTGGCTTACATCAGCCTTTGACGTAATGAGCACACTAATTTCAGAAATACGTCGTAGGTTTTCAGAAGAACATTTTGAGCTTTCTAAACATGCCGTTGATCAATCTATATTACGACAAGTTAGAGTTCAAGAAATTAAGGAGGCAGTTGCGAATGGTCAGGTTATTGAGGAACACCCAGAAGATAAGTACGGGCCAAGCTGTCTAATTAGTGGCTTCACACAAGTCCAACGACCTATTCATGTTCACTGTAGCTATCCCTCTCGTTTCCCCATCAAAGTTATCACGGTATATGAGCCTGATTCTTGGCGATGGAATGAAGACTTTACGCAAAGAAGGCAAAATAAGGATGAAAACTGATTGGCAAGAGACACTGATTGAGAAATCAGTAACATACACCTTAATTTTGAACAGTACGATGGTTCTGATTGAGAATGTGCCAGCCCGTGTAAATGAAGAAACAGGCGAACAATTTTTTTCTCCATCAACCGTAGAGCGTTTGCAAAAGACAATTTTAGATAGTAAGGAACCCGACCATTTCATCCAGATTCCTGTATATAACTATTCAAACAGCGCTGCCTAATAATCCTAATAATGAGTTAGGCGGCAGAAAAATTGCACAATAAGACCTAGTGATAAACAAAGATCCAGTTAAAACTACAAAAGCGATCCACGCTGAACGATATCCAGAGGCAGAGGTGATATTTCTGTCCGGTTCAGTTATCAGGGGAGAAAACACACTGACGTCTGACCTCGATCTTGTTATAATTTTTCGACGACTAGAAAATGCCTATCGGGAATCTTTTAGGTTTGATAATTGGCCAGTCGAAGCGTTTGTCCATGATCCAGAGACATTAAACTACTTTTTTCAGATGGATCGTGCCTCCGGAGTGCCGTCACTTCCAAACATGGTGAGCGAAGGTGTCGAAGTTCCAGGAGCGTCAGATTTCTCATATTCCATGAGGGAACTTGCAAGGGCAGTGCTTGCTGAAGGACCGCCCCATTGGAAAAAACTAGAAATCGACAACTCCCGTTATGCGATTACTGACATCCTTGATGATCTCCATGAACCGCGCTCACGCGCAGAGCAAATCGCTTCAGCAACTGTGTTGTTTAGCCAGCTTTCCAACCACTTCTTGCGTTCGAGGCAGCTATGGTCTGCGAAGGGCAAAACGATTCCACGACGTTTGCGAGAAGTAGATACTGAGTTCTCGATTCGATTCGAGGAATCCTTTCAGGAATTATTTACAACTGGTCATGCCACTCAAGTGATAACCCTTGCGAAGGAAGTTCTGGAGAGGAATGGCGGCAGACTCTTTGAGGGCCATAAACTAGCAGCCCCGACGGATTGGAGGCAGTTATTGTAAGTAACCGCCTAACACTTCATAACAGCAGACGAACGAAGGCTAATGGTGCTATGTCTAAGGTTATAATGCCGCCGCTGCGTTTTGCCGTCATGCTGCCTCCTAATCCTTGGATAGGATGCGGTCAGGATTGCTAGAAGGGCGCAAACAGCTTGTTTCATGTCAAAAAGGAGATTATACAAATTACATTATGATTATCCGTCACGACGTCGATCCAGCCCTATATTTAATCGACTCGATGGCGTTTCCGGCGGTTGTTGTAGTCGATAGCTTTCAAGAGCAAGTGCTAGTGACGTACGACAAAATTGACGAACTGCTAAAGCCAAGCCTCATCCCTCAAATTCAACCAGAGCCTGAATTTTATACCCGCTGCGACGGCATGGGCACCTTGATTCGGCCTGATTGGATTTTGAGCGCGGCGCATGTTGTCACAGAGCTGGCTGCTGAAAAAGAAATTTCGCTTAAAGATAAAATCTACACCATTCAACAGATCGTCGTACATCCGCGCTTTCGTAACTATGGCTTAAACCACGAGATGGCCGAGCACGATATCGCGCTCATTGAGCTGGATCAACCGGTCAAAGACATTGCGCCAATGCCGCTGTACGAGCAAAAAGATGAGCTACATAAGGTTGTTATCTTTGTGGGTAGAGGGGACTTTGGAACGGGACTGACTGGGCCAGATAATGCGGATGGCAAGTTGCGAAAGGCTACCAATCGGATTGAAGCATCTAATCAGCAGTGGTTAGTTTTTCGATTTGATGTGCCGCCAAATGGAACTGATTTGGAAGGTATTTCGGGGCCGGGGGATAGAGGCGGGCCAGCATTGATACAGCAAGATGAAGGGTGGGCGATCGCAGGCATCAGCTCTGGTCAAATCTCCCGACTGCCCCCAGGTAACCTGGGCGAAGGACGCTACGGCGTGATGGAATACTACACGCGGGTCTCTTGCTATTTGGATTGGATTAAATCAGTCGTCGATTAACGTTTTTTACCAAAGGTACAAAAGAATAAACAAAATAATCCAAATGACGTCAACGAAATGCCAGTAAAGTTCTACCGCTTCAATGCCGAAGTGGTTTTCGCTGGAATAGTGATCTGGCTTGCGGGCCCGCCATAGTACAGCCAGCATCAGCAGCAAACCCACGAATACATGCAGACCGTGAAAGCCTGTAAGTACATAAAAAGTACTGGCGAACAAGTTGTCGCGCAGGCCAAATTCCAGGTTTGCATATTCATAGCCCTGGCCTAGCAAAAAGATAGCACCCATGATAGCGGTGACTGTGAACCAGGTTTTGACCCCGCCGACGTTGTTATTTTTGACAGCGGTATCGGCTTTATGAATCACAAAGCTACTGGAAATCAGAATCAGAGAGTTAATGCCAGGCAGCAAAATCTCTAACTCTGGGGTGCCTGCCGGAGGCCATTCTGTAGCGACCAGGCGGAAGGTGATATAGGCGATGAACAAGCCCATAAAGAGCATACTTTCAGCGCAAAGGAACACCAAGATGCCAAACATCCGATGGTCAGGATGTTCTTCGTGGTGGCTAACTGCGCCTTCCTGGGCGATGTTGATAGTGCCCTGAGCGGTGTCGATAGAACCTTGCATAGAAATCCTTAAGTGCAGTGCGAAGAAATAATTGAGAGCTGAACGGAGTCAGAGCCTAGCGCTATGAGGCCGCCGGTATCGGCACGCCATGTTCGTACAGTTCTTCGGGATCTTCTTCGGCAATATAGCCGAGGCCGTAGTCATAGGGGCCTGTTTTCAGCACGGGCAACTCTTCAAAGTTCTCGATGTGCGGCGGAGAGAGCGTTTGCCACTCTAGCGTCAGGGCGCGCCAGGGATTTGCCGGAGCTTTTGGCCCGTAGCGCCAGCTCCACACGGCGTTGATCAAGAAGGGAATGGTCGAAACGGCCATGATGTATGAGCCGATGGTGGCTAATACATTCAGGTCGGTGAACTGTGGATTGTAAAGGGCAATGCGGCGGTTCATTCCGGCAAGGCCAAGTTCATGCATGGGCATGAAGGTAAGATTCATCCCTACGAAGGTCAGTACGAAGTGAACTTTTCCCCAAAATTCGTTCATCATGTGGCCGGTCATTTTGGGGAACCAGTGGTAGACCGCCATGAACACGCCAAACACTGATGCGCCGAACAATACATAGTGGAAGTGAGCGACGACAAAGTAGGTATCGTGAACGTGAATATCGAAGGGAACCGCTGCGAGCATAACGCCGCTGATGCCGCCGATCAGGAATAGAGCAATGAATCCTAACGCAAATAGCATGGCGCTAGTGAAAGCAATTTTGCCACGCCAAAGGGTGGCCACCCAGCCAAAGACTTTGATGCCTGTTGGAACAGCGATCACCATGGTGGTGATCATGAAGAACATGCGTAGCCAGGGTGGAGTGCCGCTGGTAAACATGTGGTGCGCCCACACAATCAGGCCCAGGAAGCTGATAACGATAGAGGAATACGCGATCGCCCGATACCCAAAAATAGGCTTGCGCGCATGAACCGAAATGACTTCACTAATGGCACCAAACAGTGGCAGCACGAAAATATACACCGCCGGGTGAGAGTAAAACCAGAACATATGCTGGTAAACCACCGGGTTACCGCCACCTGTGGGGTTAAAAAAGGCAGTTCCTGCTAGCAGGTCAAACGAGAGCAAAATCAGCGCCCCGGCCAACACCGGCGTACTGATCAAAATCAGCAGGGAAGTGGCAATCATCGCCCAGCAGAACAGGGGCATGTCGGTCAGTGACATGCTGGGTACGCGCATTTTGAGGATGGTGACCAAAAAGTTGAGCCCTCCCAAAATGGAGGCCGTTCCTCCCACCAAAATGCTCAAGATCCAGATACCTTCACCCAGTGCGCCCGTCGTCAGGCTCAAAGGCGGGTAAGATGTCCAACCGGCTTGAGGCGGCTCGAAGAAAAAGCTGCTGATCAGCAGCAGGCCAGACGGCGGGATCATCCAAAAGGCGATCGCGTTCAACCTTGGGAAAGCCATATCCCGCGCCCCAATCATCAAGGGGATCAGGTAGTTTGCCAAACCCGCGCCCGCTGGCACAATCCACAAAAACAGCATGACCGTACCGTGGAGCGTCAGCAGGCCGTTATAGACATCTGGCGTCACAATGTCAGGGGCGGGTGTCGCTAGCTCCGTACGCATCACGGTCGCCAGCGAGCCACCGACTAAATAGAAGAAAAAGGCCGTCACCAGGTACTGAATGCCAATGACCTTGTGATCGGTACAAAACGTGAAATAGTCAGTCCATTTGCGCTCATTGCCCAGGAGCATGGGCACATCTGACTTTTTGGCGGGTGCTTCTGTAGTTGCTGTCATGTGTTATTGGTGATGGGTGTCGTGTAGCGCGACCAAGCTTTCAGGTGCGATCGCAAGCTGCATGGGCTCAACAAACGTATTCAAATACTCAGCCTCGGTTCTATCCGCAGGTGCCTTGGGCAGGTTCGCAATGGTGTTGTCACCATTGGCCATCGCCGTCACGCGGCTATCTACCCAATCAGAATAGTCTTCAGCAGATTGCACAATGATTTGAGTGCGCATACCGCCGTGGTAAGGGCCACATAGCTCGGCGCAAACAACCGGGTAAGTCCCTTCTCTAATCGCGTTGAATACCAGCTTTGTCTCTTGGCCTGGAATCATGTCTTGCTTAATGCGAAACTCAGGAAGCCAGAAAGCGTGCAGCACATCTTGAGCGTTGAGATTCAGCTCTACAGGCGTATTAATCGGAACATGCAGTTCACCATCCACAATGCCATTGGGATAGTTAAAAATGAACGCATACTGCAAGCCTTTGACCTCTACAGACAGCAGAGAGCTTTCGTCTTGGCCAGGTATGATGCCCATACCCGCAGAGGCATTAGCCATCAACGGCAGTCCGTCCTCGCCCGGTGCGTAAGCCACTTGAACCCCAGCCGACTCAGCCGGTGCCATGCTGTGATTCATCAAATCAAGGCCACCCATACGGGTGTAAATATCAAAGCTGTAGATAGAGATTCCGAGGACAACAACGGCTGGGATCGCAGTCCAAACAATTTCTAACGGGATATTGCCTTCTAAATGCTCACCATCGCCCATATCGCCCTCTTTGCGGCGAAAGCGAACGGCGGCGACGATGAGCGCCCCTTCTACCAGCAAAAACAAGCCAAAGCCAATGGTCATCATTGTATTGAACAGCCCGTCTACTAGCTCGGCTTCACTAGAGGCAGCGACCGGCATCAAACCGTGATTTTGGCCGTACCACAGGCTGGTTAAGGTAACGAAAATACCTACTAAAAGAGTCAGAATAGGACTGGGAATGTTCACAGTGTTTTATCGCAGATCTCAACAGATCTGTTGCTGGGTTTGTTTTTATGCTGGGGCCTGATGTCAGCCCTTACGGTGATAGATGGTAGCCAGACCGGTCGCTGGCTCATCGCCTATACAAGGTAGCGTTCTTTTGAGGGCTGTGAATGGTTTTTTAAGTGATGTTTTACGCTTTAAACCTTTTCTATAGAATCCTTTCTATACAGTGTTTGCCTGAATGACCTGAAGTTGGTTGCAGACCGATTTAGTAATTACCGTACCTCCATGGCGGATGACTGTATCCGGTATTACCTGTGATGCATTATGGTCGTTAATTAATCATGGCAAACCCCTGGCTGCACAACAATTTCACGGTTAGATACTGCCCTTGAAATACTTTGCGGCATATCGATACTGATTGATTTATTGTTAAGCAACGTAAAAGCGGTCGCCGCTAATCGGAAGAAAATGTCTACAACGGAAGAATATTCTTTTGTTTGCGTTATATTCTCATCGACAGGAGATTCATTAAGACGGAATTAGGTCATGAATCTTTTGAGAACTTGCTTCTCTCTATTCTCTATGACAAACTCAAGCTTTTCGAGCGCTCCCTCCTCCCCTAAGTCCACTGATTCGTCTTCTTTTTCGCCTCAGACCTTGGTGAGAAGGTGGGTATGGAAAATGGCGATCGCAACCCTAGCTCTGATGGCCGTTGGCAGTGCCACCCGCGTCATGAATGCTGGTCTGGCCTGCCCCGACTGGCCCCTGTGCTACGGTCAGCTAGTTCCCACTGCTCAAATGAACCTGCAAGTCTTTCTAGAGTGGTTTCACCGCTTAGATGCTTCGCTAATTGGCTTGATGGCCATCGGGTTACTAGGCTTGAGCCTGTGGTATCGAAAGTCTTTGCCTGCTTGGCTACCCTGGGCCTCGTTGGTAGCGCTGCTCTTGATTGTGGTACAGGGCGTTTTGGGTGGCCTCACTGTAATTGAGCTGCTGCGATTTGACATTGTGACCGCTCATCTAGGAACGGCACTGTTGTTCTTTTGCACGCTGCTATCAATCGGCATGGCGCTGCTGCCGTACCAGCCGACAGGTAACGCCGGGAAGCTACCCTGGCTAGGGATGGCCGCAGCAGTATTGGTCTACTGTCAAAGCATTATCGGTGGGTTAGTCGGCTCTCGCTGGGCGGCGCATCAATGCTTTGGCGCGGCTGACTTGTGCAGCGTGATGAACACGCATATTTTAGGCGTTGTGCCGCCGACGCTGGCAGTCACAGCTTTAGTCATTAGCGTTTGGCGACGACCTGCGTTAAGCGGCGGGTTAAGAAATCTGGCTAACGCAGCAGGCTTGCTGGTGGTTCTACAAATTGTGTTAGGCGTGGCTACTTTTAAGCTGCGGCTTCAGGTAGAGCCTCTGACGGTTTGCCACCAGGCCATCGGCGCAGCGCTGTTAGGTACTTTGGTGTGTTTTAGCGTGCTGTCTCTGCGTGACTTTTGGGCTCAAAGAACTGTTCAAAAAGCGACCCAAAGTGATGCTGTTCCGACGGCTGCGGCTTCCTAACCGTTCTCATTTTTCTACAGACATTCAAATAACCTTTTGAAGAAGATCCTCTAAATCATTATGCAAACCTCCCCAACTTGGGCTTCTCGCAGACACCACGACAGCTTTGCCGAGGTCGTACGTAGCTACTTACAGCTAACAAAGCCGCGCATTATTCCCCTGTTGCTGATTGAGACAGCGGCAGGCATGTGGGTGGCTGGGCAGGGGCGAGTGAGTCCTGTGCTGCTGCTCGTAACGCTGCTGAGTGGAACGTTGGCCGCTGCTTCCGCGCAGACAATCAACTGTGTTTACGATCGCGACATCGACTATGACATGGAGCGCACGCGCCACCGTCCGATTCCTTCTGGACGCATACAGCCCAGAGATGCGCTGGTGTTTGCGGCGGTGATGGCGGTGATGTCTTTTGCGCTGCTAGCTGGGTTTGCTAATTTGCTGAGCGCAGGTTTGGCAATGCTGGGAATTGCGGTTTACATTGGCGTGTACACCACCTGGCTAAAGCGCTCTTCGCCTCAGAATATTGTGATTGGGGGCGCGGCTGGTGCGATTCCGCCTTTGGTGGGTTGGGCGGCGGTGACGGGCGAGCTAAGTTTGGCGGCCTGGGTGATTTTTGCGATTGTGTTTGTTTGGACGCCGCCACACTTTTGGGCGTTGGCTATGCTGATTCAAGATGACTATGCCAAGGTGAATGTGCCGATGCTGCCGGTGGTTGTCGGCAACAAAGCCACCGCGAGCCAGATTTGGCGCTATACCGTTGGCCTGGTGCCGCTAACGCTGCTGCTGGTCTATCCGCTGGACGTTTGCGGTGCGGTGTATGCGATTGGGGCAACGGTGCTGGGCGGTTTGTTTTTACAAAAGGCTTGGCAGCTACGCAATCATTTTGACGATCGAGATCTGTCGCGCGATACGTTCAAGTACTCTATTTTTTACATGATGCTGCTGTCTGCGGTGATGGTGGTCGATTCGCTGCCTGTGACTCGCTGGGGCGTGAGCGCTGTAGTGAATGGCTTGCAATCTGTCTTTTCTGCCATTCCGATGGTTGGATAGGGCAAACAGTTTTACAATGTAAGCGATCCATCAGCGTTCAAACAGGTAATGCATGGCTCCTGCCGTTTTAGTCGAAAACCTAAAGAAGTCTTATGGTGAAGTCGAAGCTGTAAAGGATGTTTCTTTTGCGATCGCACCCGGCGAGATTTTTGGGCTGCTGGGGCCAAATGGTGCCGGTAAAACGACGACGATTCGCTGTTTATGCACGCTGATGTTGCCGGACGCTGGAACGATAGAACTCAATGGCGTTTCGGTGCTTAGCGACCCTCGAACAGCGCGGCGGATGCTGGGCTACATTGCCCAGGAGGTGGCTTTAGATAAGGTACTAACCGGGCGCGAACTGCTAGCGTTGCAGGCGGCGATTTATCATTTGCCGAAGGCAGAGGCTAGGGCTCGAATTGAGCAAATGCTGAACCTGTTAGAGATTGCGGATATTGCCGATAAAAAGACAGGTACTTATTCAGGCGGGCAACAAAAGCGGCTTGATTTAGCGGCGGGTTTGCTGCATCAGCCTGCGGTATTAGTGCTAGATGAGCCGACGGTGGGGCTCGATATTGAGAGTCGAACGGCGGTGTGGCGGTTTCTGCGGCAGCTACGGGATGAGGGCACGACGATTTTGCTGACGAGCCACTACCTGGAAGAGGTGGATGCGCTGGCGAATCGGGTGGCAATTATTGATGCGGGTGAGGTGATTTCGGCGGGGACGCCTGCGGCATTAAAAGCTGAGGTGGGGGGCGATCGCATCACCCTCCGCATTAAAGAATTCACCGCTGATGCAGAAGCAGACAGCGCCCGCGATTTGCTAGCCACCTTGCCTGCTGTCCAGAGCGTGATAGTCAACAGCGCTCAGGGCAATTCGCTCAATCTGGTGGTCGATAAAGGCGGTGAAGCCCTGTCCGCTGTACAGTCTGCTTTAAAAGATGCGGGGTTGCCAACCTTTGGCATTTCTCAATCTCAGCCGAGCTTGGACGACGTGTATTTGGCGGCAACGGGCCGAACGCTAATGGATGCCGAAATGGCCGCCGCAGGCACGCGAGATTTAAAGAAAGAGCGCAAGCAGAGTATGCGTTAGCGTTTTATGGTTTGTGGTGGCTAACAGACTCTGAAGGAAATTGGGTGCGGCTAAGGTTCTGTCTCTAATGTGGCGACTGTAAAATTGATTTTTTTTGAGCGACGCATTGTCAAAGCTTGTTCGCCGCTGACTGCGCTAGCCTATGGGTAGATACTTTTTGAAAAAACGCCCTCAAAAACGCCCTCGAAAACACCCTCAAAAACATTAAATGCGATGAGTCAATCTGTCACCTCAGCCCCTACCCCTTCTGCCACTGACGACCGACCAGCTAATAATGTCGCAGCCGTAGCTGCATCGCCGCCGCCTGGCCCCAAAGAATTTATTCAAGAGACCGCTGCGCTCACCCGTCGCTTGTTTATTCAGCTCCAGCGGCGGCCCACGACGTTAGTAGCGGGGGTCATTCAGCCGTTGATGTGGTTGATTTTGTTTGGCGCACTCTTTCAAAATGTGCCCAAAGGTCTCTTTGGCGAAAGCCAGAACTACGGTCAGTTTTTAGGCGCAGGCATTATCGTGTTTACGGCATTTGCCGGAGCGCTCAACGCGGGGTTACCAGTGATGTTCGACCGCGAGTTTGGCTTTTTGAACCGGCTACTGGTCGCGCCTTTGGCCTCTCGCTTTTCGATTGTGATTGCCTCAGCGCTATTTATCGCCACGATGAGCCTGATTCAAACGACCGCAATCGTGGCGCTGAGCGCGGTGTTAGGGGCGGGGCTGCCTGGATTGGGCGGGCTGCTGCTGATGACGCTGATTGTGCTGACCCTCGTATTTGGCGTAACGGCGCTGAGCTTGGGTCTAGCCTTTGCGCTGCCTGGCCACATTGAACTACTGGCCGTCATTTTTATCACTAACCTGCCTTTACTATTTGCTAGTACAGCGCTGGTGCCACTTTCCTTTATGCCGGGGTGGTTGCAAGTGGTGGCTAGCCTGAATCCGCTGAGCTATGCGATTGAGCCGATTCGCTATATTTATCTCCATCCTGATTGGAGTTTGGGGAGCACAGTGATGCAGGCTCCTTTTGGCGATATTAGTTTAGGGCTGGCGGTCGGAATTTTGCTGGCTTTTAGTGCGATCGCCTTTGCGACCATCCGCCCATTAATCAGTCGGCGGATTGCTTAGCTATTAGTCATCAGGCCGACTGAGAGATCGGCATAGTTTGCTGGAGGGATAAAACCGCAGTTGGTACAATATCAGCAACCAGTGAATGTCTGAGGCTCTCATTGGCGAATCTTGTATTGCTTTAAACCTTTGGAGGGTGAACGGATGAGTAAGTTAGCGGCCCAGTTAATGAGCGTTGGCCTGTTATTGGGAATGGGTGTGGCGGCTGCTCCGGCGATCGCCCAGGATTCTGGCATTGCCAACACGGCTGAAGATTTCAAGTCGGTTGATAGCAATGACGGCTTTTTGGGGTCGAATGTTGATATTTGGGATATTTTTCACCAGTCCGGTACGCTCAGCGGCGCAGGTGTGGTCGATGATAGTTTTCGCCGCAGTCAAAGCCGTCGGATTAATACTCAGGCTGAGTCTTTGCGGGCGCGACAGCAGGCGATTATTGAGCAGCGGGCGACTGAAGCGACGACTGAAGCGACGGCTGAACCTGTGGGAGACGTGGCTGAGTAGTCTTGAGTTAAGTGTTTATAGCCTGTAGTTATTAGCGTTGTGAATAGCTGTTAAGGGCACCCGCGATCACCCGATCCGGGTGTTTTTTATGATTTGTTTTTGTGACTATTCGCGATCGCAAAGCCAAAATTCAATCCCCCGGCATACGAAGGTTCAAATCACTGTTACCATTTAACCTGATTAGACTCCGCCCCGTATCCAACGCGCACCGCAATGACCGCAACGACGCCATCGCTCGCTAGCCAGTACGATCCCGCTATTACCGAAACAAAATGGCAGGACTATTGGGAGCGCAAAGAAGTCTTTAAGGCTGACCCCAGCCAGGGCGGCGAACCTTTTTGTGTGATGATTCCGCCGCCGAACGTGACCGGTAGCTTGCACATGGGTCACGCTTTTGAAGAGACCCTGATCGATACAGTCGTGCGCTATCAGCGGATGAAGGGGCGTAATACGCTGTGGTTACCCGGCATGGATCATGCCAGCATTGCGGTGCAAACTATTTTGGAGCGGCAGTTTGCCGAAGAGGGCAAGACCCGAGAGGAAGTAGGTCGCCAGCGGTTTTTGGAGCGGGCCTGGGAATGGAAGGCTGAGTCGGGCGGCAACATTGTGAACCAGTTGCGAAAGCTGGGCGTGTCGGTGGACTGGTCACGCGAGCGCTTTACGATGGATGAAGGGCTCTCGACGGCGGTCGTGACGGCGTTTAGTCGGCTTTATGAAGAGGGGCTGATTTACCGGGGCAGCTACATGGTGAACTGGTGCCCGGCCAGTCAGTCGGCGGTGTCTGATTTGGAAGTTGAAAACAAGGAAATTGATGGGCATCTGTGGCACTTTTTGTATCCCTTAACCAGCGGTGAGGGGACGTTAGAGGTGGCCACGACCCGGCCAGAGACGATGCTGGGCGATACAGCGGTGGCGGTGAACCCAAATGACGATCGCTATCGACACCTGATTGGGCAAACGCTGAGATTGCCGTTGGTGGGCCGCGAGATTCCGATTATTGGCGATGAGTTTGTCGATATGGAATTTGGCACGGGCTGCGTGAAGGTGACGCCTGCGCATGACCCGAACGACTTTGAGATGGGGAAGCGGCATAATTTGCCGGTGATCAATATCCTTAACAAAGACGGCACGCTGAATGAGAATGCCGGTGAGGACTTTGTCGGAATAGATCGCTTTGAGGCGCGCGATCGCGTCATCGAAAAGCTAGAATCGCAAGGCTGGCTGGGCGAAACTGAAAGCTATAGGCATTCGGTGCCTTATAGCGATCGCGGCAAAGTCCCCGTAGAGCCCCTGATCTCGACCCAATGGTTCGTCAAAATCAGGCCCATGGCCGACAAAGCCCTAGCGGCATTAGACGCGCAGCAAGATCCCCAATTTGTTCCCGAGCGCTGGACAAAAGTCTATCGCGACTGGCTGGTGAACCTCAAAGACTGGTGCATTTCGCGTCAGCTTTGGTGGGGCCATCAAATTCCGGCCTGGTACATTGTCAGCGAAACCGACGGTGAAATTCGTGACGACACGCCTTTTGTCGTGGCGATGAACGAAAACGACGCGATTAACCAAGCCGCTACGCAAATAGGCCGCGAAGTAGAGGTGCGTCAAGATCCTGACGTGCTAGATACCTGGTTCTCTTCAGGGCTTTGGCCCATGTCTACCCTGGGCTGGCCTAACACCGAAGCACCGGATTACAAATTTTACTATCCAACGCAAACGCTAGTAACCGGCTTCGACATTATCTTTTTCTGGGTCGCCCGCATGACCCTGATGGCGGGTCACTTCACCGGCCAAATGCCCTTCGACACCGTATACATCCACGGCCTGGTGCGCGACGAAAACAACCAAAAAATGTCGAAGTCTAAGGGCAATGGCATTGACCCGCTGATTTTAATCGACAAATATGGCACTGATGCTCTGCGCTATACCCTCATTCGCGAAGTCGCGGGCGCTGGGCAAGACATTCGCTTGGACTACGACCGCAGCAACGACGAGTCTTTGGCAGTAGAAGCCTCTCGTAACTTTACGAACAAGCTATGGAACGCCTCTCGCTTTGTGATGATGAACCTGGATGGGCAGACGCCCGCTACGTTAGGGACTCCAGACGTCAATCAGCTAGCGCTAGCTGACCAATGGATTCTCTCTCGCTATTATCAAACGGTTCAGCGCGTTCGGCAACAGCTCGATGCGTACGGCATGGGCGAGGCGGCTAAAGAGCTATATGAATTTACCCGAGGAGACTTTTGTGACTGGTACATTGAGCTGGTAAAGCCTCGTTTGTATGGCGATGGCGATACGAAGCGAACGGCGCAGCAAACCTTGGCCTATGTATTGGAAGGGACGCTAAAACTGTTGCATCCATTTATGCCACATATTACGGAAGAGCTATGGCATACCCTGACGGGCGTAGGCGAAGCAGACTGTGTGGCGGTGCAATCCTATCCAACTGTGGATGAACAACAGATTGATCAGGGGCTCGAAAAAGACTTTGAGCTGTTGATCGATACCATCCGCACCCTTCGTAACCTACGGGCTGAAGCGGGTATCAAGCCTTCTGCCAGGATTGAGGCGATTTTGAAGACGGATAGTGCTGATGAGCTGTCAGTGTTAAAGGCTACTCGCCCTTATATTGAAAATTTGGCACGAGTAGAGACGCTGCGTATCACGAATACAGAGTTTGCCCCCGTGGAAGAAACAACGGCGCAGACCTTGTCGGTGGCAGAAGCGGCAGAAATGATTGAAGAGGTTCCGGCTGCTGCTATAGCGTCTACCTCGCCACCGTCCGGGGCTTCTCAGCCTGCGGAAGAGGCGGCTGTTTGGCAGCGAGCTTATGCAACAGTTCTAAGGTTTTTAGAGCAGCCTATAGGCTACTTTGATGACTTCTTTGCAGATTACAAAAAGCCTGTTCTATCGCTGTCAATTTTGCTGGGCGTAGGCATGACCTATAAGGTGCTGCATTCTATGCTGGCGGCAATTGGTGATGTGCCTGGTTTAGCCGCCATTTTTCAGTTAATTGGTATTGCCTATACGGTGCAGTTTGGGGCGCGGCGGGTTTGGACGAGAGAGCAGCGCGATCGCGTACTTGCCGACCTCAAAGAAACTTGGGCTGAGGTTGCTGGAGAACCCGGAAAAAGCCAGTCCAAAGATACCGGCCTGTCCAAACCTACTGCAATCGGCCCTACTTCAGGGGGTGTGACGTCTGCCGACATCCTCAAAGCCGACGCCGAGGCCAATCCCACTTACAAAGCCAGCGCCGATCAGCGCAAAATGTTTGCCGGGGTGACTGGCACAGTGCAGGTACTCATTCCTTTGACGGGTGTTGTCGATGTAGACGCGCTCAGAGCCAAATTAGAGAAAGATTTGGGCAAAGCCGAAGGTGAAATAAAATCTATTGGCGGTCGCCTCAGTAATCAGGGCTTTGTAAACAAGGCTCCAGCAGAGGTTGTGCAGGGCGCAAAGGATACACTCGCAGAAGCCGAAAAACAGGCAGAGCTAGTACGCGAGCGCCTGGCGATGCTGTAGATATAGAGATGTAGCTGTGTGAGCTAGCTTGATTGCCTTTCTAACCACGCCTGTAGGTCTGCTGTGCTAGAAAAATCTAGCAGTGCTTCGCTTAATTCTTCTAGTTCAGACAGAGGCAGCCGGTTGAGTAAAGCGCGCGTACCTTCTGAAAGGTCACCAAATCGCTTGACTAACTGCCGAACAATCAGCCTAGCCGCTGCTTCTTGGTAACCTTCTTGACGGCCTTCTTGACGGCCTTCCTGGTGGCCTTCTTGACGGCCATCCTGATGACCTTCTTGATAAAGTCTAGTTTCCTTGGTGGTGATGTCTAGCATTGCTTCTATCTCCTTGCGACTTAACTTCGAGAATCGGTGCCATACAATCGTTGTAACCATATCCATGATGACACGACTTTCATCAGATGCTGTTTCCTGCTCTGCCCTGGCTATCAATGCTTGCGCTTCTGCCACGGTTTTTGTCTGCTTGACGCTGGTCAAAACCAGCAGCCCTACCCACAGCGGTAACTGGCTGATATCGCCCAGCTCATCTAGAAAAATTCTATGTACTTGCTCGCCTGCTAAGGCCACACGGTGCGGATAGAGGTCTCTCTGCTCTGTGCTTCGCGATGGATAGATGAATACCATCTGCCAATCGCTGAACTTAGCGCGATTTTGGTAGAAGTATAGAGCAGATTCTGCAAACCCTCGCTCATAGAGCTGTTCGTCTTTTTGCATTTGGAATTCGCAAAAATAGACAACGCCTACTGAGTCGTCTGGCGGCAGAAATACGCCGTCAATTTCAAATTTCGGTTCTTTGACAGCAATAGAGTCGAAGCGATAGGCGCTGGCATTGGCGGGAGGGTTGGGTACTAGCTCAAATAAGATCGCTGGTGACTGCGCGAATAGCCTGTAGAAAATAGAATCCCGTTTCATTTGGCCGTCTACCAGGTAGTACGTCCGATCTTATCAGAGCGCTGCCTCGCGCTTTTTGAAGAATTTTGAATCTGTGCCTACGACAGTGTCTTCATAACAGCGCTGGCTATTTCGTCTGTCACCTCATCAGTGACAAAAGCCTGACCTATCCCTTTAGGCAGCACGAAGCGAACTTTGCCTTCTTTGACCTTTTTGTCGCTCTTAATCGCTGTCAAAATGTCGTCAATGCTGATACTCGAAGGGAGCTTAGTCGGTAGCTGAGCTTTTTCAATCAGAACATTCTGTCGCTCAGTCGCTGACTTTTCCCATAGCCCCATATCCACTGCAATTTGCCCAGCGGCCACCATGCCAATCGCCACTGCTTCGCCATGATTGATTTCGCTATAGCCAGTTAAGCTTTCTACGGCATGACCGATGGTGTGGCCATAATTCAAAATGGCCCGAATGCCGCCTTCTTTGACATCTTGACTCACCACATCAGCCTTTGCCTGGCAAGAATGCTCCAGCATGTATTGCAACAGGTCTTGGCTGGCCTGCTTAAAGCTGTCTAGCCGCTCGGCAGCTTCTAACTTTTCAAATAGGGGTAAGTCCCAAATCACGCCGTACTTAATGACTTCAGCTACGCCTGCGCGAAATTCGCGAACGGGTAGCGTTTCAAGAACCGTGGGATCGATCAGGACGAGCTTGGGCTGATGGAATGCGCCAATGAGGTTTTTGCCTTTGGGATGGTTGACGCCGGTTTTGCCACCCATAGAGGCATCGACCATGGCAAGTAAGGAGGTAGGTACCTGCACAACGGCGATGCCTCGCAGCCAGGTGGATGCGGCAAATCCAGTCATATCGCCAATCACGCCGCCACCCAGGGCGACCATAGCAGAACTGCGCTCTAGGCGATTTTCGTAGGCGGCATCGTGAATTTTTTCGATAGAGGCCATGTGCTTGTGCTGCTCGCCCGCTGGCAAAATGCAGTGGCAAACGTCGTAACCGGCTTGGGTAAGGGAGGCGATCGCCCGCTCTCCATATAGCTCAAACACCACCGGATTAGAGACAACCAGCACCTTTTGCCCCAACTTGATCAAAGGGTTTAGCCACAGCCCCAGCGAATTCAGGCCATCTGGGGCAATCCGCACATCATAGGAAGCTTGAGGGATGTTGACGCGGATAGTCGCTTTTGTCAGAGTCGTCATGGGGGATGGATGGAGTGGGGTGGGTTTGTGCTTCAATAAAGAAGTGTTTAAAACCTCAGTTTAGGAGATAACGATGGGCGGCGCAGTCATTTATGTGGGTTACCTGGCAGTTTTGTTCGCAGTGGCCATGGGCCTGTTTTTTGGGTTTCGAGCAGCTAAGCTAATTTGATCACTTCATTTGGGAATGTTGCTAATCCTGTGGCATAAGATCTTGCGGTACGGGCGTCTTGCCCATTAGCAGAAGGTATCGGGTTTAGCTAGATTGTGGTGGCTCATGACGTAGAGGCTAGCCAGCAGGCCCCATGCGAGAACGTTAAGGCGGGCATCGAAAAGGACAACGTCGAATAGGCCAAACAGCAGGCAGCTCGTCAAGGCCATTAAGTAGCCCAGCAAGACGGCTTTGCTTGCGGTGGGCAAGCTGCCTTTAATAGCGGTTCGGACGCTGTTGTAATAGAGCATGCCGACAAATAGGCAAAAGCCGAGCATGACCGGAATGCCGGTTTCTGAGGCTAAAAACAGCCAGACATTATGAGCATGAAAGATGGTGTCGTAGCCGGGAATGCTGCCTGGCTCGTAGGTTTCGCGCAGTCCTGATAATCCCCAACCCAACCAGGGCCGCTGTTGAATCATTTTAATGGCAAGTTGCCATACGCCAACACGCGGATCTTGAGTGATAAGCAGCGCCATAGAGAGCGATCGCCCCCCAATCCCAAAGCTCATCACAGCCGCTACGATCCCACTCCCCCCGACCAATCCACAGAGCATTACCCCACGATGACGCCGGGCAGCGTAGAGCGCGATCGCAATCAGCATTAGCGCAATCAACACCCCATTGCGCGACCCCGTACAAAAAATAGCTACCAGGCATAGCGCTACCGCCAAACCCTGTATCCATGTCCCCCTCGTCGCAGGCTGATTCAACGCCTTCAGGATGACGCCCAGACCCAAGCCCAACACGATTGCCAAATAAGCGCTCAGCGTATTCGGATGGCTGAAAAGGCTGTGGGCGCGGTGGCCAAAATCGGGGACATATAGCCAGTTTAGAAACCAGGCCGGTAGTGGCATCGCCTGAACGCGCCCAGCAATGCGATCAAATTTGAGGATGTATTCTGCGATCGCAATCAAATTCATTGGCACAGCGCTCACCAGCAGCCACTCAGCCACCGTTCCTAGCCTGTCAAAAGGCTGCGCCACCAGCGTGGGTATCGTCGCGATCGCCCCAAAGAGGACAAAAAAAGGCAAAAAGTTAGTGAGCTGCAAAAAAGCATCGCCCCGATTGATCCCAAAACTAGCGCTGAGCAGTAGCCCTGCCGTTAGCCAGCCCAAGCCCTGCTGGCCGCACAGCCGCCAAACCTGTTTTCCGCGCTGAAACATTGCCGACAGCAGCAGCCCCAGCATGAGCAGCAACCCAGCGTAGCTAACATAGGGCAACAGCACCACACTCGCTAGCCAGGCGTGCGGTCGTCTGCCAAGGCGATTGTTCTGCTTAATAAGCGCCATCGCCCGCCAAGACCACCTTAACCGTCCGCATCAAAATGTAGATATCCAACCACACCGACCAGTTCCTCACATAGTAAGTATCAAAGTTAACCCGTTCATCGTAAGTAACATTGTTGCGGCCCGAAACCTGCCATAGCCCTGTTAAGCCGGGCAGCACCTGCAAATATAAATCAAACTTATCTGCGTAACGCCACACTTCGTCTTGAACAATAGGCCGAGGGCCAACCATGCTCATCTCGCCCCGCAGCACATTCCAAAGCTGAGGCATCTCATCTAGGCTTGTGCGCCGCAAAAATCGGCCAATTCGAGTAATTCTGGGATCTTCCCTGAGCTTTTGATCCTTCTCCCAATCCAGCCGCGCGTCAGGGCAAGACTGAAAATATCGCTCCAGTGCCCGATCTGCATTGACGACCATCGACCGAAATTTCCATACCTTAAACAGCTTGCCACCTCGACCAATGCGGGTTTGACGATACAAAATTGGCCCCGGCGAATCCAGCGCAATCAGCAGGCTAATTGTCCCAATTAATGGCAGGCAAACCAGTCCAATCAAAACCACCAGCGCTTTGTCGAGCAAAGACTTTAGCAGCCTCGGCCCTGGTAAAAAGAGCTGCTGACGAACCTCTAGCCCCAGCACGCCTCCTAAATCTCTGGCCGCGACCCACAGGCTGGCCATACCAAACAAATCAGGAATGATCATCAAATGAGGAAAGGTACGACCGTAGCGTTCTAGCAGGGGCGACAGGCGCGGATACGCGACGCCCGGCATGGCGACAATGGCGTAGGGAATTTTTAGCTCTTTGGCCAATATGGGCGCGATCGCTAATCTTCCCACTACGGGCACTCCTACTAGCAGCCCATGTTTGCGCCGGTCATCGTCTAATACAGCAATCGGCTTTAACCCCAAACTAGGCTGTCGCCTGAGCGTACGGATCACCATTTCTCCGGTTTTGCCCGCACCCATAATCACCACCGGGTACCCCCACCAAGGCTGACGCGCGCACAGCCCCCGAATAACATAGCGGCCAACGATTACAAACAACATCGACAGCAGCCAGGCCATTAAAAAAGCTGCCCTTGAGTACAGCTCTACTTCACGAAATAAAAAGATAGACGAGCCCAGCAGCAGGTACAGCAATGTCGTCGTCAGCATCAGTCGCCGCAGTTCTTCGACCGGGCTCATCGCAATCCCAGGATACAAATTCGCCAGCGCGTACGCCAAAATAAAAACGCCCGCGATCGGCCACAGCCGCCAGTACAAAGAAGGGTGAAACTGCCCGTCGAGCAGTAGCCTTACCCAAACGCTGACGATTCCGGCCAGCGACAGGCATAGTAGATCAATGCCGAGGAGCGTAATGAGCGTGAGCCTACGGCGGGTAGGTAGGGGTGCGATCGCCTGCTTCAAGCTAGCTGCACCCTCGCTGCCAAACTTGGAGGTTGAATAAATGGTCACAGCGACGTACTTACTTCCGGCTAATTAGGCAGGTCGGCGGGGTCACTAGCTTGAAACTGTTCCCACGCCTGTTCAACGAATGCTTTGAACCGCGACTGAAAACAAGCGACAGAGAATTTTTCTGCATTTTTCCGTAGCACACCCGACTCAAATTGATCCACATTTGCGTGTAGCCATTTGACCGACTGTACCAGACTTTCAACTGTCTGCTGAGAGAAAAGTAACCCGGTTTGTTTAGGTATGACCGTTTCTGCCTGGCCGCCTTTAGCGTAGGCAATCACTGGCGCACCCGCCGCCTGTGCCTCTACCGGCGCAATGCCAAAATCTTCCTCCGGCGGAAAAATAAACCCTCGACAGCGCTGCATATAGTCTTCGACCACGCTGTCAGGCTGCTGACCTAAAAATTGAATGTTGGCCGCTCCCATTTGCCGCAGTGCCTTATCCTCGGGCGCATCGCCAATTACCACCAGCGGCAGAGCCAGCTCATTAAAGGCTGCGACAGTTAAGTCTACTCGCTTGTAGGGTACACACCGCGAAACTGTCAGGTAGAAGTCCTCGCGAGGGATAGCTTGTGAGCCGTTCAGGCAAAACCGCTGGGTATCGACTGGCGGATAAATCACCTCAGCCGAGCGGCGGTATGTCTTTTGGATACGGCGGGCTACGTAGCGCGAATTTGCCAAATAATGATCAACCCGAGGCGCGCTAGCCACATCCCACAGCCTCATATAGTGCAAAGTTGCGCGGGTGAGTCCGCTCTTCAGTCCGCTTTGAAGATCGGCTTGCTGCAAATACTGATGCTGCAACTCCCAGCCGTAGCGCAGCGGCGTATGGACATAGCTGATGTGTAGCTGGTCGGGACGGGTTAATACGCCTTTGGCGACGGCATGATGGCTAGAAATAATTAAATCGTAGTTAGACAGGTCGAATTGCTCTATGGCAATTGGCATCAGCGGTAAGTAATTGCGGAAGTGTTTGGCCGCGAAAGGTAAGTTTTGGATAAAGGAGGTGTTAATGGGCTTGTGCTGAATGATGTGACGCAGCGGCTCGGGCAAAAAATCGACCAGGCTGTAAAGATCTGCTTGGGGATAGAGCGTCAGAATTTGCTCTACGACTTTTTCGGAGCCTGCGTGGCTCGTAAACCATTCGTGAACGATGGCGATTTTTCTCATAAAAGCTCGGCAGGGCCAGAACGAAGGACTAAACATTTCGAGGCGAAGATTTCAACCTGATACCGGGTGTAACTGTATACCGAGTCTGGAAGCTGTGGCCATAGTCAAGGCAGAAAGTTCCAGATGCCGCTAATATGACCGCACACTTTAGCTGCTGGGCTGACCGCGTTAAGGTCTACTCTTTCAGTCGATAAAGGCTCAGCGTTACAGTCGTCTTGTGGTATTAGCCGTCTAGGCCGTCTGGCTGCTGCTGGGCTACAGGAAGTGCCTATCGTATCTGCCGCCGTTTTATGAACCTATTTAAGTCTCTCTTCCAGAAAACGCCTCAAAAAACGCCACTTGCTGAAACTGGCTCGTTTGCCGCTGAAGTGCAGACGTTTTCACCCCGTTCCCCGCGCTATGCCTATGCTTTTCCATCGCCTTACAAACAACCGCGAATTTTGATTTTGGTAGATAGCGTGGCGGCGTCTTACTGTCTAAATTTTCATTACGTATTAGCGCGGCTGCATGAAGCGGAAAGCCTGGCGTTTTTTGTGCTAGAAAGTGCGGAAGTTGAGCGGTGGTCTCAGGCGATGGGTTCCCCTGCGGATATGGTGCAACAGGTAATTGAAGATGTGCAGCCGACGCTGGTGATTTTTAGTCGTTATGGGTCGCCCTATGCTGATGAGCTGACCAGCTTGTTTAAAGCCAAAGGTATCGCTACTGTTTGCCACCTGGATAATAATTTACTGAGCGCTGAGGCGGATGTGCAGGTGCCGCGATCGCTCCTAGAAAACAGTGATTTAATCTACACTTCTACAGCGGTTTTGGGCGATCGCATTGCCGCTCAGTTTCCCTCAAAAACCGTCTTTTCTGGCATTGCCGCCCCCTATCCAGATTTTCTTTTGGCTGAACCGCCGCCGCCCAAAGCATCTCCGCTAACGCTGGGTTACGCAGGCGAGCAGCCCGCCGATCTGGCACTGATTGCCGCTGATATTGCTCGCATTCTGGATGATTATCCTGAGGCGCGTTTTGAGATTTTTGGTACTGTTGCTATGCCAGAATCTTTACAGGAGTTTGGCGATCGCACCCGCACCTACAAGCCTGACAGCGACTACAGGCAATCTCTCAACCAGCTCAACCGGCTAAATTGGGACATTGGTTTATTGCCTTTGCGCCCCAGTGAATTCAACCAATCCAAAGCCCCCGTCACATACATCGAATACAGCGCCTGCGGTATCGCAACTCTCGCCAGCAGCAGCCCAGCCTACCAACCATTCGAGCAAAAAATGGCACCCGATTCTAATCTGTTAGTCGCTCAGCCAGGCGAGTGGTATGGCAGCCTTCAGCAGCTCATCGACAGCACGACCCTGCGGGCAATGCTAGTAAACAATAGCCAAACCTACTGCGCGGAAGCTTTTAGCCTGAACACGCTCGAAGCTAAGCTAAAAGAGCTAATTGCGCTGGTTTAGGACGGGTAAAAACGACCGCTAGCCATTGGCAACCTTGCGCTGAAGCGACAGATATGCCCGCACCGGAAACTCTCTGATTTGGTGAATGGTCAAATTCCAGATGTAGCCATATTGCGGAAACCGGCGCAGTAAAATAATCTCTGCAAAAATGTAAAAGCGACCCTTGCGGCGGTGCTCGGGCGGATTGTCTTCGACCCGTAGCTGCGCAGGCGCAGGCAGCTTGTGGCCAATCACCCGATCGGGCTGCGTGGGATCGTAAAACTTTGCCTGTAGCGTCAGCCCTAGCAGCCGATCCAAACACCAAAAGGGCAAATACTTAATTGGCCCCGTCAGCGTCAACCCCTGCAAAATTTCTTGTAGCGCTGTTTGTACCATGGCGTTAATCCACACCTTCTTATCAAAATTTTCGGCGTGCGGCCCCAGATGGTCGCGCCGTCCCCGCCAAATGCAGGCCAAATCAAACTTATTGTGCATTGGCGCAATCGGAATTTCCAGCATCCGTCCTTCTTCCTCATACAGCCGCAAATTGCCATCTGCCTGACGGCAAATTGGGATGCCAGTCAAATCTTCCGGCAGATCTACCCAGGGCGCATTGAGGGCGGCTTCATCGCCGTACGGATATTCCTCTTTGGCCAGACGCATCACCCAGCTATTGGGGAACTGCTGGAAATATCGCCCGGCTAAGGCAGGCACGTCAGGATTGATGTATTCATCACAGTTAAACGTAAGCACGTAGGTACCCGAGGCATTGAGTAGGCCGCTCAGCCGCTGGATAATTTCTCCGCGAAAAGGGCTGACTAGCTGATGCATTCGCGAGTCAGCGCAGGGCTCGGGCCGTACGCCCGGCGGATGTACCAAAATAAATTCCACATCGCCCTTAATTTTGAGCAGCTCACTCAGCCAGTGGGCTGAGAACCCTTCCCGCATGGGAATGACAATTGAAAGAAAGGGGGTCATGGAGAAAGCATCCTAAACGCTGATGAACTAATATGCCCGTTACACTAGCCGACTCTATTCAAACATTAACCCCCACGCCTGTCCGTGAGTTCTCGGTATCTTTGCGATAAGTTCTCGGTATCTTCTCCGGGCCTTGTCTGTATTTTCTCGGGGCCTCATAAAGGATTTTGCAAAAACTAAATTAGGCGATCGCACGCCTTCTCCAAATATTTACGCAGATATTATTTTCTAACGGTGAACCTGACGCCAGCGCTTGATAAATTTCACTTAGTCGTGCAAGCTCCTACACTGTAGGGCCGCTTGTTGGGTTTCTTCCGTTCGAGCCGCATCTTGCCAAAATTCAACAGCAGAAACTCATATGCAGATTACGCCAACCAAAATTCCTGAGGTTCTCGTCATCGAGCCTCGGGTTTTTCAAGATGAACGCGGTTTCTTTTTAGAAAGCTTCAATCAAAGGGCCTTTGACGAAGCCGTCGGCACACATTACGCTTTTGTCCAGGACAATCACTCATCGTCGGCAAACAATATTTTGCGCGGGCTGCATTACCAGGTGCAAAACGCTCAGGGCAAATTAGTTCGAGTTGCCATCGGCAGCATTTACGACGTTGCTGTAGATATTCGAGAAGGTTCGCCCACCTTTGGTAAATCCGTCGGCAAAATTCTCAGCGCCGAAAACAAAAAGCAGCTCTGGATCCCGCCGGGGTTTGCGCATGGCTTTTATGTGCTTTCAGAAAGGGCAGATGTGCTTTATAAAGCGACGGATTTTTATAGCCCAGCGCATGAGCGCAGCATTGTTTGGCATGATAGCGATCTCAATATTCAATGGCCAACCGCCGACCAGGATCCGATGGTATCGGCCAAAGATGCCGCTGGCAGTACCTTTAGATCGGCTGAGCTGGTAAATTATGCCGATTTTAAGGCGGCTGATTCTCATAACGCCGTTCCTTCCAGCGGGAGCGCGACGGCATGAGCATTTTGCTAGTAGGGGCGCGGGGGCAGGTGGGCCAAGAGCTGCTAAAAACGCTTGGTGCGCTGAACGGTTGGGGGCCGGTGATGGCGGTGGGGCGACAGGAGCTGGACTTGACTGATTTGAGGGCGATCGCCACTCAAGTCAACCAGATTCAGCCTCGCCTGATTGTCAACGCGGCTGCCTACACCGCCGTCGATAAAGCCGAAAATGAGCCCGAGCTAGCCCATCGCATCAACGCCGAAGCCCCTGAAGCTTTGGCTAAGGCGGCGGCTAACTGCGGCGCTGGGCTGGTTCATATTTCGACCGACTATGTGTTTGCCGGGCAGGCAGGCTCACCCCGCTGTGAGACTGACGTAACTGGCCCGCTGGGCGTCTATGGCAAAACTAAGCTAGCGGGCGAAGTGGCGATTCGCGCGGCGCTGAAAGAGCACATTGTATTACGGACGGCCTGGGTGTATGGCGCTCAGGGGAAGGGCAATTTTGTTAAAACGATGCTGCGGCTGGGGCAAGATCGCAGCGAGCTGAATGTGGTGGCTGACCAGGTGGGATCGCCCACTTGGGCTCAGGATATTGCGGGCGCGATCGCCCAGCTCAGCAGTCAGATCACAGACATACCGGGCACATACCACTACACAAATAGTGGCGTTGCTAGCTGGTACGACTTTGCTGTGGCGATTTTTGAAGAAGCCGAAATTTTGGGTATGCCGCTAGCCATTAAAACCGTCAATCCCATCCCCACCGCCGCCTATCCTACGCCCGCCCAAAGACCCGCCTATTCCGTTTTAAATTGCCAGAAACTTGGGCAAATTCTAGGCTATCCTCCCCATTGGCGAGCCTCTTTGCGGGCCATGCTCACAGCGCTTGTACAGTCTTAGCATTTGCCTGGGTTAAACAACCCCTTCCTCCGTCTACTATCCATTTAATGCAGTTCAGGGAAATTGAATGAAAGCACTGATTTTATCGGGGGGAAAAGGCACCCGCCTGCGTCCGCTCACCTATACGGGCGCAAAACAGCTCGTGCCCGTTGCGAATAAGCCCATCCTTTGGTACGGCATCGAAAGCCTGGTCGCTGCTGGCATTACTGACATTGGGATTATTGTCAGTCCAGAAACCGGGCCAGAAATTGAGAAAAAGACGGGCACAGGCGATCGCTTTGGGGCCACTATCACCTACATCCCCCAAAAAAGCCCAGATGGCCTTGCCCATGCGGTCAAGATTGCTCAGCCCTTCCTCGGCGACGCGCCTTTTGTGATGTACCTGGGCGACAACCTGATTCAAGACCAGCTCGCCTCCTTTGTGGCCGACTTCAAAGCAAAGCCGCTGGGGGCGATCATTATGCTAAAGCAGGTGAAAAATCCCACCGCTTTTGGCGTCGCCCAAATTGCCGCTGACGGCAGCGTGATCAAATTGGTTGAAAAACCTAAAGATCCGCCGTCGAACCTGGCACTGGTCGGGGTGTACTTATTTTCACCGGCAATTCATCAGGCGATCGCGCAAATCAAACCCTCGGCTCGCGGCGAGCTAGAAATTACTGACGCCATTCAGCAGCTTATTTCTACCCGCCACACCGTCGAAGCTAAAGAGCTAGCTGGCTGGTGGCTAGACACTGGTAAAAAAGACGATTTGCTAGAAGCGAACCGGATCATTTTAGACGAATACCTGAGCCAGCCAGAGGTGTTAGGCGATGTCGATCAGGACTGCAAAATCAAAGGGCGCGTGCGCATTGGCAAAGGCTCAAAGCTGACAAACTGTACCGTTCAAGGGCCGGTAGTCATTGGTGAAAACTGTGTGCTAGAGAACTGCTTTGTCGGCTCTTATACCAGCATTGCCAACGACGTCAGCATGAGCAACATCGAAATCGATCACAGCGTCGTGCTAGAAGGGGCAATGATGGCGGGCATTCAGCGGCGGATTGTCGATAGTCTGATTGGCGAACGGGCAAAGCTTACCATTACCGATCATCGGCCTAAAGCGCTGCGATTTATGGTGGGCGACGATTCTACAATTGAGCTGATTTAAGGAGAAAACAACTATGCCACAGCGCGTTTTGATTACTGGCGGGGCCGGATTCATCGGCTCAAATTTTGTTCATCACTGGTGCCAAAACCATGAAGGGCGAGTCGTTGTTCTCGATATTTTGGGCTACGCTGGCAACCAAGAGAATCTGGCCGACCTGGTAGACCAAGACCGGTTCCGCCTAGTAAAAGGAGACATTTGCGACGGCAAACGAGTGGCCTCGTTATTGAAAGAAGAAGAGATTGACACCCTGATTCACTTTGCCGCCGAATCTCATGTAGATCGTTCTATTTTGGGGCCTGCCGCCTTTGTGCAAACTAACGTTGTAGGTACCTTTACGCTGCTAGAAGCGTTTCGCGATCGCTGGCAAACCCAAAACAAACCTGCCGACTATCGCTTCCTTCACGTTTCGACCGACGAAGTATATGGCAGCCTAGAAGAAAACGATCCTGCCTTTACTGAAACCACGCCTTACGCCCCCAATAGCCCCTATTCCGCTTCAAAAGCAGGCAGCGACCACCTGGCGCGAGCTTACTTTCATACCTACGGGATGCCCACGCTCATCACCAACTGCTCTAATAACTACGGCCCCTATCAGTTTCCTGAAAAGCTGATTCCGCTGATGTGCTTGAACATTTTGCTGGGCAAGCCGCTGCCTGTGTATGGCGATGGGCAAAACGTGCGCGACTGGCTACATGTCAGCGACCACTGCATGGCCATTGATATTGTGCTGCACCAGGCTAATCCAGGGGATGTGTACAATATTGGCGGTAACAACCAGGTCAAAAATTTGGACATTGTCCATCATCTGTGCGACCTGATGGGCCAGATGGCCGATGAGCTACCCACCGAGCCCCGCGAGCTGATTACCTTCGTCACCGATCGCCCCGGTCACGACCGCCGCTACGCCATGAATATTGCCAACATCCAAAAGAATTTAGGCTGGTCGCCCGCCTATGACTTTGCAACCGGGCTCAAGCAAACCGTGGCCTGGTATCTGGCTAACCGTAACTGGTGGCAGCCCCTGCTATCTGAAGAGTATAAGGGCTACTACGAAAAACTGTATGGCGACAGATAAAGCATGAATAAACCTCAAGCATCACTGATAGAACCGCGTCAAGGCGTTGACCGCCTTGACGCGAACATATGGCTCACTATTGGGGTCTTATTTTCGCTATTTTCCATGGCGATGATGCTAGAGGCCAATATGGGCGGCAACGAGGTAGATGTCTTGCCCCTGGCCAGGCAATATGCCCAACCTGACTGGATGCCCAATGACTGGTATCTTAATCAGCCGCCAGGCTATCGACTGTTGTTCCAAACGCTGTTTGGCACCCTGGCCAAAACAACGGGTTTTTTAGCAACCTCTATCATTGGCCGCTTGCTTTGCTACCTATCATTGTCAGCAGGCATCGCCTTCATTGCCCGAAAGCTGTCTATGAAGCTGCCCTTTTTGATCTTTGCCATTACGCTCAATATCGGTCTCCACTGGCTGCGAGGTGCCATGGCACGAGCGGACTTTTACTATGCGGGTATTGCCGATCAGTGGTTGGGCCGTTCAGCGGCTGATGCACTGTTTTATGGCATCGTCGTGCTGGCGTTAGCACTGCTCGCGTTCAGAAAATCCATTCCCTGGCTGGGAGGCGTCAACGCTTTGTTGCCCTTTGTCTTGCTGGCGTTTGGGCTGTTGTTAGCCGCTGACAATCGGCCCTATAGCCTGGTGGCAAATGAGTGGTATGTGGGTGGGCTAGAAGCCAAAGCCGTCGCCTATGCCCTGGTTTTTCCTGCGATCGCACTTTTGCTGTATGGTCGATACCGCTGGATGGCCCTGTTGTTAGGCATAGCCACCTCGTTTCATGTGCTAGCGGGTGGCTATGCCATGGCGAGTGTGGCCGGTTATGTAGGGCTGTACCGCGATCGCCTCAGCATCCGCTGGCAAACCCTGGTTCACATGGGCGTCATCTACCTGCTGGGAGCCTCCCTGGCCATTCCGGCAGTTATAGGCCAACTGTTTGGGGCATCCCCCGTCAATTCCGTCTTCAAGCCGTCCTTTATCTACGTTTTTGTGCGACTGCCCCACCATCTAAATCCGGTCGCCTGGCCCGCCTACTGGTGGACAACCCCCCTCTTCTATCTCTCTGTTTCACTCATCAGTCTGCATGTCATTAAGCAATCCGCACGACTTCAAAATCAAAGCAACTCGCCTGCCTGCACCGACCTGTTTAAATTTTCACTAATTGCGCTGATTCCTTTTGCCCTAGGGCTGATAGTTGCCCCTTTTGATCAAACAGGCGCTTTATTGCAGTACTATCCCTTCCGCTTCGGCGATATGTTTTTGCCCTTTAGCACCTGTTTGCTATTTGCCTGTGCCTTGCAAAACACCAGTGGCTCGCGCGACAGCTTCGGTCGCTTTCAGTCTGTGGCAGCCATGGCCTTCATTGGCCTGTTTTTAGTTTGTGAACTATCAGAGCTACGGCGAGATATTCGCGTAGCTGCCCGCTTCCCTCACGAGGGCACTGACAAAACAGAGCTATACCAGTGGATTGAGGGCAATACGCCATCAACCGCGACTTTTATTACCCCGCCCGCGACCCTGACGGACTTTACCTGGAGAGCGCAGCGGTCTACGATTGCAAACCTCAAGCTATTGCCCCAAACAAAAGCGGGCATCGTGGAGTGGGCCGCTCGCCTTAAAGACCTCTCCGGCGGACTGGACTTTTTTAAGCCGCTAGTAGCAGAGGGTGCAGAGGGTACGCCATCAGCACGCAGATCCAGATTCAATCATGTTGAAGCTGAACTCAATAAAGGCTACAAGGCGCTAGAGACTGAGCAGATTGAAACGCTTTTAAGTAAGTATGATGCCAATTATTTTGTCACGGATGCTGGATCATCGGTTGACCTACCTGTTGTATTTGAGAATGACGCCTACGCCATTTACGAAGGCAACTAACTAAAGTCCATAGGCAACTTGCTATCAATCGGCTATAAGCCTCGCACCGTAGCATGAGGGTTAGCGCGCTCAGTTATCGTGACGTTAGGGTCAGCCGCTAACTTAGAAGCGTCGAGTTCGCTAAGTTTAAAGGCTTCGATATCCAATACGGTATGTCGCAACGGTTGGTCAGACATATCGAGATGGCTAGTAGGCCAAAAGCCGCCTTTAACGGGCGCGATCGCGAAGTCCAGTACCTGCTGAGTGAGGTAGTCCAACATAGGATTAGGAAGACGCGCCAAAGCGGTAGCCTTTGCCATACACCGTATGAATTAAAGTTGGCTGAGCGGGCTGCTCAATCTTTTTGCGCAGCAGCCGCATTTGGGCCGCCAGAGTATTGCTGTTAGGCGTTGAGCCTTTGCCCCATACAGCGTCGTAAATTTGGGCATGGGTCAGGAGTTGGTGGGGCGATCGCATCAAGTACGCTAGCAACTGCACCTCTTTTTCAGAAAGATCTACCGAAATACCATTCCGGGTTGCGACCTGATTTTCGATATTTAGCTTGAGATCGCCAAACTGAAGCCCTGCTTCTATAAACGCCTCTGCACCGGTCAGGCGACTCGCCTCTAAAGTTGATGGGCCAGTGGATGGACGGCGCAGTAGAGCACGAACACGGGCCAACAGTTCACGTAGTTCAAACGGCTTTACCAGATAGTCGTCTGCCCCAGCGTCAAGTCCGTCTACGCGGTCGTCGAGGGTGTCTTTGGCGGTAAGGAAAAGGACAGGGGTGGTTTGAAATTGCGATCGCACCTGCTGACAAATCTCTAGCCCGCTTTTACCCGGCAGCATCCAATCCAAAATCAGCAAATCATAGCCGCCCCCAAGCGCCATATCACAGCCCGTTTGCCCATCGATGGCCACATCCACCGCATAGCCCTGACGCTGTAGCAAGCGCCTGAGGGGCTCGGTCATTTCTACTTCGTCATCAACAAGTAAGATGTGCATGGGCAAACACCTTGAAGGGTGATTTCTTGACGGTTATTTTCGACAAGAGCTTTCTTTAAAAAATCTAAAAACGACCCCACCTTATCGAAAAGACGGGGTCGCTGGCAGGTTTAATCTCAACTTTAACGGCGCTTTCTAAGAACGTTAGCGAGGCTCAGTAGCAGGCCCATCGTCCCTATGAGACTGCTCTAGCAGCCTTTCAAAGCGGTCTTTGCTCCAGCGGTCGGTGGCATAGGAAATAGCGCTGATTTCCTCCAGGCGAATGAGCCAGACCGTGCGCTGATAGGGTTCATCAGGCATGTCGTCTTCATCTTCAAAACCTTCGGCCACATCCACATCCACCACCTCGACATATTCAGTATCGAGAAAAATGGGAATGCCAACCAGCCGGGTGCCGGGCATTCTGAACCATACCTCGCTACCGGAATTAAGGGCTTCTTCTAAGCGGTGATACAGTCGGCTCGGGGTTGAAGACGCATAGCTAGCAGACCGAACGTTGGGAGCTTGCTCTTGACGGGTGCTGTTCTTCATGGTGCCTTCTGCCATAGTATTCCTCCTGAGTACATGCTTGCTGTGCCCTTTAGTCTCTACAGTAAAAGTTTGCCGTCCCCTCTTACTGCAAACCTATCTTGGGCCAATCCATCTCGGGTCTGGGTGTTCCTATAACCTAACTTTACCCATAGCAGCTAGGCTTGCGGCCATTTAGTATCTAGATACACGTTTTTCTAGTACTAGTGCCCTTACCCAAGATAGCAAATCTTGCTATCGAGTCCCCAAGTATTATCTTTGAAAAGCGCTTTTCAAGGGCGCTAAGCGCGTACTAAGTTTATATATTTGTTCAGGTATTTTATTTAGTGGGGCGAACCCGCATCAAAGGTTGGCCAAACTCTATCGGTTCAGAGTTTTCAACCAGAATATCTACAATTTCGCCAGATACTTCAGCCTCTAATTCATTCATTAGTTTCATCGCTTCAATAATGCATACTGTTTGGCCAGATTGAATGCGGGTGCCGATTTCCACAAAGGAAGGTTCATCAGGGGCGGGCGAGCGATAGAAAGTGCCTACCATAGGAGAGGTGATTTCGACCAGAGAATGATCGACTGCTGGGGTAGACGGCAGCGGTTCTGAGGGCGATGCTGGGGCTGGCAATGCTGCCGTTTGGGCTGCCGTTTGGGGGCTGGGCTGGGGTGGTGCTGTCATCGGGGTGGCGGGGGGGGCAGGGGTGCTCATCACCACCTGAGACTGGAGGGCTGAGGGCTTGCGTAAAGTCAGCTCAAATTCAGTATTTTTGAGCGTTAGTTCAGCGATGTCAGTTTGGTTGAGCGCGGCCACCAACTCGCGGAGTTCGTTAAAACTAAGATTCACTGACTAAAGGCTCCATATCTTAATGCACTTGAATAAACCCAGCAATCGATCTAGATAACAGCCTGGAAACCTAATTTTCTCGGCCCAAGTAGGTATCGTTGCGGGTATCGATTTTGATTTTTTCACCCTGCGAGATGAACAAAGGCACCATCACTTGAGCGCCGGTCTCGACGGTGGCGGGCTTGGTGCCGCCCGTTGCGGTGTCGCCTTTTACACCTGGATCGGTTTGGGTGACTTCTAGTGTGACTGAGTTTGGCAGTTCTACTTCTAAAACCTGATCGTTCCACATCAGTACAGTGACTTCCATTTCCTCTTTGAGATACTTCACCACTGAGCCGATTTGCGCTTCGCTTAGGCGGTTTTCTTCGTAGGTGTCCATGTCCATAAAGACATATTGATCAGCTTCCCTGTAGGTATGCTGCATGGTCTTTTTTTCCAGTACAGCTTGGGGCATGGTCTCTCCGGCGCGAAAGGTTTTATCGACGGTGCTGCCGGTTTGGACATTTTTTAGCTTGGTGCGCACAAACGCAGAGCCTTTACCAGGTTTAACGTGCAAAAACTCAACCACGCGCCATACGGAGCCATCTAGCTCGATACTGGTACCGGTGCGAAAATCATTGCTTGAGATCATGGTGGTCGCTGAGGTGTGCTAACGCAATCGGACATTATTGTACAGCCCGGCGGTAAACTGCCTGGCAAATTGCAGGCTAAAACTATAGCGATCGCGGCTTGATTGAGTGTATGTGCGATCGCCAAAACCGTCGTATATTGCGGCAACATGACGCACAATCGAACGAATGTATCCGTCGCTTGTTATACATCGCAATGATAGATAACATCACAGACACCAGACTGTGGCAAGATCAAAGATGATCGCCTAACTGTTTCTCCATCACCTTTTTTCCATGAGTTTGCGAAAGCCCCCATTCATCAACCGCCTTGGCTCAACGAAACGTTTCCTTGCCAGAACTTGCTTTAGCCTGCTGCTAGGCGTAGCACTATCGACGGCTGGCTGGCTAGGCTTAGCGGCCCCAGCCCAAGCGATGCCAGCCAGTCCATTGTTGGCAGGGCTACCGCCAGGAAATGCCATTACGGATGGAGCGGCTTTGCTACGGTATTCACTGCCGATTGATAGCCCAGAAATTCGTAAAGTACAAGACGATTTGGAAGGACTGTCGCAATGGCTGCGCAGCAAGCGCTGGGGGCCAATCAAAAGAGACCTGACAAAAGTAGAGCGGGTGCTAAACCGTCAGCGCGATGCCATTTTAGCGGCTGTACCCGAAGGTAGGCAGGCGCAAGCTGGCCGGCTGGTAGACAGTATTGCAGCGGGCTTGGAACCCGCTCGTCAGGCGGCTGCAGATAAAGACCAGGAGGCTGTTTGGATTGAGCGTAAAAGTTTGCTCGATCAAGTTGGCGAGCTAGAAGAGCTGATGGTGGATGGCTACCCGTTTGAGGTGCCCGCCGAGTATGACAATTTGCCACAGCTTAAAGGCCGGGCCACCGTTGAGTTTGAAACGACGCAAGGCGACATTACGGTGGTGGCAGATGGTTACAGCGCCCCGGTTACAGCCGGTAACTTTGTTGATTTGGTAAATAAAAAGTTTTACGACGGGTTGCCCTTCATTCGGGCAGAAGACTTTTATGTGCTGCAAACGGGCGATCCCGATGGCCCCGAAGAAGGCTATATCGATCCTAAAACCAATGAATATCGGGCGATTCCGATGGAGATTTTGGTTAAAGGGGATGAGGCTCCGACTTACGGCGTCACGCTAGAAGAGATTGGTCGCTATATGGATGAACCGGTTTTGCCTTTTAACTCTTATGGGAGTTTGGCACTGGCGCGTCCGGGCAATGATAATAATGGTGGTTCTTCTCAGTTCTTTTTCTTTTTGTTTGAAGCTGAGCTAACGCCAGCAGGGCGCAACATGCTGGACGGGCGCTATGCGGTGTTTGGCTACACCCTTGAGGGCAAAGATGTACTGAGAAAGCTAAAAGCGGGTGACAAAATCATTTCTGCCAAAGTTGTCGAAGGTTTAGATAATTTGGTTGAGCCTCAGGGGTAGGCGTGAAAGCTGAAGGGTCACTGAGGGCGGCGAATTCTGTAGCCGCTATCGGCGAACTCGCGTTGATTGAGCGGCTGAAGCCTTTTTGCGCTGAGGGCATGATTGGCGATGATGCGGCACTGGTAAGCGTTGAGCCAGGGCAGCGGCTGGTGGTGACGACGGATGTACTGGTCGATGGGGTGCATTTTAGCGATCGCACCACCCCCCCTTTTTCAGTCGGCTACCGGGCGACAACGGCAAATCTCTCTGATTTAGCCGCTATGGGCGCAACCCCTATCGGCATCACAGTTGGGTTGGGACTACCGGGTGATACCCCCTGGCCCTGGATAGAAGCGCTATATCGCGGTATGTCTGCCTGTTTGAGCGATTACGGTGGCGCGATTATGGGCGGCGACCTGTGCCGGGCGTCTCAACGAACGCTTTCGATTACGGCGCTGGGGCAGGTGCGCCCTGATCGCGCTATTTACAGAAATGCAGCCGTTCCGGGTATGAGCGTTGTAGTCACCGGGCCGCATGGCGGATCGCGGGCGGGGCTGGCAGTGCTGCTAGAGGAAATTGAGGTGACAGACGATCGAGCAGCGCCGTGGATTGGGGCGCATCAGCAGCCCGTGCCGAGGTTTGATGCGATCGCCCATCTCACTCAACTCATCCAAACTGAACCCTTCCCGCCGATTGCCGGGATGGATAGCAGCGACGGGTTGGCAAATGCCCTATTGCAAATTAGCCAGAGCAGTCAAGTGGGGATGGAGGTGGTGCGATCGCGTATTCCTCTGCCTGACCATCTGATCGCTACAGTCGGCGAGAAAACGGCTATGGATTGGTCGCTCTATGGCGGTGAAGACTTTGAGCTGGTGCTTTGCCTACCGCCAGATCTGGCCCAGCGATTTGTCCAGATTAGCGACGCCACCATCATTGGCACCACGACCGATGCAGCGGCTGTTCAGATACTGTCATCGACCGGTGAAGCGCACGAGCTGAGCCACCAAAGTTTCCAGGGCTTCCAGCATTTTTGAGACGGTGAGAAAAATATTTAGAGAAAGATATCTTTAATAGAGTACTTTTCGCTGAGCCAAAAATGCATTACACTTACAAGGTTGCAATCTTGTAGATAAGTACGTTCATGGCGGCTCCTAAGAAAAAGACTTCCAAATCCAAGCGAAACAGTCGCAAAGCGACCTGGAATCATAAGGCCGCTGTCCAGGCTCAGCGTGCGCTTTCCCTGGGTAAATCTGTACTGACGAATCAGTCCAACAGCTTTGAGTATCCTTCTGATGATGATGAAGACGACGACGATGAGTAACGGTCGCCGGTAACATTGGGCTCAATTTTTTGACACTTTTGTTTTGATCGTCTGTTTTGACATTTCGTTTTGACATTTTGTAAAAGCGGAGCCACGCTGCTCTGCTTTTTTATTGGCGATTTTTACCGGCCCCATCTTAAAACTCAACCCACTACAATGCGCCTACCTTTCTCCCTACTTTCTTACCTACCTGTTTGCTTGCTGAGCCTGCTGGGCTGGGCCGCATTCCCCATCTACTCGGCGTCTGCGCAATTGCCTACTAGCAGCAACCTCACCGTAGAAATCACTGGCCTAGAAAGTGCGGAAGGCCAGGTTTGCCTCAGCTTGTTCTCCAGCCGGAATGGCTTTCCTGATGATGCGGAATCCGTCGCCGCCAAGCAATGTGTGCCAGCCATAGAAACGGATCCACTAGAAGCGGCTGTACCGGCCAAAGATAAGCCAGCGGACAGACTTTCGGGAACGATGACAGCGGTTGCGCCAGGGGAGACAGCTACTGATGAGGTGGTGATTACGGCTGCTGTGCTTGCAGTCACCTTCAAAGACTTAGCGCCCGGTACCTACGCGATCGCTGTTATCCATGACGAAAATGAAGATGGCGAGCTAAATACGGGCATTTTCAGCATTCCGACTGAAGGGTTTGGCTTTTCGCGCAATCCTATCATTGGCACCAGCGCTCCAAATTTTAGCGAAGCTGCCGTTGTGGTTTTTGGGCGTGAAACTTCGACAGCAGTAGAAATGATTTATTACTAAACAGCAGACTACTGCCAAACTTTAAACCGACGATCGACGTCTATTTGAGGCTAGTTGCAGCAGTTCGTAAGGCATAGGTCACTAGGGCTGCTAGTAAGCAGGCGATCGCAAGCAATTTCAATAGCCCCGGCACCCCAATTTGCTGTTGTAATATCGGCAGTGCTAAAGCACCGATCACAGCGCCTGACTTGGCGATCGCACCGGCTAACCCGGCACCACTCGCTCGAATCGCGGGCGGAAACACCTCACCGGACAGCAAGAAAGTTGTTGAATTTGGCCCCAGATTCATCATCAAATTGAACAAAATAAAGCCCGTCAATAGCAGCCCCATCTGGTTACCAGAACTGGCCAATACCCATAGTCCCACCGCCATTCCCACAAAGCCAATCATCTGCAACGGCACCCGACCGACCCGGTTAATCAATAGAACGGCCAATAAAAAGCCAACCACTAAAAATACATTGACCATCGCTGCGCCCCTGGCTGAAGCCATCTCTTGCATGAGCAAATCGCCTTCATCAGCAAAGGCTAAGGCCGCAATAATCGTTGGGGTAAAAATGCCGATACCGTAAGTTGCAATATCTTGTAGAAACCAGGGAATAGAGGCTAAAGCTGTTTGTCTTCTGTAGTCAACAGAAAATAGATCTGCGTAGCCAAGATTCTTCGAGTCAGGATGCTTTGACTGAGCCAATTCGCTGGCGGGCTCAAAATGAACGGTTTTCTCTAATAGCTGAGACGCCGCTTTAGAGGCTTCTTCGTAGTTGCCTTTTGCCAGGTAGTAGCTAGGGCTTTCGAGTAAAAACAACAGCCGCAGTCCGCCAACCATGACAGAAAGCACAATGCCGACGCCCAGCATCCACCGCCAAGCATAGGCAATGGCCAGCTTGGGGGCAACCTGTTGAAAGCCCCAAATGGTTACCCAGCCGACGAGTGCGCCTAGTAATGCCCCGACCGACTGGAAGCTGAAGGCTCCTATCACCATTCGCCCGCGAAACCGCTTGGGAATATTCTCGGTGATGTATGACACGCTAATCGGGTAGTCTGCGCCAATGCCAACCCCGACGAGAAAGCGAAAAATAAGTAGAGACCAGGCGTTCCAGGCGAGGGCGGTGGCGGCTGAGGCGATGACGAATAGGCCGATATCTATTACTAACATGCGCTGACGGCCTACTTTGTCGGTAATGGGGCCGAGGGTCAGTGAACCGACGAGGGCACCGGCGAGGGCGGCTGTGGCGATCGCCCCTACCCACCCCGCACTAAGGCCAAAGTCCCTTTGAATAAACGGCATCGCCACGCCGATAATAAAAAAGTCAAACCCATCTAGTGCAATCAGTCCGGCAGACAGCACCCACAGCATCCACATCGGACGAGTCAGCGACGCACTATCGAGCAAACTTTGAAACTGCGCTTCAGGCGAGCTTGTCTTTGAATCCATTGAGGCTGATGGCCCAAGCTCCGTTGCAGCAGATTCTGAGAGAGACATAGAACAGCCTAAGCGACATCAAATACTCTAGCTTATGGCCCCGACGAAGCCGGTAAATCGGCTGCAATCTCAGTGAGTGGATTGGGCTTTGCTTTCTCGATGGGCTGCACTGGCACAAGCCTTGGATAAACCTCCAGCTCAGCGCCGTCGATCCAGCCAGAGTAATGGCGAACTTTGGTGCCTTCTGGACTCAGGCTGAGCAGGTCGAAGTCTCCTCGAATGGCGTTGTGGTCGAACGAAAAGCCGGTTCTGCTGTTGCCAGTCACCAGGCCGTAAGGGCCACCGCCAACTAAGTTGAGCGCGACTTCATCTAAACCGCGAGAGAAGCGATCGCCCCTCCAATGCCATTGATTCCCTGGCCAAACAATCGACTCTCCGCCAGTGGCTCGCTTGGCCACGCTATTGGCTACTCGATAGCCGCCTTGCGAAAGCTGCGTTTCAAATCCCGGTTCGTAAACAATCTCATAGCGAATTTCGCCAGCGCCCGCTTCTGCCTCTCCAGCAGGATCTGCCTGCGCTTGAGAGACCCACAGCACTTCTGCCTCGCGTTTAGACAGTGTCGCCTCCGTTTCAGCAGCTAAAAGGCTAGGATAAACGGCTGTATTTTTCTCGGGTAGTTCTGCGGTTAGCTTTAGCCGCCAGCAATCCCAGCTATCTGCTTGATCAATTGTTTGCCACTGTACCCGACAAGTGCCGTTACCAGTCGCGACCCAAAGCTGCTCATTTTCGACCGCTAGCTGATGCGGGATGGCTCCGACTAGCGAGCTGTTGGTAATGGTGTACTGCTGTAACGACTTTGTTTCGGGTTGATAGGCAACTAGCCCACTGGCCGGAATGTGAGGATTTCCCTCACCGCCGCGCTGCGTGCCTAGCCAAAGCGTGGTGGCGTTCTTTTCCCTGCTTTGATTGGCTTGCTTGTTGGGGCTGCTAGCGATCGCCACCATATGCGTAATCTGGTCACCCTGGATTTCCTCAGGTCGGTGAACGCTCAGCTCTTTTGTATCAAGGTCATATTGCAGCAGGCTGGCAAAGCCGTTATCGCCCTCACCCTGGCTGGTCGTAGCGGCTAACCATAAAGTGTCTTTGACAGAGGCCGCACCGGCCATCCGAGGCACGCCTAAACTTGCGCCCAAATTCGCCGCTTGCAGTTCTGAAAGGGTATAGAGTTGTTCTGTGATGATCTCTCCATCAGGCGTTTTTAGCTCAAAATACACCGTGTCTTCTGCACTATTACCGCTGCTGCCAGTCGGCTGATCGATCTGCTCGTCAAGTTGCTCGTCAAGCCAGCTTGCCTGTAAGCGAACTCGATACTGGTAAGATTCACCTTTGACTTCGATGGTTTCAAAATCAGGGTCAGCAATGTTTGCTAGAAAGGCTGCGTAGTCGTAAGGCTCTTCGGCTGTCGCTTCGTTAGACAGTGCAATCCAATTATTGTCGCCTCGGCAATAATGAAAGGTGTAGTAGGGTGTTTTGACGGCGACGGTTTCGTCATAAACCGTGACGCTTTGCGGTTGAAAGTTGAGCTGTTCAAAGACAGGTTGGTTTTCGGGCGTAGACAGCGGCTTTGAAACAAAATTTGCGGTTTGACAGTTTTGTATTTCTGGCGGAGAGTCCGGGAAGGGGGTCGGGCTATCTGTCGCAACTTCTGCGGTAGATTCAGTTGTGTCTGAAGCGGCAACTGTTGCCTCTGAATTTGTATCGCCTGCGGTTTGCGGTACGGTGAGCGCACAAGCGCCTAGCATTCCTAGCAAACCCACTGTTGCTGCCAGTCGTATTCGCCTATGCATAACTCACCTCGCTATTGGCTAGACTCAAACCTGTGAATGCAGTCTATTTTTTGCATTAGTTTGTTTCTATACCTAAATGATACCAACCGATACAGCAATCACTGCTAGGGTTAAAGGACAGCTTAAAGATTGGTTTGCTGTTTTTGAGGGCGATCGCCTTAGCTACCATCAGAAATTTGATTGCGACAGACAACTTACCGGCAGCTTTTAGCCTCTCAGCTATGACACCCAAAAAAAAGTGAGTTCAGGCAATTCAGACATTTTTTCTGCAACGGAGACTAACCTCTCAAAAGCGCCCTGATCATTGGCCTATCTGCTAGCCTGTTGGTAGAAACATCGAGGTAAGCGGCAAGTGGTCAACCTACAGCAAAATATCCATGCCATCATTCGACCCGGTGAAAAGAGTGGCTATGTCGCAGAGTGCTTAGAAATTTCTGTCGTTACCCAGGGAATGACGCTAGACGAAGCATCAAAGAACCTAGCAGAAGCCGTCAGCTTACACCTCGAAGACGAGAATCCGGCTGACTTCGGCCTAGTAGCGCGTCCTTCTCTGGCTGTTTCTTTTTAGCTACAGCCAGAATATGCCTAGCTACAACTAGCCTAAGTAAAGCGCCGCTTACGCTTTATTCACTGTGAACTGCTCGACCATGACTAATTTTTACCTGTCCTCAGTGAAAACTCAGTGAAAAGATTTACACTTCAGGTCTAAAGCACTTTGTGCAACCCCTCTTTAAAACAAAACAATCCTGCGAGGACATTTTGACCTACTTAGAAGCCGTTGCTGATTTTTATACAGAAGTTGCTGAAACGCCCGACGTGGGCCTCTGCTGCGTGCAAAGTACCCCTTTGAAAATGCCGGGATTGCGCGTTCCTAAGCAGATGCAGGAGATGAATTATGGCTGCGGCACGACCGTTCATCCGGCAGAGTTAACGGGTGAGCCTACGGTGCTGTATGTCGGCGTGGGCGGTGGTCTAGAAGCCCTTCAGTTTGCGTATTTCTCTCGGCGGCGGGAGGCAATTATTGCGGTTGACCCGGTCGCGTCTATGCGGGCGGCTGCCGAGCGTAATTTGCGGATGGCGGCTGAGCAAAATGACTGGTTTGATCCTAGCTTTGTCAGCGTTCGCCCCGGTGATGCTTTCAACATTCCCATGCCCGATAGCTCAGTGGATGTGGTGGCCCAAAACTGCCTGTTCAATATTTTTGAGCCTGCTGATTTGACTAGGGCGCTAGCTGAAGCCTACCGCGTGCTAAAACCCAAAGGTCGTTTGGTGATGAGCGATCCGATTTCTACAAGAGAAATTCCGGCTCATTTGCGAGATGACGATCGCCTACGAGCCATGTGCCTGTCGGGCGCGCTTACCTATGAAGGCTATATCCAAAAGATTATTGAGGCAGGATTTGGACAGGTAGAGATTCGATCTCGCCGCCCTTATCGCTTGCTAAATGCTAAAAACTACAAACTGAGTGAGCATTTGATGCTAGAGAGCTTGGATTCTGTTTGTTTTAAGGTGCCCATTGCCGAAGATGGTGCCTGTATTTTTACTGGAAAGATGGCTGTTTACGCGGGTGACCAAGACTATTTTGA
>JBAQZP010000083.1:0-15930 GCA_049791095.1 Phormidesmis sp.
TTGAGTATTTTGGCTGATTGAGACATAGTAGAAAGTGTTATTTGTGGCTTGCAAGGCGCTGATGTATATCTATCAGACCTTGCAGCCTTTTTCTACCTTTTGCCTCCTCTTAAGTCAGTGCCATTGAATCCAAAATTCTTTATTTGCAGGAGTTGCGGGGTATTTGTTCTGGCGCTACGGGCTAGAGGCCGCCATGATTGCCCACCTAACAGTTCATGCCGTGCTGGCCCTCATCGGCTGAGGCATTGGTTGTGTGTACCCACAACAGCCAGTGGGCGCTGGGTAGTCGCCCCAGGCCCGCTGCCGGATGGGCTGGACAGCAAGGAGTCCACCATCAGGTCTCAAATTTCTTCTAACAGCTCACGAAATCGTGACCGACTCACGTACGACTCAAGACCAACAGATTCCATTAGGAGGAGAATTATGCGCGTTCCCAAGACCTACGTCAGGCGATTATTAACAGGCACAGCAGCGATGTTGCTTGTCCTCGCTGGGGCACCTGCCGCATTGACACAGTCTGCCCCGGCACCAAGGGCGGAACTGGAGCGATTTTACACCCAGGAGCTGACCTTCGGCTCCTGCGAAGGCTTTGCGACCACTGCGACCGAGGCACAAGTGTACGTCGATCCGTTTGAGTGTAGTCGCCTGGAGGTACCGCTAAATTACGACGAACCTGAGGGTGAGACCATGCAAATCGCGGTACTGCGACTACCGGCCCAGGGTGAGTCGAACCAACGGATCGGCTCTCTGGTGCTCAATCCTGGCGGGCCTGGGGGCTCGGGAACGCTTCAAACTCCCTTCACCGCATTGGGTCTGAAGGAGACTCCCCTTGTTCAACGGTTCGACTTGGTTGGGTTCGACCCTCGCGGGGTCGGAGCCTCAACCCCGGCCATCAACTGCTTCACCGACGAAGAGAACGACCGGGGCGAGAACCAGACGACGCTGTTGGGTACGTCAGGAGAATGGAGTGCCGACGACACCCGCGAGCTGATGGAGAAGTGCGCCAATGGGTCGGGTGGTCAGCAGGTGCTCGCCGCCGTCGGCACTCGCAACGTAGCCCGGGACATGGACGTGCTCCGCGCCGCCCTCGGCGACGAAAAGCTGACCTTTCTTGGGCGAAGCTACGGCACCCGATTGGGCGCGGTCTACGCTGAGATGTTCCCGCAGAACGTCCGGGCGATGGTTTTAGACGGTGCGCTCGACCCTCGGCAGGGCAGCGCGGAACGCCGCTTAGCGCTCCATGCCGCGTTCCAGCGCTCCTTCGAGCTGATGGCCGAGTTCTGTGCTCAGAGCTCAGACTGTCCGCTGGGCACCGACCCCAAGCAGGCCACCGCTGTGTTCCAAGATCTATTCCAGCCGCTGATCGATAACCCCGTGCCAGCGGGCGAGGGGCGCACCCTGGATTTTTTGTATGGCACTGGCAGCGTCCTCTCCGGGCTCTACGATGCCGAGGCGTGGCCGCGAATCATCGACGGCATCGCCCAGCTCAAAAACGAGGGCCGAGGCGACAAACTTCTCGCGCTCAGTGACGACTTTATCGTTGAAGGGTTGGAGAGCAACTTGGTCGATGCCCAGCTCGCCATCAACTGTAACGACGAGGAGCGCCGCACCCCTGAGCAGGAGGCAGAACTGCGCCGCCAGATCTTCGACGTGAGCCCCTTTCTCGATACCGGACGACCCGTTGAGGGCGTCACCCGCGACGCCTGCGAGTTCTGGCCTGGTGAGCCGACCCTCGGCTTCCCCCACGCTCAGAATGTTGAGGGTTTACCCGGCACGCTGATCATCTCCATTACTGGCGACCCTGCCACCCCCTACGCTGCTGGAGCCAGTCTAGCCGAGTCGCTCGGCGGTACTATGCTCACCGTCGAGGGAGAGCAGCACACCGTCGCCATGGATGGCACCAGCCCCTGCGTCAATGCGATCGTCGCCAACTACCTGATCGACCTTGAACTGCCCGCAGAGGGCGATCGCTGCGTCCTCTAGCCCCCCATCGCCAAAACCAAGGATTTAGACACCCTTATTTGCATCATCGACAGCCCTGCTCTACGCGGCGGTTCTCACTATTAAGCATCACTGCACCTATCACCAAACATTGGAGCTAAAAATATGTCACGCAAAGCGATCGCCACAAAGCGCCTAATTCACCCGAATCATGAAGCAAGACACATCCGCTTGCTTCGCAAACCCTTTCAGATCATTCGCGCCAATTTTCGCGCCTACCTCATCATCAACGCCATTGTGTATGGCTTGGTCATCACCGGGATGGTAGCGGCGATGGTCTTCCCCAACCTGGGCGCAGCTCAGTTGGCCACCCTCGAAGACAACGGAACGGCGGATCTTGTCCGATCGCTAATCAACAACCCTTGGCTGTTCTCACTGACCATCCTGGGAGTCAACGTCATGACCGGCGCGCTGTGGATCGTGCTCCCTTCGCTGATCGTTCCCTTCACTGGCATCGCCCTATTTGCCTATAAGGCATTCACTTTAGGTTTAGCCATGGCCCCGTCTACCAAGATTATGGCGGTGGCACTGATCCCGCACTCGCTGACGATACTCATCGAATTCCAAGCCTACGCCCTCTTGATGTTTGGCGCATACATCCTTGGTCGGTCTTGGGTTCGCCCCGCCACCATCGATGCTCGGAACCATCGTCAGGGTTACGTCCGTGGGCTGAAACAGCTCGGTTGGCTGAGCCTGTCCACACTCCCACTGTTCATCATCGGCGCGATCTGGGAGGCGTTTTCGCTCCGCTACCTGGTTCCTCCGCTAACCCAATGGTTGTTGTAGCGATAAACAGACCAAATCATGATGGTTTCTTGAATCGATTGTCAACTCTACAATTTTAAGATGGTGAATCAAATGATTAAGTACAAAGACTTTGCGCCTCGGATTACTGAACGAGGACCCTTCGGCGGATCTTCCGATTACGAATCCTTCTCTGAGGTTGTAAATGCTGTCAATCAGTGGATCGAAAGTACAACGATACAGGTGATCAACGTTGAAACTGTTGTTTTACCCGATCGGATTAAAGGCACCGGTGATGGTGACTACGGCGTGAAGACCAGCAATGCTTTCTACCCAGTGATGATCAGTCAGGGTCTTGCAATCAATTGCTTTCAATGTGTACGTGTCTGGTACAAAGAATAAGCTTCACCGGAGAAGAAATAATGAAACGATCTGCCCTGTTTACTTTCCTGTATCTTGCGCTGGGAGTTTGTTTGACAGCGATCGCGCTGGGATACCCAAACCTGCCTTCGGGTCTTCAAACCAGCCTGTTAATTAGTGCAGGAGTGTCCTACATCGCTTGTATTTTCAATCCATTTTGGCGAGAGAGGACAATCCGCTTCTATCGCCGCCGCAATTCATCGATCATCCTATCCTCGTCGGTGATTGGATTCACTATTACTTGGACGATCTGGGAGGTTCAAAGTGAGAACTGGACGATGGAAGCCATTTCACGAGCGTTTTCGCGGCTAATAGTTATCTTACTGTTTGCTGAAAACATTGTGATTATAAGGCAAGTGAATTCTGAACATTAGGGTCTAAATCAGAACACCTAATAGTACAGATACAAAGTTAAAGTGCAACTCTGGAGTGAGCATTATGGAGCAGCATGAATGGCACGATGAAACACGACAGTTGGCGATCGCGCCTCGCCTGTGGCTCTGGTGGACATTGGCTACTACAATCGCGGGGGCAATCGTTGGAGCACTGGAAGAGTCAGGATTTCAGTTTATATCAACCATATTTTTTACGGGTTTGTTTATTGGCGCAGCCCAATGGCTCGTTTTGCGCCAGTATATGCCTAAAGCCTTTTGGTGGATAGTGGTTAGCGCACTGGGATGGACTTTTGGGATAGCGCTGGTGGCTCCTAACGAAACCCTTGATCCGCTTATTCAATTCCTAAATACGCTGGGCGCATGGTACGTTTTTTGGATGAATTTGGTCAAACGGCCGATTGAACTGGCTATTTTTGGCGCGGCTCAGTTTCCGATTTTGAGGCGATTTGTCCGTAAAGCGCATTGGTGGATTTTGGTCAGCGCTTTAGGAGGTGCGTTAAATGGAGCAAGTAGCTCAACTGTCGCCTACATTGGGCTACTATCACCACCATTCTCGACAGCATTGAGCTATGGGACAGGTTGGCTAGGCTACGGCATCGTTACTGGAATTTGCCTGCAATGGCTGCTACGTCATCACCCCCGGTAGGGCAATACACAAACTTGCGATGAGCGCCGAGGCGCAACTCCGACGGAACCGCAACGTACCTCGATCAGGAATTTATCATGCAATATCTTTCACAAGACTTAATCCTTCTTGCACTCAATCCCCAAACTGGGAAAACTCGCTTCTCTTGGTACGCGGCGCTCGAATATGGCTTGGTCGGTTCTTTGTTGCTAGACTTAGTACTGCGAGACAAACTTGAGATCGACGACGACAATCGGGTGATCGGCGCGACCGCAGGCAACACAGGTGATGAATTCTTAGATCGACACCTCAACGAGGTTCTGGCATCGTCTCGCCCTCGAACTGCAAGGTTCTGGATTACTCGTTGGAGACGAAGATACAGATGGTTTCAGCCGATTTTGTTGCAGAACTTAGTCGATTTAGGGGTTTTGCAACGACAAGAGCAACGTATTCTTGGACTGTTCCCAACGCAGCGATATTTTCTCACCGATGAATCCATTCGGAGCGAGATTGTCCAGCAAGTTCGTGCAGCCGTGTTAGAAGGCGCTGGACTGAATTCTCGGATGGCAGCGTTGATTAGTTTGATGCAAGCCTCTCACCTGACCGATGCGGTGTTTAGACCGGAAGAACGTCCTGAAGCGCGATCACGAATTAGGGCGATCGCAGAAGGGGAGTTGGTCGGCAAAGCAGTTTCAAAGGCAATTTTTACCATTCAAGCAACCACGCTTTTGGGCGCAGTCAGTGTCAGATAAAATTGTTAAATCGCACTAGTAGGGTTGCATTCCCCACAAGACCTTACTGGACAATTGCTAGTTGATTAATGGTGGATACACAGCGAACTGAAAATCATCAAGCTATTAGTTTTTGGACAATTGCAACTCGTCGAATATTTTTTCAAAAACTTCTGCTATGTAGAGCAGAAGAATGCTCAAAACCTAATTAGGAGATTCAAATGATCTTAGTAACTGGCGCAACCGGAAACAACGGACTGGAGATACTCAAGCGTCTCGCCTCGCAAAACGTTCAAGCTCGCGCGATGGTGCGCGATCACAATCGAGCCAAGGCAATTGCAGATCTGGGCATCAAAATGGTCGAGGCTGATTTTGACCGGCCTGAAACATTGCTTTCTGCCCTAGCAGGGGTTGATCGAGCCTTCCTTGTCACCAACTCAACAGAACGCGCCGAAGCACAACAACTTGCGTTTGTCGAAGCAGCGAAACAAAGCGGTGTCAAGCACATCGTCAAACTGTCGCAATTTGCAGCCGATGCCCACTCACCTGTGCGCTTTTTGCGCTACCATGCGGCTGTCGAATCGGCGATCCAAGCAACCCAGATGGCGTATACGTTTTTGCGCCCCAATCTGTTTATGCAGGGCTTGTTAAACTTCCGACCATTGATCGTTGAGCAAAACACCTTTTACGCTGCAATCGGTGATGCGAAGGTGAGCGTAGTAGATGTCCGCGACATTGCTGACGTTGCTGTAGCTGCTCTGACCGAAGCTGGGCATGAAGGAAAGATTTACAATCTCACGGGTTCGCAGGCGCTAACACATACCGAGATGGCAGAATATCTTTCTGCTGCCCTGAAGCGTCAGATTGCGTTTGTCGATATCCCACCCGAACAGATGCGGGAAGCAATGGTTGGCTTTGGGATGCCAGCTTGGCAAGCCGATGGACTGATTGAAGATTACGCCCACTATCGACGCAATGAAGCAGCAGCGATCGCTTCAGGGATAAAGGATGCGACCGGTAAAGCGCCGCGCCAGTTTAAGGACTTTGCTCACGATTATGCAACGGCATTTAGCTGACTTCCAAAATTGAACGACCAACCAGTGTAGCTCCAGCCGTTCGCATCCCTAGTTAGACAATATGATTCGAGTACCCAAAAAAGACTGGTTCTACTCATGTTGCTGGTTTCTTCTAAGTGTTTTAGCGAGATTATGACAGCCACGACCAAGCATACAGACGCATTGCGCGATCGCATTGAGCAGATCTATCAGGCGGCTCAAGGGTCGGTTTCTCTACTTAAAGCCATTTGACGCAACAGTTTAAGCGATTCACTGGTATGACACCGAAGCAGGTGCGCTAACAGGAAGAATCTGACAAATTAGGTTAAGAATCTGAAAGAAGTCAAGCACGAGAACTCAGTACACTCAGAATAGATAGAATGACAGGACTAATATCTCCATTAATTCTATCTAGGACACACCTGATCGTTTTTCATTGGGGACATAAGGCAATGACACAAGATAAACCAAAAATTGCTCTAGTGACAGGAGCGAGTCGAGGACTGGGAAAGAATACTGCCTTGGCAGTGGCAAAGAAAGGAGTGGGCGTAATTGTGACCTACCTCAACGGTGAAGCGGAAGCAAAATCCGTTGTTTCTGAAATTGAGGCAATGGGCAATAAAGCAGTGGCATTGCAGCTCGATATCAGCAGCATCGAAACTCTTGATGCGTTTGTGATACAAGTCAAACAAGCCCTGCAAAACACTTGGAAAATCGAGCAACTTGATTTCCTCATCAATAACGCTGGAATTAGTGGTGGTTCACTGTTCGCAGAAACAACAGAGAAAGAATTTGATCGAATATTCAACATTAACTTCAAGGGTGTCTTCTTTCTCACTCAGAAGTTGCTGCCATTGCTCAAAGAGGGTGGACGAATCGTGAATATTTCATCGTTTCTGACCCGCACCATCAGCCCAGGTCGAGCGAGCTATGCCAGCACAAAAGGCGCAGTCGAGGTTCTGACTCGCTCCTTAGCGAAGGAACTAGGACAGCGGCAAATCACAGTGAATGTAGTCGCTCCTGGGGCGATCGCTACCGAGGGCAGTGTCGTGCAAGGCAATCTAGAAATCAATAAATACATCGCGTCCCAAACTGCTTTAGGTCGGGTGGGTGAACCCAATGATATTGGAGGGGCGATCGCGCTGTTGCTGTCGGAAGAGAACCGATGGATTACCGGACAGAGAATCGAAGTCTCCGGGGGACAGTCTCTCTAGCTCAAATCAACTTCAACTTGCACTCTACTCTCCGATTAGCCAGAGTGCCCGAAGAGAGCGAGTCATTAGTTTGTGATAAAGCTTCAGCCTTGTGTAAGGTTCGCCTTTGTCCAATTTCAAGGCAGCTATGCTGTAAAACTAGCGAACCATATTGACCTTTAACATACCAAAAAGTCATCTCTCTTCATCACTAAAGTTCATTTGCTCGGGGATGAATCGTACCGGCCCTCGATGCCGAAATAAACTCGCTCTTCACCATAAGAATTTGATAGGTCACTGTCAGATTCTAGAAGAAGTCAAGCATTGGAACTCTCTCGATAACAAACAATTGATACCCTTTTGACCTATGTCTACAACCATGATGCCGACAATCCCCTATCCCGAAACCAAACGAGTCGATGTTGTCGAAGAACATTTCGGACAGAAGGTCGCCGACCCCTATCGCTGGCTGGAAAACGATGTCCGCAACGACAAGGCAGTCGCCAACTGGGTCGAATCGCAGAACAACGTCACGAATGCCTATCTCGATACGCTGCCGGGTCGAGGTATCTTCAAGGATCGACTGAAGCAGTTGTACAACTATGAGCGGTTCACCGTTCCAGTCAAAAAGGGGGGACGGTATTTCTACCTCTATAATTCCGGGCTTCAGAGCCAGCAGGCGCTCTATGTCCGCGACAGCGTGGACGGCGCAGGGCGCGTGCTGATCGATCCTAACAGTTGGGCAGAGGACGGGGCGATCGCGCTGGCCGAATGGTCAGCTTCCGACGATGGCGCATATCTAGCTTATGCCGTGCAGGATGGCGGCACAGACTGGCGCACGATTCGGGTGCTGGACGTAAACACGGGCAAGGTGCAGGACGACAAAGTCAAATGGGCGAGGTTCACCAACATCGCATGGACTCGGGACGGATCTGGCTTTTTCTACAGCCGTTACCCTGAACCGAATCAAGGCGAAGCGTTCCAGGCGGGCGTAGCCAACCATGCCGTCTATTTTCATGCACTTGGCACCCCCCAAGCGCATGACCGGCTGGTCTATGCGACCCCGGATCAGCCGAACCTGCTGCATTCCTTGAGCATCACCGAAGACGAGCGCTATGTCACGATTCTTTCCACGCCCATTTCAGCGACCAACACCCTGACCGTGGTGGATCTTGAGAGCGCCGATTGGAAACCCCGCAAACTGATCGATAATCTCGATCATCAATGGGGCGTCATCGGCAACGTGGGGACGACATTCTTCCTCATAACCACTCAGGACGCGCCGCGCTTAAAAGTGGTGACGATGGACATTGCTGCCGCCGACCCGGTGATCCAGGATGTGGTGCCGGAGCAGGACTCGGTTCTGAGCGATGCGTCGCTGGTTGGCGGACGGTTGCTCATCTCCTATCTGGTTGACGTGAAGACGGAGGTTCGACGCTACAAGCTGGATGGTAAGGCAGATGGCGTGGTGAAACTGCCCGGTATCGGCACCACTATCGGCTTTAAGGGCGATCCGGGCGATCCGGAAACCTTCTTCGGCTTCACCAGCTTCAACAAGCCGGGCGTGATCTATCGATACGATGTCGCCAGCAACACAGCGCGCATCTGGAGCGAGGCAAAGGTCGCGACCAATCTAAACCGGATCGCGGTCGAACAGCGCTTCTACAGGTCAAAAGATGGCACCCGTGTGCCGATGTTTATCGTCCGGCGCAAAGATGTGACCGCTCCAGCACCGACCCTGCTCTATGCCTATGGGGGCTATGGAATCAGCCTCCCTCCCGCCTTCTCACCGGAGTGGCTAGGGTGGGTTGAACAAGGCGGAGTGTTTGCGATCGCCAATATTCGCGGCGGCTACGAATATGGCAAGGCATGGCACGAAGCGGGGCGTCGTCAGCACAAGCAAAACGTCTTTGACGACTTTATCGCGGCGGGCGAGTATCTGAAGGCGCAGGGAATCACGCCACAAGACGGCTTGGCGATTCAGGGCGCGTCAAATGGTGGACTCCTGATCGGCGCGGTGGTCAATCAGCGACCGGATTTGTTCGCCGCCGCGCTGCCGGGTGTCGGTGTGATGGATATGCTCCGCTTCGACCAGTTCACAGGCGGGAAATTATGGGTAGACGAATTTGGCTCTCCGGCACAGAAAGCGGATTTTCGTAACCTCTTGCAATACTCGCCCTATCACAACATCGGGTCTGACACGGCATATCCCGCGATCCTCGCCACCACTGCCGACACGGACGATCGCGTAGTGCCAGGACACACCTTCAAATATGTCGCCGCGCTCCAGGCAGCAGATATTGGCGACCAGCCACATCTTGTCCGCATTGAGACGCGCGCGGGACATGGCGCGGGCAAACCCACCGACAAAATCATCGAGGAAACAGCGGATATGTGGGCGTTTGCCGCTTACTGGACAGGGCTCGATGTGAGGTCTCCGCGATCAGTACGAACTTGAACAGGCACGAACCTGAACATCCGCTACAATTTCCACCTGAAACTGTCAAAAAGAATACAAACAAAAAGGATACAAACAAAAAGGATACAAACCATGTCTAAACGCGACGCAGTATTTCCAGCCAATCGGCACTCGCTCTACGAGGCTCACGGCTATTCAGCGGCGATCCGTTCCGGCGATCATCTCTTTGTCTCCGGGCAGGTCGGCAGCCGGCCCGATGGCACCCCAGAACCGAACTTCGAACGGCAAGTTCAACTCGCCTTCGACAATTTGCAGGCCACGCTCAAAGCGGGTGGCTGTAGCTTCGACGATATCGTCGATGTGACGACCTTCCATACGGATCCTGAGAACCAGTTCGAAACCATCATGGCCATCAAGAGCCGCGTTTTTAGCGAGCCTCCCTATCCTGCCTGGACTGCCGTTGGCGTAACCTGGCTGTCTGGCTTCGACTTCGAGATCAAGGTAATCGCGCAGATTCCAGAGCAGGCGTAGGCGTTCTCTATACGGGATCTTGATGGGAACGCAGCTAGAAAGGAACGGCGTCCATGCCACGGTAACCGCAATGCTTGGGCAGGTAGCGCGAGGGGATCTGAGCGCGATCATCGATCAAACCTTTCCCCTTGTATGTTTAGAGGTGTGAGTGGTAGACCCTAATCCCCTGGAACAGAGAGTGCCGAGACAACGAATAAGAATTGAAGTTTGAACGTCAACCAAATTACACTACGTGTAGGAGCGTCCAGACCCCATCCCCTTGTTCGTGAGCACTAATCACAGTTCGACCGTGAGCTTGGTCGCCGCTCTTATTCAAGACTCTGAGAACTCGTAAAATCGCCAGGTTCACCCCGGTGAGACCGTATCACGCAAGAATGAGTGCAGTGCTTGAATAGTCAAACAGTAGCACAGAAATGGAGAGTGATCATGTCCATGAAAACCGCGAATCCGGTCGAATGGGTCGGCATCGATGTTTGTAAGGCTAAGTTAGATGTTTATATCCTCAGTGACAAAGCATATCGAGTCTTTGAGAACAGCGAGGCTGGCATTGCTGAGTTGCTGGTATGGTTGCGATCGCATACGAACGTCGGTGTGGTCTGTGAAGCAACAGGTGGCTACGAAGCCGAGATGGCCAGAGCGCTGCACGCAGCGGGTGTGCCTGTCAGCGTAGTCAATCCGCGCCCGGTACGCGACTTAGCTAAGGCTTTGAGCAAGCTAGCCAAGACAGACCCGATAGATGCCTATGTGCTCGCTAGGTACGGTGAGGTGAATGAACCAGCACCAACAGTCTTTGCCAGTGAAATCGCCGATGAACTGAAGCAGTGGGTGACGCGCAGACAGCAGCTAGTTGAGATTCTCAGCACCGAGAAGAATCGACGCACACTGCTACCGGCGGGCGTTGCCAGGGATGAAGTAGAAGAGCATATCGAATGGTTGGAAGAGAAGATAAAACAACTCGATGAAAAGATTGACACACTTAGTGAATCGACGGCTGAGTGGCGAGCGACGAAAAAGCTTTTGAGGTCGCCCAAAGGCATTGGCCCCGTTATCTCAGCCAGCTTCCTGGTACTACTCCCAGAGCTAGGGAAGTTGAACCGTAAGCAGATAGCGGCCTTGGCAGGTTTAGCGCCTTTCAATCGGGACAGTGGTAATTTCCGAGGACAGCGCAAGATTTGGGGCGGACGTGGAGCCGTACGCTCACTTTTGTACATGGCAACCCTCTCAGCAGTACGCTCGAACCCACCGATTCGGCTGTTCTATCAGCATCTGATTGAGAAAGGGAAAGCCAAGAAAGTAGCCATCATTGCCTGTATGAGAAAGTTTCTGATTTGTCTCAATTCGATGGTCAAGAACAACAAGGAGTGGGACGACTACAAGGTGACTGCGCTACTACAAAAGTCCTGATTCTATTTGGTTTGAGCGGTTTATCAACAGCCGTTTCGTAGTCCCTTTCTGGCAACTTATCGTCTGTTTTTTGACACTCAGAAGACAGGCTAGATGACCCTGCCTACTTTTTGGCGATAACAGTCAAAAAGAGAGGAGAAAGCAAGCTTGAATAGCTCACCTTCTCCCAAAAAATTGCTCAACTACCCTTGACAGCAAACATAATCGCTTGCGGGGTAATGGAATTTGAACGTTGCAGACAACGGGCAACCTGCTCCTCATCGCCAACCGTTTCCGTCCCCTTGCGGGGTAATGGAATTTGAACGGGCAAGTATACTAGCGATCAACTCACCAGAGACGTGTTTCCGTCCCCTTGCGGGGTAATGGAATTTGAACGTGCCTGACTTCTAGGAGTTGGTGCGGCTCAAAAGTTTCCGTCCCCTTGCGGGGTAATGGAATTTGAACCCTATGGTTTTGAAACCCTCTTTGGGTAAGCTTCTCAAATCAAAAAACTGAGGGGGTCTTTCGCACCCCCTCTTTAATGAGATTAAATATCAATAGCGGCCTGTGGAAAACGCCTGTACGCTATGTACAGCAAGCACTCCGAGGGGGTCAACGAAAGAATCAGGTTTTCAAGGTTCGCTCGACCCCCTCAGGCTATCACGCCTATCCTATACGCCCTGCGGCATAGAGTCATTTCTTAACAATCCCGCTTCATCTGAGCGCTCAGCTTCAAAATCTCCCTCACGATGCCGCTTTTTCCTCGAAAATTTAACAGCACAACTTCACCCGATAGCGCACCCGCCGCCTTGAGGCCATATACCGCTTTTGTCAAAGAATGACTCATATACGCCGTCACAATGACAATCAAATCGCACCGCTCAATCTTCTCTCTCAGCACCCGTTTGTGAATATTACTCTCTTGTAAAGCTGGTATTTCTACCCAGCGCTGCAATCCGTGCTGCTCTGATAGCGCTCGAATCACTTCCTGCCGGGTGGCATCCTGTCCCCCCACAATTCCTAGATAGATGCCCGCTAGCTCATCGCCACCCTCACCCACTTCAAACGCCACTGCCTCCTGACTAGGCACTGTCAAACTCGCAATGTAAAGCAATAGCTCATCTACCTGCTGCTCTAGCTCCCATACCCGCAACTGTAGTTCATCAAACGCTTCAGCCAACCCCGCATTGGTCGCTTTCAAAGCACTTAGCTCTCTATCCGCATACCGCAATAGTTCATCTGTCTCCTTCCGTAGCTGATTATAATCAGCCCGCAGCGACGCCAAACGCTTCACCAATTGCTTATTCTCTCGCTGTGCCCTCTCTAATGCGTCTCGATCAGGCAGCGCGCATAGGCACATTCCCCGAACCACTAACCCCACACAGTCCAACGACGCTTTCAACCGTTCATAACATGCTTGCTGTAAACGCTTCATTCCTATCTCTCCTATCACTGTCGTTCAATCTTGCAAACTACGCTCACTCCGAATGCACCTGCTACTTAGGCAGAACCGCTTAGCTCAGCCAGTGTCCTACGCAACAGGCCACTGGCTGATTCACGTAACTTCTATCCCGCCAATTTCACCGTAATCGTCGCCGTCCGGATCAAATCCTCAACCTCTGCTAGCACATCTATGCATAGGTCACAGTGAATCTGACCATCTCCTATAGAGATATAGCCGCACTCCACCGCAAACGCTACCCAGGTCTGTACTTTTGCCGCCGCTGCCTTCGCCTCGGCTAGCTTGCCTACAAACGCAGCGTAGGATTGTCGCTGTTCCCAAGCCGCCGCCAAATGCAGACACACTTCTCGCGACACTTCCCGCAGCTTGGCTACCAGTGGACTCTCTTCCTCTGGCAAGTTTGGCAACAGCCAGTGCAGCCGCATGGCTTCATTAAAGGCTAGCTGATACGCCAGCAGCTCCTTGTACCCTTCTGGCTGATAGCTCAGCGTATAAATCGTCGCAAACTTTCGGTTCATCATCTTTCTCTCCTAATTCTCTTCAAAAACAACACTTATAGCCAGCAGAGCGTAGCCAAGCCTAGACAATAAACGCCACATCATCCACCTCTCGCTCCGGCTGCATCCCCAGCACCAGAATCTTCTTGCGATAGCGCGGCGACATCGGGTAAAATCTCACCTGGTCTTCTACTTCATCGATGAACTTGGTCAGTTTCCTAATCAACATCTCTCTTTGATCCGGCGTCAATACACACTCAAAGACAGACTTCTGCACCCGCAACCCATAGCCCTCAAGAATATGAGCCACCTTAGAGCGTCGGCGATCTACCACAACGTCATAACAGACCAGGTAAAACATACTTCTCTCCCTAGCTCTTCCACAACATGGGCCGATAGCTCTCTCGCTCTCCGGTCATACAGGTCACATATTCCCAAACCTGTAGCTCAAAGCAGCGTCGATAGCTCACCTTGTATCCTGTATGGGGATGGGTGATTGACTGTTGCAGCTTCTCTTCCCAATGTTTGAGAAAGCGTCGCAATCCATCTGGATGCAGGTACACGCCGCCTCGCTCATCCGGTGGCGTAAAGTCTTCTAACTTGTAGATCTCTGAATTGATCAGGTAGGCTACCAGCGCATCTACGACCATCGCTCGAAACTCTTCTACCAGGTCGAGTACCAAAGAGGGTCGATTGGACTGGGGTTTGTGTAAGTTGCCAAAGTGCGTGTGCAGACCCGATGCTTCTGTCATCGCATGCACATTCTGCATCAGCAGCGTATAGCCCAGGCTCAATAGACTATTTACCGGGTCGGTAGGCGGTCTACGAGTTCGCTTCGTCAGCTCAAAATCTCCTTTCAGCAGCGAACCATACGCTTCAAAATACAGCTTCGCACCGTGACCTTCATATCCCATCATCACCTCTACCGTCTCTGCGGTAGAGACTTTCTTGATTAGCAAGGCTATCTCTTTGATTGCCTTTGTCGCGGTCTCTGATTTTGGCTTGCGACGCCGATTTAGCTTCATCAAAAGCTGCCGCGAGTTATGTAACTTCCCTGCAACAATGCTGCGCGCCTGCCGCAAAATAAAATCCTCATCTTTTGACTTCTCTACTTGCGCCACCAAGTAGTCCAGCTTCGCCTGCCCTGTCGTTTGCAGTCGGCCAAAATACCGCCCCTTATTCGACAGATACAAAATCGGAATTCGTCGTTGCAGCGCCAGCCGCGTCGCCCCAAACGAAGTATTACAAGCGCCAAACAGCACTACAAAAGTCACACTATTTGCCGGAACGCTAATTCGCAATTCCCGCTCGTAAAATACCTGAAACTGCTGATGCCGTACCCGCAAATACGCACCTTGCTCTGTCACGTACAATGTCGTCATGCCATCTCTCCAATATTCGTCTGTTGATCGTTTAATCTTTGCTTTTGGAAACTGGATAATGCTGCAAGCCTTGGGTGGGCCATACACCGGCTTTGCTGGCTTCTTCTCCTTCTTTTTTACCGACCACGTCCGTTCCGGTCGGATCACCTGCTGCTGCACAAACTGATGCCCCAAAAAGGTAAACCCCTCATCCGGCCCTACAATCTTTGTCTTCTCTAGATTCAGCGTCAGATAGATATCCTCTAACCAGTCATGCATCATCATCAGAAATCGATTGGCCTGCAGGTAGCTATCGCACACCGCCACGCAGTCATCTCCGTAACGCACTAGGGGAATTTCCGCCGCCTGGCACAGCCGGTCAAACTCACTCAGATACAAGTTCGCCAGCGCCCCAGATAAAATGCCACCCTGAACAACGCCCTTATTTGGCCGACAGAACTGACCTTGCAGCACCATCCCTGCCTTTAGCTGCTGTTCGATCAGCCGTACCTGCCCCGGCGCAATCTTTAGCCGCTCTAGCTGAGAGAGCAGCACCCCCCAGGAAAGATTGTCAAAGAACTGTTGAATATCCGCTTTGATCACCCAGGTTGGCTGCGGCGCATAGCGCTCCATCACCCGCTCCACCGCGCCGTAGATCGATAGACCGGGCCGGTAAGCAAAGGCACTGTCCGTAAACCGGGCCTCTAGCTGAGGATAAATCGACTGGAGCAGATAGCGCTGAAGAATGCGATCTTTTACGGTAGATAGTCCAATCAGCCGCCGCCCAATCAGCTCACCGTTCTTCTGCTTGGGCACAAAAAATCCTTTTACCGGATCCGCCCCATACACCCCACGCCTTAGCTGTCGATGCATCTGCGCAATCTGTTCTTCGGCTACCCCTGCAAACAGCTCTGGGGTAATGCCATCTACGCCCGCCGCCGGACTCCCTCTTTGAACTAACCCCCACGCTGCATGCAGATGCTCTAGGCGTTGTTGCACGAATAGGGGTTGCGAAAGGGGTAGATGAAGTAAAGTTTAAGTACCACCAAAAACCGTGACTTCATGAGCTACCGCATTCGCAACTGGTCAGAGTATAACAAGGGACTGAAGCAG
>JBAQZP010000084.1:0-24191 GCA_049791095.1 Phormidesmis sp.
GCTCAATCCGGGTATAGAGTTCCATAATTGGACTGGTTGAGTGTGATGATTCAACCAGTCTCGAACATTCCTTGCCCTTTGGGTCTGGGAATGTTCGTTAAAGAAAAACTTCGCACTGTCCAGTTAAGTGAGTTACCGCCTTCAAGACCGCTTTCAGCGCGGCAATTCCAGCCTGATTAACGTCATGAGAGAGCAAGCGAGAAGCTTGAATGAAACGGGTATTGTCTTTATGTTGCTCACCGTATTTTTTGAAGCGATCGCCCATCTTATTCCCATCGGCATGGACAACGGCAATATAGCTAGAGTCACCACGGGAACGGCCCAGATGGTCGAATCGATATGGAAATTTTAGCTGCCTGGGAAGCGCCGAAAATATCTGTTTTAGCTGCTCATGCGCACCGGGTACGGCGCTCAGCTTTTGAGCGACCTCACCAGACACAGGATAGCGTCCTTGATCTCGGTTATCGTTTACATCAGTCGGTGCGCCATATTCATCGCTCGTCCCGATGGCAACCAGACGAGTAGAATTACAGTCAGCCGTAACCCCTAACCCTAACAGTGGAGAAGACACCACGCCAGACCGTTTCTTTTGGGCAATATCTTTGTCAATGAGTTCGCTGATTTTAGCTTGAAGGTCATTGGCTTCCCACGTAAAGCTTTTATGAGCAGCAATAATTCTGACCCCTGGCGCATACTTTAGTACCTTTTTGCTCCAGACACGCATAAACTCATGAGCATACGATAGCCTCTCAAACAGCAAAACTGTGTTGCCGCCCCCCGAATACACTAATTCTGCAATGACATCGCCTGCTTGAATACGCGGTAGCGCAGCCTCTCCTGTCAATTCTTCATCTGGAATATAGGCGTTGCTTCCCCATAATCTTTCAAGTTCTTCTACTACCCAAGGGCCGGTCACCTGTTGAACTAAATAAGAAGCCCCGATATTTTCTCTCAGTCTATTGCTGCTGAATATATAATCCTGAATCCCAGCAGTATCAATTACCGTAACGATATAGTCTCTCATTTTTCCTGTGCCTCTAGCTCCGAAATCCAACTAGAAATCTCTTCAGTCAAATTAGATAGTTGGTTTTGGCCAAATACGTTAATAGCATGGGCGGCGATGGAGGACTTAAACTGATTCTTCAAAACATCTGGATTGTCCGAACAGCAGACCAGTCCCACCCGGGCCTCTTCTCCCCCTAACTGTCTTGCACGGATATATGCTTCAAACAACTTTGCTTTACATCTGCTACTTTTGGAGCTGGTCGTGCATGAAAATGCGAAGAGTTGGTAGCCTTTCATAAAAGCTACATCAAACTCAAATTGAGATTTCTCGGTTGGCTGACCGTCTTTTGCTAAATACACTTCAAAAGACGTTCCGTGTTCTGTTCCGTACCGCTTAGACAATGGTGCTACTTTGAGCATCACAAAATCTTCCAACCATTTTCCTGTCAGCCAAATACTAGCCTCCTTTAAACTTTTAAATCCGCATTTTTTTTGAACTGCTGCTAGAGAAATACAAGCGTTATCAATCAGCAAATTCTCACTCTTGAATGCATCAACTAACTCGCCTGGCAAATTGCTGATGCCCAATAAGTTATCTCTATTTTTTTCTAGAACTTGTTTAATCTCTTTTCTACTTCGCCAAGCGTTCCACTCGTTACTATACTTAGCCAGCGAAGTAACCAAAGCAGGCAATAGTACTTCTTTTCGCTGTCCTTTAAGGGATAAGTCTTTTGTGTGTAAGTCAAACAAGTCAGCGAGTTTTAACGGCTCTGAGATAGTTTTTTGTATGGGCGATCTATTAGGCTGGTCAATGCAGAGCTTTATGCTTTTAGCGTCAAGGTAGCTAAAAACGGGTGCTTCATCTCTTTCTAAAGAGCGAATCGCTAAGTAAGCATTCACCGACATCGCTTTAGTGCCGCCGGTATAGTTCAGTCCCAGTCGCCCTTTCAATTCTCTAGCTTTGCCTTTAATTCTTTCTTGGATTTCATAGGCATCTGATTGATAATTGCCTAAAGAAATAAGATCTTTGTTACTGAGTCCTAGCTTATCTTTCAACTTGTCTGCATATGGCTTTGTGTCAGTTGTGTAGACGAGATAAGCTTTGCCTCTTTCTCTCAATAGCTGATTCGATTTGCCCACGACATAATTAGGAAGCGGGTTTTTCCCGACTAACAGAAATAAATGATCAACTTTGTAGTCATCCATAGTAAGGATTTGTAGTGCTTGCAGGTAGGGTGTAGTTGGTTGTGAGGTTAAAGCAAAATTTCATTTCTACGTGTCATAGAATCAGCCGTATCTCTTTTAATAGAGCAGACGGAATCTCTGTCCTATTTCCCTGTACCCAGGGCCCGCAGCGAATTTCTAGAACCGGTTCGTGTTGCATAACTTCACAGGTCTGCTCTAATGCACTATGAATAACCGCCACAGGCTGTTGTCGGGCGGGCCGACTACCAGTAGCGCAGGCCCCAGGTTACTGGCTATATTGGGCTGAATTGAAGGGGGCTCTAAACTGAGTTCCTCCAATGGGATTATCCGCCCGACCCTGACTGCATGAGTATGAGTAAAGGTTACGACCGCTCCTAAGCGTGGGTCAAAACAAGCAACCCAGGCGGTGGGGTGACATTCGTGCGCTAAATACACAGAGAGCCATACGGGAGCCCGACCTGATATCACCACCCCTTCGCGAGGATCTAGCGCTGCGGGTAGCCGCAAATCTTTTAAATCTTGCGGGGTGATAATGCGATCGCTGCTAGTCAGGACAATGGCTAATAGCTGATAGGCCAATCCCTCACTGGTTTGGTGATGACTCAGCGTAAGCTGTATGGGGGAAGCGGCCACGGTCGATTCTCCAGAGGAAAGCGTTTATAGGCGGGAGCCGATGGCAGAAGCTGTGATTAGCGCTGCAAGCTTTTGCTCAGAACCTTACCCATTTATGCATATCCTTTAGAAGAGGGGTCTTCAAAACAAGTCTTTTTTGTTAAAGTTTCTATGATGTTTGACTATTCACCCACGCCTGAGGTACTGCATTGGTTAGCCAGAGGCCGTTTGGCCGACCGGTTTCAGCGATCAGTACTTTAAATCAAAGATTATCTTGCTGAACGAGCGAATACAGCTATCTGGTTTTCCTTCAGTGGATTTGTGGTAGCGCCACCACCACAAGCGAAAACGTATTTTGGTGATTGGTGATTTAAATTAACACCAATCACCAAACATAGCTAGTTGGCAGGAAGCTCCGCGCTCAATCGTTTCTAAGTAAATCAGTGCCATTAAACTCAGGACATCGCATAGTCATCAAACGCCCCCGTCCCCAGTTTTGGGGCTCTGAATGCACTGTGAGAACGCTAAGCCAATCTACTAGTTGTACCGCTAGCTATACCCAAAAGCCATCTTCTCAGGTATCGTACCGGTGCGTTTCCAAATACTGATGAAAAATATGAAACGAGTCTCTGCCTTTATATCCGTTGGCTGCGCTTTGCTAGTACTAGGGATTACCACCCTGGCAATGCTCAGCAGTCGTATTAGTGGCCCCTTGCTATTTGAGATTCTATGCCATTTTCAAATGCAGTATTTTGGGATGGTATTTTTTTTGAGTGCGATCGCACTCTGGCTGAAGCGATCGCGCCTAATCCTACTCACACTCTTTTGCTTAGCACTCCTCTCAGTTCAAATTATCCCCTGGTATTTTCCACCATCTCAAAGCGAGACAGCCGCAAACTATCGAGTGATGAGCACCAACCTGAATGTAGCGAACAGCAATGCTACCGAAGTAATTAAACTGACCAAAAAAGAACAGCCTGACCTGGCATTATTCATAGAAGTCAACGACTCGATGGCAAAACAGCTAGACACCTTAAAAGCAGTTTTACCCTATAGCTCTAACCAACTGACACCGTATCAGCCCGGCATTGTTCTCTACAGCAAAGACCCCCTCACAGATCTTGAAATCAGAAAGTTTGATACCAACAATGCAGTCAATCTGACCGCGCACATCCAAACTAAAAATCGGCAGCTATCAATCGTTGCCATCCATCCGCTACCGCCCATCAGAAGAGAGTTCTTTGACGACCGAAACAAAGTGTTTAGGGCGGTCAGTGACTACATACAGCAGCAAACCGATCCCGTTTTGTTAATTGGTGACTTTAACACTACTATGTGGTCGCCTTTCTACCAAATGCTCGCTTATGAAACGGGTCTAAAGAACACACGAAAGGGGCTTGGAACCTTTCCTACTTGGCCCGCTAACATGTCATATCACCTCACCCCTAAGCTGAACATCTTCACTAAACTGTTCCAAATTCCGATCGATCAGTGTTTAGTCAGCTCTTCACTCGACGTGGTCAGAATGCATACAGGCTCTGATGTTGGGTCAGACCACCTGCCGATCGTAGTCGATTTTTCGATACGAAAAGAGGAACAACTTACGCCTTGAATGCCAGGCTAGATAGAGTACTAGCGTCCTAACTTCGACGAAAATGCTTGAGCCTAAATACGCACAAGAGTCAGTTTCGCTTCGAGCACACTTTGAACTTCATAGAAGCGGGCGGAGCCATCGTTAAGCCCCGGCGAGCAGGCAGCAGGGGGCGAGGCCGTACCAGCGCTAGATCGAAGTCCTGCAATAGCGTAGCTACGCTGAGCTTGAGTTCCATCATCGCTAGGGCGGAGCCAATACAGCGCCGATGGCCGCCGCCAAAGGGCAGGAATTCGTGAGGAGTAAATTGGCGTTCTAGAAATCGCTCTGGGCGAAATTGCTTGGGGGCTGGGTAGATGTCTGGGCGCTGATGAATGATGTATGTCGCAGGCATTAAGGCAGTTCCGGCTTTGAAGTGATGACCGGCGATAGTTTGGGGCGATCGCAGCACTCGCACAAACGTCGTCGGCGTAATCGGATAGATTCGCAGCGTTTCTAGGCACAGCGCATTCAAGTAGGGAAGCTGTAGGATAGCCGTTGGGTCGGGTTGGGGGCCAAGCTCTGCCAGTTCAGCGCGTAGCTTACCCTGAACTTCTGGCAAGTAATGAATCCAATATAGCGCCCAAACAATGGCAGAAGCCGTGGTTTCATGCCCGGCTAGTAATAGCGTGACCAGTTCATCATGGAGTTCTTCATCGCTCATCGCTTCGCCATTTTCGTCTCTCGACTGGAGCAAAAGCGTCAGAATATCAGTCCTTTCTGTTTGGGGGCTATCGGAGTTTTGGAGAAATTGACGCCGCTCTCGAATCTCGGCGTAGATCAGCGATCGCACGTCTTCTCTCAGGTGAGAGAACTTTGTCCAGGGACTCCAAAGTCCCCAATTTTTCTGTAAAGCTGGAAAGAACAAGAAACTAGCACTAATCGGATATGAAAAGAAATCCAGCAAAGTACTCATTTGCTGCTGTAACTTAGTCAGTCTTGGCCCTTCTCTCAAGCCAAAAACAGCCTGTAAGATTACGCCCAAAGTCAATGTCTGGATTGGAGGCCGCGCCAAAATCGACTGTCCTACCTGCCAGTCGGCGCTAGCTTGACGAGTGATATCACAAATTAGCTCTCCATAAGACCGCAGGCGATCGCCATGAAAAGGAGGCATCAACAGTTTGCGCTGCCTGCGATGAGGATCGCCATCTAGCAGCAGGATAGAGCGGTCGCCGACCATTGGCTTGAGTACCTGGTTGCGATTGCCCGTTTCAGCGGTACCAGCATCTAGCGTAAAAATCTCTCGCACTATCTCTGGATCGCCCACATACACTAGCGGCGATTCGCTCTGCGCGCCGATTTGGAACGTTGGGCCATACCGTTGAACGTTATCGTCCATATAGTTAGTCGGCTGCAAAATTAGGTAGAAAACTCGCAGCAGACGGCGCAGTCCTTTAGCTTTAGGCCCATCAATGGTGCGATCGCTCATCTCTTTAGATAAATCGCTGTTTTGAGCAGACATCTCTGCGGGTTTTAGCGTCATCCTGATTTATCCTCATAGGTCAGCTTGTTTACCTATCGCTACGGTCTATTAGCCGTGCAATGGCTTGCTGATTTTCTACCGACTGCTGGGCCAGTGGGCGTAAGAATTGAGTCACCAGCGCATCGACAGCCCCAGTCAGTCTATCAAGCCGTTCGTCGATGGCGTTGAAGCGTTGAGTGGTTTCGGTGGGGGGCATCGGATTGGCCAGTAACAGACTAGTCGGTAACATTATACTGCGGTTCGTCTATCGGCATGGCTCATTATGGCTTTGAAATTATCATCAAATTGTGGCCCGACATGGCCTATACAGATTGGTGCAAGATCTGAGCTAACCTATAAAAAAGCATGAGTGACGACAGTGACATTTTAAGACAACACACATACATGGCAGAGATCGTCAGCCTCATCTTAATTTCTATCCAAAAGAGCCTGTTATGAGAAAGGATAACAAGGAACAGCAGGGACAGCTTGGCTTTGCTAAGACTTGGGCGTTAGCAGTGGGTGGCATGGTGGGTGGTGGCATTTACACTGCTCTAGGCGTCGTTGTGGCGGTTGCTGTTCAGTGGAGCTGGCTGAGCTTTGCGATCGCAGGTATCGCGGCGCTGACGGCAGCTTACAGCTATGCCTTTTTGTCGAACAAGTTTGAGCAGGGTGGCGGGGCATTTGAATTCTTACGAGAAATTCACCGAGAGGGCATTGCCGGTAGTCTCTCCTGGATGCTGATTATTGGCTACGTGCTAACTATGTCGGTATACGCCTATGCCTTTGGCCATTATGTTGCCTTTGCTATAGGCGCTGGATCATGGGTCACCCGAGGGTTAGCGATCGCCATAATGACAGTACTAATTAGCCTTAATCTTATGGGCACCGGCAAAACTAGCTCAGTCGAAATCGTGATTGTGCTCGGCAATCTCATTATCTTGATCGGACTGGGAGTTATCGGTCTTCTGCGGTGGGATCTGGTGCAGCTAGTGGCCGGAGTTGAGCCTCGCCCAGTCTGGGGGGCGGGCATTGGGGCAGCTTCTATTTTCATGTCGTACGAGGGGTTTCAGCTTTTAGCTTACGAGTATGACGAGATTAAGCAGCCTCAGAAAATCTTGCGACCTGCGCTGCTATCGGCTGTTGTGTTTGTAATTGTGGTGTATGCAGTGGTGGCAGTTGGTGCCGTGATGCTGGCGGGCGCGCTTACTGTGGTAGAGCAAAAAGAAGTAGCGCTATCCGTGGCTGCCGAGGCGGTAGCCGGTCAGACAGGTATCGTCGCCATGACCGTAGCTGCTGGATGCGCAACGGCGGCGGCGATCAACTCGACCTTGTTTTCTACGGCTAACCTGTCACGCCGGGTTGCTAACGATGGCGAATTACCCCACTGGTTTGAGCATCGCAATAGTCAGGAGGTGCCTGATCGCGCCGTTATTTTCTTAGGAGCGCTGGCAGCCCTATTAGCCGTAATCGGCTCTCTTTCGACCTTAGTCGAAGGGGCAAGCTTGGTTTTTCTCTTTACGTTTGGCATTGTTAACTGGATTGCAACTCAGCATTTGGAGAGAACTCGATGGATTCCTTGGATCGGCGTTGTGGTCACAGCAGCGATCGCGCTAGTGCTCATCATACGACTGGCTATTTTGGCTCCTACAGCGTTAACGCTGCTAGCTGGGCTGACCGCGATTGCGATGGTGGGTCGGCCAATGATTTTGAAACGCCTAAAAACCGATGACTAATCATTTTATAAGACGGTTGCGATTGCTGGGGTTGGGGGTATTGTGTGCAGTGCTCATCGCTGGACTGTGGCAAACAGCAGTATTCGCAAAATCTCCTGCCCAAATCCGGGTTGGCCAATTCATTGCCGATACCGAGTTGACAGTACAGTTCCAACCTCAATCGGACAAAGCGGATGCCGTTACCTTGTCGAATCTGAGGTATAAGCAAATCTCCGACGAACAATCACTACCTACAGGGCGCTACATAGTAACAGTGCGATCCAAAGATCAAATCCTGCTGCGCTCGACCTACGGTTTGGCTACTGGCGATCGCTATACTTTGCTCCTCTACGGCATCCGGTCTGAACAGACTGCGATGAATCCACATACCTTTATGGCACAGCTCAAGCATATTTTAGGTGGGGTAGACACGCATACGGCCAATGGCTATTTGCCCCAGATGCGAGTGCTTAGCGATCAGCTCATCATGCTGTCTACTGCTCCTCAAATCCGGTTGATGCATTTGGCTCCTGGTGTCGTTCCGTTGGAAGTGACGCTCCAAGCAAGCGGAAAATCGTTGCTATCTAAGACTTTGACCTACGCTGGTAGCAATCAAGTAACTGCTGTTGATAATAAGGATGTCGTACTTGCAGTATCGCCACATGCCCAAGCGTCCACTGTCGCTTCTTCGCTGCTCACGCTGCAACCCCAAACGCTGACCGATATTTTTGTGGTCGGTGGCCTAGCAGATTCCCAGCCTGTTGAGATTATTGTGGCGGATTCTCAGAAGAACGCAACATGAGCGTAGCGTGATGAACTGCGTCCTGGTATTTGGTCGCTGTGAATAGCGCCGCCCGAATGTCATTTCCTCTGTTTTAGTAGAAGGAGAATCAGAGGTTCAGCTTCTTCCAATACAGGCAAATCTGATTGATCGAGGCCAATCCTTCTAGCCAAATCAGTCTAAGATATCTAGCAAAAAGCTAGGGAAACATTAGCAATAAACAGAAGAGAGGCGTGCGACAAGGTGACGAACGCCTTTCTTTTAATTCAGATGTTACGAGTCAGTTTGGCCATTGCGATTGCCTCGTTGCCCTCTTTCTGGCAACTGCTGGCGCTGTTCTTCAGTGAGCACCGCGTTAATTTGCTCGTGAGTATCCTCGTGAATAGCTCTGAACTGCTGGCGCTGTTCTTCTGTCAAATCGAGCGATCGCCATGCCCGTCGTCCCATCTCACCATCGCCCAATTCCGCACGCTGCTCGGCGGTTAACAAGGCTGCCATTTGGGTGCGTTCATCATTGCGTATGGCTTCGATTTGAGCAGACTGCGCCTCTGTCAGGTTGAGATTTTCTAGATACCCACCTCGGCCACCGCGACGACCGCGTGATTCTGCTAGCTGTTGAAGCTGTTCTTCGGTAAGCACGGCCTCAACCTGCTCGCGTTTGCCGTCTTTAATTGCTCTAATTTGGCTGCGCTGATCGCTGCTTAAGTCGAGCGATCGCAAACCTCTTTTCAAAGACTCGCCGTCTCCCAATGCCGCTTGCTGTTCAGGGGTTAGCACAGCTTCAATTTGACTGCGGGTTTCACTGCGAATTGCTTCGATTTGGCTAGATTGTGCCTCTGTAAGGTTTAGTTGCTCGAAGCGCCCGCCCCGACTGCCATCATCGGCGTTGGCAGTGTGAATCCAGGCAAACGGCGTGGCGATTAGGGCAACTGCGGCCAAGCTACCTAGAGCAACAGTCTTAACATCGAAATTCATAAGTTGTACGATTTGATAGTTGTCGCGAAGCGCTCCAGCCAGCTTGAGAGGCTGAACATTGGCTTCACGGGTTGACTGTTCAAGCTTAGGTAAATCGACCCCTATTTAGAAGGTAGAAAAGGTCATCATCTTACCCATGACTTTCGTCATAACTTATGGGTGATCACTTTTCACGGCATCGTATTTGCCCGATAGTTAAATAAGGCAAAACTACTTTGCGATAAATATTGGCAAACTCCATTCCCTTACCTTCCTTATCCCTGCCCCCGCGTTCATCGAGGGTGATCGCAATTTTCCATATCCAGTCTTTGACATTTTCGCTATGACTGACGGCAACGGTATCTTCCAGATTTTGCACCGCCTTCTCAACGACCTGTACCCCCTCCGCCTCATCAGGCTCTCTTTGCCTTCTCCGTCTACCCCTTTGTTTTCTGTGCAGTCTGTCGGGCCCTTTCACCAGATTTTCGGTAGAGAAATAGAAGCAGTCTTGTTCGCCGGTAATGTTTTCGAGCCAATCGCGATCAAGCGGTGGCTCCTTCCTCCAGGCGTGGATCTCCTCAAAGATCCTTTCAGCGCGATCGCAAAAGCACTCGACATCGGCCTCAATTCTATCGGCAGCTAAACGGAATACCTCAGCGAACCCCAGCCCATTTCCTTGCTGCACAACCTGCTGACGAAACTGCATTGCGCTGTGCCGCAGTTTCAGCCACTGCTTCTCGGACAGGCGTTCACTGTCACCCTCCACCGAGCGTTCCCCCTTGCTTCCCCTGCTCACTCAAACAAAGAGGACAAAACTTTGCAGGTTGCCTACCCTGGCTAACACTCAGCGCCTGCCCAAACTGGGCCTTAAGCACACCTAGCACATTTTTAATATGGCCTCTGAGCTTGCTTTGCGGTACGCCCTTCAAATGAATGGCCTCCACTCGGCCAACGGTCTCCCCCTGGTCGAGCACAGAAAATTCTAGGGCATGAATCGGCCCATCGGCGCGGTCGCGGTAGAACGTCATGAGAATCTCAGACGGCAGGGCCTGGCCGAAGAGGGGCATTTCCAGGATTTTCAGCCTTTCCGCCCGGTTCCGCCCGCGTTTCTTAGCCTTATTTTCAGGATGCTTCAGATAATAAGAGCGCTTAGAATGACAAGCTTGACCCTTCCAGCAGGGTTTTGCCAGCGCTGTTTCCACAGACTGCGCGGCACAGCGCAGGCATTTGGGGTTTCTAGGGCGCGGCATAGCAAATCGAACTAAACGTAGTCTGAGTTTAGTCTGAGTCTATTCAAATGACCAGTCAAATTACCAGGAAACCTAGCTGCCAAGCAGTCACTGATCTAACGACCTTTGCGATTAGCCCTGAGGAGCGCCGCCTTCCTCTGAACCAATTGATCATCTTGAAGGAATAACCATCAAACCAGAAAGCCGCTTAACCAGAAAGCCAGACGATGCTACTTGCTGCCGTTGCTCGTACTGTAACACGGTTCGACCACAAAACAGCAAAACCAGAAAACCAGAAACCCATCTACTTTTCCAAGCGCTTGAAAGCAGAGACTCCCCCTAAGTCACCAGACGGGGCTTTTGGCGATCGCAGGCAGCTCCTAGAAGACCATCGAGAAGCTGTCGTCGAGCAAATTCAGCAGCTACAAGAAAATCTTGCCGTAATCAATTGGAAAATTCAATATTATTCAGAATTAGAGGACAAGCCAAATGAACACAGCAAAATCGATCCCTAAAGCAGAACAATCTGATCGCTTCCAAAGAGGACTAGCTCAGCTCAAAGCTATCGACGGCGAAGTGGGCGAACAGGTGATCGAGAGTCTAAAGGAAATAGCCCCAGATCTGGCTCGCTATGTCATCGAATTTCCCTTTGGCGATATCTACAGTCGCCCTGGACTGGATCTTAAGTCACGAGAGATTGCCACTATCGCGGCGCTAACGGCAATGGGTAACGCTCGACCTCAGCTAAAGGTACATATTCAAGCTGCGCTCAACGTTGGCTGTACCCGTGAGGAGATTATGGAAGTGGTCATACAAATGGCAGTCTACGCCGGGTTCCCGGCAGCGCTCAACGGAATATCAGTTGTAAAAGAGATTTTTAATCATGAAGACTTAGGAAGCTGGGTAAAGAACTAACGGTTTCGGCCATTGGACTGGGATGTATGGGCATGTCTGAGTTTTATGGCAGTCGGGATGAGAAAGAAGCGATCGCAACCCTTCATCAAGCCATAGATTCGGGCATCACCTTACTCGACACCGCTGATATGTATGGCCCTTTTGCTAACGAAGAATTAGTTGGTCGTGCTATTCAAGACCGGCGAGATAAGGTCGTACTTGCAACCAAGTTTGGCGTTATGCGTACAGCAGAAGGTGGCTGGAATGGCATTTGTGGTACGCCTGAGTACGTCCGACAATGCTGCGATGCTTCGCTCAAGCGTTTGGGCGTTGAGGTAATCGATCTCTATTACCAACATCGGGTTGACCCGACTGTCCCCATTGAAGAAACGATTGGCGCAATGGCTAAGTTGGTACAGCAAGGCAAAGTTCGCTATCTAGGCATGTCCGAAGCTGCTCCAGAAACAATTCGCCGCGCCCACGCGGTTCATCCAATTGCTGCGGTGCAGACTGAGTACTCGCTTTGGAGTCGGGAGCCAGAAGCTGAGATTCTTCCGATCCTGCGCGAGCTAGGCATTGGGTTCGTCCCTTATAGTCCTCTAGGCCGAGGCTTTCTGACAGGCGCGTTTCAAAGTCCTGATGATTTTGCACCGGATGACTACCGCCGTCAATCTCCTCGTTTTCAGGGAGAGAATTTTGATAAGAACCTAGCGCTAGTCGAACAGGTCAAAGTTCTTGCTGAGGAAAAGGGCGTTACACTGGCTCAGTTAGCTGTTGCTTGGCTATTAGCTCAGGGCGAGGATATTGTGCCTATTCCAGGGACTAAGCGGCGCAAGTATCTAGAAGAGAACGTTGCGGCGGTGTTGGTGGAGCTGAGCGCAGAGGAGATGGCTCGTATTGATGCGGTTGCGCCGCAGGGCATTGCGGTAGGCGATCGCTACTCCGATATGAGCATGGTAAATCAGTAATTGACTGACTACTTGTAAGCTTTCGTCAGTGGAAGGGATCGTGAGATTTTGCTTCTTACACAGGGCCTGAAACTATCTTTTCAAGGCTTGAAACAGCTATTCGTGTCACTTATCCGTGATTTCAAAAAGCAACACGAATAGTTTATTGCTGTATTAAGGCGCTACATTTTGAAGTGCCTTATAGGTCTCAGAAAAAGCGATCGCATCGAACGATGGGGCAAACGACAAGACCAAAAGATGTTTAGTCTCGTCGTTTGTACACTCTTCATGACAAGTAAAATGTTCGAGTTCGGCTCACGCTTTGACAAAGACTGAAAACAAGGAGATAGGCATGGCACTTTCGATAGATGATTGGCGCTGTTGGCTACCAGGTTCCAAGTTAGAGCTTGTAAACGGTCAACTGATTGTGAAGCGAAATCTATACGAAGCCGCAGGCGTTCCAGAGTTGTGGCTGTTGAATATAGTTGAGCAAAAGGCTGAATTGCTGCGATGGTCTCCAGAGGGTTATGAGCAGCAGCAGCCAGATGCTTCAGGGCGCTATGAGGTCTCTGTCGTTCCAGGGCTTACGTTCTTTCCGGAGCGTTTATGGGAGGGTGAAGGGCAGATTGGGAGAGGCTCAGCGCGATCGCTCTTTGAGGTAGGGGCAGGCGCGCAATCTTTGGCAGGTCGCATTCCTTGCGCAGGTAAGGGAATAGATAAGACCCGAGGGTTGTTGACACTACAGGCGCAGCTAGAGCCTGAGGCGATCGCCTTCGACGACTACATCTACTGGTGCCCAGAAGCAAAGTTTGAGCTGATAGACGGTCGCCCCTGGTTGGGAGGTCACGAAGGCATCCAAGGACTCATCGGACTGCTGCTAAAAACCTTTGGACTACGAGAAGTCGTTAAGCTAGCTCATCCCAGAGACTGGATAGAAGCGCTATTGCAAGCACAGTCTGAAGATGCGAACCAAGAGAAACGAGCGCTTTGGTGGAAAGCCGCTCGGCAACAGGCTCAGTTTCTGCGCGATCAGTTCGGAGTGACGCGAGTGGCCGTTGCAGGTGCGCTGACACAAGATACGCCGCTAGATTACTGGTCAAAGCTGGCCTTGGCCGTATGGGGAGTGCCCGACGTGCAGAAGCCCTATGCCTCTGTTCGGCAGGTGGTCGGCCAGATGAGCGAAAACCCGGAAATTCAGCTCATTTTTGCCGACCGTGAGCTAAGCGAGACAGAATCTCAAGTCATGGCGGCTGGATGGGTGGAAGTTTGAAAGAGCAGAGGGTAGAGATACTCGGCAAAAGTTAAAGGCGCTCTTTGATATGGATTGGGATATTTTCTTTCAAGGTGTGCCTGCATTGATGACATTGGAGGCAATAAGATGCTTGCCTGCCGCGAGCTTCTCGACGGCAACCATAACAAGATTGGCTCGTTTAAGTAAAAACGCTTCAAAATCCTTTTTGAGTTTCGCAGCCTTGTCTTCTTCTGAAAGATCTTCGGTAGTCCTAAACGAGTAAGGATAATTCTATCGAATAGTAGATGGGCGATCGCATAAGTTTGAGCGATGCTTTAATTGTTGCTACCCACTATTTTCTGTGTCTTCTGCTTTGCCTGCTTGCCCCAACTGTGACTCTGAAGCGGTCGTCAAAAACGGCTTCATTCACAATGGTAAACAAAACCATCTATGCAAAGACTGCGGCAGACAATTCGTGGAAGACCCGCAAAACAAGGTAATCACGGGCGAAACAAAAGACCTAATTGATAAGCTGTTATTAGAGAAAATTCCGATGGCTGGCATTGCTAGAGTCGCGGAGGTCTCTGAACCTTGGCTACAGGGTTATGTAAATGAGAAATATGCATCTGTGCCGCGCGAGGTTACCGTGTCGGCCAAAAAAAGGGGCGACTAACCATTCAGTGCGACGAAGCTTGGTCATTTGTGGGTCACAAAGGCAATAAGCAATGGATTTGGCTCGCGATAGACGCAGAAACCAGAGAGATTGTCGGGGTCTTTATCGGTCGGCGTAGCCGAGTGGGTGCTCAAGGGCTTTGGCAGTCGATGCCTCCGGTTTATCGACAGTGCGCCGTTGCCTATACAGACTTTTGGGATGCTTACGCGCAGGTCATCCCTCGCAAGCGTCATCGAGCCGTCGGCAAAGAGAGCGGACAAACCAATCGCATCGAACGATTCAACTGTACGCTCCGTCAATGCGTTTCCAGATTAGTCCGTAAAACCCTCTCGTTCTCCCAAAAAGTTAGAGAACCATATTGGTGCGATTTGGCACTTTGTTCATCATTACAATGAATCCTTACCTGTTTAGGACTACCCGCCTGATCATAGCCAGCTAGATCGCAAGGTTCGGCGTCTGCAAAAGCGCATGGCTAGACAGCAAAAAGGGTCTAACCGTCGTGAAGCAACTCGGCTAAAGATTGCCAAGCGACAGCTAAAGATTCGCAACATCCGTAAGAACTTTCTGCATACTGAGTCTACAAAGCTAATCCGTGAAACCCAAACGGTCAGCTTTGAAGATCTGGCAGTGAGCAATATGGTGAAGAATCGAAAGCTCAGCCGCGCCATTTCTCAGCAGGGCTGGGCTGAGTTCCGCACGATACTAGAAAGCAAAGCAGCGCAGTACCTCAATCGTACTGTCAGCATTATCAGCCGCTGGGAACCGACTTCTCAGACTTGCTCTGATTGTGGTTTCAAGTGGGGCAAGCTAGATCTCAAAATTCGCACCATTCAATGCGTCTCTTGCGGGACTGAGCACGATAGAGACCTAAATGCAGCTAGGAATATAGATAACGTCGGCGCTGGATTAGCGCACGACGCTAAATGGACGGGGAGCGACCGTAAGCCTGCTTCGGTAGCAAGTTGCTGTGAGCCGTCAAGCCACAAAGTAGAGCCGCAGCTTAGCCTGTTTGCCTAGCTTTAGAATCCTTGGACTTTTAGTCCGGGGAGCATGTCACGGCTTCATCAAGATTTCAAGTGAGCTTGATTTAAGAAAGCTAACGCCGCTGGAACGTCTAAGAGATAGTTTTGGATCATCTCTAGCGAAAATAAGTCGGGCAGCGCCTGCTGAAATTTGCTAAGCCTGTAGTCTGGCAGCTCGGAGAGGATAAATGACTGAGTGGTGGGCTTGTGCCAAAATTGCTGTGTGCGGATCTCTTTGAGGGAGAGATTGAGCGTATTAGGGCCAACGCTATCCCCTTCGATTTTGAGGCGGAAGTTGTCGGCGACAATTTTCCAATCGTGACCGTATTGCAGGCCGTACTTTAGGGTGTGGTTGATTTGCCCGCCTGCAAACGTCCACCAGATGGCCCGATCTCCTTCATACTGAATGCATTGCCCTTTGGCTTTTTTGAGCTGAGTCCCTAAGTCATCTCTAGAAGCATCCAAACGAACTTGAGTTTGCTCATCAATGTAGGAAATGGCCGCATTTCCTTTGAGCACTTCAGCGATCTGTTGACAGATCTCGTAGCCGAGTAGCTGCGGGATAAATCCGCCCCAGCTCGGCTTTTTGCCTCTGGGTGCGGGTGCTACTCGAATGGTGCGATCGCTCTGATTCACATGCTTTACCACCCAGGCCCGACCGCCCAATAAAAAAGAGCTAATTTCTTCTACCAGCTTATCGACAAAGGCTTGTTCTAATGAACCCACCACATAGCCTGCTTTGGTCGTTACTTTATACAGCACAGGGCTGCTAAACACGGCGTACAGTTCCATAAAGTTTTTGCGACCAAAGACTTTTTCAGCCTTATCACCCATCGAGAGCAGTCCGCCCGACTCATAGAGAAAGCCTTCTTGGAGCATATGGGCAATCAGCGTGTCGAATTCTGCTGCGGTGATGTCTGAAAAGTCAGTAATGACGCTGAGTTGCTCCCAGCAGCGCTCGGCGCTAATGGCTCCAAACTGAAGGGTGAGCGCCAGCAACTGATGCACGAGTACCGGCCAAGCTCGGGTGTTCAAGCGCACCGACTCTACCCAGCCGCTACGCACTAGCTCAATAATGGCGATCGCCTGCAAAGCTGGTTCTATATCCTCACAAAAAAACGTCGTGTTTGCCCGCTGCTCTGCCCTGCGCCCCGTACGGCCTAACCGCTGAAGAAAAGAAGAGGCTGTAGAAGGCGCATTGGCCTGAAAGACCAGATCCAGATCGCCGACGTCAATGCCTAGCTCTAGGGTAGAGGTACAGACGATACTGGCGTTTTCTCCTTCGTAAAACCGTTCTTCTGCCGCGTTGCGCTCTTCTAGAGAGACCGAGCTGTGATGAACAAATACGTCGGTGCCTCGGTTCCGCAGGCGTTCGGCAATGTCTTCGGCTAGAGATCGGCTTTCGCAGAAGAAAAGGCTTTTTTGACCGGCTGCTTTTTGACTGGCTTCTTGAGCGATCGCGCCCAATGTCTCTCGCAAGTGAATCTTCAAATCTTTAGGCGAAGGCTTTTTAGGCGGATCGACTATGCAGCCTTCTCTTTTAGAAGTTCCTTGCATCCAGTGCAAAATAGCTGCCGGATTACCGACGGTAGCGCTCAGGCCCACGCGCTGAATGTCGTTGTCGGTGCTGCGGGCAATGCGCTCTAGAACAGAGATCAGGTGGGTGCCGCGATCGCTCCCTGCCAGCGCGTGAATCTCGTCAATGACCACCCCTCGCAAATCGCCAAACAGCTTGGCATGAGGCACCTTAGATGAGAGCAACATCACTTCTAAAGACTCAGGCGTTGTCATCAATAACGTTGCAGGCTCTTTGATAAAGGCTTTCTTTTCAGACGCTTTCACATCGCCATGCCATAAAAAGCGTCTAAGCCCCACCATTTCGGTATACAGGCCCAAACGCTCTGCCTGATTGTTCAGCAGTGCTTTAATCGGTGCAATGTAGAGTAGCCCAACCCCTTCAGGCTCATTTTCCATAAGCTGAGCGAGCATTGGAAACATCGAAGCTTCGGTTTTGCCGCCCGCTGTCGGCGCGAGGATAACCGCGTTTTTACCGTCGAGGAGGGCATGGCTAGCGAGTTCTTGTACCGGGCGTAAGGATGTCCAGCCTAAACGAGAGACGATGGCTGCTTGCAGGCGAACCGGAAAACGAGAGAATGCTGAGGTCATTGAAACTATTCTCTATCTGCGAGTAGAGTCTGCGAGTAGAGTGTTGTCTCGGATTGTTTTAAGAATGCTCAGTACCTGTTCTAAGTCATTGTCGCGTTCGATAGATAGCGCAAATGAGCGGGCGTAAGTTGGTGTAGGCATATGCACGAGCTTAACAAAGACAAATTCACGCCCGTTGACCAAAAGACCATAGGCAGGCTGGTCGCGATCAGGCGCACTTAGCATATAGGTAAGCGCCTGGGGCAAGGCTGTAAGCACGTCAAATCGAGTGCTTTTGGATTCGATAGTTAACACCCATAGCTGCTGTCGGATCACTAAAACGTCAATTTTGCCTTTGAGTATACGCCCTTCGTCTTCGGAAGTGATCTCAACAGATTCTTCTGTGTACAGGCGAAAAGGCGCTCGATAAAGTTCGGCTAAGTCTAGCAGTGGAGAGAGTACCACCATTTTGACAGCTTCTTCGGAAAAATTGCGCTCTGACAGGTTCGCATAGTTCTGTTGCAGGCGGGCTAGCTGCGATCGCTCAAACTCAGACAGTACTGGCAAGTCTTGACGCCATTCGTCAAAAAAGCCCTGACTTGGAACTGGCTGCAAATTGAACTCACTGTGTAGCTCATCTAAGCTGATGTCTTTGGCCTGAGAGATTAATGTCATTAGTCTAACCAATAGGTGATTTTGTTGTCTCAACTAGAACTCGACAAGGGCATAGTCTTTCTCGTCTTGGGGTTCGGGGTCAAAAGCGGGAAGCCCTGAGCGAACGCGCGTTTCGTCTTCGGTAAGATCGGTGGGTTCAAAGCCTTCTACGGTCATTGGATCATAGTCAGCGTTTTGATCGGTTAGGTCGAGGACGTTGATAAATTTACGGAGAAACTGACGCGGTACGACACCGACATCACCTTTGAAGCCAGCGGTTACCTGATTCACTAATTGTTCTATAAAATCTGTGGTTACTTTTTCAGCGAGTCTGGCCGGGTTTACCGTGGGATATATTTCTCGTAGCTTTAGGGCGACATCTTTGAGCCGCTGGGCATCGAAAGGCTTAAGTTCTAACTGGGGCTGGCGGGGATTGACAAAGCCGCCTTGGGCCTCAAATTTAACGCGGTCGTGCAGTGGTGGCAGTCCGGCGACGCCTCGCTTGGTGTCAAAGAATTCGGGTGTGCCGGTAAAGAGCCATAGCAGGCCCTGGTAGCGGTCGGCGGCGTCGCAAATTTGGCGAATGCCGTTGAGCGATTTGCCGCGTACGTCGGTGCGCATTCGCAAAATGGTTTCGGCTTCGTCAATGACAATCACCAGTCCTTTATAACCAGCGGCTTTGACAATTTCTAAAATGCCTTGCAGGTAGTCGAGGGCTTCGCGGCTGCCGATGTCTCCTTTAATACCGGTAATACCGGCTGCTTTTTTGGCGCTGGCCGCGACATTTTCGCTGCCAGAAAGCCATGAGATCAGGGCGCTCGCTTCAGCAATTTTGCCTGCTTGCTTGAGGGTGAAAATGGTGCGCAAAACGCGGGCCATGTCTTCGGGGGCTTTGCCGCCCGTCATAGAAGCGAGATCTTCTTCTAGTCGGGTTTGCACTTTGTCGTCAAAGTCGTCGGCGTCTTCGTCTTCTCCGCCGCTAATGAGGGCGTCTTCTACTTTGGCAATCCAGCGGTCGATGATGTCGCTGAGGGCACCTCTGGCACAGGTGTGGGTGCCTAGCTCCTGTACGACTTTGCGGTATACGTCGTCGAATTTGTAAAAGTGCAGGTCGTTATCAGAAACCACCACAAAGCTAGTGGCAAAGCCTTTGGCCTGCGCGTCGAGTACGGCCAAAAGAGACATAAAGGTTTTGCCGCAGCCGTAGCCGCCGCGCAAAAATTTGAAGACGCCTTCGCGATCTGCGGCGAGCTTGAGCTGTCGGTCTAGCTCGGTGCGCTGCGAGTCGATGCCCACGGCAAAGGCTTCTAGGGAGCGATCGGGGACAACGCCGGAGCGCAGTCGCTCAAAAATATGCTCAATGTCGCGTTCACTAATCGCCATGTCTTTGCCTTGTTTTATTGCCGCTGCTATTGGCCCTGATTGCCTTTAACGTAGCGTTTGCCGCTGCTAGTCGTTTCTACGCTGACCGCGAACGGTACTTTTTGCAGATGCGTTTCAAAGTGTAGGGCGAACTGTCGGACTTTGCGAGGGCTTCCTAGCAGCCGGGTGAGTTCGGTTTCGGTGATGGCATTGTACTGGGCCAAATGCAAAAACACATCGCGGATGCTAGTGTCTTCAAAGCTACTTTGCCAGTCGCTTGCGGGTTCTGTTGAATTGATCACTTGAGTAACCTTGCCAGCGGCTTTTTCTCCAGATTTTTGTTTAGAGCCTGCCACGTCAAAATAGGTGTCAATCAGCGTAGGCTGTACGTCTTCGGCCCCGTCAGAGTGGTACACCTCTAGCTTAATGCGTTCGTCTTTGGGGCCTTTGAGCTTAAAGAGAATTTCTACCCAGTCTTGATCGATAGCGATTTGTACCTGCTGATTTTTGAGCTGGGCGTCGGGTGCTTCGGCGATATCCACGTCGATATCGGGGCGGTTGGGCACTCGTAAGGATAGGTTGATTTGGCGAGCGCCTGTGAAGGTCAGGACGCCTTGGGCGTTGGCGGCGGGCTTGACTTTGACCTGGACGCGCTCGAAGCCAGCGATCGCACTTCTCACCTCAGCCTCAATCACATAGGGCACCCAGTTGGGATTGCTCTGATAGCGGTGGGAGACGGTAAGCACAGGAATCACCCGCTCTTGCAGGCTGTTGCCGCCGTGGACGAAGGTAGCACCGGGGTTGCCGGTGGCAAAAATAGCGGTGTTTTTAGGAAAGACGACGTACTTGGCCGCATCGCTGCTGTGGGGTGAGTAGCCCAGTGAGCTGAGCGAGACGGTGGATAAATCGTCTTCCGTGCGTAGCTCGTCGATTAGCACATGGCGGCGTTTGGGATCGGCTTTTTTGCCCCATGTGCGTTCTTCTAAGGTGACGCGATCTTGCAGTAAAAAGCCGTGGTCGGCGGTGAAGACAAACTCGTTGAAGCCGAGGGTTCTAAGGTGATTCCAGGCGGACTTGAGCTGCTGAAGCCAGCGCTCGAAGGTGACGATGCCGACGTTGGCTTCACCGGCATCGTCAATTTCTTTGCTGTGGACGACGACCAGATCGATTTTGCTGAGGCTGCTTTTGAGGCTTTTGGTCGATTTTTCGCACACTTCTGACAGGGTAAGGGCTTTGGCGCGGCGATGGATGCCGTCTATGCTGCGATCGCACATCGCCCTGAGCCTGTCAGCGGGCCGACTCACGGTATATTCTCCAGACTTAAAGCCTTTGAATTCGCCTTTGGCTAGCGTCAGCCGTCCGCCTTTTTGCACGGGTGAAAGGGCGTTCATGCCGACTGAGGTTAGCGTCGGCAGTTCGGCGTAGCGGGCCTTGAGCAGCGCCGTCGTCCCCGCAGCACCCGCGCCTTCTAGCTCTAGCAGCAGCTCGGTGGCCATTTCGTAGCGGAAGGCATCGACCAGAAAATAGGCGACTTTGGCATCGCCGCCTTGAGTCCCGGCTGAACTGGCTTGCGTGAGGGGATGGACGACCTGCTCGTAGAGGGTGCGCTGCTGAAGGGCGGGTTCGGGCAAAAAGCCTTCGGCTTCGCAGATATGGGAGAAGGCAACCGCCCAGCTATCGGCCCAGGTGCGGTAGGTTTGGCGCAGGCGGTCGGCCTGGGCTGAGAGCTGGGTGAAGTGGGGTAGGGTGCTCTCTAGCAGTTTGGAGCGCTGCTGCTCTAGGTGGCGATGGGCCAAATCCACTTGGTAGCCGCTTTGGGTATAGGTGTCTAGCGCTGCTTGCAGGGTTTGGCCGGGGGTGAGGGGCTGGCCGATGCTGACAATGGTGTTGCCCAGGTGCGCCATAGATTGAATGAGCAGCCATTCTAGGCGGCGTTGCGGGTCGCGCTGTAGCCAAAAGGACTGGGTATCGAGGCGGATTTTTGCCCAGTGGAGGGCGCTGGGCCAGTTGCTGGTGGCGAGGGCTTGTAAGGCTCCTTTTTCGAGCACGGTGGTTTCTTCGAGGCGGAAGGTGTCGATTTTGCCGAGGTCTTCGGGGCTGATGTTGGCAAATTCTTCAATGAGGCGGGCTTCGACTAGGGTGGCAGTGGCGGCGTAGGTGTCGGGGTGGCGACTTCTCAGGTGGTTGATCAGGCGATCGCACCGTCCCTGCAATGGCTTAGAAAGCGCCTTCAGCCGTTTCAGCTCTGGCATTTTCGCCTCGCGGGTGAGGTCGTGAACGTACTCCACGCTCATTAGCCAAGCGATGAAGGTAACGGCTAAATCGCCAAAGTCATAGCCTTCCTTTTTGAGCGCAGTGATTTGTAGGTAAAAGTCGATAAAGGGCTCATCTAAGCCGGTGGATCGATTCAGATGATTGACCAGTAGCGGCAGCGTGTCGGCGCTGTCGAATTTGGCGGTGAAGGTTTCTTTGCCTTCTATCAGGCTGTCTAAAATCCAGGTGAGGTCAAGGTTGTCGAGGTAGTGGCTGAGATTGTCTTGGGGCTGGCTGAGGGCGGTTTGGAGCCACTGTTCGGCTTGGGCTAGGTCAAGGACGCCGTGGGAGAGGTAGCCTTCGATATCGTCGGGGCTGACTTTGCCGGTGGCGGCTTCGCGCACGAGGGTATCGAGGGCTTTGCGGTAGCGGGTTCCGGCTCGGTATAGCTCCAGCAGGGGGGTTTTGCGAACGGTGTCTTCGATATGACCGGGCAGGTGGATTAGCAGCAGGTCGGGGGTTTCGTGGTTGCCGTGGTTTTCTAGGGCGAGCATCGTTTCGAGGTAGCTGCCGCGAAAGGAGACGACGGGGGCAAAAAAGTTGCCTTGGCTGTGGCGCAGGGCGAGCTGATCGACAAAGGCGGTGTAGTGGCTGTCTTTATCGAGCCAGATGACGAGCTTTTGATTGCGCAGCTCGCGGCTAACGTCGGCTTCGAGGGTGGAGGTGATGGGGCCAAGGGGCGGCATATAACGTTATGGCTGTAGTGTAAAGCTCTGACAGTGTAAAGGTTTGAAGAGGCGGAAGTCACGCTGATCGATGGTGAGTACAGTCGTGATGTTCAGCCGTTCGGAAATCGCCATCCGTGAATATTGCTGATAAATAGGTTTTACATCGGGATGCCGGTCGTCTGAGCTATTAACTAAAGCAACTACAAATCCGCTGTCGGCTATGACTTTTTCCATGTGAACCCAGAGACAGCATTAACGTCTTGTTCGAGGATTTCTTTGGAACGGGTTGCTAAATCTGGTGACCCTGCAAAAAGACCAATGAGCGGATCTTCTGTAAGGAAATCTTCCTTAGTCTCAGGAGATGGCGACTGCTCTTGAGCAGATACCTGGAGCTTTTGGATAGCTGTTTGCATGAGCTGGCTAGCTAGCTGAACTTGGTCGGATAGGCTCAGTTGCTCTGCGGCGCTTAATAGTTCTTGGATAGTCATTGTTTGAGTAGCTCCGGCTTTCTACGATGACACTAAAACTCTAATTTGAAGGAATTTAGGTGTCCCATGAGTCTCGCTCTTTGCGGATGTAGGCGTCAACCTCGGCAACGCTAGAAAAACTTCCTTTGCCTTTAGTTGCGCCAATAATAGGAGAGGCGTTAACGACCCATCGGTTAGCCACGCGCTAATTCCTCTGCTAGTTCGTCTGGCGTGGTTTGGAAGGGCGAGACTTCAAAACGGATGAGGGCGTCTAAGAAGGCTTGACGGCTAATGCCTGCAATCTCGGCGGCTTTGGATTGGGAGACAGTGCCTACTTCGTACCATTTGACGGCAGCGGCTAGGCGCATTTCTTGAACGAACTCATCAGGTGTGCTGCGGGTAACTGAAAAAACGCTTTCTGGCAGGCTTAGTTTGACTTCTATCATTTTAAATTTTCCTTGAGTGCTATACGTCTAAAGCTAACTGGTCTTTTTCCTGCTTTTTGTATTTGCGATCGCGTCACTCTTCATCTTTGTTCTCAATACCCACCGCGACGCGCTAATACTTCTTGCTTAACCTCTTCAGGCGTGAGTAAAGGTATGTCGGATGCGACGATGCGATCGCGTATACCTTTCAGCTTTTCTCCGAGCTTCGATGCTTCTAGCGGCGATTCAGCCAAACGGGTTTTGCTAAGAGAGTCGCCATTAGAGTCGTTACGGCGGCGCATTTCTAGAAAATGTGCAAAGTCTATAACTTCTTGCTGTTTGTGTTCCGGTAGCTTTCGCCAGGTTTCGATGAGTTGTTGTTCGGCGGTCATGTTTGTTCCTCTAGGGCTAGCTGCTTTTTGTATTTGCGATCGCGTCGTTTTTCTTCTTTGGCTTTTAGCTCTCTTATTATATCGGTATGCTCGGTTTCAAACTGCTGCCGAAGCGCGTCAGAATTGGCTTCATCAATGGTGAAGTCGGGGCCGATTTCGTCTTGCAATCGGAGTTCCCACTCATAGGCTTTGGCGGGGTGGTATTGCCAAAAGCAGCCGTGGGCAACGGCGAGGGAGGGGTCTTGCTGGCATTTGGTATCGACTCGGGTGGGGAAGTAGCGGGCGGCGAGGTGCGACCAGTCGTAGTCTTTTTTGCCTTTGGCGGTGCAGAGTTCGTGCCACCAAGTTTTAGGTTTTTTCCACTGGGGTTCTAGCAGGGGCCAGAGGGCGGCGCTGTTGATCAT
>JBAQZP010000085.1:0-12626 GCA_049791095.1 Phormidesmis sp.
AGTAGCGACCGCAGGACTTCGCGATTGAACGTTTTACGCCGCTTTGGTGGATGAAAGCCTTCTTGATGGAGCAGGTCAATCATTTCATCAGTGCTCAGCTTGGCTTCAGCCATTTGTCCGAGGCGCATACAGAGCTGTGAATAGTTGCTTAGCTGAGTCCATTTAGCTACGGGGCGAATGATACTAACTTGTCCAACAAAGCCACCACTCCATTCAATACTAACCTGAACCTGTTCACTTTCTCCTTTAACATTTACAGTAATCTTCTGAATCACCTGACGGACAAGTTCTTTGCGTTGAGTATGGCTTGTCGTTTCGGCAAACCACAAGACAGGGAGGCTCTCTGCTAGTTGAAGAATGTCTTGTTTCTCCTCGTCTGTGAGCTGTTTAGGCTGCTCGTGAGAGAATCTTTCATAGTCTTCTTTGAGCTGTTGTTCAGACTGCAATGCACTCTCCCATTCCTGAGCGAGTTGTCTAGCAACGAGACGATTTTCGGGTTCTACGAGATGGTAGTGTCGGCCAGAGCGCTCCGACTCAAAGCTGGCCCGTTCTAGTCGCTGATGCCACAGTCTGTCTAATTCTGAGCGGTCTTGTTCGATGTTTGTAGCTGCCGCCAATGATAGCTCTAGTGCCGCAGGTTCTAATGCCCGCAAAACTTGCTCAGTCACAGACTCATCTAAACAAGCACCGGCCAACTGTTGACAGCTAGCTGCGCCATAATCAGCGGCGTCACGACAACAGACATACCGATGAGACGCTTCTCCTCGATGGTAGCGAACGGTCATTCGAGCGCCACACAGACCACAGACCAGCAACCCTGAGAGGAGGGCTACGCCCGAGCGGGCATGACCCCATTCATCCGCCTTGGTTCGATTGGATTTGAGTTGAGCCAGATGTTGTCGATATTGCGTCCAAGAAATGTAGGCAGGATGGTGGTCTTTAATCAATACCAGCCACTCTTCCATTGGTTTTACGACTAAGCCGCTGTGAGGGTGTTCGACTTTCTTTTTTCGCGCATCCATTTGTTTACGGCCATAGGCATAAGCACCCGCATAGACGGGGCTTTTTAGCAGGTTCTGCAAGGTTGGTCGATTCGGCCTGCGCCATTCTAAATCGCCTTTGTTGAGGCCGGATAAAACCCGCACACCGACTTGAATATGGTGTTTTACGAGATAGCGCAGGACAGCGTTGAGCGTACCTAGCTCCTCAAACTTGCGAAAAATTAGCTTGACGACTTGCTGTGCTTGCTCGTCTGGGTCAAAGCGGATCTCTCCTGACGGACGGCGGACGTAGCCAATCGGGGCGCTAAACCCCAGTTCTCCCCGTTTGGCTTTGTTGCGCTTTCCTTGAACCATTCGCTGTTTGAGAATGTGTAGCTCAGCTTCACTCATGGTGCCTTTAAGACCTAGCAGTAGGCGGTCGTTGTATTGACTAGGGTCGTAGATACCGTCGAGATCTGCTATTAGCGTACCGAACAGCGCACAAATTTCCAGTAACTGATGCCAATCCTTTGAGCAGCGGGCAAGACGTGACATCTCTACGCCTAATATCAGACCAACGTGGTTGAGGCCGACTTCGGTGACCAGCCGCTGGAAGCCCAAACGGCCTTCGGCACTGCTGCCTGATTTGCCTAAGTCTTCGTCTATCGTCAGGATACGTTCGGGGTTCCAACCCAGTGCCTGGGCGCGGTCTGCTAAACCGTACTGAATCCGAGTCGATTCTTGGTGGTCTAACACTTGCTGCAACGTAGATTGGCGCACATATACTACAGCTAACCGCTCTAGATGGTGAGCTTGAAGCTTTTCTGAAATCCATTGGCTTTCTTCAGTTCTTGCGCTCATTGGTCACCTCCTTCACGACGGAGGCGCTCATCTGATTTTCGAGCATCTGACTGAGAATGCTGATGAGCCGTCGCCGCTTCGGCTCCGGCAGGTTCTGCCACAAGCTTGGGGTTAGCGGACGGGTAGACGGGGGGGCTTAGGGCGCTTTGGCATGGAAGCACGTCCTTTGGTGACAATGGGGGATGTGCTTCCATTTTCGCGATCGTTTTCACTAATCGCAATAGTCCTATTATTCCAACCGTGGGGTAGGCAGTTGATTTCGTTCTTATGGGGGTGTTGTGGCTGGCACATTGAAAAGTTACATAAGATCGCCTATGAATAGAAGCCGAGAAATTTTGGTCGTTAAGCTAATCTCTTCAGACTTTACTAATGAGTTTTCAGTGGTTTCAGGCATTGCTGAGCATAAACACAAGTTTTCGATGAGCATAAATACTCAGGACTGAAACTGCTGCCAGTAAAGAGTTTCAGCCTTAGCGACCAAAATTTCTCCAATTCTAGACAAAGGCGAGGCACGATGAAACGGCAAAAGCAACCTGACTACAGAGGACTCAGGCAAGCTATCAACGAGGCGCGGTGGGCAAAGAGCAAAGGGAAGAAAGTGAAGTGGGCGGCGCTGAAGAAGACATTGGCGATCGCCTGGCAGTTTGGTTACATCCGCTATCCGATGGGGCTGGGTGTAGTGAAAGCGAATACCGTAGAGGGCCATACCGTACTGATGGAACTGGCCGATCAGTTCTGTCAGGCAAAGCTAGTGGTTAAAAGCACGCTGAATCGTGATCGCGGCTGGACTGATGGGCTGATCAAAAAGTACGATTTGAAGCCCGATATCTACGCTGAGAACCCTCACTATGCAAGGGCTGAGCCGATGCAGCTCTTCAGTCTGTATCGAGTCATGCGCATTGAATGTGATGACGATGTGGCCGCTGATTTAGCCAAAGTACTAGAGAGAAGACCCGCGCGGCGGCAGGCGGCGTTACGCGCTGCTAATACTAGAGTTGAACGCAACCGCCAAGCTGAAGAAGAGAAGTATCAGAGCTTTCTACTGTTTTTGAATGGTCTTGATTTCGTGGTTCCCTGTTGGCCAGTTGCCGAGCTAGTCAAGTATGCCATGCGGCGCTACAGCTACTTTCGGCATGAAAATAGCGATCGCAAGGGCGGTGACCCCACGTTTCTAGAGCAGGTATGTTGCACTCACCTCCGCCATGACTGTACGAACTACGATACGCTGATTGGCCTGTATCAAGGAATGCGTGAGACAGAGGCCATTCGACAGAAAGTTGATGAGGCGATCTCTGTTGCCTACCCGAACCTGCTGGCAGAGATCATAGCATCGCCATGAAAGTCCTGGTGAATGCCAGAGCAAAAACCTAACTCATCGCAGATTTTAGTTCTAGCTATATTTTCGTTAATACAGCTAGAACTCATTCACTTCAGAAAACTCCGGCTGGTTCGTTCAGTCTCGCCGAGCACCTTATCTTCCTACCTATCATTGTTTGATACGCTTGATCTATCTCTCAGTTCTTTGAACTCATGGCAAAACCAGATCCAATTCCTCAGTTCGTTGAAATCAGGCTATAGGCTCAGAAAGCAAGCAAGACTGGCGATCAACCTCGAACAGACGGGGCAGATTGGGTCGAGCAATTCCTGGGCGATCGCGAAATCAGACCGAACACAAAGCGCGCGTACTTGCGGCACCTGCGCAAGTTCCAAACCTGGCTGGAGTACAAATATTGGCCTGATGTCACGGAGAACGACATCGTCCGCTACAAGCACTATCTTAAAAGCAAGCCTCAGAAAGCAGTAGGAAAGACCGGTCTCTCACCGGCCAGTATTAATCAGGTTCTAGCAACCTTCCAAAGCTTTTTTAAGTGGCTGGCGACCAAGCGACATATCACGATTAATCCGACCCTCAATATTGAGATGGTTAGGGCTGAGCCGCTGGAAGTCAAAGACCTGGATCTTTCTGTCGTTCATCGGCTGGCTGAGGCACTTTCCTTCCGAGGAGAGCTGTACTTCAGAGACACAGCTATCTTTGAAGTACTTAAGCACGGCCTGCGGGCCGAAGAAGTCAGTAAGCTAAATGTTGGCGACTATGCTGAGCGCAGCGTCAAGATTGCAGATGCCAAGTGGGGTAGCGATGGTAAGGTGCCGCTTTCGCCTGGTGCCTGTGAAGCTATCGAGAGCTATCTAAGCTGGTGTGAACAAGAGGAATTAGACATTGCTTCGTCAGCGCCCCTCTTTAAAAGCCTGTCCAATCGTAGCTATGGAAAGCGGATGGCCTATAGAGGCATCTACAATCTGATTCGTGACCTGAGTGAGATAGCCGGATTGGAGGAGCCGGTTCATCCACACCAACTCCGGCATACGTTTGGTACACAGATGCTGCTAGAAGGTGTCGATCCTGAGTTCGTGCGCAACCTAATGCGGATAAAGTCGCCGCGTGTTTTCGAGCGCTACACGAAGCGAGCGCTGGATGAAAAGTCGCACGATAGGTTCAGAGAGACTATCAAGCAGTCTACCTCCGGCCTGTTTGGTCAGAGCTGAGCTTCAAATGCTCAGTGCTCAAAATTTGTTAACTATCTTCGTTTCGTCTGGGCAGGTCATTTCAAGTATTCGCCTACAAATTGCTCTTTAGAATCCGATTTAGGTGCAGACGTCTGCACCTAAATGCGCGATTTCACAATTTACTTTTCACTGGCGACATTTATAGGGTATATTCAACTGTGAAATCGCGCAGTAGAAGTGACGGTTATGATCATCGCAATTGCAGCAATTAAAGGTGGAGTCGGCAAAACGACCTTAACCTTCTGCCTCGCAGCCACCCTGGCAGAGATGGGTAAAAAAGTATTGTGCCTCGATCTAGACCACCAAGGAGATCTCTCCGCAGCTTTGGGCGCTGGTAAAGACGATTCAGAGCCTACGCTGGGCCAGATACTGTATGCACCAAAAAGAGAGCAGGCAGAGATGCTAGCGCGTGGGATTATCGATATTCCAGGGTGCTGCCATTTGGTTACACCTGGTTCAGAACTAGGTTCTTACCAGTCAGAAATTGAAAATGGACTTGCGAGCGAAAGCCGTCTAGCCGATGCGCTTGCGGGCTTCAACAAAGCATATGAAAATTACGACTACGTACTTCTAGACACCCCTAAAGGTGAAGGGCTGTTCACCAAAAATGCATTGGTTGCTTGTGACAACGTTATTGTCCCCGTCCAGACGGAGTACTTTGCTCTGAAAAATATTCCAGAGCTGCTCGGTCTTATTGGTCAGATTGCTGACCGTGCAAATCCGAGCGTATTTGTTTCTGCATTAGTCCCAAGCCGAATGAAACAGACAAGTCTCCATAAGAGCATCCACGAGCAACTGCTCGGGTGGGATGTGCGTGAGCAACTACCTCATCAAACCCAAGCTTCTTGGGTAGCGCCCCCTATTCGAGATCTGACCATCTACTCTGAGCTATCAGCTCAGGGAGAGTCACTGTATACGTATCCGGGCGTTAAGAAGATGCACCGAGCTCCATTCATCGCGATCGCTGAATACCTAGAGGGGATCGCTGGACAGAGCATTCAACGTGAGGTAGAAGCAGTTGGTTAAGAAGTTTTCCCGAGTGGCTGCTGTTCCCAAACAAGCTGTCGTCCCACAAGAAGCTCTTGATGTCGTTCAAGCCCCTCAAAATAAGGTAGTTAATCTTGAGCGAGTAGATCTGTCTGACCGCGAAAACTGGCTCCGTGCGCTGGATATTTGCAAAGCAAAGACAGAGCAGCCCCTCGATGCACTACTCAAAGAAATTGAGACCTACCAGGGGCAAATCGACCAGGCACTCCAAACAGCTCAAGCTCAGAGCACCATCTATGCCTATGCCATTGGTACCCGGTTGGATGTCATCGAGGAGAACAGGCTGTTTGAAGAGAAAGGATATGTGAACCTGACAGCATTCATCAAAAATGGTGAGGTCAAACGTCCGAGCGGACAGTCAATTACAACTCGCCAGGTCTGGGCATATCGACGAGTAACCAGGGGGTTAAATGAGTTTCTCCAACTGGCAGAAGAGATTCGGGATGGAAAACCAGTCTCACCCGAACTCAGCGAACATCTACAGATTCTTGGCGCTAGGGTCAACCAGGATGTGGTGGACGTATTTCTGAAGTCATACACAGAAAGTATCGCAGGTGTCCTTGAGTTAGGTGTTAGCAAGTTAGAGCAAGTCTATCGCCTCCCTAAGTCAATGGCGCTATCAGGCTTGTTAGCAGGCAGGCTTGCCCTTGAAGAGGAAGTCGTAGAATTTCACGATGTCCCGTTCTCTGTATTGAGAAAGGCAATCAGCTCCCATGAGAAGAAAAATAAACCAATATCGACGAAACAGAAAGCCCAGAATACAGAGCGCGAAATAGACCAACTAGAGAAAATCTTTCAGAGCCTGAAAGATAGGGAGTTAACGAAGGAGCAGATCGAACGGCTGAGCCAATTATCCGAGGTGCTAAATGCTCTTATTCCTTAGCGTTTCTATATCGAAAACCAAATCAGCCCACAGCGTAATCTACGAAGGAACGTTATGGCAGTAAGACAAGGCGATTTAATAACGGTCGTATATGAAAATAAGGAGTTTGAGGCCATCGTCATAGATCCTGATGGACTGGGGCCTGGACTTCCTAGCGTAGGATTTGGCTTTAATATGGCCGCTCGCTACATCGGCATACCTCAGCAAACCCTTACAAATAGGGTGACCCAAATCGAAGGGGAGGAGTGGCTGAAGACCCCAGGAGGAAAGGCTTTCAGGGTGACCCAAATCTTTGCTGAGGATAACAATACCTATACTGTGATTGAGGCTTCAGACTGGTTTGATCTCAGCCTAGACATGCTGCTGAATCCTGGAAAAACTCGCAAGCCTACCCGTGAAAATATCAGCGAGTTCGTTCGCTGGTTCGCTGTAAAGGGATTCTATAGCGAAGCCTTCGTCGCTTTGCGTGGCACCTACAGTCAGAAGGATAGCCGCGCGACTACACGGTGGCTAAGTCAGCGTGAATCTGGGAAAGCAACTCGCAAGACATATACCGATCTGCTGAGCGACTTGGGCGTACATAATACGACCTACGGTAAACTCACAAACCGCATTTATGAAGGACTTTTCGGTTTACAGGCCGAAGAAATGAAGTCACGGTGGCTGTTGATGGCAGGCGATCCTAAAATTGCCCGAAACTATATCTCGGAGGAGCGAGGGATAGAGGCTGTAAAGTACTGCGAGGATATGGTGGTGCGGATGTATGTTGATTCGTTAGATGAGGCTCACAGAGAGGCGATCACGCTGACAGTAAGAAAGTTCAAACTGCGTCCTCTCTCAGGGCGATAACAATTCGTGGCTCATTTTCGGGTATCTGGATCGCACTGGCAGTCAAAATTAGGCTATCAATGACGGTTCAGCGCTAAGGAGGCATGTAGAAAAGGTGCAGAGGGGATCCCTGTACAAGTGGCATTTTTAGATGCTCAGAAGCCCGATTTTTCCTTCTGGCTCTAGGCTTCACTCAATGCAAGAAATCTTGCTGCGGCTAGATTGAATTATTTTCAGAGGAAATCAGACCGAAAATTTGGATTTTTACGGAAAATTCAGGCTGAGAATTCAAAGCCTAAAATAGGCAGAATCTATGTAACCTTTGTTTAACATGGCTTTCAAGAATATTTTCAAGGAAAATTAGCACTTGTACAGGGATCGTGCCATAGACCTATATGTTGGACGCAGATACTTTTGGCTGTGCATCAACTATAAAGTGCCGAAGTTGAACATCAGGTAGCTTATTCTGTAAATCGCGAATTCTTCGAGGTAACAGTTGAATTCGATCTGAGGATGATTTGTTTGCTCTATATCTGATCGCAAGGAACCATCCCTTAGAAACGTTATCACTCAATAGATAAGACGGTAGCTGAGCCTCTAAACCATTCCAGTACTTCCCGTTATGAACTTTCTTAACCTCTAGCAAGGCTCTACGGGTATAGCCTTGCGAAAATTTGAAGTCAACTGGCCCTCGGCCAAGCTCGACTTCTCGATCAATGACGATATTCGCTGATCGACAATAGTGTTCTGCTATTCCTCGAAATAGTAACTGAGCAGCACTCTCAAATTTCTCTTTACCATCATCATTCCAAAGCAATCTCCAACCACCTGCTTCCTCAACGAAATGACGGAAGTTCTCTAAAAGTAGCGCGATAAATTGGTCAAAGCTCTCCTCATCCTGAACGGGCTGAAATTTAACCGGATGTTGAGTTACATAGTTAGCCGTCAAGGGTTGCCAAACCCAGACGCCATTTCTATCTGCCTTAATATTGTAGGGGTCTGGCTGTTCAGACTCTTTATCTTCGATATATCTCTGAACAGACGTAGAATTGGAACGGGCCGTGTCAACAATAGTCTTCTTGTCAACAGCTCCTAGAATTTCATAGTTCAGATCGATTCGTAGCTGTTCGTTTTCATACCAGTTCCACCAGTCCAAGTAGTTGAGTTGTGGCAAGTCTCTCAAAAACCGTTGCGGCACTAAAAGGATTGAACCATTTGTGACAGGATTAGTTGGTAGCGCTACGCTTTGCCCTTCCCAGCGTAGTCGTACGCTATCGAGACTGGCCGCCCAAACATCGTGAGATGAGGTCTGGAGACCATGCTTCTCTGAAATCTGCTGTGTATAGCTGATTAGTTGCATTTTGAGAACGGTGCAAGCAATATCAGAAATCCGGTCTGCACCGATGCCTTCATTGATAATTCCTAATTCTTCAAAATGTTTGGTACAAGCTACTCCTCGCCTGATGGCCGCTGCAATTGCAGCGGCCATGCTAAGCGCATAACCAAGGCCACCACCAGAGCCGGATGTTCCTCTTTGCGTGTATCCGAGGCAAAATTCGCTCGGTTCTCGAAAACAAAGTAAAGCAATAGCCTTTTTGTAAGCGAGAGATTCAGGATTGCAATTTCCCTCTGCTATAAGCCTGAAACAACGATCAAAGTGCTTAATCAAAAATGCGTGAGCACTCGACCAAGGGCTCTCCGCAGGCTCCTTGAAGATCAAAAAGGGATCTACAAAAAGAAGGGTATCTGAGTTCAAAATTGGATCAAACCAGTCGTCGCTATCATCGCGCTGAATCTTGAAATAGGTAGAAAAAAGCAAAAACCCTTAAAATCCTAGTGAAAATGTTCAGTTGCACCCATGCTAACCGGCCTAGCCTCAATATGAGAGGTTGTGTAGCGGCTTTCCTCATCTCAGCCGAAGCGGTAACGCAGTCCTTCAGCAACGGCTCTATAACCGACACGACGATAAATTAAATTAGAGATTGGGGCTTTTTGCATAAACCCTCCGAAAGGGTATGTTCCAAACTGAGACCTTTGAGTCTCAAATTAATCAAGGCTGAGGTTATTTCTGTCAAGCCCCTCCGTCCTCAATATTTTCAGCCAATCGCTGATTGAGCCCTGAGCTAATCCAAATCTCAGAATGAGTCTCATGGTCGCTCAATAGGCTGGGCTAGACTTGGCCTAAAATAGCCCCCGACACTAGGACTCAAACGGCGAAAACTCGTGAGTCTCATAGCCTATCTGTCACTGATCGAAAAATGGCTGCAAGTCAGTTTCGTCAACTGCTTCAGAGCATCAGAAAGCGCCGCCTAGTTGCGTCTCGGCGGCAACCATTCAAAAAGTGAGTCTCAACTATCTTAATGTGGAATATACCATTTCGGGGGGTTATGCAAATGACCCCAATTTTAGAGTAGGCCAAGATTTTTGATTGGCTGGCACAAAGCGTTTTTAGAAGCTGATGAGATTGGCACATGGGCGACTGTGACAGATTCCCACGAGAAAGCCGCTAGTGTTTTTGTACTAGCGGCTAATGATTTCAGATTGGTCGTTTTTGCACGTATCTCGGACAGGGCTCATGGAAGCCTTTTTTAGCTAGCCTTACTTTTTCAAAAAGTAAGCTAAAAAAGCCAGAGCCACCGCGAACATCACCGGATCGGCTGTTGCATAGACTGGCGGGGGGATTGCTGGCTCCCCCGGCGGCACGGCCATGCTCGCTGAAATTGGCACGGCTGAAGCTGCCGAAGGCGGCATGTCAGCGTGCTCGCTAGCACTGATTACTTGGTAAGCAACTGTGCTATAGTATATTTGAAGCAATCAAAAATGTCCTCGGATATCAAAAGACTTTCGATCCGCCAGGTCGAGGGTTTTTTGTTTTACGTATCTATTGTGGCAGCATTTTGGCTAATCAGCCAACAATCAATTGTGCTATAGTTTATTTGCAACAACCAAAAATATTCTCAGATATTCAAAAGCCCTTCGATTTGCGAGATCGGGGGGTTTTGTTTTACGCATCTATTGTTGGCAGGTTTTGGCCCCTCGCGGGCAGATAAGTTTAATTGGTACAGAATTCAGAGGTGCTTAGCGTAGGTTTCTGTTCCGATGATACTTAAACCCCTTTCTGCTTCGTGTGAAGTTGTTTTACTGCCCTGCCCTCCTCCCAGACCAGTCCGCTAGCAGCCTAACTGCTTCAACGTAATCGGCAAAATATAAATCTATTAGCTGCGTATCGCCGATATAGCGAGGTAAGAACGACTGAGTGTTGTCGAGAGGCTGAAATAAGACGACGCCGCCGCCCGGCAAGTATGGGTTGCCTTCTGCTGCTGCGATAGCTACAGTCGTATTTCCCCTTTGGCCGAATATGTTTACAGAAGCTGTTGGGGTTTTTTGCACAACCCCTTGTATGTTCAAGGAAGGAGCGGTAGACCACACACCCCTTGTTCATGGTGTTTTGCACCATAGTTCGTTTTTGAGCGCGGCTCACCGCTTCTATCCATCCCTCTGAGAACTCGAAAAATCGCCAGGTTCCTCTAGAGACCGAATCACGCAAGAACGAGTGCAGAGCATGGAGCCCTCTCGTTGTGACGTTATTGAAGGTTCGAGCTATGACTTCGTCTGACCCTGTTCCAAGCTTTAACTGGACTGGCATTGATGTCAGCAAAGATACACTAGCGATCTACCACTCAGCCACGCAAACCGCCTGCGAATGTAGCAATGATAGTGCTGGCATCAGTCAACTGCTTGAGCAATTGTCAGCCCAGCCGAATGTGGCCGTTGTCTGTGAAGCCACTGGTGGCTATGAGGCAATGATGGCCATTGCGCTACATCAGCACGGTATCCGAATCAGTGTCGTCAATCCGAGACCCGTTCGTAACCTGGCCAAAGTCATGAGCCAAATCGCCAAGACGGACGCCATTGATGCACGGATCATTGCGAAGTATGGTGAAGTCGTTCAGCCACCAGCGACGGTGTTTGCCAGTAGTGCAGAACAAGAGCTGAAGACCTGGGTGACCCGGCGACTGCAACTGGTCGAGATGGCTAGTTCCGAAAAGAATCGTCGGAAGCAGGTAAAGGGGCCAGCCAGAGACGCGATTGACGAGCATCTCGACTGGCTATCAGAACGGATCAAGCAACTCGATGAGAAGATAGCGCAGCTCAGTGAAGTGACCCTAGAGCAGCGATCGCGAAAAGCCATTCTACAATCGGCTAAAGGGGTTGGCCCAGTCATCTCTGCGAGTTTGCTGGTATTGCTGCCGGAACTGGGTCAGATCAGCAGTCGCCAGATCACGGCCTTGGTGGGGCTAGCGCCCTACAACCGGGACAGTGGTCGCTATCAAGGCAAGCGAACTATCTGGGGCGGTCGCGCCGCCGTCCGCCGTCTGTTATATCTGGTAGCCATGAATGCAATCCGCTACAGCGACCCGATTCGAGCTTATTATCAGCATCTGCGAGACGCTGGGAAGGTCAAGAAGGTGGCCCTGGTCGCTTGTATGCGAAAGCTACTTATCTGTTTAAACGCGATGGTCAGGAACAACCAGTCGTGGGACGATAACAGAGTCACTGCGCTCTTTCAAACCGCCTGAGTTTACTAGGATTAACGGCGATCTTATCAGTTGATATTCACCTATTTCACTGCCTTGTCTTTTATCGTAATCAGGGCAGCGGATAGCGGCTGTCAAATTTTCTGTCGATGACGAGCAGAGGAATGGAAAAGGACGGGCTACACAATTCCCTTTTCCCACGCAGATGAGCAAATCCCTCTTGACAAAACACATAATCGCTCAAAAAGGTATAGTCCACTTCGAGACGAGCTAGACTCATATCGAGCGGGAGCGTAGTATTTGCTGAAGAATAGCTTTCATATCAATGAGTTCAGGCGCTTTGCCAAACTCGAAGCGGCCATGGAAATTGATATGCTGCCACGCGACCGGCGAAACTAAACCAAGCGCAGCCACCCGATCTGCATCCTGGCTGAAGTCGCCAGAGGTCAGCAAATCGGACAAGATAGCAGTGTTGTAATAGATGATACAGTTCGTGAGCAGTCGAGCGCAGTCACCCCAGATCTGCTGCTCGTACTCAGTCTTAAAGCGGAGCTTGCCAAAGTTGGCATAGGAGATGGCCCTGCGTAGCTGGTGATAGCTCTCCCCTCGATTGAGCACCCGATGTACATTCTGCCTGAGTGTCAGCGAATCGATATAGCCCAGCAAATACAGGCTTTTAATGATGTTGTCGTACTCCCATAGCGCTCGCTTGGTTCTATTTTTGCGGGCATAGGCGCTGAGCTTGCCGACGATGACACTTTGGGTAACCGTTTTGACCCCTGGTTAACCTAAGCCAAAGTATCAAGTGTCAAGGGGGGTAGGCGGGTAAATGACAGCGGTTGTCGTGCTAGCTGACATTTGACAGAGACTATCAAGGCTCACATTAAGACTGGCAGCGTAAAACGACAGCCAGTGATCAAAATG
>JBAQZP010000086.1:0-59701 GCA_049791095.1 Phormidesmis sp.
ACTCGCCAACACTTCGCTCAGAGTCTCGCACCATTAGCGATTGCGACCACAACTATCCGCCAGCGGCTGTTTGCTCACCTGCTTAAAGCGGTCGCTTCAGACTTACTCCCAATTCGGCCTGACCGACCTGAACCCAGAGTGGTGAAACGCAGACCAAAACCTTTTCCCCGAATGCGTCAACCTCGTGATGTACTCAAAGCCAAGCTGGCTGCTTAATTCAGCTTAAGTCAGTGCCATTGGATTAATGGTTAAGGCGTTAAAAGTAAATCTATCTCTGGATATTTGGTAAAAAGTTTCATGAGAATATAGGGATAAATAACTTACACCCATTAGCAATAGAAGGTGACGTTTGGCAGGCGATCGCTCTGCGGAATGTTACGGTGAACGATATCTTGAAGAGAGTTTGTTTCATGGATAATGCCCCAGCCAATTGCCGAGAAAGTGTCTTTATTGAAGATGTTCTCTGCCAGTAGCGGATTGGTGAGAACTTGAGAGAACGCATCAATGCCAATCAGCCGACCGACGAGGGGGCCAAGGGCTGAGTTGGGCCGGACATCTTCTGCATAGAGACCGACGTAGAATTCGATGTTGTCTACCGTGTTGTAGAGGTTCTGAAGGTGCTGTTGGGCAGTTTCGTCAGCAGTAATTTGGTCAAAATCAGTGACGCGAGGAAATTTGCACATTTCGCGGTAGTCGTTGTAGCTAGCTAGCTGCGCCTGGCGACCGAACCGAATGCTAGGAACTTCTGTAGCTTCTACTAAAAACGCGGGGGTGTTGAACAAACCAATGCGGGTGGCGGGCTGGGCGCAGGTCTCGGACATCAGGCCACCAATCCCTTTGTCGATGAGCAGTTGGTTGTGCCAGAGTGAATCGACCATTGGCATTGGCTGATTGTTGTATGTCAGCGTCTCGGGCAGAGCACTGTGCCAGCGGTAAACAAAGTCAAATTCAATACTCATCCAGTTCTCTCGATACCACTTTTCTTTGGTGAAAGCGCTTGGATCGACTTTAAAGTTGAAGTAGTAGGGCGTGATGTGGTTGACGTATTCTTCTACGACAACTTTCATCAGGGTGACGATGGTCGTGTTCCGAGCTGTTTGAAACAAACGCTCGTCATCCCAGTCAGGATACGCCTGTGCCAATAGCTCACAGGTGCGATTGTGTTCTCGCAGGCACAGCACATTTAGCATGACATAGCCAATTTGAATGTTGGCCCGCTCTACGCCCATGGCAAACAACTTAGCTTTCTTTTCAGGCGGGAGCCTTTCCTCGTCATTCAAGACTTTGTATAGATCTTTAAACTCTTCTTTGACAATGCCTTTTTCAGGATCTTCGTAGTAGAAAGGAGGATACTCTTCCCCATTTATGAACTGGCTTTTGAGTTTGCCGTCTGTGAATGATCTGAGTAGATGGGTGACTTTGGGCGTGAGGCCGTAAACATTGGACAGATCGATTTGATGATTGGAGGTATTTCTGAGGCGATTGTCGCGGTCGGTGCGCAAGAAGCCGTCAGTGAACCACTGTACCCAATAGGGGAAGAGCAGGGTAGATTTCTCGGATAGGCGGGTTTCATCGTTTTGTTTGCGGAAGAGAACGGCGAGGGCCTGGGGGTCGGGTAGGGCGTCTGGGTGGTTGAATGTGGGGTCGGGTGGGAGGTGGCGACCGGTGTAGGTGCGATCGCGCAGCGAATCCCAAGAGGTATAAGTTTCCGTTCTCTTTGGCTTCTGGGTACCCGGAATCGTCGGCTCTAGCGTCATCATGCTGTACGGCAGCGGTCGGGTAGGCACCTTGTTGATGGCGTTGTTGATTAAAAACTTATTGACAAAGCGCTCTAGAACAGGCGTGTTTTGCACAAACGTCCAGAGCGGCTCAAAATTAGTCAGCAAGAAAGTTTCTAGCTTGTTCCTCAAGCCGTCTTTGGAAGTATCTCTAGCCATAGCTTCGCTGAGGGTAGGGGAATAATTCCTTTATACCAGCATCCCCAGCCAATTAAAAATGGGAATTTTAGAGCTACCGCAGCACAAATAAATCTGTTTTCTGACTTTTTGAAGTGCTATCGGTGGGTTCTATAAAAACTATAGGCTTCTTCATCCAATTACTATCGTTCAATAAAATTTTATCTGTTTTACTGTATTTAAGATGTGTTTGTGTTGTTTTCATCCGTTTTTTGCTTTTGATAGTTTTTGATGTGTTTTCTTCAATCACATGCACGATAAACCAATGACTAAACCAGATAGCCTTTTTCCGGGTGCCATTCCTGCTGCCGTTCCTGTCAATGAAGCCGAAAGAATCCAAAAGCTTTTGAGCTATCGAGTTCTAGATACTTTGCCAGAGACTGCCTATGACGATATTACACAGCTTGCCGCCTATATTTGCGACACACCCACGTCTTTAGTCAGCTTGATAGATGTTTCGCGGCAGTGGTTTAAATCTACTGTGGGCTTAGATATGAAAGAAACGTCTCGCGAGCTGGCATTTTGTGCCCATGCCATCTTGCAGCCAAATGCATTAGTTGTTCCAGATGCACAAGCGGATGCACGCTTCGCAAACAATCCCTTGGTGACCGGAGCGCCTCATATTCGCTTTTATGCGGGTGCGCCTTTAATCACTGCCGAAGGCTACGCAGTTGGGACGCTTTGTGTGATTGACTACAAGCCTAAACAGCTAACGGCAAAACAGGTGCAGGCGCTCGAAGCTCTAGCGCGGCAGGTCGTTGGTCAGCTAGAAATGCGGCTGGCGCTCCAACATACTGAATCGGAGATGGTCAAAAAAGAGGATGTCTTGCAGAAGCTGCGCTTTGCCCAAAGCCAGCTAGTTCAAAATGAAAAGATGGCTGGTTTGGGTCAGCTTGCAGCAGGTATCGCCCACGAGATTAACAATCCGGTGAGTTTTATTGCGGGTAATATCTCTCCTGCGCAGCAATATGCTAACGATTTAATCGAGCTAGTAACCCTTTACAAAACAGAATACACAATGCCTTCTGATGTTATTCAAACCCACGCAGAGGCGGTAGATTTTGAATTTCTGGCAGACGACTTTTCTCGTCTGTTGAAATCCATGGAAACGGGTGCTCAACGAATCGCTAATATCGTTACGTCCTTAAAAACGTTTTCTCATCTGGAAGAATCAGATAAAAAGCCAACGAATCTTCAGGCAGGTTTAGAAAGTGTGCTGATGCTTTTGCAGTATCGCCTAAACGTTCAGGCTAACAGGCCAAAGATTGAGGTGGTTAGACGGTTTTCTCCGCTTCCCCCAATCATGTGCTGTGCAAGCTCTTTAAACCAGGTATTTATGAATATTTTAGTCAATGCTATCGATGCTTTGGAAGATAGCTACCGCATTCAGCAAAAGTATCAATCTATCCAGACATTGGCTCGAACCGTTGATGGTCAAATAGTAGATACATGGTGCGATCGCGCTTCAGCTTGGTCTCCTAAAATCACAATCACAACTGAACGCTTTGACGAATGCTTTGACAGCCACGCCGTGATGATTACTATTGCCGACAACGGGCCGGGCATCCATCCAGCGGTTCAAAATAAGATATTCGATCCTTTTGTTACCACTAAGCCGGTAGGTAAGGGTACCGGCTTAGGGCTCTCTATCAGTCATACTATCGTGACAGAACAGCATCAAGGCTGTTTAGAGTGCTTTTCTGACCCTGACCAAGGAACACAATTTATCATTACTATTCCATCAACAGATAATGCAAAACGCTCGGCTGTTGATTAGCTCGGCTGTTGATTAGCTGGCTGTTGATTAGCTGGCTGTTGATTAGCTCAATGGCTGCACAGAATTTTCTTCTGATGGCAATGGAATAAAGTCTTTTTCGTTAGGTACCCGCTCAAATTTTTGTGCTTTCCAATCTTGTTTCGCCTGCTCAATCCGTTCGGCCCGGCTAGAAACAAAATTCCACCATTTGATGCGATCGCCCACCGATTCACCGCCAATGACAATACAGCGGGCCTCACTCTGGCTTTCTATGGTGACGATCTGCCCCGCTTCTAGCACCGCTAATCTATGTTGTTGAATGGATTCTCCACCAAGGCTTAACCCATCGGTGACGCTATATACCGCTCGCTCGCTGTAGTCGGCTGGAATCGTAAACTGCCCGCCTTTGGGAATTTGTACGTCTAGGTATAGCATCGGCGAGTAGGTTTTTACGGGCGAGGTGCGATCGCCGATCTTCCCTGCGATCAGCTTAATAGTTGCTCCCTGCGCTTCCCACTGGGGCATTGTTTGCGAGGCGTAGTGATCGAAGGCAGGATCGACTTCCTCATACTTCTCCGGTAGGGCTATCCAGGTTTGGATGGCGTGAAGCGTAGCCGTTTGATCGCGGGTGTGATCAGGCGATCGCTCCGAATGCACAATGCCCTTTCCGGCGGTCATCCAGTTCACCGCACCCGGACGAATCTCTTGCACCGTGCCCAGGCTATCGCGATGCATCAGCGCCCCTTCAAATAAATAGGTGACAGTGGCCAGGTTGATATGGGGATGGGGCCGCACATCTACGCCTTTACCCGGTGGAAAAGTTGCCGGGCCAAGATGGTCAAAGAAAATGAACGGGCCGACTAACGTGAGTGTGTCATGGGGTAAGCTTCGCCGCGCCTGAAAGCCCCCGAGGTCTTTGATATGGGGCGCTATAATTTGCTGAATGGGTCTAGCAGTAGACATGGGCATGGGGGGTAAAAAGTTCTTTGTTAATGATCCTGGTTAATGATCTTGAGCTGCCTTAAAGCGTTCTTTCGCCGCTGCAAATGCTGCTGCCATTACCTGCTGAATTCTCTCAGGGTCGGGCTTTTTACCGCCCATCAAATCACCAAAGTAAGCGCAGGCCCCTTCGCCTAGCGCCCAGGTATAGCCCGCTGCCCAAGATGCCGCAATCACGCTACCAAAGCCAGGAATGAACTTGATGAGTTCGCGGCCAATGGCCTGAGCAAAAAAACCGCCCGCGATCGCACTCACCACCCCGCCCGCCTGCGATGGCGTCAGCCGCTGCCCATATAGCTGTCCCAAAACGCCCACCATCGACACTTGCAGCGCCGTCAGCACTGGCATCGTTGCAAAGGGCAAAGGCACAGCAGCCAGCGTTGCCGCGATTACCGCAAAGGCAGAAATATAACGCCTACCCACATCTCGATACAGGCTACCGAGCTGCGCACTGGCCGCATCTTGGTCATCTATGAGTTGGTAAATGGCATTGGCTTCCGCTTCGGGTAAAAGGTCGGCTAGGGCATCTCGCAGGGCGACTTGCCCATAAAATGTGGGGTGATAGCCGTCTTCTTCACGGGTAAAGTCCAGCAGTACCGAGCGATCAAAGCAGCCTGCAAAGGCATCTCGCAGGGCCGTGACTGCGCGGGTTAGGGCTTCGCCTGTAGGGGGATAGTCAGGATGGTCATCCTGAGGGTCAGGGTAAATTTCATGTAGGCAGGTAATGGCCAGCAAGCAAGGGACATTTGGGTGGCTTTTTCTGAGCTGCTGCGCGATTTGACGAAGCTGATCGACGGCAAAGTCAGTGACTTTAACGGTCAAAATTAGAAGGCGGGCGCAGCGGCTCGTCTGCTGTAGTTCTGCGGTTAGCTCTTGCACTAGGCCAGCCGTTTCCTGGCCGATGTCTCCTAGACCGACGGTGTCTGTAAAAATTAATAGCGGCAAGTCTTCTGAAGGATAGGCGTAGCGCTCTGTGTTTTGGGTGTGCGGCTTGAACCCCTGGCCTACAATCTCGTCAGAAACGCCCGTAAGGCCGCGCACAATCGAACTTTTTCCTGCCTGCGGCTTGCCAATGAGGAGGGCTTCGGTCGTGGGCAGCTCAGTGCGTACCTGCTGTAAAATTTCTGCAATTTGGTCGTCGCTGACGCTAAAAGACTTAAAAATGCCCTGGGCGTTTGCGTAAGCTTCGCGCAATTGCACAGCGTCTGTGGGCAGCCATCTAGAAATTCCGCCTAAGATGCTGCTGGAGATTTTTTCTGAGAGTTTACCGGGAAAACTTCTTTCGACTCGTGCCTGGGTGTTTTGCCACAGCTCGCTCATGCTTTGTAGGGCCTGCTCTCGGCGGCCAGGCGTAATCTCAGTCTTTGTTAAGGCACCGGTCGCTTCAGCAGCATTTTCAGCATCGCTGCTAGCGGCGTTACCAGAGGTCTCTTTGGAATCACCCATCCTGCTATCCCGATTACCCATGCCGATGTTTTCAGCCCAGCCGCACCGAAGCCAGGCTGGAACATCCCTATTTTAGACGACCAATCATCAATTTTATTTGTTACGTGATGTCAGATGCGGAGCCTCGTCAGACACTGAGGCGCTGTTTAGGCGGATTTCCAACTGCATAATCTTTTCTTGGGCGATCGCCAGCGATCGCCGCAGCCGCCAATCATCTATGCTCAACGCGACTACTGCCAGCAGCAATATCCATCCCCACAGCTTTAACCGGCGGTAACAGATCTCGTCAAGTGATTCTCTAGACTGTCTCAGTCGCCTTTCAAAAGCAAGGTTTTTGATTGACGCAGGGCTGCGATCGCGCCGAAGAACCTCCTTCGAGCCTTTGTCCAACTCCTCGCTGGCCAACTCCTGGCTGCCCAATTCTATAAGGGTCGTCGCCGTATCTGCCCATCCCTGCGCGCCCGCTGCAGAAATATTCACGGGCCATAGCGGGACGCTCATATTATTACGCCCCCCTCGGATGGTCGCCGTTCTTCTCAGTCGTACCACCTCATCGTTGAGATGGGGATTTTCTGCTAGAATTTGCGCCAGCTCTTGATACTCTTCAGGGGACAAGTTACCTAAGACAAATCCGGCAATAAGTTCATTCCAATGTTCCATAAGATTGCTTCCGCCAGTTGAGGGCGATGCGCCTAAAATAATTGTCAATATTATTGACAGCCTGGTATTCTATAGACTTTTTGCAATCGTTATCAGTTCCTACATCAATGCTGGTTGTTTTATCTTCGTAAAAGTCTGGGAATTGCGAATACTAGCTTTCTGTGGCGGCTTATGCGTAAATACAATGGAAAACAAACAACTTTTGTTGACTGAAAATTCACACAAGCTTTAATAACAGCGCTGATAACAAGCGCGATTGTTGAGTGAAGGCGATCGCGTCTGGCAACCGCCAGCCCAAAACAGATTTAACCCTTCTTTCAAGCCGCCTACAGCAGCATCAAATCATCCTGTTCCCTTGATTTAAGACTGCGTACATTCAGCTACGTATGTGCGGATGCAACAGACATCTTGTAGGCTGGCAGCAACTAGCTTGTGATAGCGCTTGTATAACTTCGGCAACTCTGAGATTGTTAGTAGCACATCTTTAATATTCAGGAGAATTCACATGCCCCCAGCGTTTACGCTGCTTGCTTTGGCCAGCACAGTTGCCTGCACATCTGTTGCTTTCTTGGCGCTGGTCAGTCCGGCAATGGCCCAAGATCGCGTGCTTTGGCTCGAAGATAATGAACAAGCGGCCATGGCCGCTTACTTATTGGAAGGCGAGTCGGTGTATGCCACATGCGATCAGGACTGTAGCGATCTCGATCTCTTCCTTTACAACGATTTGGGGGCAATGGTTGCCAGCGACGACGAGCTTGACTCTTTCCCAATGGTTGTCGCACCTTATGAGGGTGACTTTATGATTGAAGTGACCATGCCTTCCTGTCCTCACAGTGCGGGGTGCTCGGTTTCTGTTAGCTCCGATTACAGCTTCTAAAGCTATCAACAACTCTATTTCGATTTGCAACGGTGATAGCGTAAATTATCTTTTCCTTAAGCCTAGCTTTAAACCTAGCGTGAATTAGTCAGGGTAAAGAGGCCGCATAGACGGTTTCTTTACCTTTTTTGTTTTTGGAGCCAGCGGTTTCTAAAACTATGTGAAAATAAAACAGAACCCCACTTTCAACTCTCCTATGCCTCTCACTTGGACAGCCCTAGAATCTCTCACCGACTTCCAACTCGACCGCGTCAACGGCCCTACCAACGCCCAGTCTTGCCTCCGGTTATTCGGACATCGCAAAGCTGACGTCCGGGTGACTCTGTACCGTGACAACCATGCCTGGTGTCCCTATTGTCAAAAGGTTTGGCTGTGGCTAGAAGAAAAGCAAATTCCCTACAAAATTGCTAAAGTCACAATGTTTTGCTACGGCCAAAAAGAGGATTGGTACAAAAAACTAGTGCCTTCTGGAATGCTGCCTGCGATCGCCCTAGACGGACGAACAATCACCGAAAGTGATGATATTCTAGTCGCCCTAGAGCAAGCGTTTGGTTCCCTGGGGCCAGGGATGAACGATCCGAGCGTTTTACCATTGCGCCAGCTAGAGCGGGCGTTGTTTAGCGCCTGGTGTGGCTGGCTGTGTCAACCGGCTAGCTGGCTTCGCCCAGAGAGTCAAACCCGACAGCAGTTCGTTGAAGTAGTGGCGAAAATAGAGTCGGCGCTGAGCCAAACGCCGGGGCCGTATTTTTTAGCAGACTTTAGCACTGCCGATGTTGTGTTTACGCCCTATGTCGAGCGTATGAACGCCAGCTTGTACTATTACAAAGGTTACTCGCTGCGAGCAGAAAATCCACGGCTGTCTGCCTGGTTTGATGCAATGGAAAGTCGCTCTACCTACCGGGGCACTCAAAGTGATTTTCATACCCATGCCCATGACCTGCCGCCACAGATGGGTGGCTGCTATGACAATGGTGAACCGGCAGCATTGGCCAATCAAACCAGGATAGATAACGGCCCCTGGTTCGGACTGCCCGATGTCACCTACCCCGAGCCAGAAACTTCTAAAGAGGAAGCTTTGCATCGGGTGATCAAGCATCGTGAGAATATTGTTCGAGTGAATCCGGCTGAGACGGGGGTGATCGATCAGGCGCTACGCTGTGCGCTGACTCGCATGATGACGGGCGAGAACTGTGTGCCACCGGCGGGTAGTGATGTGGCGCTGCGATATTTGCGCGATCGCATTAACGTCCCCAGAGACATGTCTATTTACGCGGCAAAGCAACTGCGAACCGCGCTAGAAGAAACTGCGGCTCTGGTGGGCGATCGCACCGGGCCAGCCATTCCCATCCGGCACCGGCGCGATCAAGATCCAACCGCGTTTAGGCTACAGCCAGCTTCCTAGCAAAACGTAGGGTGCCCAGTAGATAGGATGCTGATATTGCGGATCATGAAGGAGCTGAAGCTGCGCTTGCCTGAGGGCACTCGCTCGGGTTGCGCCGGGTTCCGTCAGATATTTGTACAAATGGCCAATGAAGTGAGCGGTGGCTTCGTCGTTGATTGCCCAGAGGGTTGCCAGGGTGCTGCGGGCTCCGGCTTTAATCGCTACACCCGCTAGCCCCAGGGCCGATCGCTGATCGCCGCTGGCTGTCTCACAGGCGCTCAGTATTAGCAGCTCTATCGCGCCCGTACGAGAAAAGTTGGCAGTGCGATCGCCCAAATCTGCTCGCAGCATCTGGCTAATTTCCCTGACGGTAATCAATTCATCCCAGGCGACTAAATAAGTTTCTTCTGGAGTTGCGCCAAACTGACCATGAGTGGCAATGTGAACAATTGGGTGAGCCGTGGCTTTCAAGCTTGCAGGTAGTGCTTCATGCGTAAAATTCTGGTCTAGCAAAATTCTGCTGCGCGAAAGGCTCCTGGTGATGTTTTTCACCTCCTGGGCGACGTAGGGCAGCGGGTTAAGATCGAACCGGCTTTGTGTTAAGCCCGCAATTAAAACGCTGAGGGACTGAGTCTTCCAGGGCTGCGGCTGAATCAGTTGAAGCCCTAGTGTGAGCGCAACGGCATAGTCTTCTATCAAAAAATGCTCACCATCGTGAAGGGCTGATACTGGCAGGTTGTTCAAAGCATCATCTAATACAAACACAATTGTCTCTATGCCACTGTCTGCGATCGCCTCACGAGCTGGCGCAATCAGCCACTGATACATCTGTTGTGCCAGCGGCAAGTATTCCCTGCGGCTGCGAATAACAATTTGCTTCCGCAATTGAACCGCAACTTTGTTGACGTCAGCCGCCAAAACAGACGTCGAAAACTGCTGAAGGGGCTGGCCGGGTAGATGCAAAATGACCGCCAGGCGATCTTCTAACACGATGGAATATACAATGGCTGCTTTGGGATCAACCTGGTCAATATCGGTAGGCCGGACGTCAATGCAGGCTTCTTGAAAATAGTTATCTAGCTCAGCTAGCCGTAGCAATTCAATCACGCCACGGGCGCGGGCAAGCTGTTCCTGTTTGAAGTGGCTTTGCTGACTGGGCAGCTCGCCTGGCTGCTGAATAGGACGATCGGCGGTTTGCAGTAATAAGCTGACAAGCTGGCGATAAATAGGTTCGACATCTTGCTGAAATGAGAACTGGGCGCTTTCGCTGCTGCCTGCTAGCTCTCCGCGTAAGGTAGAGAGCGTATCGACGGCTTGTGAGTAAGCGCTAATGGCTTCAGTAAGAGACTGCTGGGGATTGCCAGGCGCTTGTAAAATTCTGCCAAGCTGCCCCTGCCAGCGATAGGTCATGTCGGTGGCGTGGATAGCCTGGCTCAGGCTGAGAGCTTTTTGGGTGAGTTCTTGGGCGATCGCCCACTGCTGCGTTTGTTCATATACTTTGGCCAGCGTCCCGGTAGCATGGGCTTCGGCTCTGGCATCTTGCAACGTTCTCGCCTGCTGAGCGGCCTGGCGAAGCTGTTGTGCGATAATTTGCCAGCCAGGGCTGTCTGAATCTGTGGTTTCTGTGGTTTGGGCGACGGCTGCTTTGGTTTTGGCTTGATTGAGCGCGATCAGGCTATTGGCCCAGTTTACCTGGTAATAAATGCTGGTGCGGTTGATGGGAAGCGCTGCGAATTGTGATTGAATCTGTGGCCACAAACGGGCTATTTGCCAGGGGGCATCGGCGTCGGCAGTTTTCATCATCAGCGATAGCTGTGCTAGCTGAATTGGGATAATTTGAGCGGCGGTGGCAGGGGCGATCGCCGCTTCTGCCTGTTGATAAAAAGTTCGCGCAGTGGCTAAATCGCCCAGGTCTCGGGCGGTGTGGCCCAAGTTGAGAAGAGCAGCGCTGGCATCTGTGGCGCTGTTTAGCTGTTCTGCGATCGCCAGGCTTTGAGTCAGGGCAGCTTGGGCTTCTATCCGCTGTCCGCTTAGCCGTAATAGCTCACCTATTCTTTGTAGGGTAGTGGCTTTTAGCCGAGAGCTATTCTGGTTTTTCAGTGAGTCTTCAATCTGGTTAAGCGTCTCCAGGGCCTGCCGGTAGAATCCAAGCTCCCGTAGGGCTTCAGCCTGATTAACTTGAGCATGATAGCGGCCATTGCTATCTTCACATTCAACATAGGCACTCTCGGCTCGCTGCCAGGTTTCTAGCGCCTGTAAGGGTTGAGCTAGCGCAAACTGCAAGTTTCCCTGCGCCGTCAAGACTTGAGCGGTTACCTGCCATTGTTCAATCGTCACCGGTTGCGCTGGCAGTTGCTGTAAGCTCTTGGTGATAGCAGTTTGTGCCCCTACCCACTGGCCTAGCTGCTGGTAAGATAAAGAGAGATTGCTGAGGGCGCTGGCCAAAGCCAGAAGGTTATCTTGCGCCTGATAAATGTCGGCGATCGTTTGCCACTGTGCGATCGCTTCTACAAATTGACCGCTTCGATAGAGCGATCGCCCCCGCTGCTCTTGCTGCAAAAGCAACTGGGATGCCTGGAACTGTGCCGGTTTTGCTGCCTGCTGATCGACCGGCAATGACTGTGCAAAGCTGGTTGCCCCAAACAGATCAGCCAGCGGAACGAGCCCTACTGCGCCACTCAAACTAATCACAATTCCTAAAAGAACGGCGGCTAATAACTTGAGTCCGCGCCGCTGCAATCTTTTCATGGCGCTAACCTGTGCAGTGAGCAGCCGCTTGCAAAGGCTCTGCGATTGCTGAGGGTGCGACTAAAATCACTTGCTGGTTGTCATCAATCTTCCAGCCAGTCGCTTCAACCCAGCCGAAATTCTGAGAGTGTTCTGCCCCGGCGGACGCTGCCACTGATGAGCGATTGCTGGAATTGATGTCAGACGTTGAGGTGGCTCTGCTCTGAGCGTAGCTTTCTCCTAGATCGGCCAGTGGAATATTGAGCCCTGGGGTGTCGGTAGGGGCCGCAGGCATCCCCCCGCGTCCGGTAATCACCAGGCGATTGCCGGATGCGCCGCACCCCTGGCTCAATAGGGTTGAGGTTTCTAATGGCTGTTGAGGCAGTTCTCTATTGTCTTGCTCAGCCTGCGCGGTGATCTGGTTGATACCAATAGTGCCACTCACGCCAAAGTCGGAGCTAGCATCAATGTCGTTGGTGTTGTTCGCGATCGCCCGCCTTTGTTCAAGGCCGTACAGCCCCCGCGTACTAATGCTAATGTTACCCCCTTGACCGCTGATAGCCCTGGCTACAATGTCGCTATTTTCCATTGGCTTAGCCACAATAAAATCGGCATTAATCACAATGTTGCCGCCATTTCCCAGCCCAGCGCTGCCAGCTTGGGCAGACACGGTGCCACCCCGCCGCAATATCAGCGTCTCCAAATTATTCAGCCGTACGTTACCCCCATTCCCAAAAGCTGCCGCCGCCGTTATCTGCGAGTTGTTATCTAGTCTGACAGCGCGAGCCTCAACGTTCAAGCTGCCAGAATCTCCTGTGCCCAAACTATTAACCGCGACCCTTCCCCCCTGATCGATGCTCAGCACCCCGGTATTTATCGTCAAGTTACCGCCTTTTCCGGTGGGCTGAAAAGGTAGTTCCGCCAAGCCTGACGAGGCCAAAACGCCGCTGGCCGACTGGCTCGAAAAGATGGTTTCACCGGTTCCTGTCACGCTGACCTGTTCGGTCGCATTAATTGTCAAATTGCCGCCAGTGCCTGGGCCATAGGTCACAGCTTGCAACTGTGCGCCATCTTTAACACTGATCCGACGGGTGTTTATGGTCAGGTTTCCCCCGGCTCCGGTGCCTTCTGTAGAAGTGGTAATGAGCGTCGGGAAAGAGCCATTCGTGCCGATGACTTCGACAGCCTCTGTAGCGTTGATGGTGACAGTGCTTCCCTGACTCGATCCAAACGTCCCTCCAGATATAATTGAACCGTCTCGAACAACCAATTTCTTGGTGTCGATTTCTAATTCTGTGCCATTCCCTATGCTTCCAGAAAAGACGACGACGCTTCTATCAATGTCAATAGTGCCACTGGCTGTGAACTTGAGGATGCCGGTTGATGCGCTTCCTAAATTAGTGTTAATAACTCCTGATAGGCCCAAAATTTCAATATTGTTTCCGCGAAGATGGATGCTTCCACCATCGCCGCTGGCATTAACGACCGATCTCTGAGTCAGTAAAATGTCTTGAAAAGAAATGTTCTCATATTGAAACGTTAGCTTAGGTGTGATAGAGACTTTGCTGTTGGCCGCTACGCTACCTATCTCTATGTTGCCGCTCGCTGCTGTGAGGTATCCTCCATCTAGTGAAACAGGGCCTCCGATCAGCGCCAGCGTCTTTCCATTACTGACCTGTAACCCTGCTGGCTGAGAAACCTCTGTGTTACTCCCCCCCGCAAAAGATTGAGATTGATTCATAATTGGGCCTGGGCTCTGCCCAAATCGTAGGCCAATGGGTGCGCTGACGGTCAGCATAGGAGAGGCATTTTCGGTGGCGCTGAACTGAACATTATCTGGAAAAACAATACTGTCTGCCGTGCTAGCGGCAAAAGAACCGGTGCTCACTAAAGCAGCGCTTGGGCCAAAAGTAATGCCGTAGGGATTGATCAGAAACAAATTGGCATTGCCCATTCCTGATACGGCTATTGTCCCATTGATCAGTGATGGCCGACTAGAAACTCTGGCAAAGATATTCTGTGCCCCTTGATCCAAAAAAGTCACCGTAATGCTTTCTGGAACGCTGAACTCACTAAAGCTATGAAACAAGTTATTGCCTGCCCGGCTAGTACCGGTAACGGTACAATCTGTCGCACAGTATGAGCCGTCCGATAGATTGGTTTGTGTGGTGCCGTCAGGCCGTACCCCGCCAGTTTCTCCATTCGCGCTTAGGGTGAAACTGTCTAAACCCGCCACAAAGCTGCACAAGGCCGTCAGTATAAAGCAATACTTTTTAAACATGCGAAATACGACCGGTAAAAATAATTAATAGCCTATCGAAACGGCAATCTAATCAGGGCTCCATTCAAGTACAGTTCGCTGCATTTATAGTCAGGTTATTACGAATTGCTTTACCCATCAATTTTTCCCAATATATCTATCTGCTAAACAAACTGCTGTATAGAGCCCAGCTATACAAAGAACCTGCAATAAAAAATGCAAAAACCCTCAAACTAAAATGGCTTGAGGGTTAAGACGGATGCTATTTGAAATTTAAGCTTCAGAAATAGCCGTTATCCAAAGCAGTACAGGATAGGAAAGCCAGGAATCCGAACGCAGATTTCGTTCAGTTCAGTGTTTATCTGCTCGCTGGAAGTGCCCAGCTCAGATGGTGTTTCGGATAGGCTGTCGGCCTGCGCTTTAACCGCAGTAGGAAGGGCGATCGCAGCAGCAATCGCAAGAGAAACGGCCAGTGACTGAGTAATAACAGACTTCATCTACACACTCCAAAAAAATGAACGAATATGACTCTAAATAGCTGTCCGGAGCAGGCATTTAGTGTTGGCTAAGATAGTAGCCCAACTTTTATTGATAATCTATTCGTATTCGGTTTTCTTCATGTAAAAAATAACCAAGTTCCCCGTAGTTGTACGGATAGATAAATAAGGAGAAACACGGTTTACTTTTTCGGAGTTATCACTACAAACGGCAAGATAGATAGATAGTTTTTATCTATCCTCGAAGGATAAATTTGGCGGCAGTAGGGCCTGTAACGCTAGCATAGACAGGAAAACTAATTAGTTAGCCGATGTAATTCATGTTGAATTTTTCATATAATATCTGTAGAGCTGTTGCTATCTACATAGAACCTTCATAACTCTTTTATATTTAGATTAGTTTAATCTAAATTGTTTTTTCCTTCGATCTGCGTAATGCTTGTCAGGTATGGAAAATACAGGTGTTTAGCTTTTCTTTAGCTTCGGTATCTTCTCTGTTTAGAAACCACGGATACTCTTCATAGAATACGAAAGTACACAAGTTTACAGCGCCTAAGATTGAGCGTCTTGCCTCAGTTCCGACTGTAGATAGCGATCAAATTAACGGGATGATTATGAAACAGTACAAGCTTGCTTCTATGCTAATTGGCTTAAGTAGTTTGCTGAGTGTAGCGGCGATCGCACCCGCTAGCTTTGCAAACCATTTAGCTGAAGTGGCGGCCAACGCCGAAGGGCAAGATACAGAAACTCTTCGGCAGGGGCTGCCGGGTCGTCGCCTGGGCGGCGGCACCCGCAGTGGCCGGGTCTTCTTAAATGCAAATGCTTCTTTGGCGGCGCTGACCACCGCTAACCCTTTGAGCGTGACCACTGCTGAACGACCCACGCTGCTGTTTTATGTGCCAGAAATGCTAGCCGCTAATGAAGTTGAGTTTGTCCTGTATGATCGCAATGACGAGCTAGCTTACGAAACCACCTTTACCCTTGCCCGTGAGGGTGGCTTAGTCAGCCTGGGCGCAGAACAAGCCGGTGATATCCCTGTCTTAGACCTCAACGAAACCTACGCCTGGTATTTTTCTATTATTTCAGATGCGAGCGATCGCGCCCAAGATATCGTCGTCCATGGCAGCATTCGCCGCGTTAATCAAGCTGACTGGCTCGCGAACCAATCGGTCGATGCCAAATTATCACAACGACTAGCCACCGCAACGCCGTTAGCCAAGGCTCAAATCCTCTATCAACAGGCAGACCTCTGGCATGATGCGGCCCTAATTTTGAGTGATTTGCACCAGGCAAACCCCGAAAATGCGCTAATTGCTGCGGAATGGAATGCGCTATTAGCGTCTGTTGGTTTGGACAGCGTTTTACAACCCCTTCAGCCTGCTTTGCAAGTCGGTCTGAACTAGCGGCTACAGCTTTCTTTTAAGTGTCGTTACCAACAGAGCCTCTGCGGCTACGGCTGGCAGCGGCCTGGAAAATAAATAACCCTGACCGTACTCGCACTGGAGATCCTGTAGCCTTTGTGACTGGCTCTCGGTCTCAACGCCTTCGGCAACGACGTTCATCCCCAGATTATGCCCCAGGGCAATGATGCTTTTTACAAGTTCTGCGCTACCGCTAGCAGATGTCATTTCCATCACAAAAGAACGATCGACTTTGAGCGTGTCAATCGGAAAACGGTGAAGATAGCTCAAAGACGAATAGCCCGTGCCAAAGTCATCAATGCCCAGCTTTAGCTGTAGGGCTTTTAGCCGCAAGAGTATTTCAATCGACTCTTCAACATTATCCATGACCACACTTTCGGTTAGCTCTAGCTTAAGCGTGCTAGGCTCTAGTCCAGTTTCTGTTAAAATGCGGTCAATTTGTTCTACTAAATCTGCTTGTGAAAACTGCCTGCCCGATAGATTAACGCTCATGAAGGGCGCTCGGCTAGGGAATTGTTGCTGCCACTGGTGGGCTTGCTGACAGGCGACTTCTAACACCCATTGGCCAATTGGAATAATCAGTCCAGTCTCTTCTGCGATGGGAATAAACTCGATGGGTGAAATCATCCCTCTAACCGGGTGCTGCCAGCGGATTAATGCTTCAAAGCCCGCTATGGTCATCGTCTTCAGGCAGATAAGTGGCTGATAATACAGCAACAACTCTCGCTTTGCTAAGGCATCGCGAAGGTCAGATTCTAGCCAGAGCCGGTTGGAAATTTGGGTGCGCATATCGGGGGCAAAAATTTCACACTGTCCTCGGCTATGACTAGCTTTGGCCCGAGACAGAGCTGTTTGGGCATCTCTAATCAGGCTTTCTGCACTAAACGGTTGACTCACAACTGGCTTGATCGAGTGTTGCTTCGAGCGTCTTCTTGATTGTCTTTTTGAGTATTTCTCTGACAGTTCTGCCGGACTGAAAGCAAGACCGGTACTCACGGTCGGAAATATTTTTTGTCCCTGTATTTCAATTGGCTCAGACATCTGATGACTGAGCGTTTGGGCAATGCTAATCGCATTTTTTAGACTGTTTTCTCTGCTCTTTTTTTCACTCTTTTTTTCACTTTCTTCTTTAACAGCTCTCTTACCGTTTTTACTTTCTACTTTTTGGCTCATCCACACGACAAATTCGTCTCCAGCAATGCGGGCGACTTTAGCTTTGGGGGGCAGTGATTGCTGTAAGCGAGCGGCCATTATTTGCAGCAGGCGATCGCCAATCTGCAGTCCAAAGCTCTCGTTAAAAACTTTAAACTTATCAATATCCAACAAAATGACGGTAACAGCCTGACCGGGCTGTTGTTTCAGCAGTTTTTGAAGTTCTTGGGTGAGAAGGGTACGATTGGGCAAGCCAGTAATAGAATCGTAGAATGTTTTACGAAATTCTTTGTAAACAACCAGGCTCGCCCCTGCAAGGCTAAAGGTGAAAGCCGGTAAAACAAAGGGCACCCACAGAGCCTGAACAAAAAGCACACCTGTTATTGCCGACAGCCCAATGAGGCCGATAGCGATAGTCATTGCAATGGAGCCCGAATGGTTTAGCCGCCAGGCCAGCAGGCCACCTGCTAGTCCCCACAGCCACACCCACACATATTCTTGTTTCTGAGACCACACTCGAAAGAGCGGGCGCTGGTCTAACACGGCGCTGAGCATTTGTCGGGTCATTTGGGCGTGGAGTACGACACCAGTGGCGACTAAGTTTTCTTTTGCGCCTGAGCTAAAGGGCGTATAAAACAAGTCTTTTTGGCTAGGAGCGGTGGTTCCGATCAGCACAACTTTGCCAGTAATATCACTTGGGTCAAACTGTCCGGAAAGTACCTGATCCAGCGAAAGCTGTTTAGCAATTTTATTAGGGGGAAAGTAGCGCACTAACGTTTGATAGCCGCTAGCGTCTATAGACTGATAGCCGCCAGCATTGGCTAAGATGCCTTCAAACTGAGTGGCCCCCGCTCTGATAGCATCGGCTTCAGGTTGAATGTCAATGCCTCTGGTCGCCAGGTAGTGCTCTACTAGCCGCAGCGAAAATGAATAGAGTTGCTGCCCGCTTGAGACGGCAAACATAAAGTTACGGCGCACCGAACCATCGGGGTCGATCACAATATCGTTAAATCCAATGCGCGAAGCTGGCACGCGGCTCGGTGCTGGAACTTCTACGGCTCCGTACGGATCCAGTTTATTGATGGCAATGACGTTTTTCTGCTTTAGCTGCTGTGCTAAGGCTTCGCTGCCTGGTTCATAGGGCACGTCTCTGTAAATGTCTAATCCAATCACTTCAGGGCGGTGCGGCTGTAGCTGTGCTAGCACCTGAGCAAATACCTGATCGGAAAGCGGCCATTGATTCTGGGCTTGAATGTCTGCTTCGGTGATGGCGACGATGACAACGCGATTGGCAGCGGGGTTGTCATGGCTAGTATAGTCAGCCGTTAGCCGAGTGAGCAGATCAAATGTTTTAATTTCGCTAGTTTGAAAAATGCCTAACTGCGCGAGGGCAATTAGCAGGGTGGTGGTGAGACTACTAAGGGCGATCGCACTCAATAGGCGACAGTCACGATTTTTGAAATTACGGGTTTCGCTCAGTACGGTGCATTGTTTTTCAGTAGATAGTTTTTCAGTAGATAGCTTTTCAGCAGATAGCTTTGGGGAAAACGGCTTATTTGCCTGTTTCCAACTCCCCAAACTCTTAAAAACCACATCAATAACCAAAGTAGATAGCGAACCGGCCTTAGAATGCCCGGCATAAAGGGTATAGCAAGCCAGAAAACGTAGCTTTTGGGCTTGCTCATCATGTCGTTTTGTTGCATGATGGCTATTGCATTGATAGACAAATTCCGATGTAGACAGAGTTAGACAATGTCTACGCCGGAATGTCTACGCCGGAATGTTTACGCCGGAATGTCTACGCCGGAAGAATCGTAAGGCTGTTACGCTACGAAGCGCAATTTACCTCCCTCGTATATTAAATATAGTGGTGTGCAAATGCATGGGTACGCCGCGAGTTGCTTTGCCCTTTGTTACATCAAGTTTCAGCCGATGAAAGTATATTCACGCAAAGCGACTAACGCTATAGCTTGCTGAGCGAGGATTGAGCAAACTCACCAAAGGCTGACGCGAGGCCCGCCAGGATAGGCCCATCTAGCGGGTGCGCCAGATCGCAAGTCGAGATGCACAAAACCATTGCCTACAGCGAGACCGCCTCGGGGATGATAGTGCTTGAGTTTATAAAATACATCAACCACGTCCATACCCTCTACCCAAAAATCGACCGCATCGCCATACATATGGCGAGAGTCACGAGCACCGCCGACGCGCCGATTGCTGATGGGATCGCGGTAGCCTGAGGTAATGCGCATGGGCCGACTGCCCAAAAAGGTACGCACCTCGTCCATGTACTTACACAGCTTGATAATACGCAGCGTGACGTTAGCGTCAACGGGGATGCGATCGCCGCCTTTAGTCATTTCAGCCCAAGTAAAATTAGAGACGCTAGGCTCAAAGTAAACCGGCTCGTAAATGCCGACCGGGCGACTGATACCTGGAATCGAAATGGTAGGGCCAAAGTCTCTGGCGGCTTTGGCGGCTTTGACGGCTGCCGCTGGCGGTTCGGGAGCCGGGTCATCTTTGGGGTTATTGTTGGGCTCGGTGCCTTCTACCTTGGCATGTAGACCATACAAGAACCAGCGAATGCCCTGGTGCCCTTCCAGGGGCTTTTCGAGCTGTATAAAAACGTGATCGTCGGCGGTGCTATTAGCCACGCCCTCGTAAGGAAATTGATCGACAATGTCTAGCGTGGTGCCTGCTTTAACGCTGATGAGCTGCTCGGGTATGTTTTTGTCTTTGAGCTGGTTAGCCTGTGTCGGCAGAGCCTTCAAGAATGTATCGGTAGTGATGACGACCTTCATGGTGGTGCTGGGGGTGGTGTTAGGACTGGAATAGTCCTAATTTGCCCAGATTTCTGCTGTAGCTGTCTGTGCTTGGGCTGTGCTTGGGCTGTGCCCAGGCGGTGTTCTTGAAAAACAGGCTACTTTTACCACGGCAGAACTTCGCCGTTTGTATGCCAAAATGTGCCGGTGTTTTCTAATGTGAGTTGATCGATTCTGGCTAGTAATCCTTTGACTGATTGCTTGGGCGAAATGCCGTTGCTGTTAAAGTTGGTCATGCCGGTACTCACTAGTCCAGGGTGCAGAATAGCGACGGCGATGCCTTTGTCTTTAAGGTCGTGTGATAGTGATTTGCCAGCCATAGAGACGGCGGTTTTGGACATGCGATAGCCATAGGTGCCGCCCGAGGTGTTGTCTTCGATGGAGCCCATGCGGCTGGTCATGATGGCGACTTTGGCTCCTGTTTGGCTGCTGGCCAAGTTGGGGAGTAGCGCCTGGGTAAGGCGGAGGGGCGCGATCGCGTTCACTTCAAACTGTTCTCGAATGCCGTCTATATTTAGCTCGCTTAAATTCGACTGCCGGTAGATGCCTGCGTTGTTGATCAACACATCTATAGGCTTGCTATCGAGAGATTTTAGGAGGGATGCGATCGCCGCTTTATCACTAATATCCACACCGGATTCTATCCGCACGCTCGGCTTTTCAGCCAGTTTGTCTAGCTCGTTTGAGCTATGCCGACAGACCGCAATCACCTCGTCACCTCTGGCCTGTAATTGATTGCAATACTCATAGCCAATCCCCCGATTGGCCCCGGTTACTAAATAAATCGCCATTTTTCCTTATTGCTTTCTACTCGTTACCTAGCTTTCACCAGGTTTAAACTGCTTATACTAGCCAAAAAAACATAAGCAAACAGAAAAGGTGCGCCAATACCTACCGCTAGTTAGAAATTGCTAGCATTGGCGCTATCACACGATAAATATTGATTCGCTTACGGCTCCAAGATTTCTACCAGCTCTAGCTCAAAGGTGAGATCTTGCCCGGCTAGCGGATGATTACCATCGAGCGTAACCATGTTGTCTTTGATGTCGGTAATGGTAACGGCCATAGCGTCTCCATTGGGCACCTGCATCTCCAGTCGCTGCCCGATTTCCAGATCAAAGTCAGCGGGTATTTTGTCTTTTTCGATGTCGGCAACCATGTCTTTTCGGTAAGCACCATAGGCATCTGCGACAGGAATTGTCTTGACGACCGACTCCCCCGGCGTCAGCCCCGTGACGGCAGCATCAAAACCAGGAATAACCATGCCCGAGCCCAACGTAAATTCCAGCGGGGCACGGCTTTTAGAAGAGTCGAACACCTGACCGTTATTAAGGGTGCCGGTGTAGTGAACTCTGACCTTGTCGCCCGATTTTGCCTGAGCCATAGGAATGGAATAAACCCCGAATAATTGCTGTGTTCTGATCGGCTTTGCGCAATTTACAGCGCTACTAGAGTTTAGACCTTTATGGGAGCAGGTCACCGATTAGGAGCAAACTGTGATGTTTGATACAATTTGAGAGCACTACCGCATTACATCTGTCGAAGCTACCATTATCACCCTTTTCAAGTGTCTTATCGCCCTGCTAAAACCTGTGTCAAAATTCGTTCAGGAAAACTGTTGATTCGTTCTCTTGGTTTGGTATCGCTAATCGCTATCACCTTTTGGCTACAGCTATTAGCCGAGGGCAAACAGCCTAAGAGAGATTTTCCGCTCGCCCATGCTTTAACGGCTCTTTTGAATACGAGCGAATGCAACAAAGTCTCTCTGCTTGAGTACTGCGAATAAGCACTCGTACTAAACTAAGACGGCAGATGCCTTTGAGCTAGGCAAAGCGTTAGGCAAACTTAGTCGAGCAGATAGTTATGATGCGCATTAAGCCGTGGCAGGTAGGGGTACTGGTGGCTCCGATTGTGGTCATTGTGGTGTTCTTGCTGGTGGCAGCAGGGCAGCAGATTAGGGCCTGGGGCATTAACTGGATTTGGGCGGTGGTTATTTTTGTGCTGCTGGGCTGGCGATGGCTGGTGGCCAGGTGGACAAAGCCTGCGATCGCCCAGGCAGAAGCGCTGGTGTCTGAAGTCAACGCCGAGCTAGAAGCTGCGACGCTAGAAGTCATAGAAGCGCAATCAACCGCAGGCGCTAAGGACGCCACAGCTCTGCAGGTAGAGGCCGCTTTAACGCAAACCTTGCAGGCCGCTCAGAACGATTTGCCGCTGTGGGAAGACTGGCCTGCTTTCTGGCAGCGCTGTCTGTCGCTAATCACCGCTATTTCTCGGGTGTATCACCCCGAAGTAAAACGGCCACTGCTCAGCATTTACGTGCCAGAAGCCTATGGCCTGATTCGGGGGACGGTGGATGATACTGACCGGATGATGCAAAAGCTGAGGCCGGTGCTGGATCAGGTTTCGATTGGGCAAATGGTGGAAGGTGTCGAGCTGTACCGCAAGCTAGAGCCTTCGGCAAAAAAAGTAATCAAGGTCTTTAACTGGGCGCAGTGGGCTTTGAATCCGGCAGCGGCGATCGCCCGTCAAACCAGCGCCAAGTACACTGGCCAGGCTAACCAGCAAATTCTCCTCAACCTCAGCAATATGCTGCGAGAAACCGCATTGCGCAACCTGGCACAGCAGTCGGTTGCGCTGTACGGCGGTGGTGCAAAAATCGCTTTAGATGAAGTGACAGCCGCAGTTCCGGCGATCGCTGAAGCAAAGACACAAACGCTGAGAGAAATTCTCGATCGAAGTGAACCGGTTGAAGCGGTTGAGCGCAAGCCCATAAGCATTTTGCTGGTGGGCAGAACCGGTGCAGGCAAAAGCAGTGTGATCAATACGCTATTTCGCTCGGAGCAGGCGGCGGTGGATGTGTTGCCCAGCACTGACAAAATTCAGAGCTATCAGTGGCGGGGGCCAAAGCTTGGCGGTAAACAGGCTGAGGAACCTGGCGAGCTAGAAGAAGTGCTGACGCTGTGGGATACGCCGGGATACGAGCAGGTCGCTCGGGCGGATTTGCGCGAGCAGGTGATTGCCTACGCGAGCGAGGCGGACTTACTGCTGCTGGTGACTCCCGCGCTAGATCCGGCGCTGCAAATGGACGCAGATTTTTTGCAGGAAATGCGCGCTGAGGTGGCGGATTTACCGGCGATCGCGATCGTCAATCAGGTGGATAAGCTCAGGCCGATTCGGGAATGGAGTCCGCCTTACCATTGGCGCACAGGATCCTGGCCTAAGGAAACAGCGATTCGAGAGGCTGTGAACTATCGGGCGGAGCAGCTTGGTGAGTTTTGTCCGCAGGTGCTGCCGTTAGTGGCGCGCCATCGCTTTGGTAGTGGTGCTGGCAGTAGTTCTGGCAGTGATTCCGAGCAAAAGGTGCGAGAGGCTTGGGGGGCAGATGAACTGTCGAGGGCGCTGATGGATGCGATCGCGCCTGCCAAACAACTGCGGCTCGCACGGTTTTTGCGAAGCCAGTCAGCGCGGACAGAAGCCGCTGCTAAAATTATTGATCGCTATGTGTTTCAAATGACCACAACTGAGGGCCTCGCCAAGCTGCTAAAGAGCCCCATCTTGCAATTTATTTCAACAATGACTACCGGCACACCCGCGCTGGGCGCAGTGTTAACCGAGAAAATTCCGGTAGAGGAAGTGCCCATCGTGCTGGGGAAACTGCAAATGGCCTACGAGCTGTTCTCGCTGCTGAGCGAAGAGACAGGCTGGCGGGCTACGGGCTCCGCCGGGTTTGATTTGCTAGCGCTCTGGCCACTGCTGCTCAAAAACAACGACCGGTCGGCAGATCGCCAAGCCTGGGCATTGGGTCATGCGCTAGTGGAATACTGGACACAAAACAGGCCGATTGCGCAGATGGAATCACGCATCGAGTTTTATCTGGATAATGCCTAATAAGGCTGTGTCCATGCTCGGCCAACCAGCCCCCGCAAAATATGTGGAAAACCGCCATTCGTCCAAGACTTTAGCAATAGTAAAGAGTGAGGCGCTTCTAACCGAGGTAGGGCATAGCAGGAGGTGCCAGCGCGGACGACCGGATCGTCAGCCACGGCCACGGCAGAGCTTAGATGCTTGGCTGCCTGTGCCTGGGACTGAGCGTTGTAGCGATTGTAGGGAAAGGCCAAGTGCTGGGGGCTAATGCCAGTGGCAGCGGTCAGATGTTCAATCGAGGTTTTGAGTTCGTAGGTGGTTTGCTCGCTGTGGGTGTGAAGGTCGATATGGTTGGCGGTATGGACGCCAAGAGTGATGTTGGGGTATTGCTGCTGCATTTGGCGGACTTCGTCCCAGTTGAGAGTCAGCCGAGGCGAATTGGCTCGGGGCGCAAGCTGCGCGTCTAGGCTGGTAAGCAGGGTTTGGCGCTGTTGAACAGTGGCCTCGATTAAGTAGTGGGCGATCGCCCTATAGGCTGCCTGTCGCTGCGATCGCTGCGACAAATCCCATTTGCCCCCAACTTGCCCGGCTGCTCTCTTGACTTGCGGTAGGCATAACCGATGACGGCTACGGGTGCGAAAAGCTACGTATAGAGTGTCAATCCATTGATTCTTGCTGGCCTCTACATAAGCTGTCGCTAAATAAATAGTGGCTGGCAGGTTGTACTTAGCCAAGATTGGCGCAGCTACGGTGAAGTTGTTACGGTAGCCGTCATCAAAGGTAATTGCGACAGTGCCCAAGCGGATAGGGTCTTGGCGCTTGAGCTGCTGCGTGAGCTGCTCGATAGAAACGACATGGCGGTGCTTCGCTAAAAACTGCATGTGCTGCTCGAAAACTTCGGCGCTTATACAGTTACAAGGATCCATCCAGCGGTCTTCGCCAGGCGCAGGAATGCTGTGGTACATCAGGATAGTCGCGACAGAATCTTGCGTTAGCTGATGGTTTAGCCGGGCATAAAGCGACGAAAGCCCCGACCCGTAGCAGCATAGATGAAGAAATCTGAGAGCGCGATTTTTATGGCCCAGGGTGGGTAGCGTGTCGAGTGGAAGCATCTCTGCAGGGGCAGCAGAGACAGTAGGGGGACGAGCTATGGGCACCGGCATAGTAAAGGGGTGACGTCTTACATTTCCAGGAACTGTTCGTTGAATTGAACGGCTTTCTGTATAAGAGGTCACTTCTCTTTTAGATGTTCCAAAACTTTGAAGATATTACAGTTAGCCGCCTCGAACTATGTAGAAATGATGAAGCGGGAAGGCGATCGCAGCGCAAAAAACAGCAATGACATTACGCAGGCTATGAAAGTGTGAGGAGATTGTGACATTTAGAGACATTGTTGAATTTGCCTTAACATAATTTAACAATCGCGATAGTATGAAGGCGACCCAGTCTCTTTAATCTCTTAAATCCCTTTAATTAATCTGCGAGTCTACATCAGTAGATCAGCTCTTCTAAAATAATGAAATTTTACGCTAAGCAACTGCCGACCGATCGATGGGGTATTTACTGTGGCTCTAGGCTGTTGGCTACTGTGGCCTGTCAACTGACCTGCGAAACGATTCTCTCTAATCTGTCTAACGGTCGCAGAGATGTTTCCAGGGGTGAGTACAATACGCTATACAATTTGCCAGATGAGCATGACGAGCGGGCTCAAAAACGAGCGGTGACTGTTTTGACGGCTCCGCAAACTAGCGAGCGACTAATTGAGTTGCAGCTCGCCGAAGCCCTGAGTTCTCAGACGCTAAAGGTCAAAGATTTGGAAGCTGCGGTGATTAGGGCTCAAAAGCATCGAGCTAGCTTGGTTGGGGTATCGACTTGAGCCGGGAAAAACTGGCTGGTTAGGAGTCAGGGGTCAGGGGTCAGGGGTCAGGGGTCAGGAGTCAGAGCTTAACTGCTTTCTGGCTGCTGATTCCTGACTACCGACTAAGAGTTTGTTCAACTATTTCTATGGAAGCGCTACGTTTTGCCTGACTGCCGATTTTTTCTGTACTCTGGGGCACTGAGCATAGTGTTGGTGACATTTTCTCTGCCGCTGTCGGGCTGGGCACTGGTGGGTTTTGCGGCTAGTCCCATAGCTTTAGAAGAGACGCAGGTGGTACAGCTAGAAAACAATGCTGTGGTTTTGCAGGCGATCGCCTCTCAACAAGTTGTCTATTTAGCCGAAACGCACGACGATGCGGCAGATCATGCGGCGCAGCTAGCGATTGTGCAGGCAATGAATGCAGAAAATGAGATTGCGATCGCCCTGGAAATGTTTCAGCGCCCGTTCCAACCCGTTTTAGAGGCTTACCTGGCGGGCGAAATTACAGAAGCAGAACTGGTTGCCCAAAGCGAATACGAAACTCGCTGGGGGTATGACTGGGAGCTGTATGCGCCAATTGTGCGCTACGCGAAAGTGAACGGCATTCCCTTGATTGCCCTGAATACCCCTGCGGAAGTAACCCGCAAAGTGGCCAAAGAAGGGTTAGAGAGCCTGATGGATGAAGATCTGGTGCATATTCCGCCCGTTGCCGATATCGATACCACTGACGAAAACTATCGAGCCCTGATCAGCGAGACCTTTGATGCTCACGGCGGGGCGGGTCACAGCATAAGCTTTGACAATTTTTTTGCGGCGCAGGTGTTGTGGGATGAAACAATGGCCGAGAGGGTTGTGCAGCAGCTAGCCGCCGAGCCTGAGCGGCAGGTCATTGTGCTGGCGGGTGAGGGGCATGTGAATAATGACTATGGCATTCCGAATCGGGTGATGAGGCGATCGCCCGAGGTGACACAGGCCAGCGTGCGGCTGTTGCCTATCGAGGAAGTGAATGGCTCTGAGACAAATGAGCTGACGGATTTTGTTTGGATCACGCAGCAGCATGAACTTTGACGGGTGGGATGTCTATACCGCAAAACTTTTAGGGATTTTCTGGTAGAACAAGCGACCCAGCCGCCTTGGACGCGCGCAACTGACCACAGGCCGCATCTTGCTCTAGGCCGCGTGAGTAACGAACGCTAACAGCAATTCCTTTGTCTTTGAGCTGCTGCGTAAATGCTTCTATCCGCTGACGAGTGGGGCGTTTGTAATCGACTTCGGTAATCGGATTGTAAGGAATCAAGTTGACGTGGCTCTGAAAACCGCGTAATTCGCTGGCCAATTCCAAAGCGTGCTCTGGCAAATCGTTGAGATCGGCGAGAACGATGTACTCGAAGGTGACGCGGCGACCTGTGAGCTTGACGTAGTCGCGGCATTCATTTAGCAAGTCTTGCAGCGGATAATGCTCGGCGCTGGGGATGAGTTGGGTGCGCAGCGCCTGGTTGCTGGCGTGCAGGCTAACGGCAAGGGTGACTTGCAGGCGCTGTTCGGCGAGGCGGCGAATGTGGCCAGGCAGACCAACGGTGGAGATAGTGATGCTGCGCTGGCCGATGCCAATGTCTTGGTTGAGCGATCGCACCGCCGCCACAACATTATCTGTATTCAGCAATGGCTCACCCATGCCCATGAACACGATATTGCTGACTCGCCGACCAAAGTCTTCTTGAACGCTCAGCACCTGATCGACGATTTCGTAGGTTTCCAGGTTTCTGGCAAAGCCGCCTTTGCCCGTGGCACAAAAGTCACAGCCCATCGGACAGCCAATTTGAGAGGATACGCACACGGTCAGGCGCTTATCAGATGGGATGCCCACGGCTTCGATGATGTGGCCATCGGTGAGGCGCAGGAGATATTTGATGGTACCGTCTGGGGATTCGCTGCGGTAGTGGAGGTGCGATCGCCCAATCGGAAAGTCTTTGGCTTGCGATCGCCACTGCTTAGAAAACACCGTTACCTCATCGAGTGAGCGAATGCCCTTTTGGTAAATCCACTGGTGAAGCTGCTTGCCGCGATAGGCGCTCTGGCCCTGCTGCTTTACCCACTCAGTTAATGACGCTACAGAGCGTCCAAGCAGCGGCACTTCGGCTGATGAAGAGGGCTGCTTTATCTGCTCAACTGCTGCGTTTGCTGTCGTCACGACCATAGGGGTAATTTACATAGAGAAACCGACGACGGCGTACCTCACCTCGTCGGTCTCTATTCTAGACAGGTTCGAGTCAATCCGGCAGTCTGCAATCAGTTTGAAGCATCGCCTTCGTTAATCAAATCAACCAGTCCTTCTGTGAGTGCCTTCGGATCCATAAACAGCACCTTAGAGTTATTGCTTTCACCAATTTTCTGATTGGCTTCCACATAGCGTTGAGCCAGCATATAGTTCAATACTTCTCGCTGGTTAGTCGTCGTATCTAGCGCCTTAGACAGCAGCCGCATCGACTCTACCGTCGCTTCCGCTTCCAGAATCGTGGCGCGTTTTTTAAAGTCCGCCTCTTTCTCTTTCTGCATCGCATCCACCACATTCTGCGGCGGATCGAGCTTTTGAATCTCTACCCGGTTTACTTTCAATCCCCAGGGTGCAGTAGCCTCGTCCAGCACATCTAGCAGGGCGCGGTTAATCGTCTCACGCGAAGAAAATAGGCTTTGGAAGTCCATTTTACCAACTTCAGAGCGCAGGGTAGTAATCACCAGCTCCTTCATGGCAAACTCAACGTCCTCAATGGCATAGTAAGTCCGCTCCAGGTTGTAAATGCGCCAGTAAATAATCGCGTCTACTTCCAGGTTGACGCTATCTTTGGTAATTGCTCGCTGAGGCGGAGTGTCCAGGGTTTGCTCGCGTAGAGTATCTTCTAGTACCACCGAGTCGAGAATTGGCACAATGAAGTTGACCCCGGCGGTCATGGTGCCCCGGTAGCGGCCCAACCGCTCGACTAGGGCCGCGTTTCCTTCTCTAACAATGCGGACGGAGCCCACTGCATAGCCAAAAACGATGAAAGTGAGGATGGCTACGATTGACGAGAACATAGTCGATGACTCTTGAGTTGTGCTCTTGAACCGTGCTCTATGGCCAGCAGGTTGACTACAGAAAATAGCTATCGCAGAAAGTAGCACGTTTACCGCAGAAAGTATAGCGCTGTAGCGTTTTGTCCGTGTGTCTGGGTAGAAGCTAGGAACAACCGGGCGGGAACGTTAGGGACAAGAACTTCGTTCGATACTACCCAGTCTATTTGATATATCTCCATGCACATCAAAAATAATTCTCAACCTGTTTTTGCCGGGCGTATGCTCAGTCTTGTCACTGGCGTTTTGGCTAGTGTATGGCTTGGCAGTCTTCCGTTAGCCAACCCTAGCCACGCTCAGATGACCGAACAGGCGCTCAAGCAGGTGCCCAATGCTAATTCTGCCTGCTACCTTAACAGCATAGATGGCATTCAGTACGACCTCAGTGCGCTGTGCCCAGGTTATGAAGAGAGGCAGGAAAAACTGGCGGCGGCGGCGGCGCAAGCTGAACTAGAGGCGACGCAAGCCGCAACCGCCGAGCTAGAGCGTTTGCAACGAGAAGGGGGCTCTAGTACACCTGCCAGTACACCTGCCAGTACATCTGGCGTAGTGCCAGCGACCCTGCCGACTTTGCCAGCATCTGTTGAACAGCTTTTAAATCGCCCTCGGTGACTCAGGGGGGTATCGCTGTCGAACATGAAATAGGGCTAGTGATTTGTAGAGGCCAGCGGCAGCTCTACAATGAAGGCCGTTTGGTTATGACTGCTTTCTACATCAATAGTGCCATCTAGATGGCTGACTAGCTTTTGGGCCAGGGCCAACCCTAGCCCGGTGCCCCCTTGCTTCCAAGGATCTGCGCTGGGCACCCGGTAAAACTTATCAAAAATTCGCTGGCGTTCGGCTTCGGCAATTTCTACGCCTGTATTCACAACGCTAAAGCGCATTGTGCTTTGCCCTCCAGCGACAGCGATGTGAATGCTGTGCTCGGGCGGGGTGTATTTGCAGGCGTTGTTGATCAGTTCTGCTAGTACCCTTTCAATACTGGCTAAATCGGACACGAGCTGAGGCAAGTCTTTGGGGACGGTGAGGGTGATGGCTTGCTCGCGGCTGGCGGCTCTGGGTTTGAAGCTGTTAACCAGATTAGGGAGCCAGTTGGTCAAATCGATCGGCTGAATCAACATGGGATGGTTGCCGACGTCCAGCCGCTGGAGATCGAGCAAATCGTTGATTAGGCTAATTTCGCGCTCGCATTCTTCTTTTAAGATGCGGTAGTAGCGGGCAATGCGGCTTTGTTCTAGCTGTGGTTTTTCGAGTTCTTGGTGGAGGTTGTGTTCTTGGTTGAGGGTGACGCCCAAAAGCTGAAGGGCCACGCGCATACTGGTGACGGGGGTGCGCAGTTCGTGGGAGACGGTGCTGAGGAAGTCGTCTTTGAGGGTGTTGACGCGCTCTAGCTCGCGAACTTGAGATTGGGACTCTTGGTATAAGCGGGCCTGACGAATGGCGATCGCACATTGATTAGTCACCTGCTCGACCAGGCGAATGTCAATTTCGCTGAGGCTATCGCCCACGTCGTTAATCAACCACAGGTCACCAAGTACGTCGCGATCGTCGCGGATAGGCGCGGCAAACATTGACACCCGACCGCGCTCTGGGTTTGGAAAAATAGAGCAAAACTGAAGGTACTGCCCAGCTAGCAGGGGGTGATAGACCTCTGAGTAAGCTTCCATTTGGGAAACCCGGCCTCGCATGGAAGGCAGGCCATCGGAATGCTCGTAGTACACCGTTGAGGTGCCCTGCTCTAGATCGTAAATGGCGGTGTTGGCGGCTTTGACGTTGAGTGTTTTGACCAGTTCTTCTACAGCCGTTTGTAAAAACTGGCGTTCATCTAGGCTGTCGCGGACGCGGTCGGTAATGCGCTTGAGCGTCGATTCTAGAGTTAGGGCGTTTTCGAGCTTAGCCTGATTGGCTTCTAGCTTACGGCTAAGCGCCTGAGCGCGTTCTTGGGTGCGCTTTAGCTCGGTGACATCTTCCAGGGTGTTGACAATCACCGTTTGGCCATCTATTTCGGTGAGCCGACGATGGCCAATCACCTGACAATCGCTGTGAAAGGTCAAGATCAAGCTGCTCTCCTGCTGTTGAGTCGCGAAGAAGGTTTCATCTTGCCGCCTGATCTGCCGGGCGAGCTGCTGCGGCAAAAAGTCGGTTTCGCTGCGACCGATGATGGCGTCGGCAGACAGCCCAATTAGGGCGGCAGCGGCTTCGTTGAGGTAGAGCCACTGATGCTCAGTGTTTTTGATATAGACGGGCTGTGCGATCGCGCCCAACAGATCGAACATAGCAACTAATCCAGGCGAACTCATCGATAGGCTCATTACGCAATTCAACGGATGTCATTTACAAACAAGTTAATGTGCCCGGTTTAATCCTAAAAATATACGCCATTGTTGATGGATGTTATGTGATAGACGCTAGATCGCTCTGCACAGGCGTAAAGAGTTGTAAAGGATTCAAAGAAACGAGTATATTCACGGAGATACAGCGATCTTGAAACATACAAGCTTGTGACAACTTACTGATTTCTATGTCTTTACTACCTGCCGCATCGCCTTTTGAAAGGACTGCCCCAACCGTCGCCCTGGTATCACCGGCTGTGGTGCCTGCGAAGGGTCGCGTTGATTCTGACGCTCCCCCTCCTGATAGGCCGCCTAAAGCCCCACTGCGGTTGGGCGTGATGGCCTCCGGTAGCGGTAGTAATTTTGAGGCGATCGCCACTGCTATTGCCCAAGGCGAACTCGATGCCCATATTGAGGTGGTGATTTACAACAATCCGGGGGCCAAGGTGGTGGAACGGGCCAAGCGCTTGGGTGTGCCAGTGCGGTTGTTAGACCACCGTCAGTTTGAAAGTCGCGAAGCGTTGGATGATGCGATCGCCGCTACTCTGGCTCACTATGGCGTGGAGTGGGTGATTATGGCGGGTTGGATGCGCCGGGTCACGCAGCGCCTAATTTCGGCTTTCCCCAGGCGAATTCTGAATATCCACCCGAGTTTGCTACCCAGCTTTCCGGGCGTGCGGGCCGTAGAGCAGGCAATCCAAGCGGGCGTCACGATTGCGGGCTGTAGTGTTCACTATGTAGAGCTAGTGGTCGATAGCGGCCCGATTGTGATGCAGGCGGCGGTGCCCGTCCTGGCGGGTGACACAGTCGATACGTTGCAGGCGCGGATTCAAGCGCAGGAGCATCGCATTTTTCCGCAGGCGATCGCCTTAGCCGCTCAGCAAGTTTCCGCTCAGCAAGTTTCCGCTAATCAAACCGCCGCTCAGTAAACGTCAGCTCGTTAGATTTATTGACTTATATTGATAGCTTCCCAAAGCATTTATTAACTGACTAAGAAATAAAATATAGCGATAAATGAAGGCCAGGTAGTAAATTCACTTACGTATTGCTGATATTTTATAAAAGATGAGATAAAGCTTTGTATTCGGCGTAGTTGATAACAGTTAAACAATAGCTTTTATAGCAAGTTCCTGTTGATAAAATCGACTATATTATCGTTATTTTTACTGAGATAGAATGAATTATTTAATTGTCCTGCCTGCTGCGTTTAGCCTGTAACATCTGTTTGATTGGTTGTCTTTAACATCGCTGTATTCCTTGTGGATGGATGCTTATACCTACTATGAGCTGACTCTTTAGTCGGTAAATAGCCAATATAGATAGTTCTTTCACGGATCTAGCTATCAAAGTAAATTGCTATGTTAATCGCTAAGGGTGAGCGTCAACTCTCTAGTGATTAAATTCATTCTTTATTTGTTTTTGTCCGGAGCATGATACCGAATGAAAGAAGACTGAACTGTGAGTCATTAGGGTTCAAACAAATGTCTAGAATGTCAAACTTTAAGTCGTCTAATACAAAGTCAGAATCGAACAGCCTTGAATCGCTAGTTCGCATTGCGATGACCAATCGCGAGTTGGCTCCTGGCATCGCCGCGCAGGTCAATCACTACCGCACCGGTCGTCTAAGCTGCGAAGAACGTCGAATGCTGGCAATTTTAGACGACGCTATTGCGGATGGCTGCGTTGTGCCCGTTGGTGTGATGACGCCACAAATTCACCGCCAGGCGGCCTACAGCGTTCATTAAGCCAGTTTCGCTACCGGTTCTTTACTGCCAGTGTTCGCTGCCAGTCTTTAGCTGCCAGTATTTATTTAGTGCGAGATTTGTTTCTAATGTTGTCTTTACTAGTTTTGTCTGTATGAGGTAACTGTCAGTTTTTGGCAAGCTCTGAGCGTGATTCAGAGCTTGCTTTTTTATGCTGATTTATCTTCGAGAGGCCGTTTCGACCCGCATTTTTATTTGTCGAGATTAAAAAGTGTCAAATGGCGGAGGCGAGTATATGTTTACAGCCTCTATAACTAAAGCTTAGTGTTAAGTTGGGCGACGGCTCGCCCTTTTGTTCTTTGAGCGTTATGTCGTTGACCAATCCTTTAGAAGTTTCTCGCTGGATGCTGTTTTCGATGGGTATCCGCATTAGGGTGCATCACAGCGAAAGATTGCCGCGATCGCCTTTTTTAATGATTTCGAACCATCGCAGCTTTTTAGATGCGCCTTTGCTGATTGCGGCAGCGGCAAAGCCCGTGCATTTTGCCTGCCATCACTATATGGCTCAGGTACCGGTGATGCGTAATGTGGTAGATGCGTTGGGCTGTTTCCCATTGGATGAACCCAATCATCGGGGGCGTACGTTCTTTAAGCAGGCGACTGGCTTTTTGCGATCGCACGAATCCATCGGCGTCTTTCCAGAAGGCACTGGCCCCATGGTCAAGGTTCCTTTGGCCAGTGAGGTCGGGCCGTTTCACCGAGGATTTGCGCATTTGGCCTTACGTGCGCCTGTAGAAAATTTGCAGGTAGTACCCACTGCAATAGTGGCCCTAGAAGAAGTTCAGCAAGACGCCGTACCGTTCAAATTGCTGAGCTGGTTTGACCCCACTGAACCTTTGTTTAATCAGTCTGGGCGACATCCGGCAGTGATTTATCAGCGAGTAACAGTGGTGATCGGCCAGCCAATCGCCATCACCGATTCAATTCGTCAGGACTATCGCGGCAGGAAGGCTAGCGGCATTGCCAGTGAGCTAAGCGACCAGTGCCATGACGAGATTCAATCGTTATTAAAGGCGGGTTGCTATTAAGGTGGCGGGTGACGTGACGAGTGATGTAACAAGAGCGGCAAGCGGAAGCGTTAAGCTGCTAGCTCCTAGACCGGTTGCGCCCCAAAAGCCGCTGTTCGTGTTTCTGCCAGGGATGGATGGGGCTGGGACGTTGCTGCGTCCGCAGGTAGATCGACTGGTGCCATGGTTTGACGTGCGCTGTGTGGCCATTTCTGCCGATGATGGTTCTGAGTGGGTGCCGTTGGCCCAACAGGTGATTCGGTTGATTCGACAAGAAATCGACGATGAGAGCGATGAGGAGAGGCAAAATCGCTCGACTCGGCGGCGGTCGGTCTATTTGTGCGGCGAGTCGTTTGGCGGTTGTTTGGCGATGCAGGTACTGACGCTATCGCCCGATTTGTTCGAGCGGATTATTCTAATTAATCCGGCCTCTTCGTTTCGGCGATTGCCCTGGATGCATATTGGGCCATTGTTAACCCGGCAGCTACCGAGCATCGCTTATCAATATAGCTCTCGGGGGCTAGTGCCTTTTTTGATTGAGCCTTTTCGGGTGGCGCGGCGCGATCGCAAAGCGCTAGAAGAAGCGATGGGCGCAGTCCCAGCAAAAACGGCGGCCTGGCGTATGGGGCTGCTCAGCAAGTTTGAGGTAGAGCGATTGCCTTTGGAGCGAATGAATCATCCGGTGTTGCTGATGGCGGGCGGTAGCGATCGCCTGCTGCCCTCTAAGCGAGAAGTCAAGAGCCTACAGGGTCGCTTTCCCAATGCGCAGCTCACTTTGCTCCCCAAAAGTGGCCATGCCTGTCTGTTAGAAACTGAGGTGAATTTGCAGAAGATCCTACGTCAGCATGGGTTTTTGGCACCCTAGTTTTTTGACGCCCTGGTTTTTTGCTGAGCTAGCGATCTCCTTAATCCCCTATGATTGAAAGTAACGATGTTACTGTTAATCCCATGTCAAAGTCTTTCGGCTGGTTTCGTCGGCTTCTGAGTCTTTTTGCGATCGCACTGTTTACCCTCCCATTGGCGGCGGCTCCGGCGCTGGCAACCGGAATGTACAGCATGCCGCAAAGCCCTGGCGACAACTGGATTGTTGATGAGGCATCTCAGATCTCGCGGCTAAACGAAGGTAAAGTTGCCGATGCGCTTAAGCAGCTAGCCGCGCAGACGGGCAATGAGGTTCGCTTTGTCACTATTCACCGGCTGGACTATGGTGAAACGGCGCAGTCTTTTGCCGATCAGCTTTCGGAGCTTTGGTTCCCGACGCCCGAGGCGCGGGCTAATGAAACGGTGATTGTGCTGGATGATGTGACGAATAACATTGGCATTAGCGTGGGCGATCGCTCGGCTGAAGTGCTAACAGATGACATTGCCCAAAGCGTCGTGAATGAAACGATGAAGGTGCCTTTGCTCAAAAGCAATCAGTACAATCAGTCGCTGATTGATGCGTCCGATCGCTTGGTGGCTGTGCTTTCGGGAGAGCCTGATCCTGGCCCGCCTGTGTACAACAATACGATCGATACGGACAGAAATTTTGCCACGGCTGAGGAAACAGAGGCCACGCGCGGCGTTTCGACGACACTGGTGGTAGTGCTGCTGATTGCCGCGACGGTAATTCCCATGGCGACTTACTACTGGTACCTGTCGATAGGTGGCTAGGTCGCGGGTTAAAAAGGCTTATCCAAAGCTTATCCAAAGCTTATCCAAAGCTTATCCAAAGGACGTTAATAGCCTCCCTTGCTTGTGATCAGGGGTTGAAATCAGCAGTTGAGATAACCGGCTTTCATTTGGGCGTGGTCTAGGCGGAATTTTGCCTAGCGAGATAACATGAAGTTTATACACGCCTTATATTAATTTGCTAAAGAACGCTGCGCCTATGGATTGGTTGAACCGACTGCCGCGATGGATGACCTGGGGACTGGCTTTGCCATTGCTGGCGCTCAACGGTTGGGTGGCTCTGCAAGTTTTTACATACTTTCGCTCGCAGCTATCTATCTTTTTGACCGCGACGCTGCTGTCGTTTATTTTGAACTATCCGGTGCAGCTACTATCGCGGTTTCGACTGCGGCGATCGCTGGCTATTTTGCTGGTGCTAATGGTGACGATTGCGGTGCTAAGCGTGCTGGGAATTATTTTGGTGCCGCCGCTGGTAGAGCAGTTGAACGAGCTGATTGGGCGTTTACCGAGCTGGTTAGATTCGGGGACGTCACAGCTAACGGCCTTTCAGAACTGGGCGATTAGTCTAAATTTACCCTTGGATCTAGCTCGACTTGCCGATCAGCTACAGGGCAAGCTCACAACGCAGTTGCAGAGCATTAGCGCTAGCGTGATCTCTTTGTTGCCGGATGCGATTGGCGGCGTCGTGGATTTGGGCCTGACGGTGGTGCTGACTTTTTACCTGCTGCTGCATGGTGAGCGGCTATGGGATGGTATTTATCAGTGGCTGCCAGATGAGTGGAATGCGCGAGCACGGCCCTTGATTCGGCAAAATTTTCAGAATTATTTTTTAGGCCAGGCCACGGTGGCTTTGCTGATGGGGACGGCGATGACGATTGCCTTTGTGGCGATTCAAGTACCGTTTGGTCTGTTGTTTGGCATTGCGGTCGGCGTAATGGCGCTTTTCCCGTTTGGCCCGGCGCTCAGCATTACCATCATCAGCTTTTTAACGGCGCTAAAGAGTATTTGGCTGGGTGTGCGGGTGGTGGCGGTGGCAGCGGTGATCGATCAGGTGGTAGAAAATGCGATCGCGCCTCAACTCATCGGCGGCTTCGTCGGTCTCAATCCGGTCTGGATTCTCGTATCCTTACTGTTAGGCACTAAAATTGCCGGTCTTTTGGGTTTAATTGTCGCTGTTCCAGTAGCCAGCTCAATTAAAAGCATCTTTGAAGATCGCAAAATACCCCCTTCTCCACCTATAGCAGAGTCTTCTGAAGTGGAAGATGTGGCTTCTGAAGGGGCGACGTTAGCTTCTGCTTAGCAGCTAATTTTGTTAGCAGGGTATCAGAGATTGTTGCAATTTCCGCTGCGATACAATACGTCCGTGCTTAATGGTGGTGCGGCCTACGGGGGGTGCGCCGATGGCTTCTGAAGCAGATTTTGCATCTAGAATGACCAGGTCGGCGGCGTTGCCAGGAGCAATGCTGTGATTGTGAATGCCAATGGCTTTAGCAGCCCTGGTGGTGGCCATTTCTAAACACTGCTGATGACTAGCAGGCGTGCCGAGCTGGAGCGTTTGAGCAATGAGGGTGCAGATTTTGAGGGGGTCGCCGTCGCCGAAAGGGGTGAAGAGATTTTGGATGTTGTTGGTGGCGATCGCGCCATTGACCCCTATGGCTATCAACTGTTGTATCGGCGCAACCCCTCGCCGAATATTGTGCGTATCTTGGCGGGCCATCATATACAAATCGGATGCGGGCAGCGCTAAGACCGAGATACCCGCATCGCTGAGCAATGTGCCCATTTTCATCAGCTCTGTGGGAGAGAGTCCAGCTAGCCGGGTCATATGCCCCAGGCAAACCCGATTTTGCCAGCTGCGCTGCTTGGTTTCACGAGCGACGAAGGGCAATAGTAAAGGGGCTTCGTTGTCTAAAAAATCCAGATGGAAGTCGATGTCGCAGTCGAATTCTTCGGCAATATCGAAGACAATGCGGATGTTTTGTTCTGGATCGGTATCAGTGTAGGGCGCAGAGCCGATAACGTCGCCGCCCATGGCCATCGCTGCGCGCAGCATCGCTTCGGTGCCAGGCTGGTTGGTAATGCCTTCTTGAGCAAATATAGCGAGCTGTAGGGTCAGGCCCCAAGCGTATGCTTGCCTTAGCGGCAGCAGTGCCTCAATGGATCTGAGCTTCAGCACCGGATCGACTTCTACGTGGCTGCGAATGGCAGTGGTGCCAAAGGCGATCGCGCTTTCAATCACGCTTCTCGCACGGGTTTGAATATCTGCAATGGTGAAGTCTTGTTTGAGTTTAAAAGTCTCTGCTAGGGCTTCTTGGAAAGTCCCGTCTTGCGCAGGATGTTGTTCTAATAAAAGGGCTTTGTCGAGATGCAGGTGAGGATCGACGAGTCCAGGAATCACCAGGTTGCCGTTGGCCTTGAGGGTGTGAGCGGCAGGCGTGAAAGTGGCGGGATCGACTGCGAAGATGATGCCGTTGTGGATATCGATGGTGTGAGTGCCTTCGTATCCCATTACGGTGGCGTCTTCGATTTTGAGGTTTAGCGAGTCTTTCACGTCCTTTTATTTTTGGGTGAACAAGTCAGCATCTCCAAATTGTCTATCGACGCGACCATAGCGTTTTTCACAATATACAATCGCCAGCTTACCGCTCTTTCCATCTGACACATAAAAGATGAGATAGCCTTCCTACATATCTAAAGGTAACAAAGCGCCTGTTTATAGCTTTCGGCGCTAGACTTTTAGAAGCTAAGCAGATGTAATGTTTAAAGTAGAAAATACTTCTGGAAGGCTTATGAGTTCTACGGTTACGGCAATTTCTATAGCAGCGATCGAGGCGGCGTCGGCTTCACCTACGGCAGTTAAGCAAAGAGCCAGCAGCGTTGTTAAAGAAAAATACCCTGACTACAAAATTATCGTGCTCAATGACGATTTCAACACTTTTGAGCATGTGGTCAAAACGCTGACGACCTATATTCCGGGGATGGATAGCGATCAGGCATGGGACTTGGCCGATCGCATTCATAACGAGGGCCAGGCGATTGTCTGGGTAGGGCCATTAGAGCAGGCTGAACTCTATCATGCTCAGCTCATTCGCGCTGGGCTGACGATGGCACCGCTCGAAAAGGCATAGGATGACGCGATCGCTAGATCGACGGTGTTCTAAACTAAGAGCCTCAGTCGTAACTAGGACGCTTCGTGGGCAAGAAAGGAACAGGCAAAAAGCGCACGGGCAAAAAATCTGGTAAAGGTAAAAACGCGGCGACGAGTGCCGTTTTAGGATCTAGCTCAAAGGGTTTGAAAGAATCTAAGGGCAGAGTAGTGATCACCCACTCTACTTACATTCCAGGATTGATTGCCCTGCTAGAAAAGTTGGCCAACTGCCCCGGCATTCAAACGGTCACACCAGCGGTCATTTCACGGGTAAAGTCCAACTCACCCAAGCTACGGCTAAAGGTATCTGTGCCGATTACCGGTGGGCACAAGCTAATCGCCCGTCAGCGGCGCTCGGCTCAAGAGGTCTTTGTGATTACACCGATGAGTAAGGAAGCGCTAGAGCAGGCGATCGCGCAAATTCTGGCCTAACCTTCTACAGCAAGCCACTATGACGATCCCTACAGACTGGCAGCAAGAAGGCAGCGCTCAATTCCACACCGGCAACGCTTTCTTCCGTTCTAGCAGTCAAACCGGTCGTGACCTTGCCATACTCGCAGCCATTTCCTACAAAAATTACGCTAAAGATGGCACTCTGCGAATTATCGACGCCATGACCGGCTGTGGCGTGCGGCCTTTGCGCTACCTACTAGAAGCTGACGCCGACTATGTTTGGGCCAACGAAGGCAATTGGGAATTGAAATCACAGCTTCAGGCAAACCTAACTCGCAGCCTGCCGCCATCTCGGTACCGGATTACCCACCAAGACGCTAATGCTGTCTTTTTTGACTGCTATCAGCGCCACGACTTCTACGATCTGATTGATATCGACAGCTTTGGTAGCCCTCTGCCCACCCTTAGCACTGCGCTCTGGGCCGTCAAGCTTGGCGGATTGCTATACCTCACCAGTACCGATGGTCGAGCTACCAGCGGTCACGCTCCTGACAGAAGCTTGCAAACTTATGGGGCCTATGCGCGATCACACCCCGCCATCCACGAACAAGGACTCCGACTTTTGATCGGTGCAGCCTACCAGCAAGCCGCCGCCAGAGGTCTCATCGCTCAGCCCGTTTTCTCCTTTTACAACGGAGAAGTCAATAGAGTCATGGTACGCATTACCCGCAGCGCCAATAGTTGGAACGCCGACCACTATGGATTTTTGGCCTACTGTCATGGCTGTGGCCAGTTTCAAACCGTCGGCTGGAAGAAGCTCGCTCGTGTCTTCTGCCTTTGCAACGCTACCGATTCTCCTGTGATCAGCGGCCCTTTGTGGTTAGGCCCATTACATGACAGCCGTGAGCTGGAAAACATGCTGCAAATCGCCCTGAAAACCGCCCTTGAGCGGCAACCTGAAGCTTCACCTCACTGGCGACATTGCCAAACGCTCATCGAAACCATGCAGGCCGAAGCGACGATGCCGCCCTATTACTATCCACTTGCCGAAATTGGTAAACGTGGCAGAATGGATATTCCGGCTCGTCAAAAACTTGTAGAACGGCTGCGACAGCAAGGCTTTGCCGCTACTCGAACCCACATAAGTTCGCAAGCAATTAAAACAGATGCGCCGTTCGCTACCTGCCTGCGACTGGCCCGCTAAAGGCTGCTAAAGGTGTCACAGCGATCGCCCTTACCGGAATCAGCCTTCTGTACTGTGAAGATAGAATCGTAAAGATAGCGTAAGCTCATTATCCTCAAGAGACGGGAACCCCTGATGAAAGTACTCATGACAGGCTTAGTAATCGTGACTGCTGCCATTGGCGGGGGCTTGGGCTACGCAGCCATGAAAACATCGGCGCTGCCCGACTGGTATAGCAAAGGTTCAGAGCAAACGGTTGTTACCCCTGTATTTGAGGGGGATACTGAGTACGCTGAGGGTGCGCCGTCGCGTGCAATCAGCCCAGCAAATGGTGACGTGGCAATTTCGGCAGGCGAGCTGAACCAGATGGTGACAGACGCGATCGCCAGCCAACCCTATAGCGCCCCCATCCTACAAGTGGCCAAAGGCGTCAACACTTCAATCGAAAAAGGTCGGATCGAAAGCGGCATGGTGATGAATCTTTCTGAGCTGCCGCTAGAATCACTGCCCGCAGAAGGTCAGCAGGCAGTAGAGCAACTGACTAGCACGTTTCCCTTTTTGGCTAACCGCGATGTCTACTTAGGGATTGAAGGAAGTCCAACTGTGGTTGATGGCCAGCTTAGCTTTGACGATACGCACATAAAGGTGGGTCAGCTCCGGCTGCCTGTCGCCAACGTTGCCAGCCAGTTGGGCCTATCGCAGGCAACGCTCGAACAGCAACTCGGTTCGCTGCTAGCGCAACAGGGCCTAACGCCCGAAGATGTACAAATCGTCGATGGTCAGCTAGTGATTCGGGGATTGGCCCAATAGATTGGCCAAACAAAATAGCCCGATGGGGACCATTCAGACAGCTTACTGCTCTTGAATGAGACGCATGTAGTTTTGCTTGAGCTGTACGTTGCTCTTGGCCATTTTCTGCGAAAGATCGGCTTCGGCGCTGCTAAGGCTTTCATAAAAATTGGCCGAACGCTGAACAGAGATATACTCTTTCCAAATTTGTTTGAGCAAGGTGGCCGCTTCTGAGGGATCGGACTCGATTTGATTGACCACTGCTTCAAATTGCTCGTTAGCTTGAGCGTAATTATTGTTTTCTCTTGCGAGGGCCATTGCCCCCGACAGCGTCGTTTTTAATAGGCTTTGCTTTGGCTGTTCGCTAACGGCTTCACCCGTCGCAGCAGCAGAATTAACGGAAGTTGAATCAGACATAAAGCTCAGTAATTTAGGGTGTCATTTAGGGTTGCGCAGTCTTTATAGTGAGCCCTTTCGTCAGATCGTGACATCTATAAAATTGCAGAAAACTGTGTTTGTCGTTGTCTACCGGCAGTAGGTTGTACAGCCCCAATGCCGACTGTGGGGTAGCCTTGGCCCCCGCCATCCCCGCCGCCGCAGCTCTTTGGCAATCAGTCGGTTAATGCCGCCATGGGCTACTAGCACCACTGCGGCCTGCCCTAGCGCATAGCCCTCTAGCAGGTCTACTGCTGAGCCCGCCCGCTGACTAGAGCCCGCAAATGACTCGCTGCGAGCGCTGTAGCCCAGTCGCCATAGCGCGATCGCAATCACCGACCAGGTCAGCGCCGAAAAGCGAAAATGACGTGAAAAATCCACCGGAAATTCAATTTCTCGAAACTGCGCGTTAATAATGGGCGCTGTCCTCAGTTCCTTGGCCCCTAGCAGTTCAGCGGTGTGCATCGCTCTGGGGCGATTGCTCGCAAACACCCAATCCGCCCGAGCGACCACTTTTTGCACTGCTATTGGCGGCAGCGCTCTGTGGGTAATTTGGGCCGCGTCATAGCGCTCGACAAACTGCCGAAACTGATGGCCGCGCACCCGCTGGCGCAAAGAAACCGCAGGCGGGCCATGACGAATCAGCGTAATGGATTGTTGAGCAGAATCCTTCATAGATAACGAAGCGACAGGCAATAGCGTAAGATCTTCATTGGCAATTCTGCGTCCAGGCAAGAGATTCTATGGCGAATGTGGCTTCTGACCTTACCCCTACTCTAGAACCCGCTGGGCTGAGGCAATCGACTAAACCGCCTTCAGAGCGCGCCAACTGGCAAAAAATGGCAGATAACGCCCTGATGGGAAAGTCGCTGACTCGCGCAGAGTCGCTAGCCGTGCTCGGCGCGTCTGATGATGACCTGCTCGACCAGCTAGCTGCCGTTTATCGCGTGCGCCGTCAGTATTGGGGCGATCGCGTCCGGCTTCACTTTTTGCTCAACGCCCAAAGCGGCCTTTGCCCAGAAGACTGCCACTATTGTTCCCAATCCAAAATTTCGACTGCCGACATTGAAAAGTATCCGCTCATGGCCACCCGCAAAATTCTTGCTGCCGCCGAACGCGCCCATCATCTTAAAGCCGGTACCTTTTGCATGGCAATTTCTGGCCGTAGCCCCTCACCTCAAGTCTTTGAAGGCGTGCTGGCAGCGGTGCGCCAGGTCAAAAGCACCTACCCGATGCGGGTATGCACCACATTAGGGTTACTCAATAAAGACCAGGCGCAGCAGCTAAAAGCGGCAGGCGTAGACCGGATTAATCACAACCTTAATACGGCTGAGTCTCATCACGAAAAAATCTGTACCACCCATAGCTTTCAAGATCGCCTCTCTACTGTCAAAGCCGTACAGGCAGCAGGGCTCACGACTTGTTCGGGCGGTATTTTTGGCATGGGCGAGTCTGATGATGACATTGTCGATTTGGCGCTTTCCTTGCGATCGCTCAACGTTACCAGTGTGCCGCTCAATTTCCTGATTCCGATTGCGGGTACACCGTTTGGCGATCGCCACGAACTCACGCCTCATCGCTGCCTGCGAATTCTGTGCCTGTTCAGGCTACTGCTGCCCAAACAGGAAATTCGGATAGCAGGTGGCCGCGAAGTCCATTTGCGATCGCTGCAACCCTTGGGTCTTTATGCCGCCAACTCCATTTTTGTGGGCGACTACCTCACCACGCCTGGCCAGTCAGCTCAAAAAGACTTCGACATGATTCAAGATGCTGGGTTTACGATTGAAACAGCAGACGGAACCCCAGCAGAGTTCTCGACCACGCCCGCGTGATGATACATAACTACAAGCTTTTATAGAAATAGGTGAGATATCAGGCAGAAAAATTGTCGGCGAAAGGGAACTGTCATCTACTTACCTGAGTCTTGTGATGGTAGGTTATGGGCTGATTGTCGCGGCGTCTCCCATAAAGCATTTTCTCTAGACAATTTTTATATGCGTCGTTTCATTCAATGTGTGGCTATATTAGGCATCGCGCTGAGCGGCTGTAATCGTGAACCTATTGCCAACACTGGTTCCACAGATACGGATGCTAGTACGGATATTAGTACGGATATTAGTACGGATGCCGACGTAGATGCGATCGCGCCGCCAAGAGACGCTAACATCGCCCAGACAGCCGAGCTTCCCACCGAACTCACGATCACCGCTCCCCAAGGCAACCCCCCCGAAAACAGCGCCTTTATTCAGGTCGCCGAAAATATTCGCAGCATCACCCAGGTCGTCGCTGAAGACGCGCCCGGTCAAAAGCTGATCTACCGCTTGCAAGACGGTGAAGACAAAGACCATTTTGAGCTAAATGAAGAAACAGGCGCTTTGAGCTTTGTCCAAGCCCCCGATTGGGAAAACCCCGCAGACGCTGATCAAAACAATAACTACATGCTGCTTTGGCAGGTCATCAGCTCTAGCGGCGAGGCGCGCAGTCAGTTTCTAGTCATTCAGGTCACCGACTTACCCGACTAAGCCATGGCTGAGCCTACCTGCTAATTGTCAGATGCTGCCTTAATTGCTTTTGCCTTAATTGCTTTTGCCTTAATTGCTTTTGCCTTAATTGCGTTATTTAATGGTGGCGGTAGCCAGCGATTAGGCATAATAGGAAAACCACTTGCCCCACTGTAGCTGCATGAGCCGCCGTATATTTATCGGAGATATTCACGGCCACTACGATGGGCTGATGCGGCTCGTTGCCATGATTGCACCAACCCGGAAAGACACCCTGCACTTTGTTGGTGACTTGATCGATCGAGGGCCGAAAAGCGCTCAGGTCATAGAATTTGTGCGGCAGGGCAATCACCCTTGCGTACTCGGCAATCATGAGCATTTACTGCTCAATGCCTTCCCTGACCAAGACCCCCACTTAGGGGCTTTTCAAGGCTGGCTAAACAGTGGTGGACAGCCCACCTTAACCAGCTATCCCAACACCGAAACCCTACTCGAACATGTAGAGTGGCTGAAAACACTGCCGCTGTACCTTGACTTGGGCGATATTTTTTTGGTTCATGCTGGCATCGATCCATATAAAGCCTTGCGACAGCAAACCCGGATGGATTTTTGCTGGATTCGCGATGTGTTCCATAGCTATCCAGAACCGGCGCTGGCAGGCAAACGGATTATCACCGGGCACACCATCACGTTTACGCTACCTGGCGTCGAACCCGGTCAAATTGCGGCTGGCCCCGGCTGGCTGGATATTGATACCGGAGCCTATCATCCCAAAAGTGGCTGGCTTACTGCCGTTGATATTGACTATGGTCTGGTATACCAGGTCAATATCTTTACCCAGGCCAAACGCATGACGACCTTACAAAAGGTTCTTGTTCAAGTAGAACCCGCCGCCGTGCAGTCCCGAAAAAATCAAAGACACCGTCACTTTATCGCTCGCTAAGATTGCTCGCTAAGTTAGGCGATCGCTAAGATGAGGGTTGCTTTAGGCTACAACTGTTTTGCCAGCAAAGTAGTCTTTTAGCTGCTGGGCGTGGTCGTGGGCCAAGGTTTCAGACGGTAGAGATTGAGCCTCAAATGCCTGCACTTCTATGACCTCATCGCGGTCGAAAATCTTAAACGATCCTTCTGCCCTGGCTTCTAAGGCTACGCAGACAGAGTGAAACCGAGGGTCGCGGCCTGCCGCCGAGTAAACGCCGACCAACCGACCAACCGCAGTCAGGGTGAGGCCCGTTTCTTCCTTTAGCTCACGAGCGGCGGCAGTGGGGATGTCTTCGTCCCAATCGACCATGCCCCCCGGTAAGCTCCATAAGCCATTATCGCGACGACGAATTAACACAATGCGACCATCTGGCAGCAGTGGAATGACGCTGGTGCCCACAATGGGACGGTGCAGCAGCAACCCTAGTAGGGTGCGAACCGGTCTGAGGACACGAAGAGGATGCAATGTCTTCGGCATGAGCTTCGACGACATGGGCAAGGGGCCATATAGAAAGGATGAATGAAAACCAAAAATATTGGCTTTGACGTGAGGACGCCGCTAGCTGTCTTCATTTGAGGTTAGCTTGTCAATATCTGCAATGACTTCTGCAACCTGTGGTTCAGGCTTCACTTTGCGGTAAATTTTCTCTAATGTGCCGTCCGGGCCAATTACAAAGGAGCTGCGGGTGATGCCCATATATTCTTTGCCATACATTTTTTGAGGCCGTAGCACAACCATAGCTTGTGCCAACTTGACCGCCTTTATCGCGTGGATAAAAGAACATCACAATGCGCTGCGCTTTAGCTGATAACAGCAGTGGCGATAGGCTCACCTCGTTTTCGTTGGCGTTGGGTAGTGCAAAGTCAGGGGCACGATCTCCAATATCAAGCGTCACAGGTATCAGGCTTTGGGGTTAAAAAATTGTATACCGCGATGCTGGGCAAATGAATAGCGAGATGTAGGTCACTCAATGAACATTTGTTTGCCCTAAAGATAGTATTTTTACGGAGGTAATCTATGCATAAAGAGTACCGTGCCATGCAGGTATTTCAGTGAGCGTTATTTCAGCGGGCAGTTAAGAGACATGAGTATTCGAGCTGTTGTATGCCAGATCCAAAATATATTTTGCTGTTGCCGTGGGGCTGTGATGGCTACTATCACCGCTACAGTGCTGGTCGGCTGCCAAGGCAAGATCGCAAGCGAGATTGATGAGACAAGTTCGGGAGATGGTTCGCAGTCGGCTGGATCCAAGATGGCTGAGTTGAATGCGTCAGTGGCCTCAGACGATGCTCCTACGCAGCGGCTGCGCGATCGCAAGCAGCTCCCCAGTATGAGGTCTTATACGCTAGAGCACGCTCAATCGGCACGCTATCGGGCAGCCATCGCAGAGCCGGTTCGTGAAGCCAAGAGCCTGTCACCGGGCCAGTATTGCTTTCATAAAAATGAGCGCGAAAGCTGGCTTAGCATTCGCTTCTTGCTGAATGAAAACCAGCAGGTTCAGGGCGAAAGCGCAGGTACCATCACCCATCCGCAAAAAGGCGAAACCCGATACACCCAAACTTTTGCTGGGGAACTGCGTGGAAATCAGGCAGTCGTAAAGGTGATGACCGACGTTGCACAGTTGACCCAAAGCCGACAAGAAACCTGGATAGTCAACACTGTTTATCTCGATATGGGTCGTGTCAGTATTAACGAGGTTCCTTGCGCAGACGTAGCTACAGATTTTCAAGATACCTAGTTTTGCCTGTCTCTGCGGCTGCGTCGTAGTGCTGGTAGGCATTGTGAAGCCGCGCCTAAAGTGGCGATTAGGAAAATGAAGCTGGTGAGCGTAGCGCTGATGAATAAGCTGCTGGTGATAGCCGCGATCGCACCTGCAATCACCACAAACATCAGCCAGGTCGCAAACAGCATCCCCACCGAGAAAACCGGCAGTGGCTGGCTGGTTACGTTGCCTAAAATAGGGGGCTGTAGTGGTTGCAGTAGCGGCTGAGACGGCGTTGAAGTAGCGATCGCCGTTGGATTGACTAGCCAGTTTTCAATATCTTGCTGAAGCGCCTTTGCGGCGGGTTGCGTTTGCTTTACCGACTGCACGCCGATCGTTTGCAGGCTGAACGTATGGCTGGTGAGGGTGTCATCTTGCCAGGCGATTGCGACTTTAGCACTCACTACCAGGCTGTCGGTATCTGTGATCACCTTAACCTGCGTAACCTGCTGCGCACTCAAAGCGAACCTAACCTGCTCGCCAATGTAGCAAAGCCGATTTTGCCTGTCGCCCTCACTAATAAACAAAAAACCTACATCCCAATTGCTGTGGCCTTCGTAATTTCGAGCTTCAAGCGAAGGCGCAAAGCCGACAAACTGCGCTTTAAATCCGCCTTTTGCGATCGCGAATCCTTCCGCTTGCAGACGCGCTGATAGCTGCTGAGCCAAAGTGCGGTAGCCCCAAACGGGAACGATATTTAGAGCATAAAAATAAAGGGCCACGATTAACCCAGCCGCCAGCCCGTAGCCTAGCCACTGTAATCCTGGCGTGGGTAACCGCTGAGCTAGCCGCCCTAACAGCACCGCCCCAAAGGCAAACCCGAAGATGATTATCCAGCCTAGCCGCGCCCCTGTTTTTTGTTTGAACTGAGACGAAAATAGGGGACGTTGATCGTCGGACTGTGCAAGCGCAGCCAAATCGTAGCTGTCTGCATTTGGATCTTCTACCGAAGCTGCCGAAGCTGCCGAAGCTGTTGCTAATAGTGACGTTACTTCTGGCTCAGGCAAGTCGTACCGTTTGGCGATCGCCTCTACGCGCCGCTGCATAGAGGGATGGGTCATCATCGATTCGCCCAGCTTGCCCCACTGCAACGGCATTTGGTTCAGGCGAGCGACTTTCACCAGTCCCGTAATCAGCGCCTGAGGATTGCCGGTAATCAGGGCGGCCTGCGCATCCGCCTGATACTCGAACCGGCGAGAGGTGGCATAGAACGTAGCTAAGACAACTACCAGCACCAGCGGCACCTGAAATATATCGACCCCATCAGCCCAAGGGAGAAACCATGAAACAGCCGCTAGCAAAAAACTCAGAGCGAATGAAGCAATCAGGCAACTGCCGACTAGTTGCCACAGCAGCTTGCGCGGATGGCCAAGCTGGAGGTGGGCCAGTTCGTGAGCCATAATGCCATCGACTTCGGCCTTACTGAGCTGCTTGAGCAAATAGTCGGTCACCATCACTGTGTTGTTTTTTACGGCAAAGGCGTTGACCATGCGCGATCGCCGCATCGGCAGCAAATATATATTTTGTAAGTTAACGCCGGTTGGCCTGGCTAAGGTGAAGAGGCGATCGCGCAGTTCACCAGTAGTAATGGCATAGGGCCTGTAGTCTTGCAGCTGTTTGAGGCAGGCCAAAGACACTAGAAAAACAGCCGCAAGGGCCACCAGCCACAGCATTGCCTGCCATGAGTACCCTTGACGATAAACAGTCATCAGCGGAAAGAGCATGATCGGCAGCAAAATCACGCCCTGAAAGGCGAGGTACTGAGTGAGCACCTCTGGCAATGTGTAGTTCAGTTGACCGATTTCCTTGACCACGCGGTAGGAAAGGCAGCGGACTATGAACCCAAACAGCATTGGCGGCAAAAAGATCAGAGGTGTTGTCGCCATGCTAAATAGCGGATGTGCGCTCACCGCAGCGGGAAACATCAGCGGCAACCAATCGGGCACGGCAGCCGCAAAGTAAAACGTAAACCACAGCAGCCAAGTTGCTAGCTCTATCCAGGCAACGCTGCGCTGATAGCCAAACCAGACCGTTTCGTTTTCACCGGTGGCATGGATGTGTAGGGCGCGCGATCGCAACCACCCTATAGCCCCAATTGGCACCAGCAGCACCAGCGCCAAACCGACTGCGCTCAGGGCCACCTGCCGCCAGCCAAAACCGTAGCTAAAATCAATTTTGGTAAAGGCAGGATCGCGGGTCGAAAGGTTGTAAATCAGATAGCTTGGCGAGAACATTCCTATCCCAGCTAGCGGCCCTTCAAAGCCAGCGTAAGGATCTTCACCCGGCTGCGACAGCTCCAGATTGCCAACCGTCGGTAAATACAAGCTGACTTCTAACTGATCAATATTTCGCCCAGCAAGTTCGCTCAGCAAAGGCCCTAAATTCAATTGGCTGCTCCACCGCCAGTCCTTTTCAGCCAAAGCCCGACAGGTGGCCGATAACGGCTCCGCAGGATAGAAGGTTTGGCCCAAGGCTTGGTTTCCCTAATATGCCCGCCGCTATCTCAGGTCAAAGAATGCCCCGCCGATTGAGCCCCTCAGTCAAAGCACCGCTATCTAGCCTCGCTTAAGAAGTGATAATGATTATCATTCCATGCTATTTTGAATAGGCCCTTGTTGTTTACCTTCGGTGAAGGAAATGCCTTTTTCCTTTAGATCAATCGCTAGTGTTGCAGCCGCTACCGTTGTTTTAGCGAGCTGCACCACACCTACTGCGCCGACGGCATTGGAACCCGCCGCTTCAGATGATTCGCTACAGATAGTGACCACATTTCTGCCAATGACTCAGTTTACGCAGGCCGTTGCTGGTGAGCGATCGCAAGTCACCCAGCTACTGCCCGACAATGTTGAGCCCCACGACTACCAGGCCAAACCTGAAGACGCTCAAAAACTAGCCCAAGCTGATGTTTTGGTCGAAAATGGCCTCAACCTTGAAAGCTTTTTGACCGACCTTGTCAATAATGCAGGCAATAAAAATTTGACTGTAGTCGATGCCAGCGAAGGGATTGAAACAGACAATCCTCATGTTTGGCTAGATCCGAAAGCAGCCGTTCAGCAGGTAGAAAATATCCGAGATGCTTTAATCGCTGCCGACCCGGCGGGCAAAGATATCTACCGTGCTAATGCGACTGCTTATATCGCCCAGCTTCAAGCCTTAGACAAAGAAATCAGCGCTGCGCTGGTTCCCTACGCAGGGCAAACTTTTGTGACCTATCACGACTTCGCCGAGCCCTTTGCCGATAGCTACGACTTAAAAGTAGACTATCTGGTAAATTTGCCAGAAGATAATGCCACCCCGGCTGATGTTCGCAGAGTCATCGAAGCTGCGCAGGTATCTGATCTAAAAACGCTATTGAGTGAGCCCTATCAGCAAGGCGATCTGCTGCAAACGACAGCCAAAGATTTGGGCATCGCTGTCAGCACCTTTGACCCATTAGAAACTAGCGGCCCTGAAGGCCAAGGCCGTGACTATTACCTGGTGGTGATGAGAGAAAACCTGGAAAACTTGGAAGCAGCCTTCGGCAAGGAGACGCCGTAACGTGAACGGGTCAACAGCTATAAAAACGCTCAAAAATCAACTGCCAAAGGTGCTAGAAGTCGATCAGCTCACCGTGCGCCGGGGCAGGCAAGCGGCATTGCAAGATGTGTCGTTTAAGCTGGAATCCGGCGTTGACGTGGCGATTGTCGGCCCTAATGGCGCGGGTAAAAGCACGCTGGTTCAATCCATTTTGGGCATTTTGCCGCGTGAAACTGGTGGCGTCAAGCTGCTAGGCCAGCCGCTCGGTTCTAAAGGACAAATACCGCCATCAGTCCGTCATCAGATCGCTTATTTGCCGCAAAACTTTTTGGTTGACCGGCGAATTCCACTGACGGTAGGTGAGCTAGTGGCGCTAGGCTGGGACAAGCTAGGGTTGCAGCTACCCTGGGCGAAGGCAAAGGCTCGTCATTTGGCAGTAACTGAGGCGCTCGCACGAGTGGGTGCTGGGAAGTTGCGCCATCGGTTTATTAGTGAGCTATCGGGCGGGCAGACGAAGCGGGTGCTGTTGGCTTATTGTTTGGTGCGATCGCGCCAACTCCTGATCCTCGACGAAGCCCCTGCCGGGCTAGATGTGCGGGGTGAAGCTGACTTTTACCGGCTGCTATACGAGCTTAAGGCTGAGCAGGGCTGGACAATTTTACAAATCTCTCATGACTTGGACATGGTGAGGAAGCATTGCGATCGCGTCATCTGCCTCAACCGCCGCCTGCTGTGTCAAGGCGTCCCCGAAACCGCCCTCGCCCCCGAAAACCTATCTGCCACCTATGGCTCAGAATTTGTCCGCTATCAACATGTTCACTGAGGCGCTGGCTCTCTTTCAATTTCCCTTTATGCAACGCGCCCTCATCGGCGGTATGCTTACAGGTCTCACTGGCGGATTGCTTGGCAGTCTGACCGTCGTTCGCCAGCTCTCCTTTTTCAGCGATGCGCTGGGCCATTCCACCCTGCTAGGCATCAGCATCGGCATTGTTTGCGGCATCAGCCCATCCGCCGTCACGCTGCCGTTTGCGCTGTTGTTTGCCCTCGCCGTCACCTACCTGATTGAAAAAACGGATCTCTGGACAGACGCGCTGCTCAACCTAATTTACTCTTCGTCGTTGGCGATCTCGGTGATTGTGCTCAGTTTGTCAGACAGCTACCAAAGCAATCTAGATAGCCTGTTGTTTGGCGATATTTTGGCAATTCAAACCACAGATTTAATCACTAGCGGTTGTCTGTTTGTTTTCTGCGCTTTGTTTGTCGGGCTAACGCTGCGAACGCAAATGTTGATTACGCTGCATGAGCCACTCGCGATCGCCCGTGGGATCAACATCTGGGCACATCGCAATGCCTTTATGATGCTGCTCTCGCTGGTGGTGGCAACGGCGATCAAAGCAATTGGCGTGCTGTTAGTGGGTGCATTTGTGGTGATTCCAGCTTGTGCAGCCAGGTCAATCAGCCGCAATTTTACCAGCTATGTGCTGCTCTCTGCTGGGCTGGGTGCCTTGAGTGCGGCGATTGGCATGTTCGCTTCAGCGCTGTTTAACCTACCGTCGGGGCCTAGCATTGTCGTTGCTCAACTGATCCTGTTCTTGCTTTCTATTATTCCAAAATCACTTTCACCAACGGCTCAAATTTAGCGACCAGCGTAGGCTTTGTAACCAGTGTCGGAAACGGATAGGTGCTGTAGTCCTTGCCGCTGGTCAACGGGAAAGACTGTTTGCTATCTAAAGCAACCCAGCTTGCGCCCGCCGCCTGAGTAATCGCCCATACTGCGGCTACATCCCAAATTTTAGGGGTCGCCTCTACCGCCCCCATACTCACGCCCAAAGCCACCGTAAGTAAGTTATAGGTGGCGACGCCCAGCATCCGAATTTTGCAGGGAAACGGCTTTTGCAATATTTTGAGGCTGCGAGCACACAGGCTAAACAAGTGCGAACTGGAAGGATTGTCTGGTGCAATCTGGATCGCTGCGCCATTAACAAACGCGCCTGCGGGCATATCTAGCCCCGAATCGCCAGGCCAAAAGCCGTAAAAATGCTGCTCGATTGAAGGAATATAAACATGGCCAAAGACGGGTGTGCCTTCGTATAGCAAGCCTAATGAAATGCCCCACAAGGGCACGCCTCGGGCAAAGTTAGTAGTGCCGTCAATCGGGTCGATCACCCAGCACCAGGGCGTGCCGGGAAAGGTATGGTCGCCTTCTTCGCTCAAGACGCCGTGGTCAGGGAAGGTTTTTTGGATGCGATCGCTCAACTCAGCATCGGCCCACTTATCGTACTCAGTCACCAGGCTACCGTCGGCCTTTTGCTGCGCCGTCGCGCTGCCAAACGCACCGAGCAAATGTTCACCCACCTCATGGGTCGTGGCTTGGGCAAAATCAGCCACCTTGTCCCAAAAATCAGTTGTTGTCATGAGTTCTTTTGGGCGACTTGTGGCACCTTCGGTTGGTTCTTAACTACGCAGATGGGGGATGGGTCTGAAGCCAGTCGGACAAATCCTTAACACTAGAGAAATCTAACAGCATCTCACCCAAGTTTTCTAGTTGCTCTAAAGACAGTTGCTCAACCTGCTGCCGCTCTGCTTCAGGCACATTACCGACTCGACGATTTAACAGCCGTAAAATTAGCGCCTTTTCACGTTGGGCCGCTTCTGCCATGCCTTCCGCTCTCCCTTCCGCTCTCCCTTCTGCTATGCCCTTCGCTCTTCCTTCCTCTATGATGTCTTGATAAATAGCCGATTCTTGCATGAGGTCGCTCCTGAGAATTCTTCGAATGGTGGCCTTGTCTAATACTAGCGCCGATAGAATGGCTGCGGTAGCTGTAAGGTTGTTCTGTATGCGCAGAGTAGGGATAGCCTGTACTTGCTTGGCTACTTGCCGCAAAGCGACTTCTTTATCGCTGGCTTGGCTGAGTACTGCGAAAGGCAGCAGTCCGGGTGCTTTCAAGAAGGTATCAAGCGGCTGTTCCCACAGGCGAATGACCTCAAATCGATGCTGAGTATTTTCGAGTTCAAAGGTGGTCTGCCAAGCTAGCTCGGATTGAGTCGGCTGAAGGTAAATGACGACCTGCCGCATTTGTTTGTTGGGAAACCGGCGGTGGACTCTGATGCGATAGTCGAGCATTCTGAAAGGAATGGCTGGAACTGGCAGGGTTTGAAATTCTATATGTAGGACAAGACTGTCTGATTGCAGCAGGATTAGGGAGTCTGCTCTAATGGGCTCAAGCGAGAGTTCTGACGGGCTGAGTGTGACCAATTCCATCGGTTCGCCTAATAGCCAGGTGGCAAAGTCGGCGGGAAAGCTTTCGATTAGAAACTTGCAGACGGTATCGAACATGCTGTGCAGTGTATCAGGCTATTTGCTCAATCCAGGTCGCTTTCTAATGCGGCGGTGATGGCTTGTTTGGCATCGGTTTGAAATTCGTGAATATTGACGCGGCTGACGAGGGCGATCGCAACCAACATCCCCACCGCCTGTGTCAAAAACACCAGCGCATAAGCCGGTAATAACTGCTCGGCAGTGGGCTCACTCATCGCCGCTGCTCCAGTCAGGTTTTTGCCCAGAGACAGTAAGCCGCCGCCCAGCACAGAGGCACTGCCACGAGCGATCGCCTGGGCTAATCCCCAAGCGCCAATAAACGTACCCGCCGTCTCAGCCGCTGTTAAATCGAGCATCAAAATAATCGATCCAGTCGTGAGCAAGCCTGCCGCCAGCCCGAATAAACCGACCGCCCCCCGCAGCATCCATGGATTGGCGGTTGTGCCCGACACCGCCAGCAGCACCAAACATACTGCCGCCGCCAAGCAACCTGCCTTGACGGTGGGCTTTTTGCCAATTAAAGGCACTAGCAAAAAACTCGTGACGATAATCCCCAACAGGGTACCGCCACCAAAAAAACCATTCAGCGCCGTGGTTTGCTGAATGCTCATATCAAAAATCTCACCGCCGTAAGGTTCTAGCACCGTATCTTGAGCAAAGATGCTCAGGCTTAGCACTAGCAAAAAGCAAAAGAAAACGCCGGTTTGACGGCTAGCGGTTAATACTTTAATCGCTTGTTTTAGCGTCACGCTGTCTTCGCGGTTGCTGGCTGCCGACCGCTGCGCCAGGCGAGAGTAGCGCTTCTCTATGCCGACCGTACTGACAAAAGCTAAGACACAGACAATTGCAGGCGCAATGATAAACAACCGATTGATTGGGCCGCGCAATGCTGCCACCGACGACGCATTTTCTAGCGAACCCAGTACCGTTGCAATGATGCCAACACCAGCCACGATGCCTAGCATCAGCATAGACCAGCCAATACCGACAATTTTAGATTTGGTTTTATCGTCCGAAACATCGACCAGCAGCGCGGTGAAAGGGGTTGAAGCCGACGACAAGGCCAGACCGTAGCAGGCAAATATCACGGCTAGCAAGCCGACCCAAGGGTAAGCGCCCCCGCCCCAGCCGAATTTTTCAATGTATTCGCCGAGCTGCCACATTACCTGCACGGCGACGAACGCGGTTGCCCACATACTGACAATCCCTAACCAAATGTAGCCGCTGCGATGGTGACCGAGCAGGGGTTTTGAGTCGGACATTTGGCCGAACCAAACGCGAGCCGGGGCCATGAATTGATGGACGGCGATCGCACCCGCTGCCACCAGTGCAGGCACCCGCAATTCGTCGATCATTACCCGGTTCAGCACGCCCAAGGTCAGCAGCGACATAATGCCAAGGCCCATGTTAAAAGTCCCTAAGCGGAACATGGTTAAAAGCCCGATTTGAGGAATTTGTTGGGGCGTTTCGGCAGGGCCGGTTGACGCCGGAATATTGCTGCTTGCCATGGCTGTTTCATCTGCAATTGCTAAGTGTTAACAGCATAGGGGATGGGGGGTAGGGGTAAGGGCGGTGGAGCGTCATTAATCACAAAAAAGGCAATCACAAAAAAAGGCGGATGATTCGTTCAAAAATCACCCGCCGGGTTGTACCTAAACTTGTTGTCTCAAGATCTCTGTCTAGAAGATCCAAAGTCGTGGCACCGAATCAGAAGTCTCCCAACCATGACCCAGTGCCAGGCGTGATTATTGAGCGTCAGCCGCAGATTCCTCGGAGGAAACTTCGTCAGTAGCTTCGGCGATCGCAGCAGGCTTGGCACCGGCAACGCTTACTTTCACTACTTTGTTGCGCTCATCTTCTGCTTTGGGCAGGGTTAGCACTAAGATGCCAGCTTCGTAGTCGGCAGTCACCGACTGAGGATCGATCGCCACCGGTAGAGAGACTACCCGGCGGAAAGCGCCATAGCGAAACTCGTTGCGACGTAACTTTTGGTCTTCGCTTAGCTCGGGGGCTTTGCGATCGCCCGAAATCGCCACAACTTCCCGGCTTGCCTGCACATCAATATGGTCAGGGTTCACGCCCGGTAGCTGTACATGCAGCATCAAAGCATCTGTACTTTCTACCAGGGTCACAGCGGGTGTCCAGGTAGTCGGTGCAGTCTCCACGCCAGCAAACTCATCAAACAGTTGGTCGAGCTGTTGCCTTACAGTGTTGAACTCTTGGAACGGTTGCCAGTAACGACGAACAATCATATAAATGTCTCCGAATTGCAATGTATTCATCATGCCAAAACAGGCGGGCAACCTGGAGTGCTAAAACCCTCACCCACCGGTAGAGGATGCCGACATTCGGTTGATATACGGTAAACACACTTGTTGTATCTGGCTTTGACGCCGCTTCACCCTTTTCTTTGTATGAACCCCACCGCTCTCATTACTGGCGCATCTAGCGGCATTGGTCTAGAACTTGCCAAAACCTTCGCTCGCAACCAGCACAATCTCATTCTGGTTGCCCGCAGTGAGGACAAGCTGCATACCCTTCAAGCCGAACTTGCCAGCCAGCACGGTATTCAGGCCACCGTCTTGAGCCACGACCTCACCGACCCCAAGGCTCCTCAGCAGCTCTTTGACCAGGTGCAGCAAAACGGTCTCACGGTCGATGTTTTGGTTAACAATGCGGGCTATGGCGACTACGGCGAATTTGCTAGCAGCGATTGGGAAAAACTTCAGGGGATGATTCTTCTCAATGTGCTTGCGCTCACCCACATCAGCCGATTGTTTTTGCCTGCAATGATTCAGCGCGCCAGTGGCAAAGTGCTGAATGTGTCTTCTACCGCTGCCTTTCAACCCGGCCCGATGATGGCGGTTTACTTTGCGACCAAAGCTTATGTGTTGTCGTTTAGTGAGGCGATCGCAGCCGAAACCGAAGACCAGGGCATCCAGGTTACCGTCCTTTGCCCTGGCCCTACTCAGTCCAGCTTTATCGACAATGCCAACATGGACAAAATGGCCCTGGCTAACAGCAGCACTACCGACAAAATCCCTACCGCTGCCGAGGTCGCCCAGTTTGGTTACGACGCTTTAACCCGTGGTCAGGTCGTCGCTGTCCACGGCCTCACGAACCAGCTCATGGCCTTTTCCAGTCGGCTTGCTCCTAGAAGCCTCATCCGCAAAGGCGTCAAAAAATTCATGGCTCCTCAGCCATAAAGGCCATAAAGGTAAGTGCGCTGCATTGCTTGCCGCTGCCAAACCCATCCCCCCAAGCACTAACCAAATGCCCGAAGCTTGCCAGCTTTCTAGCTGTGAAAACCACTCAAAAAGCTCTGCTCCAGTAAACAGCAGCACAAAACACGTCAGCCAAAATTTCATCGCTACCTGCCTCACATCAGCTTCGCGCCCAGCATACCCGCTCTTGCTAACCTTCTTCAAAGGGTGAGCAATAACGCTAGAGTAAGGAGATATCCCATACCGCACAAGTTTCTGCCGTGAAGTTTAAATCCGAACCCTTTAAAGGTATTACCTTACTCTCTAGTCGCGAAATCGATGCAATGCGGCCCGCTTGCAGGCTCTCTTCCGAGCTGCTAGATTTTCTAGAACCTATGGTTAAACCCGGCGTGAGTACCCTAGCGCTCAACGATGCTGCCGAGCGCTGGACGAAAAAGCACGGTGCCACCAGCGCCCCGCTGGGCTATCCGGGGCAGCCCGGTGCAATAGATTTTCCTAAGTCTATTTGTACCAGTATTAATGATGTGGTTTGCCATGGTATTCCTAACAAAAAAGACATCCTGCAAGATGGCGACATTATAAATATCGATGTGACTCCTTTGTTGAATGGCTATCACGGTGACAGCTCTCGCACCTTTTTGGTGGGGGATGTTTCGCCAGCGGCTAAGCGCCTAGTTGAAGTGACTAAAAAGGCGATGTGGGTGGGCATCGAAGCGGTCAAAGTGGGCGCACGGGTTGGCGATATTGGCGCAGCGATTCAAGCCTACGCTGAAGGGGAAGGCTTTGCGGTGGTGCGCGACTTTGTGGGCCATGGCGTACATCGCACTTTTCATGCTGAGCCCCAGATTCCTCACTATGGCGTGCCGGGCAAGGGCAAGAAAATTCGTCCGGGTATGGTTTTTACGATCGAACCGATGTTGAATGAAGGCACTTACGAAGTGGATTTGCTGGATGATAAGTGGACAGCCGTTACCCAAGATGGCAAGCTGTCGGCCCAGTTTGAGCACACTCTGGCGGTGACTAAATCAGGTGTGGAAGTGTTGACTTATTTGCCAGTGGCGGTAGTCGCATAGCTAGTTGGCTAGAGCGAGGCTGCGTATTCTTTTTCCAGCATTGACATGATCAACATATCTTCATAGCCATCTGCCGTTTTCCAGGCATCTCGCAATGTCCCTTCTAATACAAAGCCCTCGCTTTCATATAGCGATCGCGCCCGCTCATTACTGACAATCACATCTAACCAAAAGCGATGAGCGCCTGCCGTCTCAAAGGCGTAGGCTTTCGCCTGTCGTAGAATTGCCCGGCCATAGCCCTGGCCCTTTTCTACCGCGACAATTCGCCGCAAATTTACCGTGCGTTCAGCGCTCGTCAAACCCGTCAAAATAACATAGCCAATCGGCTGATGGTGCCTGGCAATCAGGTGAGCGATGTCGGCAGCGGCTAATGCTGCCTCATGCTGGGCCGCTGGCCATTGACCGATGAAAGATGCATTCGCTGAATGCCGCTCAGTGTTTAAAACAAAATTTAAGTCACTCGGCAGCGTCGGTCGCAAGGTGATTTTTTCTACCACGGTCGAATCCGGAATCTTTCAGCAAGTTGGTAATATACTCTGACGCCTTTAGAAATCTTGTCCCTCTCCAAAAATCTTATTAACCCTCACTAAACAAAGGTATATTCTCTTACGGTAAATCTGCCTTTATCACCGTTTTATTGCCCAAAATCAGCAGAAATTATCTGGCAAATATGGATAGCTGTCTCGTACCTATTCAAAAGCGCCGTTTCCACAGTTCTTATGGTTTACGATGTCTGTTGGTCGTCACAATCCCTGTTCAATCTAAGGCGCTACTTCAGCGTTAGGCCGCTGTGGTCTATCCCGCAAAGCTTCAGAAGGTACTCATACCCGGCGCTTGTCAGACGTCTTTTGTGGATGAGCCGGTGGAGGAAGCTGCTATGCGGTTGAGTGAAAAGGTGGCGCTGGTCACCAGCAGCAGCCCTGGGATCTGCGCTAGTATTGCTCGCCAGCTAGCTAGCGAAGGGGCTTGCGTGATGATTTGTGGTCGAAATGCTACTCAGGGCCTAGCGACCGTTACTCGAATTCGTGATCGCGGTGGCCGCGCTAGCTTTACCCTATCAGATACCTCTGTGATTGCCGATGCCCAGGCTGCGATTGACGAAACAATTGCTACCTACGGGCGTTTGGATATTTTGTTTAATCATGCCAACGCCCGCTCCTCGCCAGACGGCGCGCTGTTAGAAATATCTGAGACGGTTTGGGATCGCGTGGTCGAAACGACACTCAAGGGTACTTTTTTTTGCTGTCAGTACGCGCTGCCTTTTCTACAGCACTCTGGCAGTGGCACCATTATTAATTTAATTGAGCAGACCCCGACGCAACCGCCGTCGCAAACCCGGTCGGCGACGGCTATTTGCCAGGGTGGGGTGATGGCGATGACTCGGGCGATCGCCCAGCAATTTCCGGCCCAGCATGTCACGGCTAACCTGATTTGGGCCATGCCCTCTTCGACAGCGCTAGCCGCCCAGGCATTTCCCTTAAATTTGGCCACCTCAATTATCTATGGCCCTAGCGAAGATCCAGAGGCACCTGCTCGCGCCTTCGGAGATATTGCCGAAGCTGTGATGTATTTGGCAATCAATGGCGAGACCCTGCACGGCGCAACGCTGGTCGTCGATGCTCATTTTTCTGAGACCTCTGAAAGCTGAGCGGTAGATCAATGGCACTGACTTAAGAGGAGGCAAAAGGTAGTAAAAGGCTGCAAGGTCTGATAGATATACATCAGCGCCTTGCAAGCCACAAATAACACTTTCTACTATGTCTCAATCAGCCAAAATACTCAAGGAACAATTTTTCAAAAGCTTAGGACTGCCCTGGCA